>PAXL01000034.1 GCA_002714465.1 Gemmatimonadota bacterium | reverse complement strand
AGCGATTGAGCACGTAGTAATGAATGCCAGGTGCGCCGTTCCGAATTAAGCCCTGGCTCTGAGCGGTGCATTGCTCGGTGCCGATGACCTTAACCGCCTCGTCATCGTCTCCGGCATCCTCGATTTGCCCAAGCAGGTTCTTGGGCAAGGTAGCGCCGCAGAGCGATGCGATCCGCTGGACCTGACTCCTAGACTGAATCGGCATAAGACCGGGAATGATCGGAATGTCGATCCCGGCCGCGGCGACTTTGTCGCGATAGTCGTAGAACACATTGTTGTCGTAGAACAGCTGAGTGATGACGATGTCGGCATCTGCGTCAACCTTACGCTTAAGGTTCTCGATGTCGACATCCAAACTCTCGGCCTCCAGATGCTTCTCTGGATAGCCTGCTACGGCCAGACCTGCGCGGCTGTTCGAATCCTCAGTCGCCCGGATGTGTTCGACCAGTTCGTTCGCGTGGTTGAACCCCTCTTCGTGAGCGACAAACTGATCCTGACCCGTTGGCGGGTCTCCCCGCAGAGCGACGATGTTGTTGATACCCTCCGTCCTGATGCGACCGATGATGTCGTCGATCTCCGACTTTGAGGCGCCAACGCAGGTGAGGTGGCATGCAGCCTCCAGCCCTAGCTCGTTTTTGACGGTTGATGCGATCTCGAGTGTTTCCCCCTGAGTCGATCCGCCAGCCCCATAGGTCACAGTAATGTAGCTCGGACCGAGCTCGATCAGTTTGGGTAATAAACGACTCTTGAGTGCGTGAAGGCCACGTTTGGTCTTTGGTGGGTAGATTTCAAACGAGATGACTGGCCTGGTGTTGCCTTTGAAGAAGTCTCTGAAGCGCATTTTATCCCTAGAGCTGGCGTGGAGTAGTTCGGTGATTATCAGGCCATCTCGGGCCAGCTATCAAGCGAAAAGACTGCGACTAGCGAGCCTCGATTGATGGATGAGGGTCACAAGGGCTCTTTAGGAAGAGACGCGCTGCCACCAGGACTCGAGCTTGGTGGCGAGTTTCCTCTGAGCGTCTACATGGTCGGCATGGCCGAGCAGGTTGTTGAGCTCGTAGGGATCACTCTCGAGGTCGAACAGATGGGTCAGGGTGAAAGGCTCCTTGTCTGCCACGAGTTTGAAAGCACCGTAACGAATCATGCACCACGGCTTCATCTCCGCGTAGATGGCTCGATCCATTGACGAAGCATTGGGACTGCGCGTGAGATCTGCGAAGCTGTTCCCTTCAAGGCTGTCCTCCTGATCGCAACCGGTATAGTCCAAGCACGTCGGGAAGAAGTCGACGCCCGAGACGAGGTCCTCGATAACTGCGCTCGAAACGCCGCCCGGTGTCCTGACGATAAGGGGGATTCGACTCGATTCTTCCCAAGGCAGACCCTTGTTCACGGCGCCCTGGCTGCCCTGCATGTCCCCGTGATCCGACGTGAAGACGACGACAGTGTTGTCAGCAATGCCCATCTCCTCGAGAGCCTGCATCATCTGGCCCACGTTGTCGTCGAGCTGGGTGACCATCGCGTAGTACTGGCGAAGATACTCGTCCAGATTACCACCGTATTTTTGGTAGATCGGATCGTTTTCTCGTGGCTTCGGACTCGGAGGGCTCTGTGTATTTGTATAGGGCTCTACATCGGACGCGTTCGGTCTGCGGGTCAACTGGGCATCAGTATACATCTGCTCGAAACGCCGTGCCGGCTGCTCCGGGTAGTGCGGGTTCTGATACGAGACGAACATCGCGAAGGGCTGATCCTTGATCTTTTCGAGACGCTCGATCGCGATATCCGTCGTGACATCTGTTCGGTGGTGGTCGTAGACGTGTTCGACGTGATCCTCATTGAAGAACTTCACGCCGTGGAGGAAATCGTTGTAGCACTGGTATCCGATGAAGTCAGTGAAGTCAGCGCGAAGCTCTGGCGGGATAGGAATGTTGCCTTTGTCGCCGAGATGCCACTTGCCGACCCAGCTGGTCCGTACGCCACCATCGTTAAGTGAGGCTGCGAGAGTTCGTGTACCGTCTGGTATATAAGCGCTGTTTCTGAGCGTGTCCGTCTGTGTTCCGTAGAGTCCAGATACAAGCGTGGCCCGGAAGGGCGTACAGACAGGCGCGTTCGAGTAGCAGTTCCTGAAGAGGACGCCCTGCTCGGCTAGCTTGTCAAGGTTGGGTGTCTTGATTTCGTTGTTTCCCATGCAGCCCATCGCGAAGGCGTGCATCTGGTCGGCGAATAGGAAGAGGACGTTCAGTGGTTTGTCGGACATGGCTCCTGCTGGTTTTGTGGTGTGATAGTTGTCGTGTGAGGGCGCGTAGCCCTTACACGATCGCTACAGTGATCATCGCTTCGACTACGATCCACGCAGGCTCTCTCCCGGTTGACTGGCATGGAGTAAGTCAGTGTCTTGTAAAGTAACACTTGATCGGGCCTAGACCTAGGAGGAGCGCAGATGCGTGTAGGTATTCTGTCGTTGATGCACGAGTCGAACACATTTGCGGTGACACCGACGACGATCGATCTGTTTCGTCGTGACGGGGTCCTGTTTGGGGACGAGATACGAGAAGCCTTCGGTGGTGGACTGCATCAGATCACGGGATTCCTCGATGGGCTCGAGAAGGCGGATATTGAATCGGTTCCGATTTTCCACGCTGGGACGTCGCCATCCGGTACAATTACACGGGACACGTGCGATGAGCTGATGGAACTGATGTTCGGTGCTATTGATGAGGCCGGTGAACTGGATGGTTTCTTGGTCTCCCCGCACGGAGCGAACGCGGGTGAAGGAGGCGAATACCGCGACCTCGACGGCCACTGGCTGACGCGGTTGCGGGATCAGGCCGGACCTGAGAAGCCGATTATCTGCGTGATCGACCCGCACGCCAACCTGTCGCAGCGGATGGTAGACGCTTGCAATGTCACGATCGCCTATCGGTCGAACCCGCACCTGGATCAACTCGATCGTGGATACGAGGCTGTGAACCTGATGCGGCGCACTTTGCGCAGAGAGATCAACCCGGTCCAACGTGCGACGTTTCCCGCGTTTGGGATCAACATCGAGCGACAAGGGACAACGCAATGGCCGTGTCTTCCGCTCTACGAGCTCGCGAACGCACAGCTCAACCAACCAGGCGTCCTGTCGAACAGCGTGATCCTCGGGTTCCCATACGGCGATGTAGAGGAGATGGGATCGGCGGCAGTCGTCGTGACCGATGACGACCCTGAACTTGCACAGAGGCTGGCCAACGAGATGGTGGCCTACTTGCTCGACCATCGTGAGGAGTTCGTGGGCGAGTACGTCACGGTGGAAGAGGCGGTCTCGATGGCCGTGTCGAAAATGGGTCCGATATGTCTCCTCGACATGGGTGACAATGTCGGTGGGGGATCGGCGGCCGATAGTACACTGATCGCGCACGAATTACACCGGCGCGCTGACACAACCGCCTTCGTTTGCCTGTACGACGACCCCTCGCAGAAAGCGGCCCGTGAAGCAGGCATCGGTGCAAAACTACGTCTGTCCATGGGTGGGAAGACGGATGACCGACACGGGGCACCACTAGAGGCTGACGTGACCGTGAAGAGCGTACACGATGGCAGATTCGAAGAAAGAGAGATCCGACACGGCGGCTATACGCACTTCGATATGGGACCGACGACCGTGGTCACGACAGATACGGGACTTACGATCAGCCTGACGTCGCGGCGGGTTGTACCTGTGAGTCTGGGGGTGGTGACCAGTATCGGTCTCGACCCCAAAGACTTCCAAATCCTCGTCGCCAAAGGCGTTCACGCACCTGTAGCGGCATTCGAGCCGGTTTGTGCGGAGTTGATTCGCGTCAATACCGACGGGGCGACGGCGGCGGATATGAGGACCTTCGAGTATCAGCACCGCAGGAGACCGATGCATCCGTTCGAGGAGACCTGAAAGGCTCTTCAACGCAGATGACGATTCATCGAGCGCAGAGGAATGTAAGGCTTATGGGTGGGGCCGTAGGGGGTATTTTGTGATTTCACGCAGGAGCATGTTTGCGCGGTGGTGGCACGGTCGTAACGGTCAAATGTCAAATAACAAACTGGACTGTAGAATTACTCAGTTCCTAGCCTCTAAACGCTGACTCCCCGGAGCACCATGTGAGCAAGAAAGAGCTATTACGATTTATCAAGCAGGACGACGTAGAGATCGATGAACTTCCTTGGGGACCCCACGAGTGGATCAGTCGCGCGGGCCTGACCGAAGCGGAGCACCTTATGCTAGTGCGGGTTTCGATGCCCGCAGGACAGGCCCACAAGTTCCATCGTCACCCGGCGATGGAAGAGATCATCTACGTCGTGAGCGGGAAGGCGGAGCAGTGGGTCGATCGAGAAAAGCGGATTCTGGGTCCAGGTGATTCGGCTCACATACCGGTGGACGTCGTGCACGGAACCTACAACGCAGGTGAAGACACGCTCGTGTTCCTTGCAATCCTTTCACCCGCGGTGTTCGAGGGCCCGCCCTTGGTCGACGTTACCGACGAATCCCCTTGGGATAGGCTTCGCGGCTAAGTGTCCGACCGTGCGACAGCAACGGAGGTGTTAAGGGGTCGGTATTACACATAGCGACGGATCGGTGTTTACCCGTCCACCTCTTTTCAGCGTCGCGACTGTTGCTCGTTTCGTGCCGGAGTCATCCACTCTGAACTTGCTGTTGTCGAGACGTGCGATGGCCTTCTCTCGGGGTGAATCGAGTTGGGGGACCCAGTCATACGGGATTCGGTAGGCGCGGTAGACCTGGTTGTGGTTGAACTTCGGGTCGACGTATGGGCTGATATACTCCCACACGATGTCGCAGTCTTTGGTGACTTCGAGGAAACGACCATCGCCACCTTCGGTGATGAGCGTATTTCCGTTCGGTAGTCTTTGCGCAGAACTGACGAGTACGCTGTAGAAGCGGCTGTCCTGAACTACAGGGGCGGCGCCCCCTGCCTGAGCCGTATACTCCCATACGATATCGAGCGTCGTCGGGTCGAATTCGATCACACGTGACCAGGGACGAATGACGTTGTTGTGACCTGTTGTCGCCCCGGGATTAGGTTCGCCATAGCCTCCGCGTCCGCCGTTGTCGAACACGAGGATGTTTCCTTCGCCCGGAAGGCCCTTTGGGATCATATGAACGTGATGGGGTCCGATGATTGGACCCAGTCTGCGCAGAGATTCTGATTTACCGTAATCGGGGCCGACACGCCACACGATGTTGAACGGTTTTCTACGGTTTATGATCATCAGCGTGTTGGTCTGACGACAACTGACGATCAGGTTGTCTCTGTGGAACCGTTTATCCTTGGCCTGCCATCGGTTTGGACCCAGCCTGGATAGGCTATTTACATGGGCCCAGTCTCCCATTCCTCCACCTGCCGGCACGATGTTTGGGTTTCGATGCATCGTGTTCCGCGCAGCTTCACTGAAACCCATCTCCTCGATGTGATCGCTGAATCGCCACTCCCAGGTGACCTTCCCCTCCCATGAGACGACGATGATTGTGTCATCTAGAATGTTGCCTGGCGCGATATGCGGCGCTTCGGTGTTCTTGTGTCCTAGCATAAGTATGGGTTTCCCGATCGGTGAGGGTTCCATCCCCGGTGCGTAGTATCCGACTGGATTCCCCTCGACCTGGAAGTCATGATGGACCCGTGCCATCCATTTCTGCTTCCGTCCATCCTTTACCCGATCGTACTTCGCATACTTCCACACCACGTTCCCGTTCCAATCGACCAGGACAAGGTCTTCCATGTCCAGGTAACCGTATTTCGGGTTTCTTCGAGCGGTGCTTCCAAAGACAAAGCCGCCCGGCATTGGCTTTGCGGGAAACCCCTCCAGCCCCTTCCAGAGATGCACGACGTTGCCGTTCATGTCGATCAGAACGACACCCTCGTGTGTTCTGAAACAGGTGTAGCCGTTGAAGCACTCCTTCGGATCGTAGATGGTCGATCCTGTTGGGTAGACGCTAGGGTAGCCCATTCTGACTCCTACAAACCAAAAAGTGGAACGACAGAAGACGTGGAGGGTTTCGGAGTAGACCCTGGCCTAGAAGCCCTGCCGGGAAGAGACCACGCAGTGATACGTAGCTGCGAATGAAGAAACCATCTGTGGGTGTTTGTTCGCAAAAAGTTCATCCCATTGCGGTTGCCTTACACTCTTGCTGAACTCTGAACCTCAACTGGAATTTCTATATAGGCTGCGCAATAAGAAACGCTATATCGCCCGGATGCACCGACGCAAACCGCCTTATTGCCCACACCTGACCGTCGACAGGAGCAATGAGCGTTTCGACTGTCTCTCCCTGAATGGTCAAGACTCGACCGAGTGGCTGGCCAGCTTGGACTGTGTCTGCAAGATCGACATCGGCGTTGAACAGGCCGCTTGTGGAGAAGACGATTTGATGGGTGGTCTGAATAGGAACGTCTTCGGTCGTCGGTGGCTCGTCTGCAACCATTCCCTTGACGGCAAGGACTCTGCGGATCCCGTTCACAAGAAGGTCGACATCTAATGACCTCAGCCCGCCGAAACCGCGGACCTCGGTGCCGATGGTGGGAATGCCAGCACGCGCAATCGATCCGTTGAGAGTGCGTCGAGAGGACGGCGAGTCGGGAATTTGCCACAGGTTTCTGAACCCAAAAGCTGCGGCGAGTTCGCGGGAAGCTGACTCGGTATCGTCATCCGTCGGGTGGTAGCCAACCATTGAGAGATACTCGTATCGCGATCCTGCGCTATGCAGGTCAATGAGCAGATCGTTCGGGCCGAGGAGCCCTGTGACCCATTGGTAGAGCAGGTGCGCAAGCTGCTGGGTTCGGGAACCCTCTGCGAGACCAGGAAACTGACGAGCCAGGTTCAGACCATCGAAGTGCTTCGGTGTGTTCCGGGATTGTCCTGCGTGTGCCCAGGGATTCGTGAGGGGCAGCCCGATGAAGGTTCCGGCGTGGAGTTGCAGGTCGAAGAACAGACGGGATATGGCTGAGGGTCCCTCGAACTCGTCGCCGTGCACGAGACCTGTCACGACGATGGTCGGCCCCCCAGACGCGCTCTTTGCAACAGCGATCGGGAGGGTGACGGGAATCCGAAGCGGCGACGCGAATTGGATGTGGTGCCATCCCTTCAAGCCAAGAGGGAATGCTTCGAGTGAGAACTCGGTGGACGGGCAGATCGACATGGTGGGGGAGGATAGGGATGAGAATGAAGCGAGGCAAGTGAGAGGCTTGTTGTCGAGCCTGAGCTGGAAGTGCTCGTCCAGCCAGCGACCGAAATTGATAGTGGTTCAGCTCTGCGATCACGCGAGGTGGCCAGAGAACTTGGACAGCTTGTCTGCGAAGTTGATGGGATCGGTCACGAGATTCATGACTTGGGACGTGTGTCGGACGCATACGGCTCCTGTTCGAATCGACACGGCGTCTCAACGACACGCGGATCATCCTGTTCTCTGAGAACGTTCATCAACTGGTCGTAGAGTGCTTTACGTGTCTTCTCGAAGTTCTCGTGATCCGCTATGTTATCCATGCAGTCGGGATCCTCTCGGAGGTCGTATAGCTCTTCCTGAGGCCGTTTGCCAAATCCAAGGTCAAAGGCCCGCTGGATTCCCTCTTCTGCCCGATGATGGATCATCCACGCCTTCGTTGGGCTTGCGTCCATGTCAGGATAGGCTGTGTAGGTGACCTCCTGCAGCGACTCCCAATCAGGTGACTCTGTGTTCGGGTCGTCCAGTCCCATTGGGTCACCGGCAGGCCACCGATCGGGAGCGAAGTTGTGGACATAGAGAAAGTCCCTTGTTCGAATCGCTCGTTGGGGGTAAGGCAGGAATCCCTCTCGTGCGAAACCCACGTGTCGTTCGCGTCCCGTGACAACGAAGGTCCGGTCCTGATCGACCAAACCGCTTTGAGTGCTCTCGAAGACTGGTACAAGGCTTTTGCCTGTCATGGAGTCCGGTATGTCGACACCCGCGGCGTCGAGGAACGTGGAACCAAGGTCCATCAAGTTGACGAAGTCATCGAGCTCACGACCGGCTTCTATGTGGCCTGGCCATCTCGCTGCGAGCGCGACTTCGCACCCGATGTCGTATAGGTTGCACTTTGCCCTGGGGATGCCCGGAATCCCGTGGTCGCCGCTCACTACGAAGAGCGTATTGTCGAGTTCACCGATTTCTTCGAGCTTTTCCAAGATCACGCCCAGTCCTGCATCGAAGGCCAGACACTCACCCAGGTAGTCGCAGACATCCTCTCTGATATCGTGGACGTCGGGCAGAAATTCCGGCAACCGTCCCTCCAGGTCGTCAGGGTCGAGCCCCCAGAGGTCCTTGCCCGATCCTTTTTGCCACTTCCTGTGGGTGTTCGTGGGTCCCCACCAGTAGCAGAAGGGCTTTTCGTCCTCGCGCGCATTCAGGAAGTCCGAGAAATTGGACCCCGTTTCATCGAGCAGAAGCTGCTTGGCTCCCTCTACACCGTGCCCTTTCACCTTCTGGGTTGCATAGAAGGAAAACTGCCCAAAGTGCCTGCCCGCGCTCTCGTATTTCGTCCGTTCCGCACCGTATGGTGCATTCATCGTCTGGCCGGGTGACCAGACCTTGTAGGTATAGCCTATGTGATATCCGGACTTCTCGAGTTCGAGTGGGTAAGAAGGAATCGATTCGTCCCATTTTGCGCCCTGGAGGATGGCCCCCAACCCGGTCTGCCAGAAGTAGGAGCCTGAGAGTATCGAGCTTCGACAAGGTGTGCAGTGCGGTGCTGGGACAAAGGCGTTCTTGAAGATCGCGCCCTCTCTTGCGATGCGGTCGAAATTGGGTGTGTTGATCAGGGTGTTCAGAGAGCGATCGCCCTCAAACTTGGCGTAGGCGCTGGCGTAGCGACCCCAGTCGTCGGCGAAGGCGAATACAATGTTTGGTTTCATTCAAGACCTCAAAAGTGTGCGAACCACCCGTCGTCGCTAAAGCTATGGTGGGGAGGCAGATGATCTAGTCCCAAAGGGGCGAAAGTGAATAGCCAGGGATGTCAGTCCCTGGACCTAAAGCCTCGCTCTCAAGGGGCAACGCATCGACCGGCGGTACGTGACGCCTCGCCTTTAGGCAGCGTTTGTCGCGAGTATTCCGGTGGCTCCGCTGCCTGATGGTCGCCTTAGCTTTCTAAATCGGGAGTCAGGGGTAATGTATGCGCTAGTCGAACAAAACAATATCGTGATTCCCGATGTTGACGCTGGTATCGTTTAGGTGGCGTCGAGATGGGTGAAGCGACTGTCTCGTCCTGTGCTGCCTTTCTCCTGCGATTCTCGATTTGCGGTTTCCATTGTCGTCTCCTCGGTCTCCGCACCGCTGGCGATTCCCTACCAGAAGTCCTCCCCGAGCTTTCTGACACTGTCCGTGCGGTTGAAGACCGTGAACTGGATCCTCTGCGAAATGGGAACACCAGTGCATTGATCGGCACCCGAGCTATTAGGCAAGGGCGGATTGGATCGTCTGCCAGTGAAGCGCAGCGATTGCAGCCACCGCGTCGTCGTCGAGCGGCTCGATCGGCTCCTCGCTCAGGTCTTTCGGGGTCTCGTCGAGGACGCAGGTGTTCGAGGCGGGGACGTAAGCGTAGATCATTGACCATCTCGGCGTGTCGCTGAGGTTGGGTCCAGAGGCGTGAAGAATGTTACCGTCAAAGAAGAGGGCGTCACCCGCGCTCAGCTCGCAGTAGGCCTCATCCATCTCCTCCAGAACGAAGGCGAGTCTCTCGGGATCTGTGATCAGCTGAGATCCCGACTGTCGGTGCTCGAGACGACCTAGCTTATGTGACCCGGGCACGACTCTCAGACAGCCGTTGTCTCGAGTCGCTGGATTCAGGGCCACCATCACGCTGATGAATTTTGGGTAGAGGAACTCCTCGTAGTGATACCCGTAGTCCTGGTGATATTGCCAGCCGCCCGTGTTCGGCTCCTTCTGCATGTTCAAGTGGTAGAAGTGACGTATACCCTCGCCATAAAGGTCCTGGCAGGGCGAGATGATTCGCTCACTTTGACCGTAGGCGCTGTAGATGTC
The DNA here is from genome assembly GCA_002714465.1 of Gemmatimonadota bacterium. The sequence goes on along the minus strand of PAXL01000034.1, from coordinate 165,671 downwards.
ATCAGACAGACCACCACGGTAAACGAGTTTCGTTTCGATGCCATCTTTGTCGTAGTTCTGGTTGAACTTGGTGTCGGATTCCAGGACCGGATCGGTTTTGGCGAACTCGAGGATGCGATCAACGTCGACCTGCCGGAATGCCTCGCGAACGATCAGGAAACCCGCGGTCTCGTATGAACAGATCTGATCAGGGGTCAGACTTGGCATGTGCTTCTCCATTGTTGCATGAATGCAGCGTACTTGTTAAGACAGAGCAACGAATTGTACTCGCAAAGATATCTGTTAAGTCTTCGAATTGCCAGACAGCGCCTGCGTGCTTCGAGAGCTTACGGACCTTCTCCATTGTTATCCTGTCCAGGAAGGCCATTACGCATTGCTCCGAATGATGAGCGAGGTTGGGGTGGGCGTGAAACGGTGCGAGCTGGTTTGTAACCCGGTGGTCGGTGTGCATCCTTCCGAAGATTATTTACCCGTTTAAGAGGCGTTCCTCGCGCGTCTTCCCCGCGTTCCAACTCCAGGCGCACGCTCGGTATTCGTTCTGGCCCGGGTTGAGTAGGGGTCGAGTTATTTTGTGACATTGTCGGTTTCAGATATCCCTGTCGAATTGTGTTGACGGCTTGATGCGAAGTAGATAATCTTTTTTGAAATAGAAGTATTCCTATCCCCCCGTGTGCAATTGATCAGAATCGTTAGGACACGGCAAAGGACTGCGTAAGCGGCCACGCCTGTTTCAGCTCTCGATGATTTGCACGGATTCTACGTTTGAGAGAGGTGGTGAAGCTAGTTGCCAGAAGGTAAAGTGAAGTGGTTTAACGATTCCAAAGGCTTTGGTTTCATTGAGCAAGACGGTGGTGAAGACGTTTTCGTGCATTTCTCGGCGATCGAGGGCGAGGGCTTCAAGACACTAGCCGAGGGTGAATCGGTAACGTTCGAAGTCCAGGAGGGTCCGAAGGGACTCCAGGCCGCGAACGTGATGAAGCTCGGCTAGGTCTCTTACGCCGCGCACATTTCAGACGTGAGGGGCGCTATCTCAGGGGGAGATGGCGCCCCTTCTATGTACCCTGACCTCAGTTTCACTGCTTGACAGCACGTGGACAATCCATAACCTTGTCGATGTAAGTAAGCATTTACTATCTTGCCTTGAGGCTCGCTTGTCCGTCGCAGAATCCCCCCCAATGCCCTGTCCCTGATTCCCGAATCATTCTCGAACGCCGTGCTCGTCCAGCGAGCTATCCAGGGCGACGATCGCGCTTTTTCCACTTTGCTGGCCGAGTATCGTGACCGCATCTACTCGACTCTATTCGGCCTGACAGGCGACCGGGACGTCGCCGAAGATTTGCTGCAGGATGTGAGCATCAAGGCACACCAGTCGATCCGCAATTTTCGCGGCGATTCACAGTTTTACACCTGGCTGTATCGTGTCGCCGTCAACCGTTGGAAGGATTGGCGGATCTCGATGTCTCGCCGCCGCGAAGATATAATCGAGGAAATGTTCGACCGAACACCGGGTCCCTTTCGTACTGAAGCCTCGCTTGAGGCCAAGGAGGCGGAGGAGATTCTGAGCCGGGCCCTCCAAGAGCTTCCGGATCTGTGGCGGCAGGTGATTGTTCTGAGGGAAATTGACGATCTCTCGTATGACGAAGTGGCTTCCGTCCTGTCCTGCTCAACTGGGACCGTAAAGTCCCGGCTTTTCCGAGCTCGTAGCAGGCTGAAAGACATCCTACTGCGCAACAACCGTTCCTATCCAGCCGAGTAGTTTTTCTACCTCGAAATCCTTATCCTCTGTGGTTTGACAATCTGTCTGGCTCGCGGCCTTTCGTTTAGGTGACCATAGGGGCTCCGTCTCTATATTGGTTTGTTCGAGGGTTGATGAAGATCCTCGTGCGATCGGCCCTTCGCAGTTACGACCAGCCAAACCGCATCCGGATGAAGGAGAAGATGACGTGCCAAGGCTCGTATTGATGCCCCCGTTCGATGATAGACGTGCCAGATGGCTTCCACGGCTGCAGGAGGAGTTGCCCGAATACGAGGTCGTTGCTCCACAGGCCGATGCCGACGCGAAGGAGGCGCTGGCGTATGCGGAAGCCGCATACGGTGTCGTGCCCCTAGACACCTTGAAGACAGCCAACAAGCTCGCGTGGATACAGAGTGCGCAGGCAGCTCCGCCGGCCGGCTACTACTATAAAGAGCTGATCGATCATCCCGTCGTCGTCTGCAATCCGCGAGGTGTCTTCAGCGACCACATCGGGCAGCACATCATGATGTATGTCCTTGGTCTGGCTCGCGGGCTTCCCTACTACCTCGATTCGCAGCGGCAGGCCGCGTGGGACAAAGACGCGCCCGAGAAACCTTCTTTAGATCTGTCGGCTTCGACCGCGCTTATCGTCGGGGTGGGTGGCATCGGGACGGAAGCAGCCCGACTTTGCTCAGCGTTCGGTATGACCGTTCTTGGCGTCGATGGACGATGGGAGGAGGATCCGCCTGACTACGTCTCTCGCCACACTCCGGAGGCGATCGATGATCTGTTGCCTCAGGCCGACTTTGTGCTCGTGACGGTTCCGCATACACCGGCGACGGAAGGCATGTGGAATCGTGAACGGTTCGCCCGGATGAAGCCATCGGCATACTTCATTAACATAGGCCGTGGGATGACTACCCGGATCGATGACCTTGCCAATGCCGTCGAGAGTGGTGCGATCGCGGGCTGCGGGCTCGATGTCTACGAAATCGAGCCGCTGCCGCCCGATCACAAGCTCTGGACGCTTCGAAACGCGATTCTCACCCAGCACGTGGCCGTGCAGGATTTTGGAAGTGTAGAAGAGCGCATGTTGGATCTGCTAATCGAGAACGCGCACCGGTTTGCGCGTGGTGAGGATCTTCTTAACGTCGTAGACAAGGCTGCGTGGCACTGAGCCTCTGATTTAGCACGAGGGTCGTCACGTAGTAGTGTGTGGGGATTCCTTCTGAAAATTCAGGGAGAAACCAGCAGCCTTCGCCAAGGCTAAGGCATACTAGGAAGGTCAGGGAAACCGAACACTCACAGAGACATCAAGATCGAGAGTGCGGTTGAAAGGTCGACGTGTCTGAAAGACTGCTCGATATTACCCCCCACGCAGGCGTCGCGCCATCGCTTCGTGGCTGAGTTAGCCTGATCCCATCCGCTGCCATCAATGATCTGAGTTCCCCAGGACTCGATGTCCACTTTCGAACAGTTAATCACGATTTCCTGTTGATCCACACGACCTTCCGGGCTGTAAACTAGACACATCCGCACACATCGCCGAACGCTCTCCAACACCGCCCTAGTGACACCATCGTCCGGTGGTGACCACACATCCGCATCGCCTTCCGGCACGACGAGGATCGTGATGGCCCGATTGCCGATTGACCCGAGTCTCCCGTTAGGATCGCCCGGCAGCATCGAACTTTTGTGGTCGGGCCAGATGTCGAACATCCCGTACTGTGTGAGCGGCTTGGAAACCTGCAGATTGTAGAAATCCGGATAGGCGAAGAAGTCGCTCGAAATTTCACGGTAGCAGTCGTAGAAAGCAGTTACGCCGGAGAGAATGAGCGTCGCGGCGCCCAGGCCGTCGAGCGGTTTGTCCGTGACGATGCCTATTCGATCAGACAGGCGAAAAGTGTCGAAGGACTCGCTGAGCGAGGGAGTGCGCCCGTTGATCTGGATGTTGAAATCAGATGATCTGAGTGTGGAGCTGTGCACTATCCCTCCAAAAGACCCGACTGCTTGAGATGTGACCAGATGCGGTTGGCGATATAGGCGTGGCCCGCGGAGTTGAAGTGCATGCCGTCTTCGTCAATGTAGGATTCGTATTTCGCCTGATCGATTTCCGCGTGGATGTCGAGGATGTCCGTTCCGATCTCATGAGCGACCTGACGTCCGATGTTCACATAAGATTCGACGACCTGCTTGTTTAATCCACGCTGCTCGTAGTTGACCGGATACTGCGTGATGTAGAGGACGCGACACCGACCATGCAAGGTTTCAAGGATCTGGTGGATGTTCTTGTCGTGGCGTTCGAGGGGAACTCGCTTCTGCGGTTTCGGATCGGGTGATCGAGGTACATCGTTGATCCCCAACGTCACGATGGCGATGTCGTTCGCGCCGTGAACGGGGATCTCCAGAAGCCTTGGCAGCATGTCGTCGGTCGTGTGTCCACCGATCCCAAAGTTTTCTGCCACACCCTTTCCGTCCTCATCTAGTCTCTTGCCGATACGAGCGATGAATCCGCCTCCCTCTGTGTCTCGCGTACCTTGGGCCGTGCTGGCTCCAAAGCTGAATGCTCTGAGCATAGTGACTCCTCTCGTGCGCTTCTGCAGACTTGGATTCTTCGAGCTTTCTGGTGACCGAACCGGCATCAATCTGATCCAGGACCGTCGTGTCGGTTTAGGCGAAAGGGAATACGGTTGCGCTAAGTGAGGCGGTTATGTTGACTGCCGTGGAAAATCTGAGAACGATTACAACGACGTCACTGACAGGCGCGAGTTCGGCGAGGCCGTTCTCGCCCCACTTGAACCCGGACTGATCCTAGTAGCTTATTCAGGCGATCGCTGCCTGTGTGGCGGGATGGCGTGCCCTTGGAATCTCGTGCTTGTCGCACCATTCGGCGATGGGGTTGCGCCCGCCCTGGAACTGAAACTCCTCTACGTGCTCCAACTCTTCGCCTACTAGGTAGCGCTGGAGTGGTGTAAGCTTGTCGATGAAGGCCTGCTCCTGTCGGACGTAATCCATGGGGACGACCCAGCGGTATCCGTAGCCGATCATGATGGCTTTCCTGGGATCGGGACCCCGGTGTGCTGCGCCGGCATGGAACAGCCTGTTCTCGAAGATCAGACAGTCACCGGGTGCCAGGCTGGGTTCGATAGCACCGATGGGATCGACCTCGCCGTCGTGTAGCTCGGGCCGGTTGGTCAGCAGGTGGCTCCCCGGAGCGATCATCGTGACGCCACGGTTCTTTTCCGTGAGGTCGGTCAGGTAGTAGGCGCACTTCACAAGAAGCCGTGGGATCGCCACGTTTCCCATGTCGTGCATAGCCTGAGCATAGTCCCGGTGCCAACCTGGGAGGCGTGTCGAGATCGGCGCATCTTCAGAGTCGGGCTGCTTGACGATCAGATGCGATGTCATGACGTGAAGGTTCGCCCCGAGCAGATGGACGACCGTCGGAAGGATCCGCTCGTGATCGATCAGAGGGATGAAGTCATCGTGTAGGGCGATGGAGTTTCGGAACCCGTCATACAGACCTGTTGGGTTCAGTTGTCTGTTCGTGCGCAAATCGCTCGTGACTAGGCTGTCGCCTGCACGAATAAGTCTTTCGACCGTCTCTTCGTCTAGTGCGTTGCGAACGATCAGGTATCCCTGCTGGTCAAAGTGCTGGATGTCCTCATCAGGAACGCGGTGATACTTCAGCATGTGCTTCCTCTTCAGTTTCTGAGCTGGTTGAGCCAAGAATCCAGTCTCGTCACGGTTGCGGCAGCTGTGCTGCCCGCGGCCGGACCCAGTCCGCTGAGGCTCTCGTATGGATCGGCGGCTAGGTCGTAGAGTTCGGACCGCCCTGTATTATCCCTTATTAGTTAAAATCGCTCGTGCCGTCCACTCGTGAAGTCCGTCCGACTTGATCTCGGAGTATGCGACAGTATGGGTCCCGGAGTCAGAATCCGTGAAGTCTGTTTGGAGCTGATACTGTCGTGGATCTTGGTAACGTTCAACCCCGCGAACGATCGGCAGGTCAAGAGAGTGATAACCTCGTAAGATCAGGTCTTCCCCTCGACACCGAGCAGCTCACGAAGTTCTTGATCGGCGTTTTTGAGCGCCGCGTCGGTCAGTCCGTCCTCGGGCTTGGTCCCGTGCGGGGACCGACACAACCAAGATGGTGTGTAGCTCAGGATCAGCATCCGCCGACGCGTGCCCACAGTCGGACCGGTCCGATGCCACAGGTTTCCGTGCATTAGGACCACGCTTCCGGCCGGTATGGCAAAACTCACTTCGTCGTCCAGCGGGTCGTACTGCCGGTATGGGGGCTCGCGATCCTGCCAGGCGTGAGAACCCGGGACGAGGTAGACAAGTCCCGCGTCCTCGTTCAAGTCGTCAAGATAGATCAAAGCATCAAGACTGTGTGGATCGGAGAACCACGGTGGTCGGGGGATCTGATTTACACGCAGATGCTGGTGATATGGCGCCGACTGAATCTCTTCTCCCGGGAAGCTGATACGCGAGCTAAGTCCGCGCAGCCGCAGGATCGGGCCCATCATGGCCTTGGCAATAGAGAGGATCGGTTGGTAGCGAATCAGCTCAAGGAAGACCGGATCCTTGTCTTCTAGATACCGGAGAATCGGACCCCAAGACCTTTCGCGAGTTTCCCATTTCTCAAGGTCAACCTCAGCTTCAAACAGCTTATCGACTGCTTCGCGAAGCTGATCCAGATGCTCGCTCTGGAACATTCGCTCTTTGAGAAGATACCCCGATAAGTCCAACTGCTTCAGCTCTTCCGGGGTCGCGTGAGCCTCCACGTCACGGAAGTTCTTGGTTCTACTTTTCTGATGTGTATTCAGGATCTGGTATTTGATCTTGTGCGTGTTCACTTGGTACTCCCGGTCGTCTATCCATCCTGCTTCCACCAGGGAATCCCTACCTGAAGCTATTTCACCTTGAATCCAAGCTGTGTCAAGTTCAGCGTACTCTTTGTTGACCCGTTGCATCTGACAACAAGCCCACATCTACTCGAGATGATGCTACGGCGTCCAGTGACCCCAGTCGTCGACCTTTGACCACGTCGAATAGCAGCGATCGCAAGAGCAGAAGTAACGCATCATAAACCGCGGCTTCGAGAGTATGTTCGCGGAGCCATTATGGCCGAAAAGATGCTGGAAGAAGAGGATGTCACCGCGTCGTGGCTGAAGCTCAATCGGCTCGCCCAGGTCGAGCGAAGGGACATCCTTGTTGAGATCGTAGAGGTGCTCGTACGCAACGGGGTCCGATTCTGCGAGCTTCCGGATTCTGGTGTGCGATCTGGGCCACGCGAACGTGTTTCCTCCCCTGTGCTCCGTATCACTAAGGTAGACCAGGCTCGCGATGCGGTAAGGCCCTGGAAACGTCCGATGCATGTGTTCCTTCGGGATGCCGTCGACGTGCGGACGGGGAAGCGACCAGGCCACATCGCGACGGAGCAGGTTCTGGGTATGGACAGCCTCTGGAGGATGGAGTGATCCGACAGGTTCTCCAAGGAGCTGGGCAACCACAGTCAGGTAGGACTCCGACGCACAGGCCATGAGGTCTGGGTCGGTGACACCGTTGAAGGTCACGACGCCTCGACCTTCCACATACTCGTCTGCGTCCGATGGGACACGATCCCAAGTGGTGGGATCATCCGCATCCATATCCATCAATCGCCACATCGCAGATTCTGCCCGCACAACGACATCCTCCGGGATCAGGCCTGAGACGAGTAGATAGCCGTCTTTGTGATACTGCTCGATCTGTTCTTGGCTAAGTGAGATAAGGTGTTCCTCCAGATCTGTAGTTACAAAGGAGACGGTAAGGTGGTCCAGTTTAGACACCTATACTACAGAATCTCTTGGCTATCCGGCTACGGGGACGCCGTTGGTGTGGCGGTTGTGTGGAGACAGGTTTCTACCGCTCAGGACCTCTTCTGCGGTCCATCCAAGCTGTCCGTGGCGGATGGCGCCGTATCTGACGCGACCTTCGTCGGCAAACGGACGAATGCTATCAAGGTCTAGCCAGACGCGCAGGAGCACCCGCTTCTGTGACTCGTCATTCGTCTCGGCAAATCCCTGTCGTCCGTGGAAGGTCGTGTAATTGTTCCAGAAGCCGACGTCGCCAGGCCCCAACTGGAAGGCGAAGGCGTTTTCGACTGACACCTCGTCGATGAATGCGAAGATCTCCGCATCCTGATCCGACATTTCAAGCCCTGCCGCATTTTGACCGCCGTGAATCCAGCCTGCGTGAAAGCGACACGAAACGACACTATCCGATTTACTCCAGGCCGGGATTCGGAATTCTGAATGGGATTTCTCGCTGCCGTGAGGTCCCTTTCGGTTCCAGTGATAGCCTCGCTCGAGCCTTTCGATGTAATCCGGATGTCGAGCGAGTATTTCATTGTAGACCGTCATCGAGCTGGCCACGAGGCTGAGCGGGTTGTCAGGTGCCTGCTTTACGCAGAAAAGCCCGACAACATCCGTCAGATCAACGTGCAGCTTCGACGGTCTGGGCTTGCCGAGGATGCGAGCCCCGTCCTTCGGAGCCAGTTCACCATCCGTGATGTAATGGATCAGACCCGTCTCACTGTTCTGTGTGATGCCCGTTCCAAGATGCGTACACATGCCCCAATAGAGGCGCTCGATATCCGGATAGTCGAACTCCGTCGGTATTCCGCTCAACCTGACAAAGCCGCGACCGTCGCGGACTTCGGTCAAGAGATCCTGAAGGAGACCAGACATCGATGGCAGTGGAAAGTCTTCACGTGTGATCCGCTCGAAGGGTTTATTCCGTACGCCTTCGAGTGCTTTCTCAAGATCTTGAAGGTGCGCCTCGTCGAGGGTAAACGACCAAGATTGGTCAGTGTCCATCTCATCAGGACGCCAAGCACTTCGGTTGGTAACGGGATTCCGTTCGCTGCTCATCTGACTCCTCCAGACTGAAGGTTGGCCCTTAGGCGGCTGAGCTTGCAGCAGACACACAGCCGCGGTACAGATTCTTTAAGAAACACTCGGGTTTTGGAGAGCAGGCTGCTCTCGTTAGTGGCGCTCTAGGCCTGCCATCCGTCGTAAGTGAAGGCGTTCGAGACCGGCTTCACTTCCTCCTTCTCGATACTGTCAATCAGGTCGAGCAGCCGTGATCGGTAGTTCTCTTCGACGGGTATCTCGTTCTCGAGCCGACTGCCTTCCTCTAGGAAGTGTTTCAGGTCGCGTCCCATGGCGCGTCCCTGTTCCGTGTGCTTATCGAGCGCGAAGTCGGGTACTTCTGGGACGCGACCGTGGGCAGACTCGAACTTGACGATGTTCTTCAGGTTGTCGCTAGTCCGATCTTTCTTGGCCGTCGACAGGTATCGGATCGCATGAACGAAGAAGAGAGGGCGATCGCCGTCAGCGTATGGGAAATTCTGGCGCATTAGGTTGAGAGTGTTGATAAGGACGGGCGCGCTCAAGTCTCCAAAGCCGACATCCTCGACGGAGATGGCCTGAAGGCGTCGCCAAAGCTTGTCCTCGAATTGCTCGCTCGTGATATACATCTCGTATGCGAAGGTGACGGCCTTCTCCGTCAGCCCCCTGCGTATCGATTTCTGTAGAGCGGAGATGACTAAATCCCCCTGAATGCCGTTTCGTGTCGTGATATTCGCCCACGGATAATAAACTGAATCGCTCAAGTTTGCTCCTTTCATAAATGGTCTTCCTAACCCAACTCCTTTACCACGGCAACCAGCCATTCGCTGATCTTTCGCTTGCTGCCGTCTTTGGTTGGGATGGTATAGCTCGATCGGTAGAGTTCGGGGGACAGGTCTTTATAGCCCAGTCTTTCTTAGAGTCGCTTTGCACCCGGGTTTTCTAAAGGGTCAACGCCAAGATGTATCCTGCCGTGACCCCTGGAACGCACCTCTTTTTCCACCGCGCGAATCAGAAAAGTCCCGGCACCTTGGTTTCGGTATTCCTTTTTCACAATTAGCGAGACCAGCTACGGAAATGGCAGGACCATCTCCTTCTTCCATAGAGGTGGTCGTTTAAGAACCGCATAGACACTTCCACTCGTCTTACCCTCCGTCTCGACGATCATCATACAATTCTCGGGGTGGTATGACCGTCCACCTTTGCTGGGACGCCTCGTTCCGACCCGTGATGGTCTCGAGGTCGGGTATGTCGGCTTCGGTTGTCTTCCAGATGGTGTATTGACCTGTAGCCAAAGTGTCAGCCCCCAAGGCCCGCGATGGAAGTGTCGTATCTGCTCAGGATTGTGATACTGCATCAGTGCAGAATGTTAAAGTAGCGCAACTATGCGCAACGCTTAAGCTGTCAGGTTGTCTATCCTGAGTAGAAGGTGGCAGTGCTTAATCGCAGCCGATGGTTTCTACGGCATAAACGTTAGAGAGGTCTCTTGGACCGATAGCCATAATGTTGTGAATAAACGCCTGCCTTCTCGCTTGACGACGAGGGCGAGCTTACTTAGCCTAGTCGACATATGGCGACTATAAAAGAAAAGAAAAGCTTAGACGACGGCAACGAGACAAGGGATCCCAAAGGTGAGTGGACGCCGCGGATTTTGGGGAAGGCGATGCCGTTCGCGTGGCCGATTCAGCCCCGCAGGCTGGCCAAATTTTTCCTTGGTTTCCCGGGATTCCTTTGGCCCTTTGGCGCGGTGCTCTACTATGGTTTGGGGTATGTGACCTGGAACTATATCCAGCCCGGTGCAAGTGACATCGCGACGTTCAGTCAGCTGAGCTTTGACTGGATCTGGCCAATGTTCGTCCGCAACTACGTGATGCTTGCAATCGTAGGGGCAACACTGCACGGGATCCTCTATTGGCGAAGAGTCCAGGGCACACGCTTCAAATACAATTCGCGCTGGCCGAGCGCAAACAGCAGAGCTTTCCTGTTCAAGGACCAAGTCTGGGACAACGTGTTCTGGTCGATGGCGAGCGGAGCGACGATCTGGACGATCTACGAAGTCTTCATGCTGTGGGCCTATGGGAATGGCTGGGCCCCGATGATTACGTTCGCGGAGAACCCGGTCTACTTCATAGTGCTCGCCTTTGTGCTGCCGTTTTGGCAAGACCTGCACTTCTATCTCGTTCACCGGATCTCACACTGGCGCTGGCTCTACGACAACGCACACTACCTGCACCACAAGAACACGAATGTGGGTCCCTGGTCGGGTCTGTCGATGCACCCGATTGAGCACCTGATCTATTTCACGCGCTGGATCATCTTCTTCGTGATCCCGTCACACCCAATCCACATGCTCTACGTGATGCAGCGTCCAGCGCTGAATCCTGCTCTCGGTCACACCGGCTTCGATCGACTAGTGCTGAAGGATGACAGTGAGGGTATCAGCATCGATACTTTCTTCCACTACCTGCATCACCGCTATTTCGAGTGCAATTATGGGACAGTGACCGTACCGCTTGATCGCTGGTTCGGGACGTTGCACGACGGCTCGTCCGAGTCGTATCAGGAAATGCGCAAGCAACGACGCCTGCCGAAAGAGGCGGGTGACGCCCCTGCCGTAATCTGAATTAGAAACTCAACACAGCGGGCGCAGATCGGCCTCGCGAACACGGAACGCCGAGTCGTCCCTCTAAGATCCTTTACCCTCGCAATGTCCTCAGTTTTCTGCTCGTGCCCTCTCTGCGTTCTCTTCGCCTTTGCAGGACCAAACCGGTCGGCTGGCCACACTGTCACCATAGGTGAACTGTCGAGATCCTCCACTGCATGCTGAGTGGTTTCTACGTGCCCGTCTAAGGGGCAACGGCTGCCCTGAGGAGCGGCACATACGAGTTGGCCCCAGAGTAATGTCTACAAGGAATATCTTGTTAAGAGTTCGTGCGGATAAAATGCTGTCGATTTGCACAAGATCTGCCGAGCTCGGGTCAAGTCTGAGGCTTGAGAACGACCTTGAGGACATCTTCGTCTTTGCGATCCATCAGGCTGAGGGCGTGCGGTGCCTGATCTAGCGGGATGCGGTGCGAGATGAGCCGGTTGACATCCAGCTTGCCGAAGGACATAAGCTCGAAAATAGGTCCGTATCCTTCTGGCATCCCCTGAGAGCCGATAAGTGATTTTTCACTGAATTTGAAGTCGATGATCGGAACCGTCGCTCGGTTGGAGGCAAAAGAACCAACGACAACGACCAGGCCTGATGACCGAACCGCCTCCACTGCCTGTGGAATCGTCTCGTCCTGATCCGCTCCGACGCACTCGATGACCTTGTCGACACCCTGCCCTGAGGTCATGTCCCGGATGGGGGCAAAGACGTCCTCCTTGCTGGAGTTGAGCGCCAGTTCCGCTCCGAGCTCTCTGGCTTTCTGGACACGGTAGTCCACGATGTCCGTCGAGATGACGCGGGCGCCCTGCAGCTTGGCCAGCATCATGGCCGAAAGACCGATCGGTCCGCAGCCCTGGATCAAGACTGTTTCGCCTTCCTTTATCGCGGCCCTGCCGACGACGGCGTGGTAGGCGATTGCCGCCGGCTGGGCGACCGCGGCTTCGTCGAAGGAGAGGTTCTCGGGGATCGGCACCAATTCTGTCGCGATGACCGTCATCGATTCGGCGTAGGCGCCGTGTGCGGTAAATCCGGGTCCACCCGGATTGGCGCACTCGGCCGGTCGGCCGTTTCGACAGGGCTCGCAGGATCGGCAGGCTTTGCGACCTGTCCCAGCGACCCGATCACCGACACTCAGGCCGACGCCATCGCCGACCGCCTTGACCACGCTGCCGACTTCGTGACCCATCACGCGTGGGAAGGTCATCTTGGGATGGATTCCGTGAAAACCCTCCAAGTCGGATCCACAGACGGAGCAGGATTCGATCCGAAGTGTTACTTCGCCGGGGCCGGGTTGCTCGTCTGGCAGGTCGACCACTCCGATCTGCCTAGGTTCGGACAGCATGATGGCCTTCATTCGTTGCTCCCATCGTAACAAATCGACTCCGTGGCCTCCGACCATGTGCCGGCACGCACCTGTATCGTCTGGTCAACAGGGCTCCGGTAAGTCGTGAGCACGCGGAACGCGGTGGGTTCGGGCTCACTGCCACGCATGTCTCGCATTCGGTGTCGGTTCGATCCTGGCCCGAAGGAGATGGCATCGTTTCCGATGTGATAGGTTGCGAACCCATCACTTAGAAATGCGGTCTGCCCCGCGATACCCTCCGCGACCAGACTGTCTGAATGGAGCGTGCCTCCGGGACTGAGTACGAAGAGGATCTCCAGAGGGATGTTGTCGAAGGGCTCGCTGGTTCGAAGGCGGAGATCGAACCTGTTGCCGACCTCCTCGACATCGAGTGTCATCTCGAGACGGGCGTAGGCCGTGAAGTCTCGCTCAAGCATTACGGCCGAGTAGTCCTCCATGGTGACCTCCCGGTTCACGGGATGGTAGTAGCCCGGTGGCTTGTGTCTCCCACCCTCGTACACGAGACGTGCTCCGTTGGTTGTCTCTTCCAGTCTGTCTGCTTTGAACTGTGCGCGAGCGAAGTAGGTGGCGCAGACCTTGATTCCTACTTCGATCTCTCCTCGCCTGACGCTGACCGGTGTGGAAATTCCCTTGGCGATCGTGACGCTCGTATTGTGTCTCCTGACGCGCCAAACACCGGAGACGGGCATCCAATGGGAATAGCTTGTTGGCAGGGGAGCCCTTTCTAGGTTGTCCTCACGCCACTCCGGGTGTGCGATGAAGGGTTCGAGCGCCCAACGAGCTTCGCGTCGGAACGACGCGAGCCAGTCAGCGATCGAAGCGTAGAAACCGTTTCCATCGAGGCGGGCCAACGTATAGTAGCTGTCGATCATTCCGACTGGAACGACACGCTGACCCTGATCCTGCCGGTTCGACAAGCTTGTGACGACCGTGCCGTCAGAGTGAAGCAGATGGTAAGATGCATCGAGGTTGCGCCGTACGGCATCGAGAAGGTCGGCGCGATCGTGGTGCTCCGCTGTAAGCCGTAAGGACCGATTACAGATGGCATTGTAGACCGCGGTACTTCGCTCGGTATACTCACCATCCGGATTGATGTCGATCGTTTCGGCAAGGTATGCGTCGATAGTATTGCCGAGGTCGAGGTCGGGATAAAGCGACTGAGATTGCGCCAACGCCGACGTAAGGACCCAGCGATGGTTGGGGGTGTGGAACCCGCCGGTTGCCATCCCGTGAGCTGCCGATCGGATAACCTCCCCCCAGTGTTCTTCGATGTCGGATGCACCGGACAGCGTCGTCCTGCGGGCGGCCCCGACAAAGGTTGCAGCAGCCTGAATAACGAATCCCGTATATGGGCCGCAATCCCAGTTGGTCGTGATCAGATCGTAGCGCCCCGATGGTCGCCGCACGGACCGGAGGAATCCCGCAGCAAGGATCAGGCGGTCGAGAATCTCTTGAGAGCCGTGGTAGTTCGAGCTGTCGCACAACCAGCCGTATGCGAGAGACTGGACGCAACCCAGTTGTGCCCCTCCTGCCATGCCCTCCTGCGGCGAGACGAAACCGCCTTTCTCAGGATGGGAGGTGTCCGTAATCTGTCTGGGAAGGAGGTCCTCGATCTGCTCGTCCAGGAGCGAGATCAACGATTCGTAGGAGATTGGCTGCGGTGTCACAATCGGGCCCCTATTGTTGCTTCTTCCATTCCTCGTACTCGATTCTTGCTTCGTCGGTCAGAGGGTAATACTTGCGCAGATCGCCACCCTCCGAGAGACGCTCCCTGCTGAAGACCTCCCACTCGGCGTGCTCACCTGCTTTCTCCGCCAACTCCGGCGCGAGGTCGATCGGCACCACAACCGCACCATCATCATCCGCGATGATGATGTCTCCCGGAATGATTAGTGTTCCGCCGCATCCAATTGGGCAGTTTACGCCAGTCGGCCAGATGTTGGTCTGAGTGTGGAAGTTGGGTGTGAATCCTCGAGTCCAGAGGGGCAGATCCAGGTGCTTGACCTTCGGGTAGTCCCGGATACAGCCATCGACGATCACACCTGCGCCGCCACGTCCCTTGAAGAAAGTGAGCATCATGTCGCCGAAAACGCCGCTTTCAAGGTCACCTCTCGCGTCAACAACTACGACGTCGCCCGGCTGTGTGTGGTAGAGCGCGTGTCGGTGAAGCTGTTTTTCGCGATCGACGTACTCGCCCGGCTTATACAGATCTTCCCGTTTGGGTAGAAACTGAAGCGTGATGGCCGGCCCTACGATACTGGCACCGTCGGTCCTAGCGAGTGGCCCGGCGATATGAGCGCTGCGAACACCCAGCTTGGCGAGCTCGCCGCTTGCCGTTGCACTCCCGATGTCCGTGAGTTTGTCGATCAGGTCCTGAGGGGGGCGTTCGATGTCCGGCGTTGTGATGCCGCTAGATTCCATAACTTCCCTTTCGAAGGGTTGATGTGAGGCCGACAAGTTAGGTAGTTATGGTGAACCAAGAAAGAATAGAGGAAGGAATATGGAGATAATCTGTGAAGGATCTCTTCTGGCCGCCGCTGGGTGTCTTGTTCAGCCTCACGTGATGGTCCGGACCCGTCAACTGAACGCACCCATCAAGCAAGTGTTAGAAAATGTGAGCACGAAAGAGGGTTTGAATAAATGGTGGTTGGTCCCACTGGAGGGCTTCGAGCTGCGATGGGAAGAGGACGCGAGTATGTCCAACTTTCTGGACACCTAGGCGGAAGGTATAGTTGGCAAGATGGGAGAGATGGATCTGGCAGAGTAGGCAGGAGAACCCGATACACCGTGGCTCGGAAAGGCCGGAGGCTGGAATCTCGGTTTTCTCTCTGGGCTCGGATGCTACTACTAGAAAAAAGAACGCCGGGGTTCCTCGCATCAGAAACAGGAAAGAGGTGAAGCCCGGCCGGTGCTCGCCCCGCGATCGATCTACGGGTTGACTGGGCAATCAAGTTTTCTCGCAGACTTCTCTGTATGTCCTCGGCAGCATGCCTTCGACATTCTTGAACGTCGATGTGAGCTGCCGATAGTTGCGGAAGCCGCATTTGTCGGCCACCGAGTAGAGGGGTTCGTCACCCGTTCGGATCAGCTGTTTTGCCCGTTCGACCCGATGCCCTGCAACGATGCGTTTGAAAGACGTGCCTAGGTTCTCTCGGAATAGCTTCGAGACGTATCGGGGCGAGATGCTGAAGTGGTTGCACAGGTCGTCTATCCGGAGGCCCGAATCGTAGGCGTGATCCTTGACATACGCCTCAAGCCGTTGGGCGAGCGTCCTTGTAGATGGGTAGCGCGCGTCGAGCAAACGACGGATGATCGTCAGTAGTTCTTCGGTCTTTAATGGCTTCTTAAGGAAGTTGTGTGCACCCCTGCGCATCGCTAAGACCGCGGATTCGACTGTTGCGTAACCTGTCACCACGATGATATCCGTTTGGATACCCTCGCGGCTGACGCTTTTCAGGATGTTCAGAGCGTCGAGCTTTGGCATCTTCAGGTCTAGAACAGCGACGTCGATCTCCTTTGTTAGCAGGATATCGAGCGCTTCCTGTCCATCACTGGCTTTGCGCAGATCCCAAGGCTCGCGGCTGAGGCGCGTGGCCAGAAACGCTAGAAAATCCTCATCGTCGTCAGCAACCAGGACAACCGGTGCTGTGTCGGGGTCGTCGCTCATTTGCACTCTGCAAGTAGCGTAACATTAGAAAAATCAAAGATATGAATGGTCTTCTGAGGGCACAAAAGAAAAAGGACTAAAAACCGTTAGACGAAAAAGAGAACTTCGCGGTTGGTGAAGATGGGCGCTTGCAGGAGGGTGACGGCGAATCGAGAGTTCGCCGTCTGGTTCTGGCTCTAGAGGGGACTTTCAGATAGCTGCCGATAGATACAGAGAATGCGCCCGTTAAGGTAGGTGTTCGGAGGCCGAAGGTGAAATTGCCGATTCCGACGGTGTTGCCGACCTGATAGTACCCCGTGTCGGAGCGGAAGGTGGCGTAGCTTACCTATAGGTATCCGCCGCCTTCTTTCTGAAGCCACGCACCTGCGCGTGAGGATACTGGTGTGATGACGGCGGACAGCAGAGACGGTTCGGCAATAACCAGAGTCGTTTCACGTCTATCCTATCGTGATTAACGTCGCCCCGGCTGCGACCTGATCTCCTTCCGAAACATCTACCGACTGGACAGTCCCAGACACCGGCGATGCGATTTGCATTTCCATCTTCATAGCTTCGAGAACGAGGAGAGGATCACCTTCGTTCACTCTGCTGCCCTGAGTGGCGAGGACCCGGATGACCTTGCCCGGCATCTCGGCATGAACCAGCTGTCCCTGGCCGCTGGCTGGCGCTGCGCTCGGTGCGGCCGATCCTTCCGTGAGCTCGACCTGGTAGGTATTCCCGTTAACAGTCGCCTGATCTCCATCTATCGACAACTGGAACTGCCGACCGTTCACGGAGATCGTGTAGCTGGCTGGACCGCTTGTCGCGGCGGCCGGTTGGTCGGCTGTCTTGTCGACCTTCCGTACTCCGACCTCACCTTTCCCGTTGAGGAAGTCGACACCTTTTTCTTTACACGTGGCGACGATGAAAATGTTCTCGTCTGTCTCCGGAAGGCTTTCGCTATGGAGGATTTTCTTGGCCGCGTCGATTCCCTTGTTCGGGTCAGCGTCGTTCCGCTCGAGAACTGGCTGTGTGGTTGGCTCTAGGCCGAGCTGCTCTGACGCGATTCTGACGACCTCGGCATCCGGTGCTACGGGTGTCTTGCCGAAGTATCCGAGGACCATCTGCCCGTAGGGATCGGCGATGCGCTCCCACTCTCCAAACATCACGTTGTTGAATGCCTGCTGGAAGTAGAACTGCGAGACTGGTGTGACCGAAGTGCCGAAGCCTCCTTTTCGGACAACGTCACCCATTGCTTGGATCATCTCGGGGTAGCGGTCCATGATCCCATTGTCTCGGAGCATCTGCGTGTTTGCGGTGAGTGCACCACCCGGCATCGGGCTCCAGGGGATGAGTGGCTCTACAGCAGTGGCCTCTGGCGGCAGGAAATAATCCGCCATCGATTCCTTGAAGATCTCTTCTGCTTCACGGACCTTCTCGATGTCCACATCCAGATCGTAATTGGACCCGCGAAGCGCGTGCCACATTACCAGGATATCGGGCTGGCAGGTTCCTCCCGAACAGGGGGCAAGGGAGAGGTCGATGCCATCTGCCCCTGCATCCAGAGCAGCCATGTTGGCTTGGACAGAAATACCGGCTGTTTCGTGAGTGTGAAAATGGATGAACGTCCCCTCCGGCAGCATTGCACGGGAGCGTTTGATCGTCTCGTAGACCGTCGAGGGGACGGCCGTTCCGGATGCGTCCTTGAAGCAGACCGAGTCATACGGGATGTCCGCATCGAGGATCTGTCGCAGGGTCGACTCGTAAAAGTCCGGGTCGTGTGCGCCCTCGCATCCTGGTGGAAGCTCCATCAGGGTCACGCAGACCTGATGCTTGAGACCTGCATCGACGATGCACTTCCCGCTGTGGACGAGGTTGTTTACATCGTTGAGTGCGTCGAAGTTCCGGATCGTCGTGATGCCGTGCTTCTTGAACATCAACGCGTGCAGGTTGATGATGTCGCTCGACTGCGACTCGAGACCGACGACGTTCACACCCCTCGATAGGGTCTGAAGGTTGGCGTTGGGTCCCGCCGTCTTCCGGAAGGCGTCCATCGAGTCGAAGGCGTCTTCGTTGCAGTAGAAGTAGAGTGACTGGAAGCGAGCTCCACCGCCTGCCTCGAAATAGTCGATTCCGGCATCGCGGGCTGCCTCGAGTGCGGGGAGGAAGTCTTTGGTGAAGACTCGGGCCCCGTAGACGGACTGGAACCCGTCCCGGAAGGCCGTACACATGAATTTGACTTTCTTTTTCACGATCTGACTCTGGATGTGAGACTGAGGGTTACTTGACGAGTACTGACCAAAGGATACCGGCGCCGATGGCCGAACCGATTACGCCGGCTACGTTCGGGGCCATGGCGTGCATCAGCAGGTAATTCTGTGGGTCCTCCTGTTGCCCCACCATCTGAACCACCCTCGCTGAGTCTGGTACGGCCGAGACACCAGCCGCTCCGACTAGCGGGTTGATCTTCTGCTTGAGGAACAGGTTCATGAACTTCGCACCGAGCAGGCCCCCGGCCGTCGCGATCCCGAAGGAGAGTGCGCCGAGACCGAAGATCAAGAGCGAGTCGGGTTTGAGGAACGTCTGGGCTTGGGTGCTCGCGCCGACTGAGAAGCCGAGCAGGATCGTGACAATGTCGATCATCGCGTTACGCGCCGAGTTCGCGAGCCGTTCGGTTACACCGGATTCTTTGAGAATGTTCCCGAAGAAGAGCATGCCGAGCAGGGCGATCGATCCCGGTGCAATCAGAGCTGCAATCAGGAACGCTGCGATCGGGAAAATGATCCTTTCGCGTCGAGAGATCACACGTGGCTCGGGCATCCGGATTAGACGCTCTTCCTTAGTGGTGAGCAGCTTCATGATCGGGGGCTGGATTACGGGGACTAGGGCCATGTAGGAGTATGCGGCGATGGCGATCGCACCGAGCAGGTGCGGCGCTAGCTTCGCGGAAAGGAAGATGGCCGTAGGTCCGTCGGCGCCGCCGATGATGCCGATTGCGCCGGATTCGCTAGGGGTGAAGCCAAGGTATAGTGCCCCGATCAGTGTGAGGAAGATGCCGATCTGAGCCGCAACACCAAGCATAATGAGCTTCGGGTTGGACAGCATGGTGGAGAAGTCAGTCATCGCCCCGATGCCGAGGAAGATTAGAGGTGGGAAGATGCCCTGACTGACGCCGAAGTAGATGTAGTAGAGTACGCTCCCTTCGTCGTAAACACCGAGTGTCATCGTGTCGATATAGCCGATATTTCCGACGATGATCCCAAAGCCGATTGGGACGAGAAGAAGCGGCTCGTAGTCCTTGGTTATCGCGAGGGAGATGAAGATGATTCCGATGATGACCATGATGATGTTGCCCACGGTCATCTGAGCGAAGCCGGTTGTGTTCAGGAACTCGTAGAAGATATCCATTGGGTCAGACCCTGCCGAGTTGTCGATGCAGGGCCGCACCAATCCCGGCAACGAGTTCTTCGCTCACGCCGTCCTCGACGGGCTGATGTGGGGAGGGGCGGTGGTGATGGCCAACGGGTTCCGGCCACCGCTTGGCGATTCGCTTGAGGATACTAGGGAGCGCAGCGATGAACAGGCTAATCAAGGTAAGCGCGAAAAATACGATCACCATTCCGGTGATTGCGATGCTGACGCCCTGACCGTCGACTATGTTCTGAACATCAAAGTCGAACTTCAATCGATCCATCCTTCCAGCTAAAGTAAAACCTGCCCAAGCGACGGAAATTTACGCTAGGGGTGCGCAAGATGCAAGGTGCGGGCGGTTTCTACCGTGCGATGCTGTCCTTACTTGTCAGGGCCCCGATAAGCGTGTTGTGGATTTCTCTGACGCTCTCGATCGGTTGGAGCATTTGCAAATCGAAATGCTCCAACCGATCGGCACAAGGTATCAGTGACGATATCTGGGTCGATAGTCTTAAGGTGCTCGGCGAGCTGGTTACTCGGTATTGCCGGGCATTCCACGTGATGTGATCGCTTCGAGCGATGAGTAGGTGAGGTGTGGATTCTGTCACCGAAAGCCGGATGAAAATTCAGTGAAGAGGACAGGAAACACCGAATACACAGTCACTTGTGTTAAATTTCAAGATTAGGTTGCACGCCCTGTGACCCCGGGCTATCTTCAGCCGCTTGGAGACGCTGCTCGACACGCTGGACGAGTTATTTAGGTAAACTTATGATGCGATTTTCAAAGGTATTTACCGCATTTTTGCTCTTGGTTCCCGTGGCCTGTCAGGATTCCTATGAGTCGATTTACGTCGTGCCCCCCGTTCTGAACGTACGAAAGGGACCATCGACCAAACAGCCAATCGTAGCGCAGGTCCGGCGCGGGCAGGAGTTGCGTGTCGTGGAGCATCAGGATGCGTGGGTGGGTGTTCTGCTCTCAGACGACACGGCTGGCTGGGTTCACGGCAACTACGTTGGTAAGCCTGCGGCCGTTCGCGCTGCTCTTAAGCGAGATCTGGACAGGAAGAAGGGCACAACCACTCGTCGCAGACCCAGCAGCACGGTCAAGAGGAACTCCAGTGAGTTGTCGATCGATGGACTGCTGGCCGATCTTCCGGGCGAGATTCCGACAGAGGTGCTTCCACCGCTGGAAGGCCTCAGCAGGGTCATGGGAGCAGCTCGTGACGGACAGGTGGTGGTCGAATTCTGGGGAGACGAGAACAAACTTCAGCGAGCGATGATGATGGTCAGCGTTCTGGACACCGAGGAGGCCGATCTCGAAACCAACGCTTCGTTTGCGCTGATCTTCGTGAAGAACGCTCTTCCAGGTTTGAACAGGGAACAGGCCTGGATGCTGTCGCGCCTGCGGGAGATTTCGAGTCGAGACTTGGGGAGCGGAGAGATTCAGTCGAAGGGGCGTGTCGTGACGTTCGAGTTCCTGAAGGTACTGGGAGCGGTGCGGATTACGGTAGAGCCTACAACTTGATCCGGTATCCGTATCGATACCTTGTGATGAAATGCCGGATTTGATTCGCGAGTTTCAGGGAGAGACCAGGCCGTAGAGTTCAGAGAAGACCCAAGACAGATTAGACAACAACAGAAAGGGCGGTGACTTGATGCGTCACCGCCCTTTTCGTCTGTCTGTCTCTGAAGGCTATTCGTCCTTCTTCTTCTGTTCCTCGGTCTCCGGGATGACCTCAAAGTCCGCGTCGACGGCACCTTCCTGACCGCCAGGCTGTCCGCCTGCTTCACCCGGATCACTACCCGGAGGCGGCTCCGACTCTGCAGCCTGCTCGTAAAGCTCACTCGCGATTTGATGCAGACTCTGGGTCAGTGCCTCGATGGCAGCCTTGATTTCGTCGGTGTTCTCACCCTGCAGGGTTTCCTTCACTCGATCGATCGCGGTTTGAACCTTGCCGGCTGCATCCTCGCTGATCGTATCCTTCGACTCCTCGAGCTGCTTTTCGGCTTGGTAGATCTGCTGGTCCGCTTGGTTGTGGACTTCGATCTTTTCGCGCTTGGCCTTGTCCTCGGCGGCGTTCGACTTAGCGTCATCGACCATCCGCTCGACCTCTGCGTCCGACAGGCCGGAGGAGGCCTCGATACGGATGTTTTGTTCCTTGCCCGTCGCTTTGTCCTTCGCGGAGACGTTCACGATCCCGTTCGCGTCGATGTCGAAGGTGACTTCGATCTGCGGCATGCCGCGGGGAGCCGCCGGAATACCGTCCAGATGGAAGCGTCCGAGCGTTTTGTTGTCGATGGACATCTCCCGCTCGCCCTGAAGCACGTGAATCTCGACGGAGGTCTGGCTGTCCGCGGCCGTCGAGAAGACTTCGGACTTCTTTGTAGGGATCGTCGTGTTCCGATCGATTTGCTTCGTCATCACGCCACCCAGCGTCTCGATACCGAGCGACAGCGGTGTGACATCGAGGAGCAAAACGTCCGTGACGTCGCCGGCGAGAACGCCCGCCTGGACCGCCGCTCCAATCGCAACGACCTCATCAGGGTTTACACCTTTGTGAGGGTCGCGGCCGAAGAGTTCTTGAACCATCTCTTGAACCTTCGGGATCCGGGTGCTTCCTCCGACCAAAATTACCTCATCGATGTCGGATGCCGCAAGGCCTGCGTCCTTCATGGCTTGGATACAAGGATTCTTGCTTCGCTCGATGAGGTCTTCGGTGATCTGCTCGAATTTGGCTCGTGAGAGTGTTTTGTTCAAATGCTTGGGGCCAGCGGAGTCAGCAGTGATGAAGGGCAGGTTGATCTCTGACTGCATAGCCGTGGATAGCTCGCATTTGGCTTTCTCTGCAGCTTCTTTGAGACGCTGGAGGGCCATTGGATCCTTACGGAGATCCATGCCGTGCTCGCTCTGGAACTCTTCAGCCAACCAATTGATAATTTTCTGATCGAAGTCGTCACCGCCGAGGTGCGTGTCACCGTTTGTCGACTTGACTTCAAAGACACCGCCGCCGAGTTCGAGGATCGAGATGTCGAAAGTTCCGCCACCCAGATCGTAGACGGCCACCCTTTCATCAGACTCCTCGTCGGACTTCTTGTCGAGTCCGTAAGCCAGCGCTGCGGCCGTCGGCTCGTTGACGATTCGTTCGACCTCAAGACCAGCGATCTTGCCCGCGTCCTTGGTCGCCTGACGCTGCGCGTCGTTGAAGTATGCGGGAACCGTCACGACGGCTTTGTCAACCGTTTCTCCGAGGTAATCCTCGGCTGTCTGCTTCATTTTTTGAAGAACAAAGGCGGATATCTGAGGCGCCGTATAGTCCTTATCGCCCAAGTGCACGGAAACCTGTCCGTTCGTCCCGGACGTAATGTTGAACGTCGCTTCAGCGATCTCGGTCGAGTCTTCGTCGTAGCGTTCACCCATAAAGCGCTTGATTGAGGAGATCGTGTTCTCGGGATTTGTAACCGCCTGACGCTTGGCTACCTGTCCGACCAGGCGCTCGTCCTCCTTCGTCATTGCAACGACGGAGGGTGTCGTACGTCCACCCTCTGAGTTCGGGATGACGACTGGATCGTTACCCTCCATGACCGCCACACAGGAGTTGGTCGTTCCAAGGTCGATTCCTATGACTTTGCCCATCTGTTCTCCTTCAGTTCAGTGATCCTACCGTGCCGTTTTCAGAAGCCTGTTCAATAGGTCTAACTACTCCTTGAGGAAGCAAGCGATGTTCCATTGACGGAGAACTTTACAAGACAATAAAAAACAATGAGTTAAGGCTTTCTTGAAATGCGCCGCCTGAAACGCCGGCTGCCAATATGGCGCCAAGAGGCTCATTTGGCAGGGCCGAGGCGGGCAAAAGGAAAGCGGGCCTGTCTGTGCGACAGCCCCGCTCCTTATGTGAAACCGGTCTTTGGTCAGGCAGCTTTGACTGCCGCCGCTACGGCCTCTGCCGCTTCCCGCAGCTCGAGGGCTACGGTGAACTCCAGGTCTGACCCGTCCAGAATCTTTGCGCCTTCCTCCGCGTTCGTGCCCTGAAGACGAATGATGATCGGCACCTTGACTTCGAGCGAGCCTAAGGCTTCGACGACCCCTTGGGCGACTCGGTCACAGCGCACAATGCCGCCGAAGATGTTGATGAAGACCGCCTGCACATCCTCATCCGAGATCAGAATGCGGAAGGCGTTACGAACGCGTTCCACGTTTGTTCCCCCACCCACGTCGAGGAAGTTGGCAGGAGACGAGCCCGAATACTTTATGATGTCCATCGTGGCCATGGCAAGACCCGCGCCGTTAACCATGCATCCGACCTCTCCGTCGAGCTTGATGTAGTTAAGCTCGAATTCAGACGCCTCGACCTCAAGCGGATCCTCCTCGTCCTTGTCGCGGAGAGCCTGGATGTCCTTGTGGAGGTAGAGGGCATTGTCGTCGAAGTTCATTTTCGCGTCGAGAGCGACGACATGGTTTTCCTTCGTAACGACGAGCGGGTTGATCTCTGCAAGGGAGCAGTCCGTAGCCTCGAAAGCCCTTGCGAGGCTGGCGATGAACACCGCCCCCTGCTTGAAAGCATTTCCCTCCAGTCCCAGGCCAAAGGCGAGTCGCCTCGCCTGGAAAGCTTGGAGACCAACACCCGGATGGATGGACTCTTTCAGGATCTTCTCGGGTGTTTCGGAGGCCACCTGCTCGATGTCCATACCACCCTCGGTCGAGGCCATGATCACGAGTTTCGAAGTGGCTCGGTCGAGGACGATCCCGAGATAGAGCTCCCGGTCAATGTCGGTTGCTTCTTCGATTAGGACTTGTTTGACCTTCTGACCCTCGGGGCCTGTCTGATGTGTGACGAGTTGCATGCCGATGATATCGTCTGCGTGTTTTTCCGCTTCTTCCGCGCTGCCTGCCAGCTTGACCCCACCACCCTTCCCACGGCCACCGGCGTGAATCTGTGCCTTGACGACAACCTTGCCGCCGAGTTCCTCGGCCGCTGATTTTGCTTCAGCTGACGTGCAAGCCACCCTGCCACTCGGCACAGGGATGCCGAACTGCTTGAGAATCTCTTTGGCCTGAAATTCATGAATTTTCATTCAGAGCTCCTTCGTGAAGCGTCGTAGTCACGTCTTGATTCGATCATCTGAATGGAATCAAAGATAGGCCGGTATGCGCGCTCACCCAACTCTAAATCCCGCCAAAGTCACGACGCTCGGAGGTCGCGCCCGGTCATCTCGTGAGGTTGATCTACATCCATCATTGCAAGCAGAGTGGGGGATACATCGCATAGCGAGCCGCCTGGCCGAATCCTCCCACCGAATTCGGAGTCGAAGAGTACGAAGGGCACCAAGTTCGTCGTGTGGGCGGTGTGGGGCTCACTAGTCTCGTAATGAATCATCTGCTCCGCGTTCCCGTGATCGGCCGTCACGATGACCGCGCCGCCGACGGCTTCCACAGCTTCGAGCACTTGGCCGAGACAGCGGTCGACCGTTGCGACCGCTTCGGTCGCAGCCTCGAGGATCCCTGTGTGACCGACCATGTCCGGGTTGGCGAAATTACAGATCGCTACATCGTGTTCTCTCGACCTGATAGCCTCTGAAAGCCGCCCGGCTATTTCGGGGGCGCTCATCGAAGGCTTGAGGTCGTATGTCGGGACATCCTTGGAAGAAGGAACGAGTATCCTGTCCTCACCCTCGTATGGCTCCTCCCTCTGCCCGTTGAAGAAAAAGGTGACGTGGGCATACTTTTCGGTCTCGGCGATCCGAAGCTGACGTTTGCCCGCACGACTGACGGTTTCTCCGAAGATGCTCGGCATGTCCTGTGATAGAGCTTCGGGCGGGAAGGCGATGCCGTCTACCGGGAGAGACTCCTCGTAACGCGTGAGCGAGGTGTAGTGGACGTCTGGGTATGTCGAACGAACGAAGCTCGTGAAGTCATCGTCGGTGAAAGCGCGTGTGAGCTGTCGTGGGCGGTCACCACGGAAATTGAAGAAGATGACCGAGTCCCCGTCTTTGACACGTGTGATCGGTTTACCGTCGCAAGTGCACACGCATACGGGTTTGACGAACTCGTCCGTTTCGCCGGCAGAGTAGGAGGCCTCGATGGCCCCGATGGCCGTGCTCGATTCGGCTCCCGTGCCTTCTGTAAGCAGATCGTAGGCAAGCTGTGTTCGCTCCCAACGCTGATCACGGTCCATCGCATAGTAGCGGCCGCAAACTGAAGCGATTCGGCCGGCACCAAGCTCCGTCAGGAATGCCTCCAGCTCACGAACACGGTCGATCCCGCTTTGCGGCGGCGTGTCGCGGCCGTCGAGAAAGGCATGGATGAAGATGCGATCGGGGTCGACACCTCTTTGCTGCGCCAGCTCCAGCAGACCCTGGTAGTGTGTTGGCCATGAATGGACGCCGCCGTCAGATACCAGACCCAACAGGTGCAGACTCCTGTTTGAGCCTGAAAGTCGGTCTACTGCGGCTAGCAATGCGTCGTTCTGCTTGAAACTCCTGTCGTTAATGCTGTCTTCGATACACGTCATGGCCTGTGTTACGACTCGTCCAGCTCCGAGGTTCAGGTGGCCAACCTCAGAGTTCCCCATCAGACCGTCCGGGAGTCCGACGTTTCTTCCTGATGTTCGAAGGGTGGCATATGGGAACTGCTGACTGATCCGGTCCATGGTCGGCGTGGCTGCCTGGGCTATGGCGTTGTGGTCGCTGTTCGGGTTCAGACCCCAGCCATCAAGGATGATCAAACCTGTGAATCTACTCATACCCTTACCTGCCTCGTGATCTGTCTACTACCGTTTTCGAAGACGCGGAACATAAGCATTTGGCCGATTTGGAGCGACGAATTCCGGTCAGGACGGGTCGAAGATCTCGGAAGCCGCCTGTCTTAGAGAGTTGTGGAAAGCCTCGACGGCCGGTCTCAGGAACGCCGAGCTTCGTCCAACGAGAATGACGGGTCTCGTGAGACCGTTGTTCGGGAACGGGCGCACGAGATCAAGGGGTATGCCAAGGGAGCTTACGATCCCGATCGGGACGAGGCCGTGGGCAAGGCCGCACCGGGCCATCTGGGTGATGCACGCAAATGACTGGAGCGTCTGCGTGACTTCCAGACGAAAAGGCCACTTCCTGCTGCCTGCCCGAATCCGACGACCGATCACCTGCCATGTGGCGGAATGCGGTTCGATCGTCATCACGGGAATATCACCCTCGAGTTGGAGTGGCTGCAGACCACTGGGAACGATAACCATAGGCTCCTCATATACGACCTCCGATCGAAGCTCGGATGTGTCCTCAGCCAGTCCGGAGCAGAGGGCGAGGACATACTCGCCGGAACGCACGTGGTCGAGAGCGACAGGACTTCGATGCGCGTTGACGACTAGGGCAAGCTGAGGATTGTCTCGGCGGATACGAGCAAGGACCTGGGCGCCCCAAGACGCGAGGATCGATTCGGAGACCCCGATCTCGAGACGCTCGCTCCCTGTAGGTCTGTCCTCCCGTAACGCCTCTCTAAGGGCTTTCATGAAGGGATCGGTCTTCTCAAGCAGGGCGACACCGTCCGGGGTTAAACGGACCCCACGACCAATCCGCTCGATCAGACAAGCGCCCGTCGACGCTTCAAGTGCGGCGATCCGTTTGCTGACGGCAGACTGCGTGATTCGGAGGCGTGTGGCTGCCTTCGTCATAGTCCCGAGTTCAGCTAGTGCCGAGAGCGCTTCGATGTTGGCGATCACAACATATTCCTATTTGGAATGTATATAAGTCGAATGATTCGCTTTTATAACTTATCTATGTCACTAGCTTTTGAGCAATCACGAATCCGTCTGATTCTTCATCATAATTGTTTCTTTCGAGATCGGCCGGATTGGCCAATCTTGTGGCTCTCTTTGAGCTCCTCCAATTTTCACGCGACGAGGAAAACATGAGCGACACCCACAATCCCCTGAATTCGTGCGAAACACTCCGGACCAAAGGGGGCGATGTCACGATCTTCCGCCTCGATCGCCTCGACGCGGATGTAAGTCGACTGCCCATGAGCATCAAGGTGCTGCTCGAGGCTGCCCTCCGGAATCTCGACGGCTACCAGGTCAATGAAGAAGACGTGACCGGACTTGCTGGGTGGAAGGCAAAGGCACCCGCGCAGGTCGAGGTGCCGTTCAAACCCGCACGCGTTGTACTCCAAGATTTTACGGGTGTTCCAAGCCTCGTAGATCTCGCGGCCCTTAGAAGCGCGATGGACAGGCTGGGTGGGGATCCGAAACGGATCGAACCACTGATTCCTGCCGATCTGGTCGTGGACCACTCGGTTCAGGTCGACCGCTTCGCCTCTTCCGATGCACTCCAGCAGAATGCCGAGATTGAGTTCGAGCGGAACAACGAGCGTTACGAATTCCTTCGCTGGGGGTCAAATGCATTCGAGAGTTTCCGGGTCGTACCGCCTGCAACAGGAATCGTACACCAAGTGAATCTCGAGTTTCTGGCGAAGGGTGTCGTACAGCGCGACGGTGTGGCATTCCCCGATAGTCTCGTTGGTACGGACTCCCATACGACAATGATCAACGGTCTCGGGGTTTTGGGTTGGGGCGTCGGAGGCATTGAGGCTGAGGCTGTGATGCTTGGTCAACCGATCTATATGCTGACACCCGACGTGATCGGGTTCAAGTTGCACGGCAGTCTGCCTGAAGGTGCGACAGCCACGGATCTCGCGCTTACTGTCGTTCAGATGCTCCGGGAGAAGGGCGTGGTCGGGAAGTTCGTCGAGTTCTACGGGTCAGGTCTGACAGGGATTGCTCTGGCAGACCGCGCGACGATCGCGAACATGGCTCCCGAGTACGGCGCCACCATGGGATACTTCCCCATCGACGATGAGACGCTTCGGTATCTAGAGCGGACAAGCCGGTCACTGGAAGAGGTTGACCTTGTCGAGCGATACTCAAAAGAGCAGGGATTATTCCGAACTGACGATAGCCCTGAGCCCGAGTTTACGGAAGGATTGGAGCTTGATCTGTCGACTGTCGAACCAAGCCTCGCCGGGCCGAAGCGTCCGCAGGATCGGATCCCTCTGGATCAGATGAAGCCCGGGTTCGAAGATGCACTCGAGTCACCGGTCGGGAACAGCGGGTTCGGATTGAACGCTGCGCAGCGAACTGCTCAGGTCAACGTGTCGCTTAACGGTGGGGCGTTGATCGGTCACGGCGCCGTGGTGATCGCGGCGATCACGAGCTGCACGAACACTAGCAACCCATCGGTCATGGTTGCTGCTGGTTTGCTCGCGAAGAATGCGGCAGAGCGCGGGTTGAAGGTTCCGTCGTATGTGAAGACAAGTTTGGCGCCCGGTTCCCGTGTCGTGACAGACTATCTCGACGAGGCGGGTCTGACACCGCATCTCGAAGCGCTAGGGTTCCACACTGTTGGCTATGGATGTACCACCTGCATCGGAAACAGCGGACCTCTCCCCGAGCCGGTTGTTGAGGCTATCAACGACGGTGATCTCGTCGCTGCATCCGTGCTTTCAGGTAACCGTAATTTCGAGGGCCGTGTGAATCCGCACGTGAAGGCAAACTATCTGGCGTCGCCCCCGCTTGTGGTCGCCTACGCGATCGCAGGCCGTGTGGACGTGGATTTGATAAAGGAGCCGATCGGTGAGGATTCGGACGGAAACGAGGTCTACCTGAAGGAGATCTGGCCGGGTCAGCAGGACATCGCCGATACAGTGGCTGAGTCCCTGAAGCCCGAGATGTTCGCGGCGCGCTATGGGAATGTTTTCGACGGCAACGAAATGTGGAACGCAATCTCGGGTCAGGATGCAGATCTCTATGGCTGGGATACGGACAGCACATACGTCCAGGAGCCACCCTTCTTCAAGGATCTGTCGGCGCACTTTTCGGCGGTCGAAGACATCGAAGGAGCGAGAGTACTCGCTATTCTCGGCGATTCGGTGACGACCGATCACATATCACCGGCCGGCAGCATCGCGGTCGACAGCCCGGCCGGTCAGTATCTGATCGAGAAGGAGGTAGAACCGAAGGACTTCAACTCTTATGGGTCGAGACGCGGGAATCACGAAGTGATGATGCGCGGGACTTTCGCGAACATACGAATCCGAAACCTGATGGCTCCGGGGACCGAGGGCGGTGTGACAGTGCACGTACCGAGCGGCGATCAGCTTAGCATTTACGACTGCGCGATGCGATATCAGGAAGAGGGGACACCGTCGGTCATTTTGGCCGGAAAGGAATACGGCACAGGATCTTCGCGAGACTGGGCAGCGAAGGGTCCCGCTCTCCAAGGGATCCAAGCCGTGATCGCTCAGAGCTTTGAGCGAATCCACCGGAGCAATCTGGTGGGTATGGGCGTGTTGCCACTTCAATTCAAGGATGGTGAGTCGGCCGAATCGCTGGGTCTGACCGGACAGGAATCGATATCTATCACGGGGATTGCCGGGGATCTTGAACCGCTTCAGGAAGTCACAGTGACCGCGACTGGCGCAGATGATGTGAAGACGTTTACCGCGATCGTGCGAATCGACACGCCTGTGGAAGTCGACTATTACCGGAACGGTGGCATCCTCCACACTGTGCTGAGGAACTTCCTGAAGAGCTGATTCTCTTCACCTGTAAAAACAAAGGCCCCAACACGGAGGTCGCAGAGACCGCAGAGAAGATGACAGGGTTATCCCATCTCGACCTCGGCGCCCTCAGCGTTCTTTGTGTTGGGGCCTTTGGTTTTTCCGGTCGACAAGGATGAGGCGGCGGCTTTTTGGGGTTGAATGATTTTGCGTCGATCAGGATTCTCTGCTTTGACAAGCTCATTCGTCCTTTGTTTCGAGTGCTTTTCGCTTCTGGTGTAGCAGGACGACCGAGATAAGGATGAAGCTCCAGACGATCCAGACCCAAGTTTTGCGTGTCCGTTGGATTCCGATGTGATCCACGATCAGTTGCTGAACGCGATCGTAGAGGTCGACGGATTGATCCACTCGCTCCTTGATCCGGTCGGCATCCAGGCTGTGCCAGATCAGTCGCGCCTGTGTGAACTGGTCGCTCGCAGCAGAGAGCACGCGTAGTGCCTGTCTGGTCGGGATGCCCTGAGTCTCGGCTGATTCTATCTCACTGGCAGCGTGGGCTGATCGCGCACGCAGGTCGTCGAACTGCCCACCTACGAGGATACCAAGAGCGAACGCATCGGTGTCCCTGGCGTGACAGGATTCGCACGCCGGCTCGACGACACTTACCCTCGGATGAAGGACGGCGTGGTTGCTGTGACACGATGCGCACGCCATCGCAGCCGTTTGCTCGAACGCGGCAGCGTGCGGCCCGTTCGCAAGTTCCTCCATCGGACCGGGATGACAGTTTCCGCATACGAGCGATCGGAAGGAGCGGCTCTCCGGACTCTTGACCGGAAGTATGTCGTGCAGACCGTGACAGTCAGTACAGATCGCGTGGCTCTTCCCGCTGTCCCAATGTACGCTGCTTTCATAGTCCTCGTGGGCGCCCGGATGACAATTCCCACACACTGCCGGGACTTTCGCCCTCTGAATCTTGTCCGATTCCTCCCAGTGACAGCCTTCGCATCCGACGACGGCATGTACACCCGCCTGAAACCGCTGCTCGACTTCGGTTGGCAAGGGTTCGAGCGACAACGCAGGCGAGATCAAGGTGGCAAAGCCCGCGGTCAGGAGTAGCGTGCGGATCATTGTGAAGCCTCTATCGTCGGCTCGATGCGATTCGGGATGCCCTGTGTATCGAAATGGTAGGTATTACCGAAGATCTCGCGTCTGGTCTCAGAGAGCGCACCGAGAACGCCAAGCCCGACCGTGACCAGAATGAATAGGATGCCTGCCCACACGGCTACCGGTCGTTTCGCTGGATGGCGTTCGGGTGACCGATCGATGAACGGAAGGAGGATGATGACCAAACTGGCGACTCCTAGGAGTCCGAGCGCGATGGGTTCGGGGAGATACTTCAGCAGCTGGAACATCGGCAGGAAGTACCAATCTGGTTTGATGCCGTCAGGTGTGTTGTATGGATCGGCTGGAGGTCCGGGCATGAGCGGCAGATAGACCGCGAGTGCGAGGACGATACCGAGAACGATATAACAGGCGATGCCCTCCTTCAGCGCGTGGTTCGGCCAGAAAGGTTTTCCGCCGGATCGACCGATCTCATCGTTTGTCGGCTCAAACTCATCGGTTCTTGAGAGCGGTGCGGTGCCCAGATAGCGGATCAGAAAGAGATGCAGAGCTACGGCCCCGATGAACACTGCGGGCAGTAGGATGATGTGGGCAACGAAGAAGCGACCGAGTGTCGCCTCACCCACTTCTGTCTGACCTCGCAGGAGCTCTCGTATCACCGGACCTAAGACGGGCACGGATCCGGGGGCTTCGGTCCCGACCGTTGTTGCCCAGAAGGCGAACTGGTCCCAGGGGAGTAGATAGCCGGTGAATCCGAACCCGAGGACGATCCCGAACAGAGCGACGCCGAAGATCCACGTGATCTCGCGAGGCTTCTTGTAAGCGCCGTAGAAATATGTCTTCGCCATGTGCACCACGACAACGAAGACCATGAGGTGGGCTCCCCACACGTGGATCTGACGGATAAGCCACCCGAAGGGAACAGTCTCGTGGATATACTGGACGCTGCCGTAAGCCTCCTTGACCGTCGGCTTGTAATAGACCAGCATCAGCGTTCCTGTGATCGCTTGGAGTACGAAGAGAAACAGCGCGATCGAGCCGAAGGTGTAGAGGAAGTTCACGTGCTTGGGGATGGGCTTCCGGAGATTGTCTGCGACGAACGCAATGGCACTTTGGACATCAATCCGCTCCTGAACCCATCCGATGAGTTGAGTCGGACGTATCATGCCTTGTAAATCCTGTCTACATCGACACGAACTGAGACGCGTTCGAGACCGTCTGGCGGCGGACCGGCGACTACTGTCCCTTCGAGATCGAAGACCCCGCCGTGGCAAGGGCACTCGATCGCACTAAGTGAGTCGTTCCAGCGAATGATGCAGCCGAGATGCGAACAGACAGCCTCGTAGCCGAAGAGCTGTCCGTTCTTTCTGACGATGAGTGTGGGTTTACCGAAGAGGCTACCGACTTTGCCGATACCTTCAGTGATGTCTGCGGGCGATATCGGTGTTCCGTCGGCTGTCTGGAATTCGGGTGAACCCAACTGGTTTGGGTTCAGCGGCGACAGGAATGCCAAGACCGGAGCAAGCAATCCGGTCAGCGTAGTCAGCCCTGTGATCGCCAACAGCGTGTCGATCGTCTTTCGACGTGTCAGAGGACCCTCCCTTGTGATTTCGAGGAACAGGCAGCGTTTGATAACTCTTACACGCTTGATGTCAATGGAAGGTTTGGTGGATTGAGGATCGAGAATGGGGGATAGAAGATTGAGAAGTGAAAGTCATTGATGCGGGTCGAAACCGAGATTTGTTGGAGACCTAGAGGTCGAGGGAGAGGACGGCCTCTTGGACTTCGGCGGCGGATGCGTGGAGGGCTTTGGATTCGTCGGGTGTCAGGCCTATTTCGATAATGCCTTCGACACCGGCTCCACCAAGCTTGACGGGGACGCCGACGAACAGATCGTGGATGCCGTACTGGCCCGAGAGATAGGCGGCACAAGGGAGGATACGCTTCTTGTCACGAACGATGGCTTTGACCATTTCGGCGACGGCTGCGGCGGGTGCGTAATAGGCGCTGCCCGTTTTCAGATGACCGACAATTTCGGCACCGCCGTCACGAGTCCGCTGAACGATCCGGTCGATCGCGCACTGATCGAGAAGCTCTGAGACAGGGATACCGGCAACTGTTGTGTATCGGGGGAGCGGGACCATAGAGTCACCGTGTCCTCCGAGCACGAACGCGGTGACGTCTTCGACAGAGACGTCGAGTTCGCACGCGAGGAAATAGCGGTAGCGAGCGGTGTCCAAGATGCCGGCCATGCCGACAACACGCTCAGGTGGGAAACCCGTCTTCTTGAAGGCGACATGGGTCATTGCGTCGAGCGGATTGGTGACCGTGATGACGATCGCGTTCGGTGCGACGTGTGCGATGTGCTCGCAGACTGATCCGACGACTTCGGCGTTTGTGGCGAGAAGGTCATCTCGGCTCATACCGGGTTTCCGGGCAATGCCCGCAGTCACGACGGTAATCCCACAGTTGCAGAGGTCTTCCGGATCGTTCGTACCCTTGATCAGGGTGTCGAAACGGTCCACGGGTGATGATTCCGCGATGTCGAGCCCTTTGCCCTGAGGGATGCCCTCAGCTACATCGAGGAGAACAATTTCCCGTCCCAGTTCCTGCTGTGCGATCATCTGCGCAGTCGTTGCACCGACGTTTCCTGCTCCCACCACTCCGATCTTCACGTCACCACTCCGGTTACCGTTAAATAACGAAAAGCGCCCTCGGAATCTCGTCCGAAGGCGCTCAAAAAGCAATGCCGATTCAGGGGAGAGTCCGTTATTAAGACTCAGTGTAGACGGAGACCTTCTTCTTGCTTTTTCCGAGTCGCTCGAAGGTCACGATGCCATCGATGACGGAGAAAAGTGTGTCATCCTTTGCTCGCCTGACGTTCGTGCCCGGATGGATCCGGGTCCCGCGCTGACGGATGATGATGCTGCCGGCTGAGACGAACTCACCACCATAGGCCTTGACACCGAGTCGTTGACCTTGACTGTCGCGCCCGTTCCGTGAACTCCCGACACCTTTCTTATGCGCCATTGTATCCTCGCGATCCGTTACGCTGAGATTTTGTTGATCTGCAGGTCTGTGAAGGGCTGACGGTGTCCATTCGTCCGGCGATATCCCTTACGTCGCTTCATCCTGAAAACACGAATTTTTTTGGCTTTTCCCTGCTCGACGATGCTGGCTTCTACTGATGCACCCTCGACCCGAGGCGTTCCGATCTTCGTGTCACCATCCTGACCTATCAGGATCACCTTCTCCAGTGTCACCTTGTCCCCGGGCTCACCTTCGATCGTGTTGACACGGATCGTATCGCCTTCCTCAACTTTGACCTGGCTTCCGCCAAGATCCACGACTGCGAACATACTTCCTCCGAAAACCTCTTGGAGCTTGCGATTCGGGTCATCCGAACCGGCTCAGAAAATATGAAAATAGAGCGGTAAGAGTATCGAGAACACCATTTTATGTCAAGTTTTAAATTCGTTTGTGATGTCCTGCTTCCTCTTCCGGGAGAAGATTCTATACGTGTTCGGTTTAAGTGAATCGTCCGTCTCGACGTTGAGCCACACCCGCGTGGATTTCCGCATACTCTTGAGTCGTTCTTTTCGATTCT
Organism: Gemmatimonadota bacterium; assembly: GCA_002714465.1. Next base: position 130,698 of record PAXL01000034.1, on the reverse strand, counting down.
CGAGCAGGTATGCGCCCATCTCCGGGTGGACCATGACCGTCAAACGTCGCTCGATCGCTGCCGCACGGCTTCGTTTCAGCCAGCGCTCGATCGAGGAGAGGGTTGTTTCCTTGCTGAGGATGCGACCGGTCCCGCCGCAGGTAGAGCACTGCTCGCTGTAGGTGAACAGCAGGCTTGGCCGTACGCGTTGACGCGTCATTTCCATCAGGCCGAATTCGCTGATTTCGGAGGTTCGGGGTCTGGATCTGTCGCGTCGAAGCGCTTGACTGAACTCCTCTTCGACTTTGCGCCGGTTCTGGGGGAACATCATGTCGATGAAGTCGATGACGATGAGCCCCCCCATGTCACGGAGCCGGATCTGCCGGGCAACCTCACGGGCGGCCTCGAGGTTGATCTTGAGGACCGTTTCTTCCTGGTTGTCGCGTCCGACATAGCGGCCGCTGTTGACGTCGATCGCGAGAAGGGCCTCGGTCTGGTCTAGGACGAGGTATCCACCTCCTCTAAGCCAAGCCTGGCGGTCGGCAGCCTTCTGAATCTCCTCCTCGATCCCGAAGGCGTCGAAGATCGGCGTCTTATCGCTGTGATACTCCACCTTGTCGCGCAGATGAGGTGAGACGCCTTTTAGGTAGCTGATGATCTTCTTGTATTCCTGCTTGGAGTCGGTTACGAGCCGGGTGACTTCGTCTGTGAAGAGGTCACGAATCAGGCTCGAGGTCATTGCCATTTCCTTGTGGAGAAGCCCGTCCTCTTGCTGCTTCTGACCCCCTCGCTGAATCCGCTTCCACGTGTTGATCAGGTCCTTGAGGTCGCGGCGGAACTCCCGGTCGCCCTTGCCTTCCGCTTCTGTGCGTACGATGACGCCAAAGCCGCTGGGTTTCAAATTTCGCGCCAGGTCCTTGAGACGGCGTTTCTCGCCCCAGTTCGTTATCTTCCGGGACACGCCGACCTTGTCTCCGTTGGGAACGAGAACCATGAATCGACCTGCGAGCGAGGGAACAGCTGTGACCCGCGCTCCCTTCGTGCTAATCGGCTCCTTCTTGATCTGGACGACGATGCTCTGGCCCTTCTTCAGGATTTCGTCGATCTGAAAGACGGGTTGCCCGCGTCGGTTCGTCTGATACTCGATCTCTTCGAGCGTTTCCTCATCGAGTTCGACCATGGAACCCGGAGAACCGGGAAGGTCAGAAACATGGAGAAATGCACTTTTTTCCAAGCCGATGTCGACGAAAGCCGCCTGCATGCCCGGTAGGACGGCTGTGACCGTCCCTTTGTGGATGTCTCCTAAAATGCGCTCGCTTTCGGAGCGCTCGACGAGGATTTCCGCCAGTCGCCCTTCCTCGAGAATCGCGATTCTCGACTCCTGAGAAGCAACGTTGATAATGATTTCTGTCTTCAAACCATTTTTCCCTTACTGCGTCCGAGTGGCCTCAAGGCCATAAATTGCTAAAAATTCAACTAGTTACATAAACTAAGTCAACTGCCGCGAATGGGCAAGTTCGAGCCCGAAATTGTGGTCAGCTGACCTGTTGCCGGGGAAAAATTGTGATCTCTTCGACGATCGATCGATCCGGCTGATTCGCGGCCATCAGAGCAGCGGCGGCTATATCCCCCGGCTGAAGCGCAGCGGCACGCTTTTCGTCGGTCACGGGTGTCGGGCGTTTGTCGAGTATGGGTGTATCGACTTCACCTGGGTAGATACAGGTTGCACGGATGCCCTCTTCACGGAATTCGGCGTTAATCGATTGGGTCAAGGAACCCATAGCGTGCTTGGAAGCGCTGTAGGCGACGCCAGCAATCGTCCCAGCTCGTTTTCCCGCCATTGAAGAGATGTTGATAACGAGTCCGTCACCTGCATTGAGGAAGACCGGCAGGACGGCCTTGAAACAGTTGTAGGCCCCCGTGAGGTTGACGTCGATGACCTCGTCCCACCTTTCCGCGGACATGTCGCGAAGTCCCCGCTTGAGGGTGTTCATCCCCGCGTTGTTGACCAGGATCTGTATCGTACCTATTTCGGCGACGATCTCAGCTATACGATCCCGATCGTTGACGCTCGCCTCGAAAACTCGCGTGTCCGGCCCACACAGATCTGCGGTCTCTAGGAGCGTCGAGGCTGTGCGACCCACGAGGGCGACATTCATTCCGGCACCCGAGAAGGCCACCGCAATCCCGCGTCCGATCCCTGTCCCCGCCCCGGTTATGAGCGTAGTCCGTTTATCCGACATAGCACCCCTTCCTGCACCACGGCAATAAAATCACAACGAATGTATCGGCGCGTTCGGACTCGGTCAAGGCTCCCCCTCGACGCCCCGTGGTCGGCCTGATGACAAAGTCTACGCCGTAGCTTATATTCCTGTCGAATAGGATGTTATGTAGTTTCTGGATACTTGGAGATCAATTCTACAGATGATTCCGATGGATGAAGCTGTCCGCATCGTCATGGACAGCACGAAGCGATTGCATACGACTAGGGTCCCGCTCATCGACGCACTCGGCCACACGCTTTCCGAGGACGTCGTGAGCGACATCAACATGCCCCCCTTCGAAAAAGCTACCATGGATGGGTATGCGGTGTTAGGGACGGATGTTGCGGCGGCGGCTAGAGACAGCCCGGTAATACTGGAGGTGGTAGAGGAGATTCAGGCCGGGTCCGTCCCGACGAAGGTGGTTTCCGCGGGTGCGGCTTCGCGGATCATGACGGGTGCACCGATGCCGGATGGTGCCGATACGGTGATTATGGTGGAGGACACGGAGACAGAGAACGGCCTGGTCCGGGTCTTCGAGCCTACCCAGCCGGGTCAGAATCGTGTTCCTTTGGGTGAGGACGTTCGTGAGGGGGACGTGGTTCTGACCGCCGAGCGGAGGGTCCGGCCACCCGAAATCGGGATCCTGGCAGCGGTGGGTGTGACGCGCGTGCCCGTGTATCGGAGACCGGTTGTCGGTGTCGTCGCCACGGGTGACGAGATCGTTGAGCCAGGGAACAACCCGGCGCCTGGCCAGATCCGGAACAGCAACGGCTATTCGATGGCGACGCAGGTGGTTCGGGCTGAAGGCACGCCGAAGTATCTTGGAATCGCAGGAGATACGGTAGAGGAGCTGAGGCGTGTGATGGAAGAGGGTCTGGAGACATGCGACGTACTGCTGCTATCGGGAGGCGTATCGGCTGGGGTATACGACCTTGTTCAGGGTGTAATGTGTGATCTGGGTGTCTCCGTTCTGTTCGACCGAATCAAGATGAAACCCGGCAAGCCGCTGACCTTCGGCGTTTGCGGCTCGAAGCTAGTGTTTGGGTTGCCCGGTAACCCTGTTTCGTCACTCGTCGGTCTCGAACTGCTCGTGCGTCCAGCCCTAAGGACGATGCAGGCTATGAGCGACTGCCATAGGCTGCGGATCAAGGCGAAGATCCGGGCTTCATTCTCTCAGAAGACCGGACGGGAGCAGTTTGTTCCCGCTTATACGACGCAGGAAGGCGGCGCCTGGACAACTCGATGGGTAGGTCACCACGGATCGGCTGATCTGTTCTCTATCTCCGAGGCGAACAGTTTGTTCGTCGTGGATGCGGAACGAGATACCGTTGAGGCGGGTGAGGAAGTGGATGTGGTACAACTTTTCGAGTGGTAAGATGACGCCCGAGCTGACACATCTGGACCAGGACGGAAGCATTCGAATGGTGGATGTAAGTGAGAAAGCGGTGACGTCACGTGTGGCCGTCGCCGCCGGCTTGATCTCGATGTCCTCAAAGACACTTGAGATGGTGTCCGGCGGCACGATTCCGAAGGGGAATGTGCTCGAAACGGCCAGGCTTGCAGGCATCATGGCTGCGAAAAGGACCGCAGACCTGATTCCATTGTGTCACCCGATTTCAGTCACGGTTGTGGACATCACGTTTTTGCCTGAGGATGAAGGGATCGCAGTTCGTTCGGAGGTGAAGGTCGACGAGCGCACTGGTGTCGAGATGGAGGCCCTCGCTGCGGTTTCAGCGAGTCTGTTGACGATCTACGATATGTGCAAGGCAGTCGACAAATCAATGGTGATCGGTGATATCCGGCTGATTAAGAAGACGGGGGGGCGATCGCGAAACTACCTCCGTCCCGGAGAAGAGGAATGATCGATTTAGACATCGTGTTCGCCGTCCTGACCTTGGGCTATATCCTGCTTTGTGCTCCAGGCCCCTCGTGGATTATAACAATCACGCCTCCCAGATTTGGCCATAGCTGAACGAAGTTGAGCGAACCAAGCAATTCCAGGTGGATGAGATCGTGGAAGAGGAGAACAAGTAAAAAAGATTGAGCTCAAGACCAGTCAACTCTGGCACCGGGCGAGCAATAGAGGCAGCCTCTCGGGGCCGGTTGAGGCTCGGGTTTCTTGACAAGAATTCTAGCGTTCGGTAGATTCTCATCTCGTCGGTCAGGAATGTAACGACTGACCCACGACCTCAAGAGCGCCTATAGCTCAATTGGCAGAGCAACTGACTCTTAATCAGTAGGTTCGGGGTTCGATTCCCTGTGGGCGCACCAATAAAAACAAGGAGTTACGGGATTCCCCGTAGCTCCTTTTTTGCTAGGTGTCACTTTCGGCCTGTTCTGAAACCGGTTCCTCGAGCGGGTCATTCACAAAATTCACTAGGTCAGTAAATGATCCGGGTTCGGGGAATATCCCTTTTGGGCGTCATCTACTGCGCAGTGGGGCCCTTTTCTGTTGTGTGATCCGGGTCGCTCCTGTAGATTCTCAATCTGTTCAAAATAAAGTTCATCAACAAAGTCAACATTGTCCCTCTGGCGAACTCCCAGTTCTTCAATATCAGGAGGAAGTAAACATTATGAGTGGTCTGATTCAGCCCCATGGCGGTCTAGACGCGCCCGTTTCGCGAGCGGTTCCCGAAGCCGAGAGGGAGGCTTTCCTGTCTCGTGTGTCCTCGCTGACCCAGGTTCCTGTCAGCGATGCCGATCTTTCGAGCGTATATCGCTTCGGAGACGGGGCCCTGAGCCCGCTGGAAGGACCGATGGACTCGTCGACCTACAACCGTGTTTTGGAAGAGTCGGTGATTGAGCATAACAGCGAGCTCTGCGCATGGACGATCCCGATCTCTTTTCCCGTCTGCAGGGAGATGGCCGACCGGCTTGAGCCCGGCCAAGAGGTTGTACTGGTAAATTCGAGCGACGATATCGTTGGATCTCTCGAGTTGAGCGATGTCTTCCCTTGGGACAAGGAGACCTACCTGAGAAGCGTCTATCTTACCGACCGGATAGATCATCCGGGTGGGGACATGGTCCTCGAAGGGGACTCGGATAAGACGCACCTGATCGGTGGTAAGATCCACGTGATTCCGCAGGCTCAGCATCCGGCCTTCGCGGACTATGTGAGGTCTCCGTCTTGTGTGCGCGATCTGCTCGCTGGACGGGGATGGGATCGCGTGGTTGCTTTCCAGACGCGGAACCCGCTGCATCGCGCGCACGAATATGCCTTGGTTCATGGGCTCGAGAAGCTCCTAAGAGATGGTGCAAACGCGGGGGCCTGCCTGAACCCGTTGATCGGGGAGACCAAGTCGGATGACGTGAGCGCAGAGATTCGTATGAACACCTACGAAGCGCTGATCGAGTCCCGTGCTCTCGGGGAGGGTGACAGCGACGAGGCTCTCTGGTCCGGACTAGGCGAGTCAGTACCGGACCGAGTCCTGCTCTTGGGTCTGGATATTAAGATGTTCTATGGTGGCCCGAAAGAGGCCGTGATGCACGGAATCTACCGGCAGAACTATGGTTTCACCGACATCGTGATAGGCCGCAAACACGCAGATGCTCCTTATCATGACGGCACTGCAATCTGGGGCGATTTCGATGCGCAGGAGATTTTCAACGATCTGAAGGGTGACCTCAAGATCAAGCCTGTCAACGTCGGGTTTGCGGCCTACTACGATTCTCTAGGGCGCGTCGATCTGATGGAGAACCACGAAGGAGAAGATCCAGTTTTCATCTCTGGGAAGAAAGTTCGCGAGCTTTTGGAGAATGGGGATACGGTCGATTCGAGGATCATGCGGCCCAGCACCTCGGAGATCCTGTCTACAGCGATGGCTGCTGCCTGAGTTCATTGGGACAGCGGAACAAGAAGCCCTCGATCTAAGAACGGATCGGGGGCCTTTTCTTTTCTAGGACGGAAACACTTTCCGAGAGAATGACCAATTAGACGAACGCGTTTAGAGCATAAATAATTGTAAAAAAAGATTTAAGCGGACACTGGTCTGTGGTGGCATACCCATTGCGAATGAGGACAGGTGGAGTCCTACGTCCACTTTGGACTGAGAACTCCGCCCGCTCGATTAGTGATACTAAATGGTTGTGCATAGTGCAACAAGAGGCATCGAAGCGGCTACCGTCCCCAACCACAAGGCCTAGGAGCACCCCATGCTCAAAATTTTCAAGAAGGCACCGGCCTCTACTCAGCCCGGATCGGAAGACCTCGCAATCAAGCGTCTAAACGCCTTTGGTACGCGTTCCGCGATATGCACGATCATCTCGAATCCGATGGGTGAGAAAGTGCAAGAGGAAGTCGGTCTGGCCACATTCTACGCCCGCCCAAGCGAGCTATACTCGCGTGACGGACACTTCTATCTGGCTCCACCAGCAGGATACAAGCTGTCGTCAGGACTCCTGAGGGGCAAAGGCGAGATCGTCAGTTTGAGCTTTCACTTCGATCGAACACCCTATACGCTGAAGTGCGAGGTAATACAGCGTGTCCGGTTTAGGGACCGGCTGTTGCAGCATCTTGAGCCGCGTGTGGAGATCGGGTTTAAGCTCAAGCCGATCGGGAACGTCGCGAAGAACGAAAACCGTCGGTCGCTTCGATTTGCTCAAGTGCGCGGGGTCAGGGGACCGCAGGTGGCGCCCCACTTCAGGTTGGATGTTTATGCCGAGAGGGTGTCGCTGACGGGTAACTCTGACGGTGGGCCCGAGATCCTGTCGTTCCCAGGAGATGACCCGATCCCCGAGGATGTGAAAGGGTGCACGAAGCCCGAGGATCTGGTCGCACTGTTCCACGGATACATCCAGTCCAATCCGGACCACCGGCGCTCGGTCTACCTGTCGAAGATGTCTCAAGACGTGCGATTCGGGCGAACGGACATCGTACCCATCGGACAGAGCGACGTACTCGGCCTCGATGGTGAGGCACGCACTACCCAGATCCATTTGCGGCGTCCGGTCGAGATGCTAACGAAGGATGGACCCGAACTGCGAGAGGGAGATGTGGTCATCCTGAACTTCGCACTGCGCAAGTTTGCCCAAGGCGCGGACGTGCACCATCGATGGGTCTGTCGTGTCCATAAGTCCGGGGTCAAGGTGATCACAGTACGTCCGAAAGGACTGATCCAGAAACAAGCCGGTCTCCCCGTCGTGCTCAAAGACTTTAGCGTGAGTGGTGCGGGTCTGCAGAACAGCCCGCTGCTCGAGACCTTCTTGATGAGTGGTGAAACAGTCCCGGATGACCCGTCGGCTTTGTTAGAACGCTTGGAAGGCACGGGACTCCTTCTGAGTTTTTATCCCCGAACGCACTTTCAGAATGAGCTGGCGATCTATAAACCGAATGTTCCTCCGGTCATACCCGTGATCGGTGAGATTGTCCGCGGGGGGATCGATTTGGGTAAGGACACCGGACGTCTTGCGAACATTGGTGTGGCATTCCGGTTTGACCCGGCAGACTACGATCCGATGACATACGAGGTCCGATCTTGGGAGCCGCTGCGCGCGCTTCGTGAGAACCCCCACTTCAAGGAAGTCCATCGGGCGCTGAACGGTCTGCTGGCATATATGGAGCGATAGCGTGTCTGCAAACACAGACATGAACCTGACCGTTCGCCGCGCGGAGAACGGAATCGGATGACTGTCCTGCGACAGCAGATTCGTGAAGTTCTGGTCTCGCAAAGTACGAATTGAACAAAGCGGGCAGTCCGCGTCCTGACACAAGAAGAGCAGGACACCGTCTAACAATACCATCCCGTAGTCACTTTATTGGCCCGACGCCACCAGGTGTCGGGCCTTTTTTGGGAGGTTGCAGTGCGTGAAGTGTAACGGTTCTGTTGTCTTTCTATACCACCACCCGAGTGATATGATGAGAATTTGCCTTGCCGTTTGCCCTCCTACTCAGTTCTGTCGGTGCCGCGACCGTCGATTTCACGGTTTTCTACCTGAAAGACAGGGACCCTTCTACGCACTGCTAGTGGCAGGGCAAGCGACTCCCATGCGAGGTGGAGTGGACCCGAGGTTGTACTGATATGATCTCGTTACCGTCTCCGTGGGGCGAGTATGCGATCGATCGAGAGAAGGCGAATTACGATCCGGCCGCCAGATAAAGTTTTCTGACGGTTGAAGTCGGAAGCGTGCCGGTGGGAGCAAGCCCGTATGGTGCGCTGGTGATGGTCGGGAATGTATGGGATTGGACTTCGACGAAGGGGATCCTGCTGACCGAAGCTGGAACAACACGGACGGCCTCGCCCGCTGCGTGCGGGTCGCGATCACGCTTTCGGCTTCAAGTGTGTGAAGCCTCGGTAGTCTACTAGAGCTTGTTTTAGAGTTCTTGGAGCTATTGCGACAGTCTGAGCCCCGAATCGCTAGCCCCGACGCGGCGCACGAGCGCTTCTGCCTGAGTGGCGTAGGCAGGATCGTCGCCAACCGTGTCCAGCCACTCCTGCCAGTACTCCTGAGCCTCTTCCATTTGCTCCAACCCGCTCAATGCTTCAGCCATGCCTAGGAGTGACGCGAGGTCGCCTGGTTGTTGCTGCAGCACCACACCGTATGCCTCCACGGCTATTTCGTGTTCTGACTTTGCTAGGGCGATGTCGGCGATCAACCGCTGAGGCTCCACATACGAGGCATCTTGTTCGAGTATAGAACGACAGTACTCGAGTGCCTCGGGATACTGTTCTGTGTGGTAGTAAAGAACAGCCAGGTTCAGGTATAAGGCGATGTCACCAGGACTCAACGCGAGCGCCTTCTCGAACTCAACAACGGCCTTGTCGAACTGGCCCTGTTGGATCAGAACCGTTCCCAGGTTGACTCGCGGGTTGGGGTTGTCGGGTGAGGCCGTTATCGCAGCCTGATAGTGGCTCGAGGCGCTCACGGTGTCTCCCTGTGCGAGAGCGACGTTTCCGAGACCGATCTCGGCATCGGCAAGCGCATTCGGGAGCGATCTGGAAGATTCGTAAAAGGCTGCGGCCTGGTCCAGATCACCAGCCTGGAACTGTGCGTTCGCCAGACTGACGAGTACGGCGCCGTTCTGCGGATGGTGACGTCGGGCGGCCTGGAGGGTCGAGATAGCGCTGAGCGGGTCGTTTGTCCCTGCCTGAATTGCAGCCAGGTTGATCGATGCTCGTAGGAAAGTCTCGTCTCGTTGCAAGGCGATCTGGTAGTTTAGCATTGCTTCAGAAGCCTTGCCCTCTTGGTAGCTCAGTCGGCCGAGGTTGTATGCCGATTTCGGTGTGGGTTTCAGACGCTCCGCAGACTCAAAGGCTGATCGCGCGCTTTGCGTGTCCCCGAGCCGAGCGTAGACTGTTCCGATGTCGACGAGGACGCTCGAGTTGGCGGCATCCCGGTCGAGCGAATACAGGAAGGCCGAAAGGGCTCCCTCCAAATCGTCAGATTCCATCATCCGTCGTCCACGATCTGCCGACTCCGACGCGGTCGGCTGTCTGCGAGGCGGCCGTATCTTCGATCGCATTCTCTGCAGACCCTTTCTTGCAATCTCGTTTCCGGGATCGCGATCGCGCGCGCGCCGGTATGCAGTTCTCGCGTTGCGGTATCGAGAGAGTTCTTCCTCCGCAAGCCCGAGACCGGCGTATGCCTCCGCTGTCCTTACGCCTCGGTCGATCGCCATTTTGTAAGTCTTCCGGGCGTCTTGGAAATCTCGCATGCCGTAGTGAAGATCGCCCATCCGGGTGTAGACGTAGCTGCGGCCTGGGTCGAGCCCGATCACACGGCGATAGTGATCAAGGGCTTGGTGATCGTTGGCGACTGCCGCGTAGGCACCGGCAATCCATTCGTGCGCGTCAAGGTTGTTCGACTCTTTAGCAAGGACTCTGCGAAGCAGGGGAATCGCCTCAGTATGTGCCAATGTCCCGATGAGTATGCGGCTTCGCGCCATCAGCCACGAGATCTCGTTAGGCCGCTTGGTGAGTGCGTCCTTGTAGAGTTGGTCTGCCTTGGCCTGATCCCCTACGCCTATGTAGGCTGAGGCTAGCGGTTCGAGGACGTCCTCGATTTGAAGTCCTCCTTCTATCGCTTGGGTGTAAGCCTCGATCGCAGCCTGGTAATCGCCTCTTGCGGAGCGGAGCCTTGCCACCATCAGCTGGGCGTCGGTGCGGCCAGGCTGCTCGGCCAGCACGCGGTTGAAGGCCGCTTCAGCTTCTGCGTAGTCTTTCGTCTTGAGTGCGAGTTCGCCCGCAGCGAGCCAGAGATCCGTGGATTCCACACCAACTTCGTGTGCCGCCGCCAATGCGTCTTTCGCCAGTTCAAAGTCGCCCGCTCTCGTGTAGGCGCGCGTCAAACCTACATGATATGCTTGCTCGCCGGGTATCCGGGCAACGGCGCGTCCTAGGTAGTCGACCGCGCGGTCAAACTGCCCGAGGCTGAGATGAACGGAGCTGGCTCTGTAGAGTCGATCCGGGTCGACATCCGAAAGACCGAGGGCCCGGTCGTAGTAGGTGGCTGCGAGTTCACTTTGTCCGAGACGCTCGTGAACCAGACCGAGCTGGTCGTATGCGTCGTCGTGCCAGGGGACGGCTTCCAGGACAGACTGGAGCGCGGCGATCTCTCCGGAGGTATCGCCGTCCAGGTTCGCAAGATTCGCGATCGCGAATCGGGGAGCAACGTAGTTCGGGTCGAGGGCTGAAGCTTGTCCGTAGTAATCGAAGGCCATCTGAGTATCGCCCCGGACTTCGGCGACGTGCCCTAGTAGCGCGTAGGTCTTTGCGTATGTCGGTTCCATCTTCAGGGATTGTTCGAGCTTCCGTCGCGCCTTTTTGCGTTGTCGATACAGGTGTTTCTGTTTGACGGTTTCACTGAGCAGTGACTCGGCTTCCTGAGTTAGCTGATAGGCCCGCCGGGACTCTGTGGGACGACGACCGACCGTTCCGGGTGCCATACCGCCTGGATCAAGCCCCAGACCGGCGACAATCTGCAGGTAGAGGGCATCCTGCAGTTCGAAAAAGCCGTCCCGGCTGCCTTCTGAAAAGGCCCACGAGACGGACTTGCCGCGGTGGACGTCGATAAGCTTGGCGGCCATCCAGGCTTCCGAGCCTTCGGGCGTGACAGAGGGGACGATAGAGAGTCCGTCGAGGAACGCACGTGCCTGGTGTCTGTTCCGGGTCGACCCCACGAGCCCCGTGATGATCAGGTCTGCATCGAGCCACTGACCCACCTTCTGCTGCACAGAGGCAGGAAGCCAGGCGGGACCCATTGACTTGGGTCCGAGGACCTTATCCAAACGGTCCTGGACGTAGTCGGCGTGCACGGGCCTGAGGTTGCTCGTCCGAGTGAGCTTCTCTACCAGTTCGCTTGATACGCTCATAGCGATCCACTGGTCTCCTCTGGATAGTGTCCCGACAGGGAACACGGCTACAGAGGCCTGATTCTGTCCCCGGGCGCCCAAGGGAATCAGGATCAGAGCTACTAGGAAGGCTGCTTTTGTGCGCTTGAGCATACTTGGGTCATCCTGCGGTCTGACATACATATCCATTTGAATAATCGGCACTTTCGCCGAATTCATAAGGCTTTTCCGTCTCCTTTTCTGAGACGTGCGCCATATGCCCCATCTGTTCCGTCTATGTCAGGTAGGATATACAGATCGTCGCAATCCCTGAAGAACCCGCTTTCTGTTCTGAGAAATTCTTCTATAACCTCCTCGTTCTCCTGTGGTTCTGTAGTACACGTCGTGTAGACAAGGTATCCACCAGATCGAACGTGGCCTGCCGCCGAAAGGAGGATTTCCAGCTGTCGCGATGCCATTCGGTGGATGTCGCTGGGTTGGCGTCGCCAGCGGATCTCTGGATGTCTGGAGAGCGTGCCAAGGCCCGTGCACGGAGCATCGACGAGGACATGGTCGAACTTCGCGCTGAACGGGATGGCTCGTGCGTCTGCGACGACGATATCGATATCCATCCGCAGTCGATTCGCGTTTTCCTTGAATCGTACGATTCGTGAAGGTGACAGGTCAGATGCGATGACGGCGGCACCTTTGGAAGCAGCTACGGCCGCTTTGCCCCCCGGGGCCGCGCAGACATCGAGGATTTTATCACCGGTCGAGGCCTCGAGCAGGCCGGATACCCGAGCGGCCCCGGGGCCCTGCACGCTGAACCAGCCCTCTCTGTGTGCGGCGGTCGCGAAGAGTCCCTTAGCTACTGCTATGTTCAGGCTGTCGGCCAGGCCAGGTGTGCCTGTCGTTGAGATGCCGGATTCTTCGAGTGTCCTGGCCAGATCTTTGGCAGTGGTACGCAGAAGGTTTGTCCGAATTGTCAGAGGCGGACGGGTATTGCCAGCCTCACATAGTGCTCTTGTGCGTTCCGTCCCGAATCGCTTAACCCAGCGTTCGATAAGCCAGGCGGGATGCGAGTATTCTGTAGAGAGATGGTCGACAGGCTGTGATAGTGGGTCTGGCCACTGAACCTGCCGCCGAGACTCCGATACACCTCGAAGCACTGCGTTGACCATTGACGACAAACCCTTGCCCCCTCGACGGGCAAGGTTGACGGACTCCGATACGACAGCGTAGCTCGGTACCCGGTCCAGATGCAGAATCTGGTAAGCGGCGGAGCGCAGTAGGTTTGCGTACGGACGCTTGAGAGTGCGGATCGGTTGCTTCAGGTAGGCGTTGAGGATGTGGTCGATACGTCCCCGCCAGGTGAGCGTTCCCAGAACGATCTCGCGTAGCAGGCGGGCGTCCGCAGAGTCACGCTCTTTGTCGAGCAGGGTATTGGCGTATGCTCCGGCGTCGACCCGGTCGAGGATGTCGATCGCTCGACCTCGGGCAGTCCGGTGAAGTGGGGGAGAGGAAGTCACCCATGAAATGTCCGCTTCGCTTCAGACCAAGTCAAGACATGTCGGAATCTCCTAAAAGCCTTGCACTGCTTGACTTAGAAAGATCGATCGGATAGATTAAGTTCGCTTTTCACGGTGCCGTGGCGGTGTCTGCGGCACCTTCGTTTTGGGACGTTTTCAGGAAGGATGTATAATGTTTGACGATCGGAAATGGCCACACGAGACGAGCCTGAAGCACGCGTCTCGAGACGCCATTCGCCTGGATGACGAAGAAGAAGAGGAGGAGGACGAGGAGAGCGAAAAGGGATCCAAGGACGGAGAGTTCCTCGGACGCAGCCTGATCAAAGCAAGGACGATCCTGATTTCCGACCCTGTTGATCACAAGCTGACCGCAAGAGTGACTGCACAGCTCCTGTTCTTGGATCACGAGGATCCTGAGAAGCCGATCAAGATTTTCATCAACTCACCCGGCGGTAGCGCCGACGACGGATATGCTATCTACGACCTGATCCGGTTCGTTCGGCCGCGGGTGAAGATTATCAGCGCGGGTCTTTCGGCGAGTGCTGCGACGGTGATCATGCTCGCTGCGGAGAAGCAAGACCGTCTCGCTCTTCCGAATGCACGCATCATGATACACCAGCCCTCGATGCGATCGTTCGGTGCGGCAGAGGACATCAAGCGGACGGCCGAGCAGATCCTGAAGCTGAGGCAGCGGATCAATGAGCTGTATGCCCAAGAGACCGGTCAGCCGATCGAGAAAGTGTCCGAGGATACGGACCGTGACTACTGGATGTCTGCAGAGGAGGCGGTCGAATATGGGTTGATAAGCCGCGTTGTCAACAATCTCGACGAGCTTGAAGACTAGACACAACAGAAATGCGTATGGCGACCGAGACAATTCCCATTGCGACGGACGATCCGGTAAATGCAAAGATTCTGTCGGTGTCAGAGGACAAGATCTTGGGCTTTCACCGGAATCCGATTCGAGAAATCGCCGATCAGTCGGATGTTCCCATAGATGATGTCGTTAAGCGAATCCGCGCCATGCTTGAAGGAGGTACGATTCGCCGAGTTCGTCAAACCCTTATGGCTACGAATCTCGCTCCCGGAGCTCTAGTCGCTTGGCGTGTTTCGGAAGATCGCCTGAACGAGATCTTCGATTGGATGTTCCAGCAGGACCCGTTCTCCGGACACGTGGTGATTCGTACGACGGATGAGGGGAAGACGGGCGCGCGATACCGGCTGTGGACGACAGTGAAGGTACCGCTGCCCTACTCGATGGATAAGCACTGTGAGCTTCTGTGTGAGAAGACCGGTGCCGAGGTCTTCCGGCTTATGCCGGCTAAGAGTATCTTCGCTCTGGGTGTTGGGCACGTAAGGCGACGCTCGATGGAACCCGGGAGCAAGTCAGACGAACCTGCTATGCCTCGTCACGTCGAGGTCGTAGAACTTTCGGATCTCGACTGGCAGGTGATGATGGGTCTCAAGCGTGAGTTCGAGATGGAGGAGATCCAAGACGATCCCTGGGTGCAAAGAGCAGAAGAAGCGGGTCTTTCTCTGGATCAGTTCTGCGAGGTTGCTGAGGATCTGCAGTCCCGAAAAGTGGTCGGCCGATTCTCCACGTTTCTCGAGCATTCAAAACGTCTGAAGACTGGAGAACGCGTGACGCGTTACAACGCACTCTTTCACTGGGCCGTCGCGAAAGGTCGTGAGATAGAAGCTGGCTGCGAGGTCGGTCGACATGATATCATGACGCATTGTTATTGGCGTGAAGGTGGGCCCGAGTTCGGAGATGTCAACATCATGGGCGTCGTGCACGGTATGGAGCGTGAGAAGGTCTTCGAACACAAGCAGGCGATTGACGATCACCTAGCCTTCTGCGACATACCCATCAGCTATACAAACGTGTTCTGGGGTGGCCGGAGCGAGATCAAACCGTCCGAGATCTCACCGTCCGTATATCGTGAGTGGTGTGCGTCGATGGGTGTTGATGCGGAGGAGATGAAAGGCTGAACTACTAAGGCACAAAGACACGAAGAATGTATGACACAAAGCCCGTCGGTTGTTCCGGCGGGCTTTGTGTTTTCAAGCCTCTGATGCCGAAGGCGCGAAGGTTCTGCCTTGGAGGGTGGAGAGCCCAGAAGGGGCGTGGTGATAGCAGCCCCGGGTAGTTGCGATCCAGCAAAGTGCGTCGCGGTGTGGAAACCGATCGAGATGCTTGAGGTCCCCGGTACAGCTTGCGGAAACCTTTCTCTTTACTCGTCGTCGGCGTCCTTTGCCTTCTGGTTGATCCGGTAGACGAACGATAGGATCTCGGCGATGGGTTTGTAAAGCTCGGATGGAATCTCGGCCTCGAGATCGAGCTGGGATAGTACAGTGATCAGATCCGGATCCTGATGGATCGGGATGTTGTTTTCCTTGGCGAGCTCGAGGATCCGCTCGGCAAGGAGGCCACTCCCTTTGGCGACCAGCCGAGGTGCGCCGTCGTCAGGTGGACGATACTTCAGGGCAGCGGCCGTCGAACGCGATCCCGGTTCCTCGTCGGGTCTTTCATCTTCAGAGGGCATTCGCTATGCCACGGGCTCCAAGATCGGTTTGCCTATACGTCCCTGGAGGACCTCAGGTACGTCGACGCTACCGTCTTCGCGTTGGAACTGCTCCACGATCGCAGGTAGCAGACGGCTGGTCGCGAGTCCGGATGCATTGAGCGAGTGGATGAACTCGTTTTTGCCGGTGTCTTCGCGCTTGTAGCGTGTGTTACTACGCCTAGCCTGGTAGCTTTGGGCGTTCGAGGCCGAGCTGACTTCCTTGTATTCATTCATGCTCGGGATCCAGACCTCGATGTCGTAGGTCTTGGCCATCGACGCACTGCAGTCCTTTGCGGCCAGTTTCGAGACCTGGTAGTGCAGTCCGAGTCCTCTGACCAGCTGCTCGCCTTTCTCGATCAGCTCTTCGAGCGCGGCATCGGAGTCTTGGGGGCGCGTAAACTGGAAGATTTCGACTTTGTTGAACTGGTGTGACCGGATCATCCCACGTTCGTTTGCCCGGTAGCTTCCGGCTTCCTTCCGGTAGCAGGGTGTGTAGGCGAAATACTTCTTCGGAAGTTCTGCCTCCGGGATGATTTCGCCGCGATGGAAGTTGATCAAAGCCGTCTCGGAAGTGGGCAACAGAAAGTGCTTCGATGGCTCGTCTCCGTCTCCCCGGATGTGGAACACGTCATCCCGGAATTTCGGGAACTGACCCGCGGCGAATCCGCACTCTTCGATCAGGAGGTGCGGCGGCAGGACGAACTCATAGCCGTCCTTGACGTGCTCGTCAACGAAGTAGTTCAAGAGCGACCACTCGAGGAGCGCACCATCACCTCGATACAAGACGAAGCCATTGCCGCCCATCTTGACGCCGCGTTCATAGTCGATTAGGCCTAGATCGGTTGCGAGATCGACGTGGTCTTTAGGGGCCAGCCCACTGAGATCAGGCTTCTCACCGAATGTCCGGATGACCTCGTTGTTCTCCTTGTCTCCGGCCGGCACGTCGGCGGCGGGAATGTTCGGCAGACCCTCGAGAAACGCCCTAATTGATGCCTCAACGTCAGTGAGCGTTGACTCAAGGTCCTTTATTCGAGTCGAGACTTCACGCATCTCTTCCCGCACCGCAATGGTGTCCTTGCCCTCCTTCTTCAGGGCCGGGATCTCGGCAGACACCTTGTTGCGCTTCCCTCTGAGTCCGTCGATCTCGGGAATAATGTCCCTGCGCCGTTGGTCCCAGGCGAGCAGCTCGTCAAAGCTGATTTCGTCCATTCGCTTGAGAAGGGCAGCCTCGACTTCTTTCGGATTCTGTCGGATGAGGTTAATGTCGATCATTCCTGCACCTCGTTCCTTCTACTTGAGTGAGATAGCGCTTCCCCGTCCGAGTCTGTGGAGGAGTGCCGCGATTTGAAGTGCCGTTTCCCTGTCCATCCGTTTCAGGACGTCCCTGAGGTCGGAATCATCAAGGATCACGAGGATCTGGACCCCCTCACCCGCCGTCATGATTTCGCACTGTCTGGCAAGCTTGCCGAGTTTTCTTTCCCTCGCGTCGATCCGCTGCTGAAGACGCCGCTGCATTTCCTTCTTAAGCAGCTTCATCTCCTCGCGTTCAAGCTGGATGTTTTGTTGTGCCGACCGGCCGGCCGGTCTAGCCTTCGGGAATGATGATGGTTGTTTTGCGACCGACTGGTAGGGCGACACCGTTTGTGGGGCAGGGTCGCTTTCCGTGGTGTCGACCTCAGTGACTGCGGAGTCCCGTTTATCTGAACTGTCGTAGGATTCCTTCGCCTCTCCGACAAGGGGCTCGGCTGGGATTTCGTGGGCGAGGTGCTCGATCGGCGTTTCTGCCAATTCGCCAGATACGGTCTTTTGGGCACCCTGTCCCCCGGATGGCGACCAGAACAGGACCACCATCGTTGCTAAGGCGACCGCAAACGACCCGAACATGCCGAGAACCAGGAGTGTTGCAGTTCGGAAGTTCATATTCGGTCGATCCTCTTTTCCCCGCTGGGGAGAACTCGGTTTCTGCAAATTTCTAGACCAAGGGGCATCCAGGCCAAATCGGCAGAATGTGCCGAGATGTCCCCCAATATCGGTGTAGATCTGTGGAATATTCCAACATCGAGGAATTCACCGTTCAGTTGGGGCGAACGATAGTTGTCGTAACTTGTTGATTCATATGGCCGCGGCAGAATATTCCCGGAATACGCAATGCTGGTACACGGATTGCAGTCCAGAAGGAGTGACCATGCAATACCACCGCTCCACCACAGGGTGGACCAGCCGAAAGAAGAAAAGATGCTTGCCGACGATATGAAGAGACGGAACGAACTGGCCTATCTAGCGCTCTATTACGCAATTACCGGGAACGAAGAACGATCCGAGATGATCCGACGCGTTGTTCGTCGTCTTGAAGGCCAGCGGGTTGAGGCCACGCCGGACCTCGTCGAAGCCTAAGCCTCGTTCGTTCACTAAACTAAGCCGTTGATCAACTCACAGATTCGCTTGATATCCTCGTCAGCCAACTCGGCATAGAGAGGTAGCGAGAGGATTTGGTCGGCAGCAGCCTCTGAAACCGGGAATTGCCCTTCTCTATGTCTGTACTTTTCGAACGCGGGTTGACGATGAAGGGGGGTCGGGTAGTGAACACCCGTTGCGATTCCCGCGACCTTAAGTGTCTGTCGGATCTTATCCCGCATCTGCGTTCGAATAACGTAGTAAGTGTAAACGTGTCTGCATCCGTCAACCTCGACGGGTGTCGATGCGACACGATCTGACAGCAGACTGTTGTAAAGCCTCGCCTTAGCCCTCCTGGCTTCCAGCCAATTTTCCAGATACTTCAGCTTCACATCCAGCACAGCTGCCTGGATTCCGTCCATCCTGTAGTTGAATCCTGAGCGTTCGTGCAGATAGTGATCGCTCCGTCCGTGATCAGCCAACCTGCGCATCCGATCAGCCAGTTCCGCATCGTGTGTGACGAGACCACCTGCGTCACCGAAGGCTCCCAGTATCTTCCCCGGATAAAAACTGAACGTTGCCGCCAGGCCAAATTGGCCCGCGCGCCGTCCCTTGTACTCCGCACCGTGCGCCTGAGCTGCGTCCTCAAGGACTAGCAGGTCGTGTCGATTGGCGACCTCCAGAATCGGGTCCATGTCGGCGATCTGACCATACAGATGAACAGGGACGATGGCCTTGGTTTTCTCGGTGATCGCGTTTTCTAGCAGTCCCGGTTCCATGTTCAGCGTCGTATTGTCAACATCGACGAACACAGGCGTGGCGCCAGTCTGCACGATGGTTTCGACCGTAGCGATGAAGGTGTTCGGGACCGTTATTACCTCGTCGCCGGGACCAATATCGAGTGCTGCGAACAGGACGTGGAGCGCCGAAGTTCCTGAGCTGACTCCCACTCCGTAAGGTAGGCCGCAGTATACAGCAAACGATTCCTCGAAAGCCTTGACGAATGGTCCACTCGCAAATGCTGCACGATCGATGACGCTCTGTATCGCATCATCGATCTCCGGTTTGATGCTCTCGTACTGTGCGACTAGGTCGAGAAAGGGGATATCCGATATCGCGGGTGTCGATGCCATGAGCTAGTCGAAAACCTTTTGGATGTTATACTTTTCTTCAGGACTTGAAGCGCGGGCGATCATGTCACCAATCAGACCTGTGCAGATGATCTGGAATCCAAGAACGGTGAGCAACGTACCCAAGGAGAGTAGCGGATATCTATGTTGAATCGTGCCCGTGCGCAGCCAGAGAGATGCGATGTAGGCATTTACGAGCATGCCCACACCGGTCAGGAGGACACCGAGCACTCCGAAGAGGTGAAGAGGGCGACCCATGTAGCGTCCGAGATACATGACGGTGAGAAGGTCAAGGAAGCCCTTGAAGAGGCGGCTCCAGCCATACTTGGTCGTGCCGAATTGACGCGCGTGGTGCTGGACAGGTACCTCCGAAACGCGATATCCTTCGAGATCGGCCAGGACGGGTATGTAGCGGTGTAACTCACCGTAGATCTTGACGTCTTGTGTCACCTCACGCCTGTAGGCTTTCAGACCACAGTTGAAGTCGTGGATGTCGATCCCTGAAACGCGTCCTGTCACCCAGTTGAAAAACTTCGAAGGCACGGTCTTACCCAAAGGATCGTGCCTCTCCTTTTTCCAACCTGAGACGAGGTCGTAGCCCTCCTCGAGCTTGCCAATCAGGTTAGGAATCTCGGCTGGATCGTCCTGAAGGTCGGCGTCCATCGTGATGACATACTTGCCATGAACCCGCCCGAAGGCAGCCGAATAAGCGGCTGCCTTTCCGAAGTTTCGACGGAACTGGATGATCTTCACAGCATCGCTTCGCTTGTGAAGCTCCTTGAGCACTTCGATCGAACCGTCGGTGCTTCCATCATCGATGAAGATGACTTCGTAAGTCAAACCGTAATCGTTAACCGCATCCTCGATCCGCTGGAACAGGGGACGCAGGCTTTCTTCCTCGTTCAAGAGAGGGATGACGATCGACAGGTCGAGAGTGTCAGACATTCGGTTGAGTTCCTTGTATCTCGGTTCGTATTCGGGCTCGTGCCCAAAGTCTTCAAAGTATCAAATAGCGCGCTGTTGTTCAAGATTGTTGCGTGTTCTGAGACTCAAACGGTTTACGGATTACGGCAATCATCGAGAGTCCTGGAAGCAGTAGAAGCCTGTCTAGGCCCCGCCATAGCCAAACTAAACTGTCGAAGACCTTGAGCTGAAAACGTCCCAACCTCCGTCGACAGATAATCTTCCCGCTCAGGAAACACGGGACCGTCCCGATTCTGCTGAGCGACGTGATTTTCTCGCGCCTAATCCCTCGTTTTCACCGGCCGACCTCAATTGCTTCTTCGGGTATCGTCAGCCCCAAGGCAGAAGATCGTGCTTATCCTCAAAGGACCCACGAGATAGTCTTGGAACGGGCCCAGATGATGTCGTGGGAGGCGTCTTCTTTGTGCGTCAATTCTTGGCCATCGGTCAGGTCCTCGAATCCCGGTTTCCACGTGTGAAGAAGACTAATCCCGCAATCAGGAGTATCGTCGAAATAAGCGAAATCCATCGACAAACGACGGCGAGTGAGTCCTGGTATGTCAACGTAACGGAGTGATTGCCCGCAGGTAGGGGGACGGCCTGCCAGACGTAGTTGGCCCTAAGGATCTCGACGGGCTGTCCATCGACCGCAGCGGACCAGTAGGGATGGAAGTTCTGCGAAACAACGAGCAGGCTGTTTTGGTCGCTCCGCACGTTCAGGCGGACAATACCTTCTCGCTCATTGAAGGCGTCTACGACAACGCGACCTGTGGGTTGAACGCCTGCTAGCTGGAGCGGTGCTTCCTGCTCGAGAATGACCTGACGAGTCGGGTCAAGCCTGGCGGATGTCAGCGCTTGTAGTGCTTGATCCTCATCGCCAACTCGGATCGCATCTGTGGCTAGGTAGAAGAAGGGTAACGCATTTCGGTTCCTGAAGAGGTAGACGTTGCGCTCGGTTGCCACTGCTTCAATACCGGGCCTGAGCGTGACTTCTTCTCCCGTCTGCTCTGGCGAGACGAGTGCAGGCAACAGACCTTGGACCTTCTGGGCGGCGATCGCCAGATACTTGACGTTCAGTATGTTCAGCAGCTGATACGTTTCGTTTCGTTGGCCCGACTGAAGCAACTGCATCAGGTGCTTGGTAGCCCGGTCGTATCGACGAAGGATGAACGGCTCGTGATAGTCCACGGTCACAAGGTCTACGCTTTCTGGCAGCTGAACGTCGCCAGCCGGAATCCAGGTCCGATGGTAGTCCGTGTCCGATTCTATGATACCGAGCGTTTGAGGTATGTAGACATCGGGGTCAGGGAAGCGGTCGGGGTTGACATACTTCAGGAACTGCTTGTTGATTCGCCACGTGTCGATCAATAGGATCGGAAGCAGGAGAAGCAGGAAGGTCTGAGCAGGTATGCGCTTCCGTATCCTCAGGATGGTCAGGCCAGTGAGAGCAGCAAGCCACAAGGAACCGAGCCACGCACCCGTCGAGAGTGAGTGTAGATTCTGCTTGGCGACTTGGAGTTTATCGCCTGGTATATCCGACCAGAACAGGCTGTTCCAGAGGGACAGGATCGTATCCGGAGTGACAGCCACGATCAGAAATAGGACGCACGAGATTCCGCCGAATAGACGGATCCGAGACCCGTCCACGTCGGTCTGATTGTCGAGCAACCGATTGATTGCTGTGGCGGCGAGTAGCACGGCGGGGAATGCGAACAGAAAAGCGATCATGCCCGGCGTTCTGAGCACGTTCATTCCCGGCACGAAATGGTAGAAGAACAGGAAGACTGGTGTATGTGAACCGAGGGCGAAGGCCATGGCGATCGCGGCGACCAGCAGATGGGGTAGAACGCGTTTGTCGGTCCTAGTTCGGGCGATGGCCATAGCTGCAAAGAAAACGATCGCGATCCCGAAGTACTCGGCGTTCAGTTTCAGGGCATTTCGTCCCCAGTAGAGATTCTGGCGCTCCTGAGGCTTGAAGAAGTGGACGAATTCGGGAATCAGAAGCGAAGCGATTTCTTCGGGATGGAGCGACCAGGATTGCGCATACTCCAACGAAACGCCCTGGCCCTTGTCTCCGGCTCGTCTGGATTCCGTCTTTGTGTATTCGTAAGCGGGGAACGTCCCGGTGGCCCCGACGGCCAATCCGAGTACTATGCCACCTGCTGCCAGAGCCGTGCGAACGGTCGCCGCCCGAACGTCACGTTCTTCGAGGTATGTCTGGACCAGACGCACAACAAAGTAGATGCCAAGCCCGATCAGTGCGTAGTACAGCATCTGCAGGTGGGGCGTATAGATGCCCGCCGCTACGCCGGCACCCAGTACGAAAGTATGGAGAGGCTTCCGAGTATCGATGATGCGGTCGAGCGCACAGACCATCAGAGGCAACGCCGCCATGGCCAGCATCTTCCCTTCCTGACCAGGGTAAATGAACGTCAGGAGAGTTGGCGAAGATGCGTAGCCGAAGCCCGCAAGAATGGACGTGGATCTGCGAAGCCGCATTCCACGTGCACAATGGTATGTGAAGAGTCCGGCGAAGAAGGTGGCAAAGAAATATCGCCAGCCCAGATATCGGTGAAAGGTTGTGAAGACATAGATGGGGTAGAGGGGAAAGTACTTCGGCTGACGGAACCCAGAGATGGGTGTGCCGCCGAGATACCGGTCCCAGTTTTCGGGAGCGAGATCCGCGATCTTCTCAGCTGCTGACTCCTTGCCCCGGTAGTACTCCATCCGGGTGTCCAGGCCCTCCATCACCTCGTTGGAGAAGATGAAACCGGTGAAGTAGATGAGCGTAAAGAGTCCGAAGATAGCGGGCGCGATCCACCAGGCTTTCAACCTGTCCTCAAGGACCAGACGTTTCTGGCCACTCCTCTCGGGCGATCTGCTCATAGCGCTGCGATCCCGCTAGCCGCGAGTCTCGACCACTTCGCGATACACCTGCTCCTGTGCGGAGGCGATGTTGTCCCAGGTGAAGCGCTCGGCCCAACGACGACCCTCACGGCCGAGCCGATTCCGAAGCTCCCCATCCGTGATCAGCCGTCGGATCGCGTCGGCGATCTCGTCGACATTCTCTGCCTCCGCGAGGAGACCCGTCTCTTCGTGTCGAACGGCATCCTGAAGTCCGGGGATCCGTGTACCGACAACGGCCTTCCCGGCCGCAGAAGCTTCCATGGCTGCGATACACCAGCCTTCGTATCGGGAGGGTGCTACGTTGAAGAGACTTCCGCGGAAAAGCGATGTTTTCGTATCGGTGTCTACAGGACCAGTGAACGTAACGTGCTCGAAGATTCCGTTCTCCTCTGTGAGTTTCTGGAGGTCGGCGAGTCGTTCGGGCGTTCCTCTTCCGGCGACGATGAGTCTCAATCCTTGATTCGCTGCCCCCGCTTTGGCATAGGCCTTAAAGAGGAGGTCCAATCCTTTTGTATAAGTATCCAACCTGCCGAAGTAAAGGATGTAGTCCTCTTCGACAGGGTCATCGATGAAGCAGGAGGCATCGACACCCGTGTAGACAAGATGAAGACCTTCGTGCGATCCTCGGATGGCCCCGATTCCTTTCATAACACTAGGAGAGATTGAGATCACATGATCGTATGTCTTCAATGCGGATTGCTCCGCGATTGCTGCGATACGCCCGATGGCGCCCCTCTTCTCGGTCGCGTGTTCGCCCATCAGGTGGAAGCACTCGAGGATGCTTACGTCGCGGCTGGATCGGGATGCCCACAGCGGTGCGAAGGCCGAGAAGGAATACACCCAGAGATCAGGTGAGGTTTGGGCAACCAGACGACTTGACTGTAAGGCGAAGGTGAGCCGGCTGATCGGGTAGTTGAGATGGCTTCCGACGTGGATCACGCGCAGACCGTCGTGATCCTCTTCGCGGTCGACTCCGGGGTAGTTCCCGCAGAGGATTGTTACGTCGTGTCGATGTAAGAGGCGCTTGCAGATTTCGAAGGTTCTGAAGGCGCCCCCGCCTCCCAGCCAGGGATTTAGGGGGTCGTCATATATAGTGTGAAGGATCTTCATCGCTGTGCGGGCATTCTCTGTTAGGCGCGTTACTGTTTATTTTGGATGCGGCTGGCTCCTAGAGGACCTTCTGTTGTCCGTCTTGTGACGAACTGAAAAAAGGGGCGAAAGCGGAGAGGCCAGACGTTGTATTCCAGCTTCTGATGCACGCAGCCTTTCTTTAGAAGGAGGCTCGTCTGCCTTAGGCAGGATGGGTCAGAGATGATGGGGTGATTGCGTATGATGTGCAGGACTAAGATGAGGACTCCGCCAGCAGGCTAAGGTTTGGGCCTGATCCTGTTCGTGGTCGAGATGCCATCGAGATACGACACGATGATCACCTTACCTCCCGCTCTTTCCACGATTTCTCTGCCCACCACTTCGTCAACGTGGTAGTCACCACCCTTCACGAGAATGTCTGGCTCGAGTGCCTCGATCAGTTTCGTCGGTGCATCCTCTTCGAACACGACAACAGAATCAACGACAGCGCGCAAGGAGAGGTTTGAGACTCTGGTTTCGAGGTCATCGACTGGACGACCGTTACCCTTGAGTCGATGGACCGAGTCGTCACTGTTTAGGCCGACGACAAGCACGTCTCCAAGCTTTGCGGCCTCATCGAGTGTGTGTTGGTGTCCCTCGTGAAAGAGATCGAAACACCCATTGGTAAATACGACCGTCCTGCCGGACGCAGACCACTCCTGTTTTTTCTCAAGGAGATCCGCCCGGCTGATGCACTTGGAGGGCGGCTGTAGAGGGCTAGAGGACACCCTTTGTGGACGGGATGTCCTTGACACCAGGGTCCGGAGCGACGGCCGTTCGGATGGCTCGGGCCGCAGCTTTGAAAATCGCTTCAACGCTGTGGTGTGCGTTCGATCCCCGGATCAGGTCGATGTGCAGGTTGATTCTTGCGTGGTCCGAGAGGCTTCTGAGGAACTCCTCGGTCAGTGCAGAAGGGAAGGCTCCGATCATTTCCTCGTCGAAGGCGGCGTCGATAAACAGATAAGGGCGCCCAGAGAAGTCGACGGCAGCACGCGCTAGAGCCTCATCCATTGTTACGTAGGCAGATGCGAAACGGGTAATGCCCGCTTTGTCGCCCAGCGCTTCATCGAAGGCCTGGCCTAAACAGATTCCGACATCCTCGACGGTGTGGTGTGCATCGACATCCAGGTCCCCGCTGCAGTCTACCTTCAGGTCGAGCTGACCGTGCCGGGCGAGTGCGGTGAGCATGTGGTCGAAGAACCCGATCCCTGTCGAGGTCTCGCAGTTGCCCGATCCGTCGATCTTCAAGTCGAGACGAATATCCGTCTCGGTCGTCTTTCTCGTGATTGTAGCTTGCCGTGACATCCTGATCCTATTCGAATGTTGCTGCAGGTTCGGGCAGCTCCCGCCCGATTTGTTCGACTTCGTATCCGAAACCACTACCCGTAACAGTCGATAGATTAAGCACGCCGTCCGAGCGAGTGTAGACGCCGGGGTGAACGGCAGCCTCGAGTCGTGAGGCGTTCGGATAGAACTGCATGCTGTTGGTTTCGAGCCCCATGACCGTGCCCGAATGCGCTGCCAAAAGGACATGGGGAATCTGAGCGAGCATCGGGTTGGTTAGGTCTTGGACCATCAGACCCATTCCGTGGGCACGAGCCCAGCACATGGACAGGATAGCGACTGTCTGCGTCTTGCAGGTCTTGAGTGCGACCCCTGTCCAGCCTCTGTCCCGACCGATGTCAAGGAGCCGCCAGTCGTGCGCGCTCTCGTCCATAAAAAGGGGCTTCCGAGCCGACACGCTGTGTGCATCAATCTCGTTCTGCTCGAGATCGTATGGAAAGGGCTGCTCGACATACAGGATCTTCTGGTAAGTCTTCGGATGATCAGCTAGCAATCGGTCGAGGATATCGTTCACATATTCGACGGTTTCAACCGTACAGTTGAAGTCCGTGCACAGCCAATCGACATCATATTCGTCAGCGATCTTCCCGATGCGGACAATCCGGTTGTAGTCCCAGCCGTCTTCCTGTCCAGTCAGCTTAATCTTAAGACAGTTGAGTCCATCGCGTCGAATCCAATCATCGAGGACGACGGGATATTCGTCGTCTGGCTCTTCTCCAGTGCGCTCGTCGTCCGAAAGCAGGTCATTGCCACCTATGGCGTGCCACGCAGGGACTATCTCTGGGCGAGACGAAATCAGGAAGTCCGAAGGGTATCGACCTTCGAAGGTTGCGTCAGTGTCTCTTCCCGGTGTCAGGTAGTGAGAAAGGTCACGGTTCAGGTGCTCGGGGCCATATGTGTCGTAGATGGGCAGGCCGTGGCAACGGCCATAGGCATCGTGGAAGGCGAGATCGAAAGCCGAGTTGCAGACGAGGGCCGCAAGCCAGGGCATTATCTCCTCGCGATCTCGGTTGAAGGTTTCGAGCAGACCAGGGAGAACGTCTCTCAGGAAAGTGTGACCTACCTCTATCGGGTGACCGGATTCCTGCAGCGATGACCACTGCCGTCCAAGCTCGAGGCAGAGTGCCGTCATCGCCTCTTGGCGATCCAGGAAGCTCGACTTGCTCGGCCAGGCCCATTGTGCGCTCAGAGGCGCTTCACCCCATCCTACTGTGCGGTCGCCCGAGGCTGACTCCGCCTCGATTCGCGCCCTAATGCACACTACGCTCTTGAGCTCCTCCGTGCCGAAGCGGTAGGGGATACGTGTGTCGACCGGCAGAAAGTAAACGGTCGTGAACACAGGTCGGATGTCAGTCGGCTTGCTCAAGCCAGCTCCATGATCGATTCCAGGGCACTTAGGAAGGCGTCGTTCTCTTCACGCGTCCCGATGCACGTTCTAAGACCGTTCGCGAGTCCCGGATAGCCGGATACGTTTCGGATCAACACGCCCTTCTCGGCCAGTTGTTTGAACACTGATCCGGGGTCTTCAACTTCGAACAGGATGAGATTCGCCTTCGAGGGGTAAGCTGTGATCCCGCGTATCCCGCTCAATTGATCAAAGACTCGATCCCGCTCCTCAACGACGTAAGCTACGTTCTGCTCGATTTGTTCTCGATCGCTCAACAGCTCGATGGCTGCGACCCGGGAGAAGAGGTTGATATCGAATGGCAGCTTGATCTTGTGGATTTCGTCCACGATGTCGGGATGCGCGATCAGACAGCCAATTCGGATCGCCGCAGCGCCGAACGCCTTAGAGAGCGTCTTCAGGATGATCAGGTTGTCGTGAGCGCTCAGGAGATCGAGGGCGGAGTGGTCGTTGAATTCGGCGTAGGCTTCGTCGACGACGACAAGCGCATCCGTTGCCTCGAGGAGCACTGCAAGATCGTCGTTCGATATGTCGCATCCCGTTGGGTTGTTGGGCGAACAGATAATGACTGCGGATACACCCGATGCTGCCGCTTCGTTTAGGGCAACCGTATCGTAGCCGAAGCTTTCGTCGAGCCCTACGTAGATCGGTGTGCCACCGAGGATCTCGGTGAACTGGCCATAGAGAGAGAAGCTCGGAGAAGGAATGGCGACGGAAACGCCTGGCGCCACGATAGCGTTCAGGATGTGTTGAATGATCGAGTTCGATCCATTGGCTACCATGACCTGCTCTGGCGCAAAACCGACATAAGACGCTGCCGCCTGGACTAGATCCTGTGGCATAGGCTCGGGATATCGAGACCACTGGAGATTGCGGATCCGGGCAAGGATCCGGTCCTTGACGTGAGGTGGGACGTCGAATGGGCTCTCGTTCTGGTTGAGCTTGACCGCGCAGTCATAAGCGACCAAGTGATACCCATCGATCGCCCGGACCTCGGGACGAATACGTTTAATCGCTTTCACACTCATTCCGGAGACTGTAGTCTGACTCTGATGGCGTTGGCGTGTCCGTCCAAACCCTCTGCCTCTGCCATCTGTACGATCGATCCGGCGACCCTCTTTAGTCGATGGCTCGTGTACGAGATGAGGCTGATGTCCTTGAGGAAGGTGTCAACCCCGACAGAAGAGGCGTATCGTGCAGCACCGGCTGTCGGCAGGATGTGGTTCGTTCCCGCGTAGTAGTCGCCGACGGGTTCGCTCGAAGCTGCTCCCAGGAAGATGGCACCGGCGTGTCTGATCCCGGACTGGATTTCCCATGGATCCTCGACGATCAGTTCGACGTGCTCGGGGGCGATGCGGTTGACCAGCTCCGAGGCCTGGCCCAGATCGTCGACCGTTACGATCGCGCCATACCGGGAGAGAGCGGTTTGTGCTGCTTCTCTGTGCGAGAGGTCGGCCAGCTGGCGGTCGAGCTCCTCGGCAACGGCCGCGGCAAGGTCGGGATCGGGTGTGACGCAAACGGCAGCCTCGTAGCCACTACCATGCTCTGCTTGCGAGAGCATGTCCGCTGCAACGTGCTTTGCGTTCGCCGAGCTGTCTGCGACGACCACGATTTCGCTAGGACCGGCGACCATGTCGATGTCTACGCGGCCGAAGACGCGTTTCTTGGCGATCTGGACGACGGGATGTCCCGGTCCTACGAGCTTGTCGACGGGCGTGAATGACTCGGTCCCATAAGCCAGGGCAGCCACGGCCTGCGCGCCGAAGGCCCTGTAGACTCGGTCAACATCGGCGATCTTTGCAGCAGCTAGGACGGACGGGTGAATGTCTCCATCCGGCTGCGGGGGTGTGGCCACGGCGATGTGATCGCATCCGGCGATCTTTGCCGGTATGGCAGCCATCAGGAGCGTAGAAAAGAGAGGTGCGCTTGCTCCTGGCACAAGAAGGCCGACTCGTTCAATCGGGACGATTTTTTTGCCCAACACAACCCCGTCTCCGTCATCGACTTGCCAAGATTTGCGTTTCTGGTTGCCGTGAAACCTGTGGATGTTCTCGGCGGCTTCCTCGATCACCCTGACAAGCGCCGGGTCGGCTTTCCGGGCCGCGGCGTCCAGTTCCGTATTGCTGACGACCAGTTGGTCGGCGGTCAGGTCGACCCTGTCGAATTCCTTTGTGAAGGCCAGCACGGCGCTGTCGCCGTGCGATTCGACTTCACTGACGATGTGGTTGACCGAGGCTTCGAGCTCGGGTGTGAATTCGATCTGTCGCGCGAGGATGTCGCGGAGTTTCGAGTCCAGAGAGGAAGGGTTATAGGGGATTGGGTCGAGCACGGGACTAGTAGATGACCTTGTTCAGCGGATACTCGATGATCCCTTCGGCGCCTGCGTCCAAGAGATTGGGAATGATGTCACGGACCGTGCTCTCGTCGACGATCACTTCGATCGCCACCCATTCGTCGTCCAGCAGGTTCGAGATGGTGGGGTTGTTGAGTGCCGGAAGCTGACCGACAACCTTGTCGACGTTGTCTCGTCGAAGGTTCATCTTCAGGCCGACTTTGTCCTCAGCCTGGAAAGCTCCGACGAGAAGATTTGCGATCCTTTTGGTCTTCTCACGCTTCCACGGATTATCCCACGCTTGCTTGTTCATGATGAATCGGGTGGTCGTCTGCATCATGGTATCGACGATTCGCAGCTTATTAGCACGGATCGATGATCCTGTTTCCGTGATCTCTACGATCGCGTGGACCATGCCCTCTTGCTTGACCTTCGCTTCCGTGGATCCGAATGAGTACTCGACCTCCGCTTCAACGCCTTTAGAAGCCAGCCATTTTTGTGTAACGTTGACGAGCTCTGTCGCAATGCGCTTGCCGTTCAGGTCGGAGACCGTCTTGATCGGCGAGTCCTCAGGCACAGCAACCACCCATCGGGCGGGCATTGCAGTGGTCTTGCTGTAAGCGAGTTCGGCAATCTCAACGACATCAGCGTCGTTTTCCTGGATCCAATCGAGCCCTGTTAGTCCTACATCCAATACACCTCGCTCGACGTACCGTGCCATCTCCTGGGCACGTAGAAGCAGTCCTTCGAGCTCAGGGTCGTCGATGGAAGGCGTGTAGGATCGAGGGCTGACTCTGATTTTGTAACCAGCTCGTGCGAAAAGGCTGATCGTGGATTCCTGCAGGCTTCCTGACGGAAGCCCCATCTTCAGTCTAGACATTGCGATCTCCAATTCCGAGTTTGATGAATACCGGATGTAGGCCAACGGTCTGTGCGATCCGGCGGATCAAACTCCAGAGACTGAAAAGATACAGATTTTATTTCTTACTTGTAGATTTAATGGGCTGACTACTGACTGGCCCGAGTGGTCTATCTTGTCTGACTTTCGACATGGGTGATCAGGCCGTTCAGGGAGTTATGGATCTCGCGGCAATGCTTGTTCTGAAGGAGGACATCGTCACCGTGCTTGAAACTCACGATCCATATCCTCGTCAGCCTTCTCACCGTTTGCTAGCTCCAATTGACGAAATTCGACCCCATCTGAGCAAAATCTGTAAGGATTTTCTCGATGGTGTTTCTCCTGCGATTACCGCTACCTTTTTGAATGGATTGAATATTCGGACCAGTGTGACAGACCTCTGTAAAAAAGTCTAAATGCCATATATTTATGAAGCTTAGGATATATCCAGAAGACTGCAATGAACTGAAAATCGTTCATCAAACACAATATAACTGGGCGTGTCGTCCGGTTGACAACCCCATGGCTCAAACCTAAATTTTTGTGCACTTTCCAAGGTCTTCTTGCCCCAAGGGATGTGTAAGATTAAAGTTCGGCAAACGTGCCTTGTGTGTCCCAGACGACCTAAGCCAAAAAGGCCATTAAAAACAATATTTTATGACAAATAGCCATCTCGTTGGCATTATGGCTGACAGTCACGACAACAAGGTGGGGGTAGAGGCCGCGATCCGAATTTTTAAAGATCGGCAGATCGGCCTACTTCTCCACGCCGGAGACTATATTGCGCCGTTCAACGCGGGTTGGATGAAGGACATCGGTGTGACTATGGTCGGTGTTTTCGGGAACAACGATGGCGAGAAGTTCGGACTGAAATCTCGATTCGCAGAGTTGGGCGACATACACCGAGCCCCGCATCCCTTCGATTACGCAGGTAAGCGATTTCTGATGCTTCACGAGCCGGATGAGGTTGATGCTCTGCAGGCAAGCGGGCACTACGACGTGATTGTCTATGGACATACACACGAGATCGATGTCAGGGAAGACAAGACGGTCGTAATCAATCCAGGCGAGACGGGAGGATGGACGACGGGGCGCGGGACCGTCGCCCTTCTAGACCTGGATTCGATGGGTGTCGAGATCGTGGATCTCTGTGTGTGAAGTTCCTCCCGGGGTTGAGGCTGCACCCGTCGGGCGTGAGACGTCGCGTTAGGCGGAGTGCATGTCTCAAGTCCTATGAAGCGACTTTGGGATTCACCGTCGGGTGGATCTCGTCGTTCCCGAACGAATCGGCTAGCGTCCCGGCCTGCGAGTCTCGTGTCCTGACGGCAGAACGCGTCCCGACGTGGTTCGAGTGCGGCGGACAGTGATATTGCGTTGTCGACACTGCGGCGTTTTGGCGGGCGCGAAATACAAGGAAGACATCCGGCAGAATCTTCTACTCAGTGCTCGCGTCCCAAGGCCAGCACTTCCAGTTCTCTTACCAACCCTCTCCCAAGAAGCGCG
This sequence comes from Gemmatimonadota bacterium, assembly GCA_002714465.1. The sequence continues at coordinate 99,090 of PAXL01000034.1, read as the reverse complement.
AGAACGGATCTTGGACAGTCTATCGCAAGGTCATATATCGTCCTACTTTAAGGTCGACCGCCGCCAGGCGCAGTCGGCACTGAGAGAGGCACTCGACCATCTGCCTCGTGCGCCGGGTGTGTACCTGATGCGTGACGCCGGAGGTAAGCTCATATACATAGGCAAGGCGAAGTCGCTGCGAAGCCGCGTCCGTTCCTACTTCACGCCGCGCGCATTCGACGGTCGCGGACAATTCCTGGCACTCGTCGGGAACGTTAGGGAAGTCGAATATATCGTGACCGATTCGGATCGAGAGGCCCTGATTCTCGAATCGAATCTGGTTAAGGAGCACAAGCCGCGCTACAACATCACGCTGAAGGATGACAAGAAGTACCCGTATATCAAAGTGACGGCTGAACCGTTCCCCCGGATCATCGTGACACGCGATGTCGAGAAGGACGGAGGCCGGTATCTTGGTCCATACACGGACGTCAAGGCTATGCGGAACATGCTGAATCTTATGCACAAGCTGTTCCGCGTCAGAAGTTGCGACTACGCTCTGCCGAACAAGAATGTGCGTCTCTGCATCGACTACGAGATCGGACGCTGTGACGGCCCGTGCGAAGATCTGATTACGTCCGAGAACTACAAGAAGCTGATCGATGAGGCCGTTCTCTTCCTGAGCGGGCGACGTAGGGAGGTTGCGAGGATCATGCGGGGAGAGATGGACAGAGCCTCCGAGGAGCTTCGCTTCGAAGAGGCTGCGATCTTCAGGGATCGGCTGGGCGCGCTCAAGCGCGTGACCAACCGCCAGAAGATGATGTCGACAGATCATGCCGATTGGGATCTGATCGCGATCTTCCGAGAGGATGAAGAAGCCTGCGGCGTTGTCATGGAGATCCGTGAAGGCCGACTGATCGGGAGACAGCACTATTTCATCGGAGGCGTCTTGGATGCACCAGAGGCCGAGATACGATCGTCATTCCTGCGATTGTTCTACCTGACGGCTTCGTTTGTGCCGCGCGAAATCTACGTCTCCGTGGATGTGGACGACGAGGAGACGATTCGCGAGTGGCTTGACGACCGAGCGGGAGGCCCGGTGACGATCAAGGTACCCCAGCGAGGCGATAAGGCTCAGTTGATGAAGATGGCGGAAAGCAACGCCGGTCTTCTTTTGACCGAACGACGTCTCAAGAGGGAAAACAGGAGGAAGCAGGTCCCGGCGTTGGTCAGTTCGCTGCAGCGTGATCTGAATCTCGATGCTCCACCTCGTAGGATCGAAGCTATGGATATTTCGAACATTCAGGGACAGGATCCGGTCGCGTCGGTTGTCTGTTTCATCGACGGCAGGCCTTCAAAGAAGAACTACCGTCACTACAAGATCACGGGGATCGAGGGACCGAATGACTTCGCCATGATGCACCAGGTAGTGACGCGTCGGTTCAGACGGCTGCAGCAGGAAGGTAGGGCATTTCCAGATCTGCTTCTGATCGATGGTGGAAAAGGTCAGTTGTCGAGCGCGATCAGTGCGTTGAGTTCGTTGGGTATCAAGGACCAGCCCGCGATTGGTCTGGCCAAAAGGCTTGAAGAGGTCTTCATCCCCGGCCATTCGTATCCGCAGAACATCCCGAAAGTGTCGAGTTCGTTGAAGCTCCTTCAGGCGCTCCGGGACGAGTCACATCGGTTTGCCGTTTCTTTCCATCGCCAGGTTCGAGCGAAGCGGACGCTGCACTCCACGCTCGAGGAGATAGAAGGTGTTGGGCCTGCGAGACGGAAGCTGCTGCTTCGCCATTTCGGATCGATGAAGCGACTTCGGGAAGCGTCACTTGAAGATGTCCAGGCCGTNGAGGGCCTAGGGCTAAAGCTGGCCGAACAGATTGTGCACACTCTGGCAGGAGCCCCGGATGAGTGAGGTGATTATACATACCCGGTTTGGGGAGCTAAAGACCGTGTGGAATGGCTCGATACTCGACCGGATCGTGTTCGGGCGATACAGCGAGCGTGAACACAAGGTCAGAGAAGTGCCTCCGTTTGCAAGAGATGTTGCGAAAGGTTTGGCGGCGTATTTGGATGGCGACCGCCAAGTGCTTACGCCTTTCGAACGGATACCTGAAGGGAGCGCTTTCCAGATGAACGTCTGGCGGACAACTCTTGTTGTTCCGTATGGCGAGACCGTCAGCTACGGTGAAATCGCAGAGAGGATTGGGCAGGATGTGACCGCGTCGCGTGCCGTTGGTATGGCGCTCAATAAGAATCCGCTGCCGCTGATTGTTCCGTGTCACCGAGTCGTCGGATCGTCGGGCGACTTGACAGGGTTCAGAGGCGGGCTGGCGTGGAAGCGAGCTTTGCTTGGTCTTGAGATGCCGCAGCTCTCGCTGGTCCTGTAGCCGTCGTGGACGGCGTGCGCTCAGGTTTGACCCAGCTCGAAATACCAGAGTCCCTGAGCTGGCCTCTATGCCAGTTTCTGGACTATGTGCGTCTTGAGAAGGGCCTATCTGATCACTCCGTCGAGGCCTATGAGCGAGATCTGGTCCGGTATCTCCAGATCATGTTCGAGCGTAGACTCGATTCGGTGATATCGATTCAGGCAAAGGATGTTTCCGAGTTCGTGCGTCAACTCGATGACGTCGGTCTGGCCCCGTCAAGCGTAGCACGAAATCTGACGGCGGTGAGGGTGTTCCACAAATTTCTCGTGACCGAAGGGATTCGCGATTCGGATCCTACAGAGAATCAGCGCCCGCCGAAGGTTGGGAGGAAGCTGCCCGAGGTACTGTCGGTCGACGAAGTTCAGACGCTGCTCGATATGCCCGATGTGGAGACCGACCTTGGGCTNCGCGATCGTGCCCTTTTAGAGATGATGTATGGCGTCGGGTTGCGGGTGTCCGAGGCGGTCGATCTGAAACCGAGCCAACTCGTGTTCTACGTGGGTGTGGTGCGCGTGTTCGGGAAAGGCAGCAAGGAGCGGATTGTTCCTGTTGGCTCGCAGGCCCAGAGTTGGGTCACCCGGTATACGTCATCAGGGCGTGCCAATTTGGTGAAGCCGGATTCGCCACCGAACCTCTTCCTGAATTTTAGGGGGGGAAGACTTTCGAGGATGGGAATCCATAAGCTACTTAGGAAGTACGTGCTCGCTGCCGGGATCGGGAAGACCGTCAGCCCTCATACGATGCGACATTCTTTCGCGACACATCTACTTGAGGGCGGAGCAGATCTGCGTGCAGTACAGGANATGCTCGGCCACGCGGATATTTCGACGACACAGATCTATACGCACATCGATCGGGAATATCTGAAGGAGGTCCACAAGACTTTCCATCCGCGCGCGTAAGTTCCGAATGACGCAGGAAACAAGAAGGGCCCCGTTCTCGAATCAGAGAACGGGGCCCTTTAGTATTCGGATCGGTTGACGTGTCAGCTCGGAATTCTGGGGGTTAGGAACAAGTAACGCTCAGCGCCCGAACGGCTCTTGCGAATGACCGAGAACGCCGCGTTGCGATCGGGTTGAAGATCGGACAGGACCGACTTGAAATCCTGGACGCTTTCGATCGAGACATCTAGGCCCTGCTGTCGGACGGCGAATATGACGTCGCCTTGGAGGAATCCGGCCCTGCGTCCGGGACCTCGCGAGACCTGAGTGACGACGACACCTTTGGTGTCTTTAGAAAGGCCAAAAGATTCGATGACCTGAGGTGTCAGGTCAGTGACGGTCAGCCCGAGACTCGAAGTTTCGGCGCCGTACTCGTCTCCCTCAGCAGCAAGCTGGTCGTTGTCCTTCGGGATCGCACCGAGAGTTGTCTCGAGCGTCAGGTCGCGGTCGTTTCTGCGAACCGTGAACTCCGCCATATCACCCGGATGCTTCCTTGCGATGATGCTCTGAAGGTGGTTTGGCCGGTTCACTGTCTCGCCATTCACCTCTAGGACGATATCTCCACGCTTAAAGTTCGCCCTATCCGCCGGCGTGCCTTCCATCACTAGGTCGATCAGGACACCCTTCGGTCGATCAAGGCCGAATGCATCAGCCTCTGCGGCTGTGACCATTCGTAGACCGACTCCAAGGTAGGCTCGACGAACCTCACCGTGAGCGATAATGTCATCCATCACTTTCTTCGCGAGGTCGATCGGGATTGCAAACCCGTATCCGACGAAGCCGCGGTTGCGTGTGGCGATCGCCGTGTTCACACCGATCAGCTCACCATCGAGGTTGACGAGCGCACCGCCCGAGTTCCCCGGGTTGATCGCAGCGTCGACCTGTATGAAATCTTCCACGGACAGTTCGTTGCGAATGATATCGAGGCTTCGGCCGATTGCGCTGACTATGCCCGATGTCACCGTCGACCGAAGGTCCAGAGGTGCGCCGACCGCGAGGACCCACTCACCTATCTGAACACCGTCGGAGTTACCTATAGAGATGGGTTTTAGGTCTTTCGCGTCAATCTTGACGACGGCAACGTCGGTGAGTTCGTCGCGTCCCACGAGCTCGGCCACATACTCACGGTTGTCGTTCATTACGACGGTTATTTCATCCGCATTCTCGATGACATGGTTGTTNGTGAGGACGTAGCCACTTTGGGACATGATAATGCCGGACCCGAGACCCGAGTTTTCCCGCTCTTCGGGCTGAGGAAGCTGGAACTGATGAAATCTGGGTATCCGCCTACCGCGTTCGACCGGATCCTTTGTCCGCTTTGTCGTGATAGTTACCACACTTCTGGTGACTCGTTCGGCGATGGCCGTGTAAGCCTGGTTGAACGTCTTGAGCTGGGCGATCGCCTGATCGTCGGTCATCGCCGCCACATCCGGGATTTGAAGCGCCGACCCCGCCAAAAGGGCAATGAGTATGATGAGCTTGCGTGTCATAAAACCATCTACTCCTATGTTTCGGGAAAGGTTGATTCATTTCTGCAGATGCGGAGAGGGGTATTCGTCTNNCCGATTATGACCGATTGTCTGCGAAAANGTTCCCAAAAATTGGTGGGAAGCAACCTCACAGGCCGTATTGGCGGATCTTGCGGTAGAGTGTGCGCTCAGCCATCCCTAGGAGCCTTGCGGCTTGCTTCCGGTGTCCGTCCGTTACCTGCAGAGCATTCAGGATCGCGTCGCGCTCGATTTCATCCATGGTCTTGACTTGATTCCGAGAAACGACACCTGTTTCGGAGAACTCGACTTCTGTACCCTGTTCGATCGGTGTCTCGTCGGGTTGGTAGACGGGCAGCGGTCTGGCTTGTGTTTGGCCTTCCCTATCGATCAGGAATGCTTTGAGCTCTTTGATGTCTTTGGCGACTTCTAGGATTGCCCAGTAGAGAAGGTCACGTGAAGACTCCTCCGGAGTCTTGCCCAGATGGACAGGTAAAGCCTGAGACCCATCGGTGAGCGGTCCGTCGAGGTCTTCCAAGTAGGTAGCGAGGACCTCGGCAGATATGGATCGATCGATCGAAAGTACCATCAACCGCTCGATCAGGTTGCGCAGCTCACGGATGTTGCCTGGCCAAGCGTAGGACTGCAGGACAGAAAGCGCTCCCGGATCAAACTGGATCAGGGGGACNCCATGGTCTTTGCTGATCTTCGAGATGAAATGGGTTGAGAACAGAGGGATGTCTTGCGAGATGCTTCGCAGCGAAGGTGCTTCGATTTCAACAACTCGGAGTCGGTAGTAAAGATCCCGGCGGAATGTTCCCTCGGCCACGGCCTGGTGGAGCTCTCGGTTCGTGGCGGCGATGACGCGGACGTTTACCCCGATCGGATTGCTGCTGCCCAAACGTGTGATCTCTCTCTGGTCGAGCACGTGGAGAAGCCTGACTTGAGCAGAAAGAGACATCTCACCGATCTCGTCGAGGAATACGGTACCCCCCTCGGCTGTTTCGAACAAACCCCTTCGCTGAGACCGCGCATCAGTAAAGGCGCCCTTCTCGTGGCCAAAGAGTTCACTCTCCANGAGCGTTTCAGGAAGCGATCCGCAGTTGAGTGTGAGGAATGGACTCCGTGCGCGCGTACTGCGGTCGTGTATGACCCGAGCGATAAGGCTCTTTCCAGTTCCACTTTCGCCCGTGATCAGGACATTGACAGGGGTCGGGGCGATCTGGTCGACGGTCTGAAGGACCTGCTGGATCGCAGGAGATCGACCCAGAATTTCCGAGTCTGTCCGATTCGAGAGCGTGACTTTGCGGATAGCCGTCTCCAACTCGCCGCGATTGACGGGGCTGTCGACGAAGGCGTTCGGTGAAAGCGTCAGGAGATCCGGTGAGTCCGCCAGCGACCCTAGGACGATCACGCCTGGGGGTTCTGATGCCTTGGCAACAGCTTGGCCGATCGGATCATCCGCTTCTACCAAANTGTCGGCATCTATGATGATGATACCGAACCGATCCTGCTCCAAGAGCTTGCGTGCAGGTCCTACCGTATTGGTGACGATCGCGCGCCACCCCATTTCCTCTAGTATGACCCTGATGTTACCAAACCGATCGGGGTTCCGCAGAATGGCAAGCGCCTCTGTGAGGATGTCGTCCGAGTCGCCCATCTATTAAGTGTCTTCGCCCTGCTGTATTTCGGTTCCGACGATCAAGAGGTCTTTGCCCTCTGGGACGATGTAGCCCTGGCTCTCCAGACGCTTCAGGATCCTTGAGACAGTTTCTCTTGTGGTGCCGGACATGTTCGCCAAGTCCTGATGTGTCGGCCGGTCTTTAATCAGCACGCCATCAAGGGTGGGGGATCCCTGTTCCTCTGCCAGCTGCAGCAGCGTCTGTGTGATCCTGCCTGTCACATCGGACAGAGCGAGTCCCTCAATCTTTCTGTCCGTCTTCCTGAGTCGATTTGCGAGCACAGAGAGCAGTTTGATCGCTGTCTGGGGAGATTTCTGGATGAAATGTAGGAAGTCCGCACGCCTGACCATCAGGAGTTCTGTCTCCGTCGTGGTGGTCACATTTGCTGATCGCGGATGTCCATCCAGGAGTGACATTTCGCCAAAGAAGTTGCCCTCGTCGAGGATGGACAGGATCACCTCGCGTCCGTCCTCGCTGACGATACTGACTTTGACCTGTCCCTGATGGATCACGAAGAGACTGTCACCTTCCTCTGCTGCCATGATGACAACACGATCCTTCGGGAAGACCCTGAGCGTTGCGACGTCAGAGAGCGCGGTTAGCTCGTTGTTAGAGAGTCCCTCGAACAATGGTACTCGTTTGAGGAGTTCACCGTGCATTTCCCAGCCCCTCCAAAGGTGAATGTGNGCCCGTGCTTNGGGCAGGAGCGATCATTGATTCTGTCTCAGTTCTGCGATCATCTGGTCTGCTTGCAGAATAAAGGATGTGCCGCTGAAACGCGTCCGAATTTTCTCGAGCTCTTCGATCGCCTCACGTGACCGACCGAGCGCGGTGAAGCACTGGGCGCGACCCATAAGTGAGTTGGCCACCCAGTTGACGCTGCCCTGAGGTGTGTAGACCAGCTTGAGATGCTCTCTTAGAGCGTTTTCATACTCGTCCATCTTCTGGTAGGCCATAGCGATGACGTACTGAGCACTCGACCACTTGTCTCCGCTGAGCTTTGTCAGCAGCGGTCGTAGCTCAGCGATCGATTTCTCATACTCACCCTTCTCGCTGTAGATCTNGCCAACACTAATGCGCGCATCCTGTGCTCTGGAGTCGAGCGGATGCTGTTCTATCAGATCACGTGCGTAGGATATGGCCGAGTCGTAGAGCCGCAGATTGACGTGTGACTCGTACAATTTTTCGAGGACTTCAGGTCGCCGACTTTCCTCAAGCTGCCCTGTCAACGCGTTGAGGTAGGCGCGCGAGGCACCTACGTAATCCTGGTCTTTAGTATAGATCGAGGCGAGTTCCAGATTGGCCAACGCCCAGTTGGCGTTGTTCTTCCTGTTTTTTACGAATGACAGAAGAGCGGCAAAGTGCTCCTCCGGCTTGCCGATCTTTTCAAGAGCCTCTATCAGGTGGAACTCCGCATCAGCTGCCGACCGTGTGGCCGCATATTTCTTGGCGACCCCTTCGAGTGTCTTTTGCGCACCTTTGGGATTCCCGTAACGGAGCTGTATCCGTGCCTGCTCGACCTCAAACCGGGCGAGAGATTCCGTCGCTTCTGGGTGGTTTTTTTTGAATGTCTTGATTTCTTTTCGGGCTTGTTTGGCTCTGTCCAAACGGAGGAGGGTTACGATCTTGAGTTCTGCCGCTGCCTCGTTGGCCGCAACTCCTGCTCCGGTCACCGCCTTAAGTGCTGCTTCGTAGTTCTGTTTCTCGAAGTAGAGCCGAGACACCGATGCAAGGGCGGGTGATGTGAGTGCGCTTTTCGGATACCGCGTGGAGACGTTGTCGAATGCCTCGATCGCCTGGTTGGTGCGACCTAGTTGCGCGAGCAGCTCGGCTCTCCTGAATGCGAGCGAGTCGGCACCGGGTGTATTCGAGAATTTGCGAACGTAGAGTCCGAGGACTGACAAGGCCTTCTCGCTCTCTCCGGTCCGGGAGTAGGATTCACCGAGCCGCTTGAGGATTGAGGATTCCGCGCCACGACTAAGCAGCGTCTCGTCGATCTCGATCGCCGATGCGAAGTCTTCCAGCCGGTAATAGCACTCGGCGAGCAGGACACGACTCGATTTTTCGAGGTCTACGGAGGTGGGTGCTCTCAGNAGATCGGCAAACTCGGCTGCTGCGCTCTGGAGGTAGCCGCGTTCCAGGAGAATCAACCCGAGCTGGAAGCGCGCTTCATCACCGAGCGAGCTGTTTGGATATTTGAATAAAAAGTCTCGAAGTGCATCCTCGGCTGCAGCGAAGTCTTTTTTAAGAGCCAAACATCTACCCGTACCGTATGCAGCCTTTTCCACGAGTTTGCTAGAGCCTGATTTTGCGACCTTGCTGTAGTCAGCGAGCGCGAGATCGATGAGTCCGGGTTTGGTCCTGCCGAGAAAAAGGTTCGTGTCGGCTTTCTTTAGTCGAGCATCGTCGATTCGGTCAGACTGCGGATGCGTCTTGAGGAAAGCGTCGTAAGCGTCCGCTCTCCGTTGAGCTGATGCTGTGTCCGCACCGGGGTGCTTGAGCTCGATTGCGACGAGTGCTGCGTCGTCAGACCAAGAGCTCTCTGTATCGGTGAGTTTGCTGAAGATCGACAGAATACGACCACGGTTGCCCGGCGCGTCTGGATCGAGGAGCTCCTCTCTTCGGTCGATCGCGTTGAGCGCGTGACCGAGCACATACAACGCCTCGGCGAAGTTAGTGCCGGCTGTGTCCGCACTGGCAGCTTCAAGGAAAGGGATCGATCGGTCGTAGTGCCGCTTGCTGAAGAGGAACTTGCCAAGCTTCAGCCGAGCGGGCATCGACTCGGAAGTTAGGTCGTCGAGCAGGTCAATGAGCTCTTGGTCTATAGGGTCAGTCGGTGCGTGCGATGACAGGTAGCGGATCCTGCGTTCGGCTTCGCCTGCCTGCGGTTCACCTGCAAAGCGNTCTAGGAAATTCNGATATTCACGTATGGCGAGGTGCGAAACGCCGGTCGACTCGTGAACGAGCCCCAGCTGAAACTGAGCCGAAGCGGCGATTTTAGGCCGGGCGGTAATCGTGAGTTGCGAGAAGGTCTCGATCGCGAGGTCGGTCCAGCCGAGCTGCTCTCTGTAGACGCGGCCCATGCTCAGCCTTGTGGCTGACGACTCCTGAGCGTCCGTTTCGCGATCGAGATGCCGCTGGTATGCCGCAAGCGCAGGGCGAGGCGACCCTAGCGCGGCGTAGACATCACCGATGTCGCGATGTGCTGTAATGCTAAATGGGTGGTCCGGGAAGCTTTCCTGGAGACGCTTGAATGCATTGATCGCCTGGCGATATTGCTTCTTGTCGACGAAGGCGCGACCGAGGCCCAGACGAGCATCGGGTAGGAATTCGCTCGTTGGGTAGACCTTCAGGAATTGCGCGTAGAGCTGGAGCCCATCTCGATTCGTCTTCCGATAGACGCGTGCGAGCCCGAGGATTGCCAGCTGCTGCTGGGCAGTTCCAAGTCGCGCAGATCTTGCCGCTTCATATGTCTTGATTGCCTTCGACCATTCCGCCTGATTCTCGTACCACTCGCCGAGGATGAGGTATGACCGATGAGCAGAGCGGTTTCGCGGGAACCTCTTACGCAGCTCTGTGAAGGTGCGTTCGGCCTTGGTGATATTGTCCTGTTCTAAAGAGATTCGGCCAATCTCTAAGAGAGCGTCGGGTTCGCGTTCAGAGTTCTCGATCGATTCGAACTGCTGCAAAGCTTCGGATTGTCGCTCCTGATCACTCAGAGTGAGGCCGAGGTTGAACGCCGCTTCTCTGAGTAGCGGAGAGGATGGATGGTTCGTGATGATCGTCCTCAAGGATTGCTCCGCAGCTGGATAATCGTAAGCCCTTCTTGAGTTGCTGCCAGCGGAGAGAAGGTCTTGGACAGCGTACTCGCCAGTCCTGAAGCGTTCATATAGGTCGCTGAAGGCTGCCGCAGCGCGAATATGCTCGCCAAGTCGTTCCAGAGCTGTGGCGCGATTCCNGAGTGCGCCTATTACTTCTATGTTGTNGGGGTGTCTGTCGACAAAGATCTGGTAAGCGTCGACNGCCTCAGTCAGAGACTCTGCTTGGTAGTAGGCCTCCGCAAGGCGAAGCCGGGCGTGAGCCAGCCGCTCGCTTGTCGGGTAGTTCAGGATGAAACGCCTGAACTCCTCTGCGGCGGTCTCGTATAGTCCGTCAGAATAGAGAACCTGTGAATACTCGAAGGCTTCGCGTTCGTCCTGAAGCTGTCCGTAGACTGGACCGAAGAGGAGCAAGAGCAAAACAGTCAAAATGGCCGATCTACTCAGCCGTACAAGATTGCGTTTCTCGATCAAGGATTCCCCAATTGTCTGTGGGCAGAAAATGGTTACATATGCAAATTTACTCTATATTTCGGGACCAGTCAACGATGTGTCTCAGACNGGGGAAGAGTAATTGTCAATCTCTGCACCATCTGCAACTTTGGCAGATCCTATGAAGATAGATTCGTACGCTAAGCTGAACCTCGGTCTTGTAGTCGTGGGCAGACGAGAGGACGGTTACCATGACATCCAGTCGGTCTTCCAAGAGGTCGATCTTGCGGATCGGATCACGATTAGCAATAGTGAGAGCCTTTCAGTAACATCAGACGATCCTTCGGTTCCGGATGGCGAGGAGAACCTCGCCTATCGAGCTGCTGCGGCTCTCCGAGATGCGCTGAGGAGGCCCGAGCTGAGCGCCAATATCAAGATCGAGAAACACATCCCTGCGGGAGGAGGGCTCGGCGGCGGGAGCTCAAATGCTGCATCGTCCATGCTTGGCCTGACATCCTTCTGGGATCTTGACCTACAAAGAGCCCGAATGGCAAAGATTGGCGAGACGGTCGGGGCCGACGTTCCTTTCTTTATGACGGGGGGGACAGCCTGCGTTTCAGGGAAGGGCGATATCGTGCAACCTATTGATTGTGAAGGGGATGTATGGTTTGTTTTGGTCGATCCTGGTTATCGGGTGGCCACGCCTTGGGCATTTGGAAAACTTAATATGAAATTGACAATTGATAGCCCATATATTAGATTTTTAAATTCTGCGCGCGGCTCGGGTAAAGTCGATATTTACGAGCTGTTCGGGTTGATCAAAAATGATTTTTTGCCTGTTGTCGAGGCGCGGTATCCAAGCACGGAACGAATCCTTTCCGTTCTTCGCGGGGGAGGCGCAAAAGTTGCCTCGATGAGTGGAACGGGATCGACCCTATACGGTGGTTTTGCGCTAGAATCGGATGCGCTGTCAACCATTGAGCACCTGCGAAGCCTGGGCTATNCTGCTCGTTTCTGCAGGCCCGTGCGTCGTCAGGTTCAATAAATCTACTGGGGATCAGGGCTGCCGGGTCGTCTAAGGGTAAGACAGCGGCTTTTGGAGCCGCCTATCGGGGTTCGAATCCCTGCCCGGCAGCCAACACGCCCGGGGTCAGAGTTGGAGGAGAGAATGTCAGATACAGCCGTTCTGGAGGGCAAGCTGAGGGCTGGCGCCGGCAAGGGCGTTTCCCGNCGATTCCGTCGTGAGGGGGCCGTCCCGGCCGTGGTCTATGGCTCGGAGNTCGATTCGGTCAAATTCTCCGTCGACCAACGTGAGTTCAGAACCCTGATCAGTAACTTTGGTCGAAACGCGATCGTTTCGCTCAAGGTTGAAGGCTCTGACTATTCGACAATCGTGAAAGAGATCCAGAACCATCCGGTCTCCGGTGAGATCCTGCACATCGATTTCCACCGGATCTCGATGACCCAGCGGATCGTGGTTGAGGTCGCTGTCCACAGCGAAGGGACTCCAGTCGGTGTCCGCAACGATGGCGGCATTCTCGAGCACATGCTCCATGAGATCGAACTTGACTGTCTTCCGACGAACATCCCCGACGAGCTGACCTACGATGTGAGCGAAATGGTCATCGGGGATACGATCCATGTTTCAGATCTCGTCGCCCCTGAAGGAACTGTTTTCGTCACTGAAAGTGATCGGTCCGTATTTGCTGTTGCTCCGCCGACAGTCCGCCAGGAGGACGAGCAGGAGGAAGAGGGCGAGCTTGAGGATGTCGAAGAGGGTGCAACAGAACCTGAGCTCATCGAGCGAGGGAAAAAGGACGANGAAGAAGAAGCGGGCGAGGAGTAGGCTGGCTAGGGTTGTTGTCGGCCTCGGGAATCCGGGACCGCGCTACGACGGTTCTCGCCACAACGCCGGCTTCGAGGTTGTCAAAAGGCTGGCGAACTCGCGCAGCTGGGTGAGCACATCAACATTTGATGTAGCGCACGTGACGGTGCGATCTAGACCTGTGCACCTGACGCGGCCTACTACCTACATGAACGACTCGGGCGTTGCCGTTCGTGATGTGCTCAAGCGATTCGGTTGTTCGGTCAGCGATCTGATCGTGCTCGTGGACGACATCAATCTTGATGTGGGTCGTATCCGGATTAGAGGGTCGGGGTCCGATGGAGGCCACAATGGTCTCGCCTCAATCTCCTCGCTCATGAGAAGTGATGATTACGTTCGAGTTCGCCTCGGTGTGGGAACTGTTCCCGACGACTCGTCACAGATCGATTTCGTGCTGGGCCAGTTCGAGAAAAATGAATTCAGTCAGGTGTCGACTATGTTCCAGAACGCTGCNGATGCGGTCCGCAGCTGGTGCAGNGACGGTGTGGGCATCACCATGAACCTCTTCAATGGGAGGTAACAGCCCAGTGTCTTTTCCAGATATTAGGGGTTACCCCCGGAGTTTAAGATGATCGAATGGGCACCGTCGTTCGGCGTGGTTGGTCTGGGTTGTGCGCTCGTTATCTATCTGCGCATTCTCAAGAAGCCGGTCGGCACCGAGCGGATGAAGGAGATTTCTGACGCCATACACGAAGGTGCGATGGCATTCATCAAGCGAGAATACGTTGTTCTCGCTGTTTTCGTTGCACTCGTGACCCTCGCCCTTGCTAAGGGTATCGGTACGGATACGGCCGGAGCCTTCATCCTCGGATCTGTCTGCTCGATCCTTGCCGGATTCCTCGGGATGAAGGCAGCGACACGAGCGAACGTGCGCACGACATATGCGGCAAACCAGGATGGCCAGCCTCAAGCGCTGGCCATCGCTTTTTCTGGCGGNACGGTCATGGGGCTTGCGGTCGCNAGTCTGGGCCTCCTTGGNGTTGGAATCCTCTTCTCCTANTACGGTTCACCCGATCAGGCGAAGATCATCAACGGCTTCGCGATGGGTGCGAGCTCGATCGCATTGTTCGCTCGTGTGGGTGGTGGTATCTACACCAAGGCGGCAGACGTGGGCGCGGATTTGGTCGGCAAAGTCGAAGCGGGGATTCCGGAAGACGACCCGCGTAACCCGGCCAGTATCGCAGACAACGTCGGTGACAATGTTGGAGATGTTGCCGGGATGGGCGCCGATATCTTCGAGTCGTATGTCGGCTCGATCATCGCAACCATCGCGATCGCGGCGACAGCAAACTCAGGATTGCTCGATCTGCTCGGNGGACGGGCTCAGGATGCATCACTTATTCAGATCCTGGCTATGCAGCTGCCGATTGCAATAGCGATGATTGGTCTCGTTTCCTCACTGCTCGGTGTCCTTTCGATGCGGTTTTTGCGAAATATAGGTCCGGCTGCAGCGCTTCGTAATGTGCCGCTCATATCGGCAGTTCTGATGTTCGCCGGAAGCTACTATTTTATCAATTCAGTCGGTCTGTCGCAGCAGATCTTTTACGCCGTGTGTTTCGGTGGTGTCACGGGTATCGCGATCGGCCTGATGACGGAATATTACACTGGTGGTGCACCAATCCGCCGGATCGCCACCGCTTCAGAGACGGGTCCTGCAACCAACATGATCGCGGGCCTCGCCGTTGGAATGGAGAGCACGATGCTCCCGATCTTGGCGATCTGCGCGGCGATCGGTTTTGGCTACCACTTCGCCGGTCTGTATGGGATCGGCATCGCGTCCGTCGGGATGCTTTCAACTGTCGGTGTGACGATGGCCGTCGATGCGTACGGTCCGATCGCAGACAATGCCGGCGGTATCTCCGAGATGGCCGAACTCGGGCCAGACACTCGGAAGATCACGGACGGTTTGGACTCGATCGGGAACACCACGGCGGCGATCGGTAAGGGTTTCGCAATTGGATCGGCTGCTCTGACGGCACTCGCCCTGTTCTCAGCTTACACTGCTGCGGTCGGTCTTGAGTCGATAGATCTCACCAAACCGATTGTCGTGATCGGGTTGTTTGTTGGTGGTGCGGTTCCGTTCTTTGTGGCCGCTCTGACGATGACGTCCGTCGGGAAGGCTGCTTTCAAGATGGTTGAGGAGGTGCGGCGTCAGTTCAGAGAGATCCCCGGGCTGATGGAGGGGACGGGAAAGCCGGACACACGTCGGTGCGTCGACATCAGCACGGTAGCAGCTTTACGCGAAATGATTATGCCTGGCTTGGTTGCCGTGCTCAGCCCTGTGCTCGTCGGTACCCTTTTGGGTCCGGAAGCGTTGGGAGGGATGCTGGGAGGCGCGACGTTGAGCGGTGTCCTTGTTGCCCTGATGATGGCGAACACCGGTGGCGCCCTTGACAACGGAAAAAAGTGGATCGAGGATGGCAATCTTGGTGGGAAGGGATCGGAGGCCCACAAGGCGTCCGTTGTAGGCGATACTGTCGGGGATCCGCTCAAGGATACGTCGGGCCCTGCGTTGAACATTCTGATCAAACTGATGTCCGTTGTATCACTCGTACTCGCGCCCATCCTAAAAGCTTGGTAATACTAGACTTCGGGACCGCCCCGAAGTCACCCCCAACTCCCGCTCAGACGAAAAGCTGAGCCAAACAGTCCAAGGGAGGTTGTATGTCAAGACACTATGAGTTGACCTTGATCGTCGATTCACAATCGGGCGATGAGGCGGTCAGCCAGGTCGTAGAGAAGTACGAGTCGTTCCTGAACGACAACGGCGCCGATCCGGTGGTTGCGGACCGGCGGGGCGTTCGGAAGCTGGCTTACGAGATCAAGAAACAGGTCCAGGCAGACTACACCTACTTTCAGTTCACGGGTGAGAGCCCAATGGTCCAGGAAATGGATCGACAGCTCAGGCTGGATCAGAGCGTGTTGCGACATCTATTCATCAAGATGGACCANGCACCGATCGTTCCGAACGAGGAGCCGGAGACAGATTCTGAGAATGGTGATGAGCTCTCAGGCGAGGAACAGTCGGACAGTAGCGAGGAGAGCAAGGAATGAACGTCCGTGGCCGAGTAAAGGTATGCCGCTTCTGCGAAGACAAGGCTGTTACGATCAACTACAAAGACGACAGACAGCTTAGACGTTTTGTGACGGAGCGTGGCAAGGTGATCCCTAGGAGGATGACCGGCACGTGCGCACGTCATCAACGTGAATTGACGACCGCCATCAAGCGGGCTCGGAACATCGCCGTNCTGCCTTACGCCGCAGAATCGGCAAAGTAGGAGGGATCAATGAAGGTTATCTTAACAAAGACNCTCGAGCACGTGGGTGACGCGGGNGAGATCGTCGAGGTCAAGCCCGGCTACGCAAGGAATTACCTGCTTCCGAGGGAGCTTGCGCTGATTGCCAACAGTGGAAACATGGCGGTATATGAGTCGGTTAAGAAGCAGCACGGCGCACAGCTGGCGAAAGACAAGCGTGAGGCTGAGGAGAAGGCCAAGGCCCTGAGCAAAGCGTCTGTGACGATCGCCGTTGCAGTGGGTGAGGAAGATCGGATCTTTGGTTCTGTGACGAACCAACAGATTGGTGAACAATTGAATGAACAGGGCTTCGAGGTTGATCGGCGAACGATTCAGCTAGATGAGCCGATCCGTGCGCTCGGGGTCTACGACATTCCGATCAAGCTGCATTCTGAGGTGGAAACGACCGTAAAGGTGTGGGTGGTCAAGGAGTAATCGTTACCGACCCGCAAGGGTGGTGCGTAGGGGGACTCAGGTTCTGAGTCCCCCTCTTTCTGTTGGGGCCGGGAAATGTATAGAACACCCGAATCACTGACCAGCCGTCTCGAACAGATCGATGGTCGGGGCTACCCAGCGTATCGAGACTTAGAGGGAAGCTACGCTTTCCCCTTGTTCAAGCTACAGATCGATCGCGTTCAGCGAGATCCGTTCGCCCCTCCGACGCTAATACGCGTATTTGTCGACTGCAGAGAAACGGGACTGGATTCGGATATCTGGTCAAGCGATTCCCGGCGCATCGCGATCTGTGACTATCTGACGCGACGACTGGTTGATGCCCTTTCTACCCGCAGTAGGCGATCCGGTTCTGGTAGCAGCGGAAGGCTAGAGATCGCAATACCTGGTCAGGAGATCGTTGAACGAACTTCTGTTCAGCTAGATAGAGAACGGTTCGAGATCAGGGCTTATGCAGGCCTTCCGGCTCAAGGTCGAAGAGTTTCAGGCCAAGCCGCCTGTCGATTGCTGACCCGGGATCTTCCAGAAGCGATTCGAGAGGCACTCGATCTGGAGGATCTTGAAGATCATCTACGCAGACACTTAGAGACGCATGAGGACCAAGATGTCATCCGGTATCAGCTTAAAAAAGCCGGCCTGGTNGCCTTCATCGCCGATGGCGCCATACTGCCACGTCGATCCGGGGAAGACGATCGGCCAATGTCGGGCGATGCGGCGATCCCGTTTTGCTCCCCGCAAACGCTACGTGTCGAGCTTGATACACCTAATAAGGGCCGGGTGGGAGGCATGGGGATCCGGCAGGGTGTCACGCTAATCACGGGCGGCGGCTACCATGGCAAGTCGACCCTGTTGAAGGCGATTGAGCGGGGGATTTACAACCACGTTCCGGGAGACGGTCGGGAATACGTCGTCACGGACCGGGATGCGGTGAAGGTTAGGGCCGAAGAGGGGCGAAGCGTCGGTTGTGTGGATCTCAGTCCGTTCGTGGGTGAACTTCCGACAGGTCTTTCATCTGACGTGTTCTCGACTGATGACGCAAGCGGGAGTACGTCTCAAGCAGCAAGTGTGAACGAAGTGATCGAGATGGGGGGGTCTGTTCTTCTTATGGATGAAGATACCTCTGCGACGAACTTTTTGATTCGCGATGAGCGGATGACTCGCCTGATCGAAAACAGGAACGAGCCCCTGCGTCCCTATGTATTATACGTCAGGTCGCTTGCTACCTTCGGAGTTTCGACGATTCTGGTGATGGGCGGGTCGGGCGCCTTCTTCGAGACAGCAGACGCGGTTCTCCGAATAACCAACTATGAAATAAAGGACGTGACCCGCGAGGCCAAGCGCATCGCAGAGGAGGTGCCTCGATCAGGAGAGGAGTGTAATTCGTTTCAGGAATGGCGTCGGTCTAGGCAGATAGCTCAGTGGGTCGTAGGCAGGAGCACTCAAGGAATCAGAGTCAGACATCGCGGTCGAGAGCTTCAGGTCGGTGAGGACCGAATAGACTGTTCAGCTTTGGAGCAACTCTGTATAGAGGGGCAAATGACGAGTTTGGGTCACTTCCTGAAGCATTGCGCAGACGAGATCGGATCGGGAACGGTGCTCAAGGAGGTGGTGACAAAGGCCGTGGGGAAGGTCTACGATCAAGGGCTCGATTCATTAACAGACCGTCCCACTGGCCGACTTGTAATGATCCGTGCTCATGAAATTGCTGGAGCGCTGAATCGTGCTCGTAGAATTGTGGCAGAACAGAGCCGCTAGCGACGGTGCTGCAGGATGTAACCACGACTTCAACACCGGCTCGGTGTGAGGAAGCCACTTCTCGACTTTCTTCGCCCAAGCGGTGAGGTTTCTTGAGAGCGCTGTCGCTTTGCCTCGTGTAAGGGCTGTATCTGCAGACTGTTTAATNCCACCGTTTTTTTANTGTTTTGGGTTGGCCGAACGAGCCAGACCCCAATCCCCAAAATGCTTAACAGACACGCGGTCAGAATCGCTGACCTACTCGTGCAACCTCCTGAATGCTATCACGCATCCTGTGCACATCTGAATCCCAAGTTGCCGGTGGAGCTGTCCGGGGTGTTCGCGCTACGTGCGGCTATACGGTACCGATTGCAGTAGGACTCGTGACAAAGATACGATCCGCCGCGCATAGATCGCGCGTCTCCATGGTCAGGCCCCTGTGGGTTGTCTGTCGGGCCCTCGAGATGGTAGCTCGGTGAAAACCAATCCTGACACCACTCCCAGACGTTGCCCGACACATTGTAAAGCCCGTAACCGTTGGGCGGGTAGGATTTGACCGGGGCTGTTCCGGCAAACCCATCCTCTTGGGTATTCTCATCCGGGAAGGCGCCCTGCCAGATGTTACAGAGGTGACCTCCTTCAGGGGTCAGGTCGTCACCCCAAGGGTATCGCGCGCCCTGAATTCCTCCACGAGCGGCGCATTCCCACTCGGCCTCTGACGGAAGACGCTTGGTCGCCCAATCGCAGTAGGCGGTTGCGTCGTTCCACGAGACGTGCGCAACTGGATGATCCCATCGACCTGCCAGAGAGCTGTTCGGTCCCTCAGGACTTGCCCAGTGTGCCCCGTCTACGGGCCACCACCAGGGTGTGATCTCGACGGTCTGCTCCACGGACGACGCAGTCTTCTCGTCAACAAAGCTGTGGAACACGAAGGACCAGCCGAATCCCTCAGCCTCGGTCTTGTAGCCAGTGTCCTTCACGAACCGCGAGAACTGCGCGTTCGTCACGGNTGTTGTGTCGATTCTGAACGCATCGACTGTTATTTCACGGATAGGTCCCTCGCCATCCTCGGGGAACCCTTTATCGTCATCCGTTCCCATGGCGAACGTTGTGGCACCGATCAGTATCGAGTCGGCGAGGGATTGTTTTCTGGCTCTCTTACTCTTTCGGCTCTTCGACCGCTTCAGCCCACTGCCCTTGTTCCCGCCAGGCCTCTGGTTTGGTGAACGGCTAGCAGAACAGCACGGTGTGTTCATCACAATGCCTTAAATTCAGGAGTTAGTCGTAATGGCGGACAATGAGGCTTCCGCTCTTCAAGGTGCCCTCGATAGTTGAAATGCTTTGGTGCTCGATGAAGACCCTGTATGTACCTGCCGTAACACCTATGATTGCTTGATTCTTGACCGCCGAACCGTGTGTCCCGGTTGTCCCTTCGCCGCCAGAAGTGTTGCCAAATTGTCCGAGGAACTGGTTTGAGGGAGATACCTGCTTTAGGTTAATCCTCGTGTTAAACGAATTGTTGCATTGTATCTGACCGACAAAGGAGATGTCGAGCATGCCGTCATTTTCGACCTCGACAAATGTGTCGAACTGGGGGAAGGGTAGCCATTTCGAACGGAAGAAGAAGACCTCTTCCTCGTCAACCGTGGTGGTGGTGAATGTGCGAAGGGTCAGGCCATCACTACCTGACTGGGTCGGGCCGATCCAGTTACCCTGGCTGTCCACGATGGGTGTGTTGCCGGCCACAAGGCTATCGGTTCTGACGATCGGTGTTGTCACTTGGCCGGTGGAATCCCACGTGGCGGATCCGTTGGCCAAGGTGACACTTAAAGGTGTGATATCGTGCCTGTCAACATTTCTGGCATTGGCCGCCTCGATGGCGTAAGCCACACTGACAATCTGCTGGCGTGGACTGAGGACCGTGCCGTCAACGCTAACAGACAGGTATCGTGTGTCTGCTCGGAACAGATCAGAAGGCAGTGGCGTGATGCTTCCGAGTAGGACGCTGAACCGGTTACCTGCTATTGTGACAGAGTGGGTCTCGGTCCACAATGCTTCTGAGTAGTTTGCATCCGGGCATATGCTGAAAATGACAGTTGCGCTAGTATCCGTTCCCGCGATGCTGCCTGTGTAGTTCAGGAGAAGAGGCGATGCGCCCAAAGGCAGATAGAGACAAAACAAGATTACGAGTGAATGAATCATGGTTGCACTTTGCATCTCGAGGTTGGTGGTTATCGTCGGTCTGGCCTATTCCTGGCCGGCGTCAGAGCCAAAATACCCCGGTGAGCCAGCCCCCGCAAGGCACCGTCTTTGGACTTGCGGGCCCAGTTCGGACCGGTTTATATTTCCGGTTACTCGTCAGGCTGTGTCAAGATGAGTTTAATCAATGAGTTCTGCGAGGCACCGAGCATGGTTGAGATGG
Source organism: Gemmatimonadota bacterium (assembly GCA_002714465.1). Next base: position 78,535 of record PAXL01000034.1, on the reverse strand, counting down.
AAGTAGTAGGGGTTGCACCAGAGCCCAACAGCAACAAACCGCTGGTTTGGCTAAAGGATAAGGATCAGAAGGTCTTCCTTCCGATTTCGATCGGAAACTTCGAGGCGACCGCTATATATATGGAGCTATATGACGAGCCGCCACCTCGACCGATCTGCTACGATTTAGTTCGTATGGTGCTCAGCGAAATGCAAGCCGCAGTTGATCAGATCCTGATCAGTGATCTAAAGGATGACACATTCTACGCGGAGATAGTAGTCCGGGGTGAGAAGGGCGTGTTCACGATCGATTCCCGACCCAGTGATGCTATAGCCATAGCTCTAAGGACAAAGGCCCCGATTTACGCCGCTGACAGCGTGCTTCAAGAGGCTGGTTTAGAGGTTGAGAGTGAAGATTCTCCGATGATTTGGGAGGAGGAGATAGAATCCCTCGGTCAACCATCATCCAGTTCGGAGATTGACAAAGTTACGTTTGAAGACGTCGATACTCGTGTCGTAACTTTGAGGGAAAGACTTAAGGACGCGGTCTCAAAAGAGGAGTATGAGGAGGCCGCGAAGATCAGAGACGAACTGGGTCGAATTGACACCGAATAGTGCACGAAAGTGCCGTATTTTCTGAGGCTTTTGGTGCATTTTAATCACCGAGAAAACGCTTGACAGCCCATTTTTGTATCTGTATAATAAGGCCGTTGCTTTAGGGTGAAAAGCACGTAACCGAAATCTAAGTAGTTGTTTTTAATGAAGTTGCGGACCCCCTGGGGGGTGGCCGCATCTTTGTGTTTTCCTATTTTAGGTGCACAACAGCCTGGTTCTGGTTGAAATAAAGGGCTGGGCCCATCTTGAAAAGCAAAACATAAATTAGAGTCAATGCAGCGAAAAATTCAGACGCAAGGAAGGGAGGGATCCATATAGGCTAAGTGCCGCAGCTCGTTTTTCATTCCGCCCATCACCCCAGAAATCTCTGACTTGGGCTGGAAGTTCGGGGAAACGAGAAGTTAATTTCCGAAGGCAAGAAGATTTTTTGTAGATGAAAACACAGAATAATTCATCCATCTGCCTTTGAGTCTGTTTTTCTTAGGAGAAGATGTAATGAGCCTCAAGAAAATTAGTTGCCTGTGCATTGTTCTGCTCCTGTTCGCCGGTATGGTCGGCGTTGCAGATGCAGCGACACCGCAGGGCGTTCGCCTCCGCGTTACCCATCCTGCCAATGATGCTTGGTCGGGGATCGGCGATTCGGTGGTTGTTAAAGTTCAATATCTTCCAGGTACCGCAGCTTTGGACAGTGTGGTCGTGGCGATTGTCGAAGACACTTCCAGTTCGACGATCTCTGATGCGATCGGCTCCCTGACCAATGACTCTGCTGACGACTTTGTCCATAGGTTCAATGCGGCCAATGCGTCCGCTGCGGACGCAACTGGATTCAAGACCTTTACGGCAACATTCAAGGTCACAGCAGGCCAGACAGTCGAGAGTTCCGCGAAGACTCTGAGCCTGAGCGCGCTCGTCAGCACGACGGGGAGCGCGGCATTTTCGCACCTGACAAACCTGAACACAGAAGCAACCATTACCGGTTCGACCTCGTTCGGGAATGTTGGTGACGGAGTAAAAATCGGTATCGATGCACAGCGTCCGGCGGCTAACATCGACAGTGTGCGCTTGGATACGACGGGTATCGGTAATTTCCCGAATGACGGCGGTGGAACCGGCAGCGACGGTTTGAACGAATCCGACAACCCGAAGAAAGCCTACAAGGTTGGATCGAAGGTCAAGGTGTCTTTCTTTGTGTCGAACGTTCCGGGCGGTTCCTCAGGAATCGTGCACTTGGCTGACACGGCCAACGCCGACGCGCTGCCTGACAGTGCAATGAAGACGGTCAATTTCTCCTTCAGCGATCTGGTCTCTGGATCAGCAACCGATTCATCCGTAACGCTGAGCGCGGGAGACGTTAAGGGTGACAATCGTCGAATCGTGGCTGTCGGCTTCCTAAAGGATGCCGCAGGCAACCTCAGTTCGACAAACGCCTCAGACGTAACGCCTGTTGGCGTGACGGACGTCGACATGCACGTCCTCGACCTAACTGCTCCGACAATAACGCCTCACTTCCCGAAGTCAGGCGCAACGGACAGTACCCACTTCACAGCGGTGGTGGACACCTCGCTTAAGATAGTGGCCGCGTCGGGAACTCTTACAACCACAACGTTCGCTGCCCAGCCGCTTAAATTCGCGGCCAGCGAGGGTGCGAACTCGGCAACCGCCAAGTTCGGCGACTCGACGCGTACACTGACAGGAATTGCCACTAAAATTAAGAGCAGCAGCCTGTCATCGAACTTCGCGGTCGATTTCGGCGCGGGCAACGCGGCTCAAGGTGGTAAGTCTGGAACGCTGGAAATCGCGTTTAAGGACAGTGTCGGTAACGAGACGAAGAGCAGCCAGGCATCCGTGACATATGACAAGACTGCTCCGGGTATCAAGTCTGGTTCATTGTTCCCGACCAGCAGTTCTGCACCAACGGATGCTGCCAATGCGAACAAGCCAACGGTTAACCGTGACACAATGATGCCGATTTTGCAGCTTCTTGAAGTCACGGACTCGATGGCGGTAACATATACAACGGTAACAGCTGGAACCGCGACTCAGATAAAGCACAAGATGGCACCAGGTACTGCCGATCTTGCGAACACGACTTCTGAGATCAAGGTAATCTTCGTCGATACGCTCAAGTCCAATAGTGAATACTCGCTTCAGTTCCTCATGAGAGATTTAGCGGGTAACCACAATGCGACTGCAGCTGATACGCTGACGTTTGATGCCGATTTCAAGAACCCGGTAGCCGACTCTTTCGTCGTAAAGGCTAACGGTAGCGATGACACTGTTATCGCTGGACAAGCTCTGATTCTTGACATCACAGGTATCGACACAGCATTGACGAACTCAGCAGGATCGAACCGTGCTGCTGTTACACACCAAACAGCCGCCACGATTCGTATCTCCAATGGCGCCAATGATCTGAGCACCGTGGTGTTCTCTGGTACTGGTGTTACAGACAACAAGGATGGAACGGCAACATTGTCTGCTGATGGTTGGACACTTGGTGCGCGTTCGGTCAACATAACCTCACAGAAGGCTTTGACAGCATTCAATGCCCACGTGGAAGACAAGACCGGCACCGACGTGAACTTTAGTGGAATGATCGATTCACTTTCGGTCAATTCTTCTAACTTCTCTGCATACAACGTTGCGGTGGTCGCTGATGCAGATGGTGGCGATACGGCAACGGGCGTATCGGGTGGTTTCAAAGTCTCAGTAACGCCCGCTGATGAGTTTGGTAATCCGTCAGCCAAGGTGTTTATGCAGGCGGCCCCAACGCGCGCTGACTCAACATCCTTGACGGATGCTAAGGTCGGCAAAGATGAGAGCATTGTAGAAATTCTTGCAGAGTTCTCGTCCAACCGCGGTGACGTTGCACTTCCGCAGGGTCCGCAGTCCGTCGCGGCGGGCGGTTCCACCTTTACCATTGGTGGAGCAAGCGCGTCAGGAAGCGATCTGGTGATTTCGGTAAGGACGGTTAATTCCGATTCCGACACACTGGGCATCGGTGGCGACGCAACCAAGGATCACGCACTGGCATCTGGTAGTGTCACGCTTGCCTTCGCACCTGAAGGTGTAGCCGCGACACCAGCCACTCTCGCAGCCCCGGCAAGCCTGCTCGTTCAGGATTGGAAGGGAGCGGATGGTAAAGGTGACCACGGTGGTTTCGTTAGCGTAGCCTTCCCGAAGGCAGCTAGTGCAGATCGTTACCGGATCTTCCGCGAGGTCAGCGTCTCTACAGGCCTCGATGCAGACGGTAAACTCGTTGCCCTCGAGACACCCGCGAATGCTTGGGTGTCTTGGACGGTCATCGATAACATCGCCGCAGACGATGTCCAGCGTGCAGTCGTACCGACGCTCGATAACGTCGCGACGAAATGGGCAGTTGCTTCTGAGTCCGGAGGATCTTCCTCCGAGCGCGCATCCACAAAGCGCGTCTTTACGAAGCAGATCGTCCAGAATATGGTGAAGTTCTTGGGTGTGGATCCGAATCGTGTCCTGTCGATGACAGAGCTCGAGCAGGTCTTCACCCCTGGTGATGACTATGTGAAGTCGATCATCGGTGACACGGGCTTCCGCTTCGTGGCCATCGATCCCGACCTGACTGCGATGCTCGGTGGTGCCTCAACGGTTCCGACGAACATCCGCACGCAGGCCGAGAAGGTTTCGGTCTCTAGCCGTACGGCGATCGAAACAGCGGTCAAGGCTGTCGATAACATTCCGCCTGCTGCTATCACGGAGCTCGCGAGTGCCAACGACGGCAGCGTGGTCACACTTTCGTGGACAGCTTCGGTCGACGACAAGGTTGTAGCCTACTCATCGTATAAGGGCTATTCCATGCCGATCGATGGTGTCGATCGTTACGATATCCTCCGCGGTGCTGACGAAGCGAGCCTTGAGCTGGTCGGAAGCGTTGACGGTGGTGTGACGAGCTTCACTGAAGACATTGGTTCACTGACGAACGTTATCTACCGCGTTGATGCAGCTGATCTGGACAACGCCACTTCGGCGCCGACAGTCAGCGTTTCGGTTGCGGCACGTGTTGTTGCGCTCGACGCCAGTGGCAACGCAATCTACCTGATCGACCAGAACGACGGTACGCCGTTGACAGTCGACTTCGGTGATTTCATTGCATTCGCGGGCGCTTTCAATACGGTGATTGACGGTCCGGGCTACATCGCGAACGCCGACACCAATGATGACGGAGCGGTGGACTTCACTGACTTCCTGAACTTCGCTGGTTCCTTCAACTCGGTCGCAGCAACCGTCAACGGACAGCCTGCAGGTAGCACGAAGGTTATCCCGCGCACGCTGCAGCCTGGTGTGAACGACAACGTCGAGCTTTCGCTGAATCTGGAGAGCAACAAGGTGCTTGTTGGTCAGACGGTTACGCTGAACGTTTCGGTCGACAACGCTGCATCGCTCCAAGGATTCGGTTTTGGCCTGACGTATGACACAGACAAGTTTGAGTTCGTCAACGCGACACCGGCCGAAGAGGATCTCCTCAAGGCTGATGGCGCCGAGACACCGGTATTCCTGATGAATGAGGATGCACCGGGTGAACTCAGCATCGCTAACGCTATCGTCGACGGTTCGCCCGTTACCGGTACAGGTGATGTGGTTTCATTGACGTTCCGCGTTCTCACGGAGTTCGAGGACAACGCACGGTTCGAGATCGCTGAGGGTGTCGTCTTTGACGGCTCGAAGCTCACGAACTTCGTGGTGGCCCTTGGAAACCTGAACGTTGAGAGCACACCAACAGAGTTCGCTTTGTTGCAGAACTTCCCGAACCCGTTCAACCCGGAGACGACGATTAAGTACAATCTCGCCGATGGTAAGAACGTGTCGCTGCGGATTTACAACGTGGTTGGCCAGGTTGTAAGGACGCTTGTTGCCGAGCAGCAGAACGCCGGTCGCTACACGGTCCGGTGGAACGGCACGGACGATCGGGGTGTGTCGGTCTCCAGTGGGATCTACTTTTACCAGATCGCTGCTGGCGACTACTCAGACGTCAAGAAGCTGATGTTGCTGAAGTAGCCGTATGAGTGGATCAGGGCCCTCATCTTCGGATGAGGGCCTTGGTTCCGCTTTTTTTTTGCGAATCTTCGAAGGTAAATGAGGAAAATCCAATGAAGAGTACCAGAATGGTTGTTCTCTGGCTCGTCGCGGCTGCTTGGCTCTTCACCGGAACGGAGGTGCTGGGTCAGACCTCCAACTTAGATGCGGTTCTGACGCTTGACTATGTCGGAGCAGACGCAAGTACCGGTAACAAGACGGATGATGGCGTGACGGGTGGTGTAGTAGCAGGTGCAGGTACGGCTGTTGTTATTGAAGTCTTCGCGAATCCAGTAACCACAGGACTTTCCGGAGCCAATTTCAGCCTGACTGCAGATAACACACAGATAACGATGGACTCAGCTGCAAATGCGAATATGGACACCCCTTTTGGGATCAAGCTACCCGGGACAGCCACGGCCCAATCAGTTGGGTCACTGACGGGGCCGGTAACGCCAACAGCGGGTTATTTGGGAGCAATCACGCTTGTTACGGTAGCTGATGTAACAGGTGTGGAGTTTTCGGTTACAGTCAGCGTAGAACTAGCTGCATCTGCGACCGACAAACGAACAATTTCCCAGACGATGGCCTTCAATGCCGTTCCCAAAGCGGCGGCAGATGTAAGCATTGTCGAGATCCCGCGGGGTGGAGTCTCACCAGCGATCACAGTCACAGCCTCGGGTTTCCCGGCTGGCGCAGTCGTCAGTTTCACGGTTACCTCAACAGGCGGTACGGCTACGATCAGTGATACAGATAACGGTGACGGCACGCTCACACTGACCGCTAGCGGCTCCGGTGCGGCAACGGCCGATGTCACAGCATCTGATGGCACGACGACTACAGCAGCTGTCAGCGTCACTTTCAGTGAGCAGGTTCCGGCTGAGCTTGCCTCTTTCGGCGGCTCGGTCCTAGAAGAAAGCGTCGCCCTGAACTGGACGACGGTTTCACAAACGAACAACGCGGGCTGGCAGGTGATGCGGAGCACGGACGGAATCACTTACGAAGTCGTGAGCGACTTTATTCCGGGTGCCGGAACATCTGATGCAGTCCTGAACTACGGATTTAAAGATTCGAATGTCCCGGGTGTCGAGAAGGTTTTCTACCGCCTCGACCAGCTCGATCTCGACGGAGCCATTCATAGTTCTGCCCCGATCGAAGTGATCCTCGGTGCACGTTTTCTCGATCTTCCGACGGAATTCGGAACGCACATTTATCCGAACCCTTTCAACCCAGCAACGACGATCGCCTACGATCTGCCGAGTGAGTCGGCCGTTTCGATCGTGATCTACGATGCCCTGGGTCAGGAAGTCCGTCGCTTGGTGACAGAGCAAAAAAACGCTGGGCGCTACACGGTCCAGTGGGATGCGCTCGACAACTTGGGTCGTGGTGTCGGTAGCGGTGTCTACATCGCAAAGGTTGAGGCCGGACAGTTTTCAGCCTCGCAGAAGATGCTGCTCCTGAAGTAATCGAGTCCTATGCGATTAAGGTAAAGCCGCAGGGCCTATTAAGGGCCTGCGGCTTTTCTTTTTTTCCGAAGGGAAGTTCGTTTTGTCTGAGATAAGAGTTGGACTCGTTGGATGTGGTGGAAACATGACTGGCCACCTGAAACGACTGATCCAGATTCCGGAGGTCGAGGTTGTGGGGGTGACGGATCCCAGTGCAGCCAATATCTCGAAGATGAAAGAGCGCGTGCCAGACGCCACAGGGTTAACTACCCACGCCTCGCTAAAAGATCTGATCGAGAAAGGTGGGCTTGATGCGATCGTTATTTCCTCACCGCATACGATGCATTACGAACAAATCGTCTGCGGACTTGAGGCCGGTCTGCACGTCCTTGTAGAGAAACCGATGGTGTGTCAAGTCGACCACGCGAAGGAAGTGATAGCTTTATCTGAGCGGGCAGATAAGATCCTAATGGTTTCGTATCAACGGCATTTGGCAGCGTCTTTTCGATATATTCGCAACCAGATCCGCACTGGAGAGATCGGGGATGTCCAGTTTGTGAATGCTCTCCAGGATCAGGCCTGGTACAGAAACCAGCAGGGGACGTGGCGGATGGCCAAATCCCTTTCCGGTGGAGGGCAACTGAATGACTCGGGCAGCCACCTACTTGACATCGTCCTATGGATGATCGATCAGCCCCCCGTAGAGGTCTCCGCACGGATGGAGTACTTTGACGCTGAAGTCGACATAAACACCTCAATGTCTGTTTTGTTCGAGAACGGGACGATGGGGACGTTTTCTGTCGTCGGAAACGGGCCTGGACCCGGCATGTGGGAGGATATCACGATTTGGGGACAGAAGGGCGCTATCTACTCTCGCAACGGCCAGATCACGTGCAAGTATGGCGCAGAGCCAATCGAAATCAACTCGTTGCCAACTCGTTTCACAAGCCCTGACCAGAATTTCATCGATGCCATCCTGGGCAGGGACGTGATACAGGTTCCGGCCATATGTGGCCTACGGGTCATACAATTGACAGAAGCCGCCTGGGAGTCGGCTGAAAAGGGTGGCCACCCAGTCGCGGTGGAGTCGTGACCCGTTGACTTTTGCCTTCGAGCCGGATAACTTTTTAATGTAGGTAATCAACATCTGGCCAACCCAGGTAATCGCGATATGCAGGTGCGAGCTGTAGAATTTCAGGAGAACTTCCGTCTCGTTACGTTAGAGGCTTCGAGGCAACATAACCTCTTAATTAGGGATGGGGCTGATACTGTTCAGGGCGCCGCATCATCGCTGGCTATCCAGCGTGCCGAGGACACTTCTCGCCCCTTGCCTTCCGATCGAATGGACCCCGACAGAAAAATTGAGGAACAGAATACCCGTGACCACGGTGCTCAAAGAAGAGGACGGGGAACGGACTCAGGCAACGAGGAGTCTCCAGATCCAGGATTGCAGGACGCGCCATCTTCGGGGGGGATCGACCTTTTGGCCTGAACCACGAAGGCTACCTACTTTCCTCACCGGCTCCGTGGCTAGGAGGCGGTTTTTTGTTGTAACATATTGTTTTACATTGAAATAATGATTCTGGGTCGTCTTGACACCCGGGTATGGGTGTGCTAAACTAAGCCCATTGGTCAACCTTTCCCGACTTAAACTCCTATGGGGGTGACCTATCAACTCTCAAGATGATGATAGCCGCCAGCGCAAGTCGCCCGACGACTTCCTACAAGACTATGTGGACATGCAGCATACGTTTCAGTCCCTGTCGCTCATCGACCAGATCCTCATGTCGATGGACGAGAAAGACAAACGTCGATCCCTGCTGTATCAACTAAGGCGCCAACTCCAGGAAGACGAGATCACCTTTGAAGAGGCGCGCCGAACGATCGTCGAGCTTGAAGGGGCACTGGAGAAGGTGACGGGTCCTGCGAACCGGATTGGGACGCTACTAGAGCCGCCCAAGAACGGGGTCGCCTGTATCTCGGTTGGAGGGTCGGAATATTACGCAAATGTCGATGCCCGAATCAACGCGGACGATCTGGAGGTCGGTAGTCGTGTTCGGGTGAACGAAGCGTTCGCCGTCGTCGGTTGTCTCGGGTATCAGTTCGCGGGCTCCATCGCGAAGATCACGGATGTGCTGAAGGACGGCCGAATTCGTGTCGGACAGGAGCACGGGGCCCAGTCCACCATCCTGTCCCGGTCGACTCTGCTGCTAGACGAGGATCTGAAGGTGGGCGAGGACGTGCGTGTAGATCCGAGCTTCCGCGTGGCCATTGAGCGGATCGACAACCCCGAGGTTAGCGACTACTACCTCGAGGAGATTCCGGATCTGCCTTGGGAGAGGATTGGAGGCCAAGAAGAAGCCATACACGCGATCAAAGACACGATCGAAATGCCCGTTCTACATCCTGAGCTCTTCGAGAGGTTTCAGTACAGCACTCCCAAAGGCTTTTTGTTGTATGGTCCGCCGGGATGCGGGAAAACACGTATCGGCAAGGCGACGGCTTACAACTTGGCACTCCAAGCCCAACGGGAGGGTAATCGGGATATGAAGCAGTGCTTCATGCACATCAAGGGTCCCGAGATCCTGAACATGTGGCTGGGTGAGTCCGAGCGCCAAGTACGGGAGATCTTCAGTCGGGCTCGTGAAAAACGTAAAGAGGGGTATTTGCCCGTTGTGTTTATCGACGAGGCTGAGTCGATCTTGGGAACGCGTCGTGCGATGCGGTCACACAGCATATCGAATACCGTTGTCCCGATGTTCTGCGCCGAGATGGATGGGATCGATTCTCTGCAGGACGTGGTTCTGATCCTGGCGTCGAATCGTCCAGACCTTATCGATCCAGCCATCCTGCGGCCCGGACGGATCGATCGAAAGATCAAGGTCACACGTCCAGGTAAGGCGGACGCTGGCGAAATCCTGAAGATTTACCTCACGCCGGATTTGCCGATCGATCTTGGATTAGAGGAAAGTGGATCCGAGCTCAATGCGATTGATCACTGCGTCAACGAGATGGTGGAAGAGATTTTTGCCAGACGAGACGACACACGTTTCCTGGAAGTGACGCTTAAAAGCGGCCGGAAGGAGATTTTGCACAGAGCGGATCTCTGCAGCGGCGCCGTGCTCGAATCGATCGTTCGAAGGGCGAAAGAGTATGCGATCCTCAGGTCGATTGCGTCGGGGAACGACGAAGGGATATCGCTAGAGGATTTGATGAACGCTGTTGCGACATAGTATGCGGAGAACGAGATATTTCCTCCCAACGATAGCACGGAAGACTGGTTGAAACTCCTCGATTACGAACCCGAGAACGTCGTCAAGGTTGCGCCGATTCGTCCTGAGGCGACTAAGCGACGCAGTCAGCAGAGCGTTATCTAGCAGATGAACAGGCTTTTCGGGATCGAAACGGAGTACGGCATTACGATTGAGGATGTCGACAAGATCGACGTCGTCGAAGAGTCCATGCAGCTGATTCGATGTTACTCTGATGCCGAATTCGTGCCGCTCTGGGACTATAAGCTCGAAAATCCACGCAAGGACGCTCGGGGGTTTGAAGTTAAAGAGCTGCTGAACGACACTGACGAAAAGGTCCATCTGCAGCAGGATCGGGAGCGAAAGATTCCGTTCAAGGAGCTGAAGAGCGACCTGATCATCTACAACGGCGCCCGATTCTACAACGATCACACCCATCCGGAATACGCGACGGGTGAATGTCTCGGGCTGTTCGAGCTCGTCGCACAGGACAAGGCGGGGGAGCGAATCGTCAGTATCTGCGCTGATCGGCGAACAGAAGCACTCGGATCGGGACGTGTTGTGATGTACAAGAACAACACGGACTTCGAGGGCCACAGCTACGGATGCCACGAGAACTATCTGATGGCCCGTATAACGCCGTTCGATCGGATCGTTCAGGGGTTGCTGCCGTTCTTTGCCACTCGGCAGATTTATGCGGGAGCGGGCAAGGTTGGAGAAGAGCGCGGGAAGAAGGCCGGCCTTTTCCAGATTGCTCAGCGTTCCGAGTTCTTCGAAGTGATCGCCAGCATCGATACTATGCACAAGCGACCTCTTGTGAACACGCGGGACGAGCCGCACGCCGACTCCGACCGATACCGCAGGCTTCACGTGATCGTCGGTGACTCCAACATGTCGGAGTTCGCGACGGCACTGAAGGTCGGGGCCACGGCCTTGGTCGTGGGATTGATCGAGCAGGACGACTTACCGGATATCGTGCTTCGGAATCCAGTGTCCGCCATGCGGAACATCGCACTGGATCAGACTTACCAATGGCTGGCCGAGGTCGAAGGATCTCCGAACCGTCTCATTCCCGCGGTCGATATCCAGCGAGAATATCTTGGACGGGCGCAGAAGCGTTTCACGGGCGAAGACCCGGAAACGGACTGGGTTCTTCAGGCGTGGGAACAGACGCTCGATTCCCTTGAATCCGACTACGCGTCCTTGATCGGGAGCATAGATTGGGTTACGAAGAAGTTCCTGATCGACAGTTTTCGGGAAGCGGAGGACCTGTCTTGGGACAACACGGATGATATGACCTGGCTGCAGAGTCAGGATCTTGAGTATCATAATGTCGACCGGGAGAGTGGTCTTTATTATCTTTTAGAAGCAGAGGGTCAGACTCTGAGGCTTGTTGAGGATGAGGAGATCGCCGAAGCGATGGCGGCGCCACCTGTCGGAACGCGAGCTTATTTCAGGGGACGGTCGCTCGAGAAGTTTGGCGACTCTGTGAAGTCAATCAACTGGGACCGCGTTGTTTTCTCTATTAACGGTCGATACGAGGCGGTGGACCTTCGGGGTATGGTCGAAACCGATCTTGCTCGGGCCTGTAACGCGATTCTCGACGAGTCCAGTACACTTGAACAGTTAATTGATTCTTTGAGAGCTACAGATCTCCAGCCGGTTGCGCTGGCGTGATAATAGGAGGAATGACTATGGACAGGTTTGTTTCATTCGAGAGAAAACAGCGTCCAACCAAACCCTTACGTCCTGAAGATGACGAAGGGGGTCCGAGCCGTCCGAAGGTAGACAGGCCTGATACGCAGGACCTGATGCGACGTATGCGGCGCGTCGATCCAAACCAGGCCAGAAGGTATCGTCAGCGGACCGGGGAATAATGCCCGACTCATCAAGTGACGGATTCAACTTCGGCGCCCTGCCCACACTTGGACCGGGCGCCGACTTCTTTGATCTCCTGAAAGCAGGCGGGTACCACTTTCCCGGCCAGGTCGTGGCCGAGGTCTCCTCCGGTCAGGGATCGGCGTTTACGCCGACCGAAGGCACAACCATCTTAGCGCTTCGCTATGACGACGGTGTACTTATTGCTGGTGATCGTCGGGCTACTGCTGGGAATGCGGTGATTTATGATCGAGCTGACAAGGTGCTGCCGATCGATGATCACTCTGTTATGGCGATCTCGGGTTCTCCCGCTATGGCCTACGAGATTGCCCGAATTCTGGAGCATTCCTTCCAGTATCATCGCCGCCGTCAGCTAACCGAGATGAGCATCGAAGCAAAGCTCAGGCGGCTCTCGATCCTTATTCGCGATAACCTTCCGATGGCCATCCAGGGGATAGGTGCCGTGATCCCTATCTTTGCGATCTACGATAGTCGCGACGAGGCCGGGAAGATCTTCTTCTATGATGCGCTTGGAGCACAGTTCGAAGTCACAGACTTTACGACGACAGGCTCGGGTTCTCCCGCCATCCGGGGTGTGATGTATCACCTTAATCGCTGGGGGCAGACCCGGTTTTCGGACCTCCCGAGAGAAGAGGCCATCGGGCTGTCGCTGCGTCTTCTGTTTACGGCCTCCGAATACGATTCAGCGACGGGGAGATACGAACGAAGTGCAGACGTCTTCCCGACTGTCAAAACAGTGACCGCTGACGGGATATCCAATGTAGATGCGAATGATCTGCGTGCGCTTCACGCGCGATTCATAGACGAAGGATAACGAGGCCGTTCTCGTATGATGCTTGACGAACCTTATCGCTTTGCAGAAGCCGTCTCGAACCGACGTGACTACATTGAGGATCAGCTCCGAGGGGGGAGTCCGGTGGTCGGTCTTGAGTATGGGGAGGGTCTGCTGCTCGTGACGATGGGCCGCGGTCAGAAAAAGCTGTATGAGACGTATGACCGGATCGCAATGGGATCGGTCGGACACCCGACGGATATCGAGAAACTCAGACAGGCTGCAGTCGATCTGGCGAGCGTCGTCGGGTTCAACTACTCGGATTCCGACGTGACCCTTCAACAGATCGTACACTTTGGGCTCGGGCCTGCCGTGAAGGCGTCCTTTGATGATATAATACGGTCCCCTTATATTGCGCGGATTCTGCTGGCGGAACTCGACGGATGCGAAGGATCACTGTTCTATACCGTTGACTACGACGGGTCCTTCGCGACACACGAATCGTACGCAGCTATCGGCGGGTCGCTGGAGGCCGATCGAACGATGCAGCAGATGCTGAAGAGCGACCATAGTGTGCAATCCGGCCTTCCGGCGAGCCTTTCAGCCGCTCTTCGAGGGTGGGCAGCTGGCCGATATGTCGGTCTTCAGAAGGAGTCGGCTATTGAAGATAATGGTGTCCCTTCAGGAGAAATAATGCGTATCCTTAATGAAGCTATGGAGGATGACCTCGAAGTCGAGGCTATCGTTCTCGACCGGAACAGCAACGCAAAGTCGAAGTATCGCACACTACCGACCGAGGAGACTCAAGCCGCCATCGATGCGCTGATAGGCTGATGTTTCCCCTTCAGATCGCTCTCTATGCCGGGCCCAGTTGGGTCTGGCATTTTTGGTGTTCAATGTGATTGGCCGCATTTTTGGCCTCGAGACCGAATACGGGTGTATGGCTCCCGAACGTGAGGGCTTCGTTAGCCCGGATGCCATATCGGTCAAGGTCAAAGACCACATTTTCCACTCGGAACGGATCGGGATCGTCGATATCCACTATCGAGGTCGCGATGAACCCCCCGGTAACGGAGGGTTCCTGTTCAACTCAGGCCGTGTCTACATAGACATGGGACACATCGAATACGCGACTCCCGAATGCATGGGGCTGTTCGATGTGGTGGCTTACGACCGTGCCGGTGAACGGATCCTGCAGCGGGCGCTGAATTCGCTCGGTCTGGAGAAGGAAGCTGCGTTCCTGAAGAACAATGTTGATCACTTCACGGGTGCTACCTTCGGATGTCACGAGAACTACCTCGTTCGGAGGAACGTTCCTTTTTCTACGGTCGTGATTCCTTCACTACTTCCGTTCCTAGTTACACGACAGATCTTCAGCGGAGCTGGCCGTGTCGGAAGCTACGACGACAGCTTCTACTACTACGGGCGCGACGAGCAGGAGGACGCGCATCGTGGGGATTCGGTTGGATACCAGATCTCACAGCGCGCAGACCATATTGTGACGGAGATCTATCAGTGGATTCAGTTCTCTCGCGCGATCATCAACACGCGAGACGAGCCTCTGGCCGATCACAGCAAGTTCAGACGACTTCACTTGCTCTTGGGCGACTCGAACATGTCTGAGTATGCGAACGCACTGAAAGTCGGCACAACAGCGATGGTTCTGAATCTGCTGGAGCGAAAGGTTTTTCCGAAAGACGTTAGTCTTGGTGATCCCGTTTGGGCACTGAAGGAGGTCTCACGTGATCCGACGCACAGGTGGATCCTTGAGCGGAAGGGTGGGAGGACAATCTCGGCGATCGATATTCAGAGGTCTTATCTGGAGTTGGCCAAGAAGCACCTGACCGATCTCGACGACGAATCGGATTGGGTTCTGACCGAGTGGGAGCGAATACTTGATGACCTAGAGAGTGATCCTATGAAGTGTGTGGACCGGATCGACTGGGTCACGAAGAAGTGGCTGCTAGACATATTTCGCGAGGAAGAGAAATTGGACTGGTCAGATCCTTGGCTGCAGAGTCTGGATTTGGAGTATCATAACATCAATCCGGAAAGAGGGTTGTATCACGATCTAGACCGGAAAGGCGGGATTCAACGCGTGATCAAGGATGACGAAGTCGATCGCGCGAACTTGGAGCCTCCACAGGATACACGAGCGAAGGGACGATCCGCGCTCGTAAAAGTGCTGGCCGAGAAGCGCCTGAGATACATCGTCGATTGGGATTCCGTTTACTTGGAGAATGAGCATCACCTGAGCTTCAGGGACCCATTCGATACGTATGACGATGATGTTGAGACGTTTGTCGAGGAGATCAAGGGCGCATCCGAGTCGGCACAGGCTCCGGGCACGATGCGAAGACCATTGCGATAGAAACCGAGAATCGAAGATTTGGAATTGGGCCGTCTTCCATTGGGGAGCGGGCTCTTTTGTTTACCGGAATCCTCTGCCGCGGCGGCCCCGCGATCGACGGAGGTGGCGGCGGATCAGATCTTGGCTGGTTTTGCCAAGGGCATCCGCGTCTTCGATCACGTACTTGCGGCGCTTTGTGCGGTCGTTGAAGAGGATTCTTGGATAGGCTCGGAAGTCTACGTCAGTTTCGCTGTTTACGTCGAGTGTGTCGGATACTTCGGTCGTCTGGACGCGAATCATCTTGCCTGCTGAGGAGCCTTCGATCGACAGAATCTGTGTGATCACAGGAATAAGATACTTCTCGCGTAAGACTGGCTCGACTGTCTTCCTTGAGGTTTCGTCCAGATCCGCAATACGCCTAACCAATACAAGCTCGACATCCTGATCCGACCTGATACTGACCCATGTGTCAGGCGCGGATTCCGGAAAGCATCGGACGATGTTCCCGATCCTTTCCGAACTCTCTGTCACCCACCAAAGATCTTCTCCGTGGCTCTCGACTCGACCTCTTGCTTCGGTCTTGTTCATAGTCTGTCCTATGTAAGGTCGCTATCCTGAAGCGCAAACTGAAGGTCACACAACCGAGAGTAGAGTCCACCCATCGCCAAGAGCTCTGAGTGGGTTCCCGATTCGATAAGGTGGCCGTCATCTATTACGAAGAGACAGTCGGCCTTTCTGACGGTCGACAGTCGGTGTGCGATTGCGACCGTAGTGCGGCCCTGAACGAGTGTCTCAAGCGCTTTCTGGATCTGAACTTCGGTCTCTGTGTCGACCGATGAGGTGGCTTCGTCCAGGATCAGGATTCTGGGATCGCCCAGGATGGCCCTGGCAATCGCGATGCGCTGTTTCTCTCCCCCCGACAGGCGCACGCCTCTTTCGCCGATGCGAGAGTCGTAGGCGTCGGGGAAGCCGCATACAAAGTCGTGTGCGTTTGCCTGAATGGCGGCTGAGATGATGTCGTCCTCCGTGGCATCCAGTTTTCCATAGGCGATGTTTTCTCTGATGGTGCCATTGAACAGGAAAGGATCCTGTAAGACCATACCGATCTGGCTTCGGAGCGATCTCAGCTCGATGTCGCGAAGATCGTGTCCGTCGACCTGAACTCTTCCCGCATCAGGATCGTAGAATCGGCATATCAGGTTGATGATGGTGGTCTTTCCCGCCCCGCTTGGGCCCACCAGTCCGATCAACTGTCCTGGTTTAGCGGTCAGGTTGACATCACTCAATACATCGACGTTCTCGTCGTAGGCGAATCGAACGTTCTTCAACTCGATTCTGCCTTCGATGCGTCCCATCGAAGTCGCGTTGGGTAGGTCGGAGATGTCCGCTTTTGTGTCGAGTATCTCGAAGATGCGCTGTGCGGAGGCTGAGGCTCTGACGATGGTGTCGTTGATTCGAGTTAGGCTCTCAACTGGTCCGTAGAAGCGCCAGAGGAAGTTCTGAAAGGCGAAGAGGGTTCCGATGCTGAGCATCCCGAGAATTATTTGGTATCCGCCAAAGAGGAGGATCATCAAAGGGCCGATGGTGATGACGAGTCTGGCAAAGGGAAAGACAGACGCCCGGATCTTGATGATCCGTAGGCTGATCTTCCAGAACTCGAGGCATCGCTCGCTGAATCGCGACAGTTCGTGATCCTCGTGGGCAAAGCATTGAATGACGCGGATCCCCGAGAGGTTGTCTTGAAGCGTCGCGCTGATCTCAGCGATCCGTTCACGAGCGACTGTGTAAAGTGGACGAATCTTCCGATTGTAGAGCGCGATCAGGAGGCTATAGATCGGTAATGGCGCCAGCGTGACGATAGCTAGTTTCCAGTTCAATGCGAACAGAACAACCCCATAGATGAGGATTGTGAGGCTGTTGACGATGATCCGTTCGACCGTATCCGTGATCGTGTTCTGAAGTGATTCGACGTCTCCAGTGACACGTGACATCAACTCGCCTGTACTTCGGCTGTTGAAGAACCGAAGCGATAGATGTTGCAGGTGGTTGTAGACCTCGGTGCGCAGCGACAGCAGGATGTCCTGTCCTGTTTTTTGCAGGAGGAAGCGATTCAGAACGTTGAGCAGTCCGCGAAGGACATATAGAGCGAATAGTGCGAGCGCGAAGGTGAGGAGAAGCTGGATATCTTGGTCGACACGTTCGGGCGCGAATGTGTGACCGATATATTTGCCACCGGACACATACTCGGTCAAGACCTCGTCGATGATCTCGCGCATGACTAGCGGTTGGATGGCTTCGATACCGATCGTGGCTACCGTGCAGAGAATGCCGACTGCGATCCGCGCGCGATATGGAAGGGCGTACTGAAGGAGTCGTATGAAGACGCTCAATCGGCCTCCACGGAACGGCACATGCGGTTACAGATGAACATAGAAGAACACGGAGGGATCAGAGGGTAACCTTGCACCGCAAGGAGATTGAGATGGGACGGATGTGACGTCATATTCGTCTCAGGAGAAGCGTTCTTCTTTCCAGGGGTCGCCGCGATCGTGGTAGCCAGCTTGCTCCCAGTAGCCGCGCTGATTGTGTGTAAGGAACTCAAGGCCGTTAACCCATTTCGTGCTCTTCCATGCGTAGAGCTTGGGGACTACGAGGCGAATAGGGCCTCCATGATTCTTCGAGAGGGGTTCTCCGTTCCAGGAGTGCGCGAAGAGGACATCCTCATCGATCAGGTCTGCCACAGGGAGGTTTGTTGTGTACTGGCCGTAACCGTGGACCATTACGTATCTCGTGGATGACAGGACTTCAACCCGGGCGACCACGTCGCGGATGTGGACCCCCTCCCATGTGCAGTCGAGTAGGCTCCAGCGAGTTACGCAGTGGAAGTCGGTGGTGATTGTCACCCGAGGGAGTTCCGAGAACTCCTCCCATGAAAACACTACTTCCTCTGTGACATTGCCGAAGAGTCGGAGTCGCCAGCGATCGAGATCGACGGTTGGTGTCGGGCCCTTTGTAAGGACCGGGAACTTCTTCGTCAGGTATTGGCCAGGTGGGATGCGGCCCTCGGGGTCTTCATCAGGCTGACGACGAGGTTGGGTCCGCTTGAGACGGTCTACGCGGTCTTCGGGGTTCAAGTTTCTTCCTGAAAGTCAGAGGCGCCCCCCGCTTCGCTGGGTGGACACAGATGGGATGAACGCCACCAGATTTAGGAGTATGCGCAACACTTGGAGCAGATATGGATACTCTAAAACCCCACAGTGGGCGTACACCCGGACCAGTGACGTATGTGTGAACATGCAAGATATCGCCAATGTTGGGAGGAATCAAACGGAGGTCAGTGAGAGGTGAGGTGGCTGAGGGTGATGCCGGCGGCGACGGAGACGTTGAGGGATCCGACTTGTCCGGCACGGGGGATGAATACGAGCTCGTCGCATTTTTCGGTGGTCAGGCGACGTAGTCCGTTTTCCTCGTTTCCGAACAGGACGAGCCATGGACGGTCGCGCTCGATCTCGTAGAGCGGTTTGTCTGCATGCTCGGACGTGCCGAGCACCCAGATACCGGCTTCCTTGATGCGATCGAGGGAGCGAGAAAGGTTAGTTTCGACGACGAAGGGAACGTATTCGACACCTCCGGATGCGACATCGTATACGGTGTAAGAGATGGGTGCATTTCGGTCCTGTGTGGTGATCAGCCCGGAGACGCCGAAGAAGGCCGAGGACCTGAAAATCGAGCCAACGTTGTGCGGGTCCTGGACGGTGTCGAGTCCCACCCAGATACTCTTCTCACCCGCTGTCGATATAAGTGTGTCTAGCGACTCGGAAGCCCGCTCTCTGACAACCGCCTCGGCTCCGGCGTGTCGCCGCTGTTTGCCACCAGGCTTAGGTGATGGTTTTCCTTGAGCGCTGACCGGGATCCCCATCGACTCTGCTCTCACTTGAACGTCCTTCCAGGTGTTCGAGAGGTCCTGGTCGGAAGCGACGATCTCGTAGACGTCCTGTGGTCGCCGATCGATGACGGCGAGCACGCTGTGAGGGTTACGCAACCGAAGCGAAGAGGCCATTTCTACTGCTCCATTACGCTCTGCTTGGCAGACTTCGTGCCGGCACCATACTCGTAGACGAGCATCCCGCCTGTGTAGGCTGTCCACGTTACAAGGATCGCGCATCCTGTCACCAACACTGTGTGGATCATTCGCCGGGAGCCTGTGTAGAGATCACGAGCGGTGAGATGGATCCGTGCCATTGCCAAGATCAGGGCGGACCATAGGGTGAATGTGGAAAGGTTTTCGTGACGTTCGAGTGCATCATTGATCGAGGGGATCAGCTGTGCAGCCTCGGCCGCGGATTCGCCCGTGTACGCGGCAGGAATCGCCGTGAGGGCCCCGATGACGATCAGGAGGAGTCCTGTTGATTGTAAGCCGCTGCACCGACCCGACAGCGCCAGCCAGTCGAACAGTGCGGCTAGGATGATACAGACTACTGGAAAGTGCACGAAGAGCGGATGAAAGTCCATACAGGAATGACAGCCGGCGGGTGCTAAATCACAAACGGAATCGGAGTGGTCACGAGAGTTGTACGGTGCTGACTTGCTTCTGAGACAGGTCGAGTCGCCGAATGTCGTGGCTGTTCGTGCAGGACACCCATATATCCGCGTAGAAGACCGTGATGCCTGACAGGAATTTAGGTTCGAGTGACAAGCTGGCCAATTGAGGGCCGAATTCGGTCGAATTGCGGTGACAGGGGTAGGGAAATGTGTTTACTTGAAAGCTCGCCGTAAGTGATTTGAAAGCAATAACTTCTAGGTTTTTAGGAGAGAATCATGGAAGAAGAGCAGCCAAATCGACTCTGGATCTTGCTGGTGCTGTTTGGGGCGGTGGTCGCGATCGGGTGGCTGGTTTCGTATTACACAGACTGGCTCTGGTTCACGGCTGTTGCGTATGACAGCGTGTTTTGGAAGTCTGTCCAGGCTCGATTTTCCTCGGGTGTGTTCTTTGGTTTTCTGGCCGCGGTCATCGTGGGGATTAACCTGTACTTTGCCGGCAAGTTCACGCGGTTTGCACTTGAAGTCGATGGTTCGCCGTTCGAAGATGGGCAGATACCTGGTGCGGGATTGCTACGATCACGCAGGGGTTACGTGTTCGCCGCTGCTGCCCTGATCTTCGTGATGGGCAGCATTGGGGCGAGCCAGTGGCCGGTTGTCTGGCGATATCTTCACGCCCAGTCGTTCGGGACGGTCGATCCGATCTTCGGTAACGATGTCGGGTTCTATGTGTTCTCGCTTCCGTTCTACCAGTTCCTCGTGAACTTCCTTATCGGGGGTCTTGTCGTTTCGGCCATCGTGTGCGGGCTGACATACCTTGCGAGCGGCGGCATCCGGATCCAAGAACGAATTCAGCTAATGCCGAGGCCGATGGCACATTTCTCGGGTCTCGGGGGCGTATTCCTCCTGCTGGTTGCTTGGAACTATAGGCTGAAAGTCTATGGACTGCTCACGTCGCGTGGTCGAATCTTCACCGGCGCCAACTTCGTCGATGTAAACGTGCAGATCTGGGCATACTGGTTCCTCGTCATCCTGTTCATCGCCGCATCGGTTCTGTTTTTCCTGAACATCAACAGGCGTGAAGCTCGGTATCCGCTGATTGGCCTGGGGATACTAGTCGGTGGCGCAATCGTGGTCGGTGCTATTCCGGGGACGATCGTTCAGAAGCTGATTGTGGATCCGACAGAGTTGTCGCGCGAGACACCTTATATCGAGCACAACATTCAGGCTACGCGGCAGGCGTATGGGCTGGACCGGATCGAGGAGCGTCCATTCCCCGCCGAGGAGATGCTGACTCGAAGTGATATCGAAGAGAACGCGTTGACCATCCGGAACGTCCGCATCTGGGACGAGCGTCCGATGGCGCAAACGTATCAGCAGGTCCAAGAGATCCGACCATACTACGTGTTCAACGATGTGGATGTGGATCGCTACGTCGTCGACGGTGTTTACCGGCAAGTGATGCTGTCAGCACGAGAAATGGATACGCGACGTCTACCACAGCAGGCAAAAACCTGGGTGAACGAGCAGCTGCATTATACCCACGGATACGGTGTCGCGGTGAGTCCGGTGAATCGTGTGTCACCCGAAGGCCTTCCCGAGTTCTTCATCCGCGACATTCCGCCAGAGGGCAAAAAAGATCTCGAAATCGATCGGCCCGAACTCTACTACGGTGAGATGACGTACGGGATGGTGGCCGTGAAGACGGGAACAGAGGAGTTCGACTACCCAAGCGGGAATACGAACAAGCAGGTGACATACGCAGGTGATGGAGGTGTCGAAATCGGAAGTCTTTTCAACAGGATCGCGTTCACGATAAAGTTTCTGGATATAAACCTCTTACTGAGTAACTACATCATGCGCGAAACGCGTCTGATGTATCATCGGCAGATTGTCGACCGTGCGCGGAAGATCGCGCCGTTCCTCCACTTCGACAACGATCCGTATATGGTGATCCATGAGGGGCGTCTCTTCTGGATCATCGATGCTTACACAACGACGGATATGTATCCGTATTCGGCACGAACGGGCGGGCGAAGCGCGATTAACTATATCCGCAACTCGGTGAAAGTCGTTGTCGACGCGTATCACGGTGACGTGACGTTTTACCAGGCGGATGCAGAAGATCCTTTAATCAATGCGTATGGCGATATCTTTCCCGGTCTTCTTGCAGATATATCAGAGATGCCAGAGGGTCTTCGATCTCACGTTCGGTATCCCATCGATCTGTTCCGTGTTCAAGCCTTTATGTATCGCACCTACCACATGCAGGACGTGAATGTCTTCTACAATCAAGAGGATCTCTGGGAGATTCCGAACGAGATCTATAGCGATCGGCCGCAGAGGATGGAGCCGTATTACATCATCACGAAGCTGCCGGAGGAGACACGCGAAGAGTTCCTGCTTATGGTGCCGTATACACCGGCGAACAAGGATAACATGATCGGTTGGCTTGCGGCGCGTTGTGATGGAGCTGGATATGGAGACCTTGTCGTTTACAGTCTGCCGAAAGACAAGCTCGTGTTCGGCCCTATGCAGTTGGAGGCTCGGATCGATCAGCAGCCAGAGATTTCAGCTCAGTTGACGCTGTGGGGACAAGGTGGATCGGAAGTGATTCGAGGGAACCTGCTTGCGATCCCGATCGAGAGCTCGTTCCTGTATGTCGAGCCGATCTACCTCCAGGCGACTCAGGAGGTCGAGCAGCCGCAGCAGTTCGGTGGTCCTGAGGAAGAAGAGGAGCCAACCCAGCGACGTCAGCAACAGCAACGTCCTCCGGGGCCTTCTTCAGGGAACACGTCGATTCCAGAGTTGAAACAGGTGATCGTTGCCTTTGGTGGTCAGGTTATTATGCGGGATACGTTCGAAGAGGCTCTGGTCGAGCTGTTCGGATCGGGGGACCGTTCTCTGGCTGGAGATGCTGATGTGGCGGCGGTGTCAGATCCTAGCGAAACTAGGTCTGCAGCATCGATTGCGGTCGATGCCGAGAAGCACTATGAAAACGTTCGAAAAGCTCTGCAGTCTTGGAACTGGTCGCAGGCAGGCCGTGAGATGCAATCGTTGGAACGGGCGATCCGGGACCTGCGAAAGGAGCTGGAGAAGTAGCAGTTCATCACAGTCGAAATGAAAAGGGCGATCCACGAGTGGGTCGCCCTTTTCTGTTTTCCTTTTGCAGATGCTTCGCAGGCTGAGCCTGACCATTCCTGTGACTTGGGCAGCATTCCAAACAATGCTGTTCCTCCTGGGGTATCTTTGGTCTCTCCTTCGTTTATGGACCCGGCGATACTAAGCCTCGGTTTCGGCACTAAGGCTGTTCCGTTGAACGGCGAAATCTCACGCACCTCATTCAGGTATATCTTGATCTCGGAAGCCAAGACGAAGTCGTAGATCATGCAGCGCGACTTGTCGAAATTCGCGTGACCGTAGACTTTTGGGTTAACCTCAAGGATATCCGCACCAGTAAGAGCCCACTGAAGACCAGGTGTGCTCCTCGCTCTTCCCTGTCTGGCCTAGTATTCTGTCCTCATTCGTGGGGGATGCGAATCGGGTGCTGCCCTTGGTTCGGGACAACACCCGTCTTCGCACGAAAATCCAACTCTGCGACTCTAGATCAAAACTTTCATACTACTTGTATTTCTTCATCTCGCCTGATTTGTATCGCTCCCAATATTCATTCAGCACTTGCTTGATCTGCGGGCTCAGTATGATACCGCCCAGGATGTTCGGGAAGGCCATTCCTAGGATCATCGCGTCGGAGAAGTTTAGGACGTTCTCAAGATCCGTGACCGAACCGATGAATACGAAGCAGACGAAGATGCATCGGTAGATGAGCGTTGCACCGTCACCGAACAAGTACTCCCAGGCCCGCTCGCCGTAGTAGGACCAAGAGATCATAGTCGAGTATGCGAACAGCACGACTGCGACCGCGAGCACGTATCGAGCGCCCGGGATGAACGACTCGAAGGCCGCTGCCGTCATCGCAACGCCCTTGTTTTTGAGCTCGGCGTCCTCGAAGACTCCGGTGATCATGCAGACGAGAGCCGTCATCACGCAGATGATGATGGTGTCGATGAAGGGACCGATCATTGCAACGATGCCCTCGCGTGCGGGCTCATCTGTCTTGGCGGCTGCGTGAGCGAAGGCGGCTGAACCCAAGCCGGCCTCATTGGAGAAGGCTGCCCGGCGGACACCGATGATCAAGACGCCTAGGGCACCACCGTAGATCGCCGACCCCGTGAACGCTTCAGAGACGATTCGGGCGAGAAGCGCCGGAACCTCCGCGGCATTGTAGAAGATGATTAGTAACGATGTCATAACGTAAAGGATGCACATGCTCGGGACGAGACGCGAAGTGACGCTCCCGATCCGACGGATTCCACCGATGATGACGATCGCGACGAAAATGGCGAGGATGCTTCCGATCAGCCAGTCTAGAGACTTCACCGCAGGCGAAATTGTGCTGAGTGCCTCGATTGTCTGGTTGGCCTGGAACATGTTCCCGCCCCCAAACGAGCCGCCTATTGTGAGGAGTGCGAATGCGACCGCAAGCGTCCTCCCAAGCGAGCGAAGACCCTTGCGCGCCAAGCCGTGTTCAAGGTAGTACATCGGGCCGCCGGATACGTGTCCGTTCTCTTTGACGTTCCGATACATCACGGCAAGCGTGCAGGATGCGAGCTTGGACGACATCCCAAAGAGGGCCGTCAGGACCATCCAGAAGACGGCTCCCGGACCACCCGTTCCGACGGCAATCGCCACGCCTGCTATATTTCCGAGACCGACGGTCGCCGAGAGTGCGCTCGTGAGAGCCTGGAAATGCGAGATCTCGCCGGGATCGTCGGGGTTGTCGTAGTGGCCGCGGATCACGTCGATCGCGTGTCTGAAACCCCGGATCGAAAGCCAGCCAAAGAAGAAGGTGTAGTAGATGCCTCCAAGTACGAGGACGGCTATGATCAGCGGAAATCCAGTGCCGAAATCGTAGAAGAGGAAAGCGAAGATGAGGCCGACTGTTTCGCCGAGCACCTCGTTGAGGTGGGAGATTTGCGACTGAATCCAGCTTCCTGATGCCTCCTCCGCAAGCAAGGCTGAGGGCCAGAGGCAAATCGCCAGCAGGAGCGCGTAAAGTATCGTGACCGATCGGCGAAGCACGTGTGGCATAGGACCCTTTCTGAGAGTTTGTCCGTCCAAGTGGAATATGGGAGGGGCAGACTTTTGAATATGCGACAACCATGTGACGAAATCAACAGGAAGCCGCCTATTCAGAAACGACGCAACTCGTTCGTATACACACAATTAGGACTCATTTGCCTTGACAGGATCGGGCTGGATGAGGATTATGGATCGTCGATGAGACAACCTGTTCATCCATCAATTTCCGGCCTCCCGTCAACTGGTTCGGAGGAGCCTTCTTGAAGCTTTCGGACGTAAAGCTGTTTCAGCTTCTCCCGTTTACGGCGTGGATCGGAGAGCTGAAGAACCCGAAGATCCTGCGGGCAGATCTCGTGGCAGGCGTGACTGTCACGCTCGTGCTGATCCCGCAGGCGATGGCACACGCTCAGTTGGCCAGCCTACCGCCTTACTACGGTCTGTATGCCGCCTTCCTGCCCCCGATCATCGCTGCGCTCTTTGGATCATCGAGACACCTGACAAGCGGCTCCGTAGCGCTCGTGTCCCTCATGACCGCGGCCGCCCTGCAGCCGTTTGCGGTTCCAGGATCCGCTGAGCACATCACTTACGCCGTGGTGCTGACTCTGATGGTCGGCGTCATTCAGCTGCTGCTTGGGATCGTCCGACTCGGTGTTCTCGTTAATTTTCTGTCCCAGCCCGTCGTTCTTGGGTTCACGAACGCCGCTGCGGTGATCATTGGGACCTCGCAGATCGACATGCTTTTTGGCGTAACGGTTGCTTCTGGCGGCTCGTATTTCGTGCGGGTCTGGACGATACTAACGGAGTCTCTGCAGCATCCTCATATTCCGACAATCGGGATCGCGATTCTGGCGTTCGCCGTGATGATTGGGCTCAAACGCTGGAAACCTCAATCTCCCTGGGTTCTCGTGGCAGTCGTGCTGACGACAACCGTGGCGTGGTATACGGACTTCGAGGCAGTGCACGGCGGACAGGTCGTCGGGAAGATCCCAGAGGGTATGCCGTTGTTTCTCGTACCTGAGATCAATATTGGCCTGTTCGTTGAGCTGTTTACGGCAGCCGCGACGATCGCATTTATCGCTTTTGTAGAGACGATTTCGATCGCGAAGGCCATTGCCACGCAGTCGAAGCAGCGGATCGCCGAGAACCGCGAGCTGCTCGGACAGGGGCTTGCTAATCTCGTGGGTAGTTTCTTCCAGAGCATGCCGATATCGGGCTCTTTCGTCCGGTCAGCTCTGAACTTTAGAGCGGGTGCACGGACAGGATTCTCGTCGATCATTGCAGGCTGTCTCGTTTTGGTGACACTGCTCTGGTTGACCCCGCTGTTCTATCATTTGCCTCTTGCCACGCTTGCAGCGATCATCCTGATGGCTGTGGCCGGTCTAATTCAGTTTGATCCGATTGTTCGGGCGTGGCGAGTACAGAAACACGACGGCGTTGTGGCCGCCTCGACCTTCTTCCTCACATTGTCCTTTGCCCCACACCTCGACTACGGCATCCTGATCGGCGTCAGCCTCTCGCTGTTCGCGTATCTGTATCGAACAATGATGCCGCGAGTCGTCTCATTGTCACGGTATCCAGATGGAACGTTCCGAGACTCCGAGTCGTTCGGCCTTCAGACGTGCGAACACATCTCTCTGATCCGCTTTGACGGGTCGCTCTATTTCGGAAGTGCGGGATATTTTGAAGGTAAGATTCTCGAACGCGTGTCGAAGATGCCGGAGCTGAAGTATCTGGTCGTGGACGCCGAAGGGATTAACCATATCGATGCGACGGGCGAGGCGATGCTGGTCCACGTGGTGCACGGTCTGAAGGAAGGCGGTGTGGAGACCTACTTCACCCGGATCAAGGAGCAAGTTCGCGTCTCGCTCGATCGGACGGGGTTCATCGAGGAGCTAGGAGAGGAGCATTTTCACCGGTCTTTGTATCGGGCACTCAGTGTGGTGTGGGAAAAGCTGGACAATGAGTCGCCGTGCGAGAGAGGATGTCCGAAGAACTGTCCGTTGAATCAGGCGGAGTTGCCGGAGGGGGTTGTGCATTACAGAGTTTGAGGCGAGGGTGAGTTCAGAGTGCAGGCTTCAGAGCGATGTGCCATTCTAAACTCTGCACTCCGAACTCGTCACGCAGAGCACGGATTTGCTCTTCGGTCCATTTCATTGTGGACGAGGACGATGCAGTGGGAGGCGAACAAGGTCTTGGGACCGAGAGAGATCGGGGTAGCGCCCAGGCGGGCGAGATACTTTCCCGACTTCTTCGGCATGGAAAGGTAGTCGGAGAAAACGAAGGTTAGATCGGGGGGCAGGTCGACGTGGCGGATGTCTTGGCCCCTTCGGTCCAGATAGAAGAGGGACTCGGGCGGACGATCCTGTAGAAGATGTTCGAAGGCGATTTTAGCTATTGTGATCCCGCGGTCGACGGCACGCGTTTCGTGCAGTTCGAGACCCCTTCCGGCTTCAAGTGACGTCTGGATCGTGCGAGCGATGCTTCGCTCATCGAAACCATCCAGCGATCCGAGGTTGTCGCCTGAGATGCGAAGTGTTTTCGGTGGCTCCGGGCCGCCTTCCAGGACGACGCTGATGGTCGTGTCTGTTCGCAGCTGATTCGAGACGAAGATCGCATTCGAAATGCAGGAAGCCACAACCTCCATATGGCCGGCCTTAGGAAGGCTATCCAGAGAAAAGGCTCCGGATGTGGGCGTCTTACGCGCTCTGAGGATGAACTCTCTCATACAAATACTCAGGATGTCCCGATGATGAACAGACTGACTGCTTTTGTAGCAGTGCTGCTCCTGCTCGGTTTTACACAAACGCTTGCGGAGGGTAAGGACAACACCAAGTCAACGGGGGATGATGCGACCGATCGCGAGATGGTGAAGCTTCAGAAGAAGGCGAAAGGTCTCAAGACCTGTAGGGCCGTCGTTTCGACGACGATCCGTGTGGGGGATCAGGAGATTACGATCGTCGCCAAGGGATTCTACAAGGGTCCCGGAAAGATGCGGATCGAAGACGACCTGCCGGAGGGAGAAGGGCAGCTTGTCCTGAGTGACGGGAGCTATCTTTGGATGCTCGAAAAGTCAGAGAATATGGTGACTCGGATCAACCTTGCGCGGGTCTATCAAGTCACCAAATTCGAGGCTGATGTCCATCATTACGATCCTCTGCGGCCATTCAGGGGAGTGGATTGGGAGACGATCCGGCATACAGGGCAGGACACGGTTGGGGGCGTCGTTCACGAGGCCTTCGAGGCGGTGCCCCTGCCGAGCCTTCTAGCCGCCCAGCTTCCTTCGCCGCCGGCAATAGTCCGACTGAACGTTCAATCTGTGGACGGGCTCCTTCGCATTGCCCGTCTATTCGACGACAAGGGGAACGAGATCCTCGTCCAAACCTTCACGGAGGTGCAGGGTAACCGAGAGCTGGCAGACGAGCAGTTCGAGTTCATTGTCCCGGCTGGCGCCCATCCCATGGATGTGACCAACGAGGCGATCGAGTTCTTCCGATCGGCGGACTGACCATCACTGAAGAACGTAGGTGGTGTAGTAGAGCGCCTTGATTGGTGGGGGCTCCAAGTCGTATTCCCACCCGACGATGTGGTTCCACTCGTCGAGTATGCTTTGACGGGCCATCTCCTTGATCTTCGGCGTTCGAAGTTCTTCTCGCGTGTAGTCGCTGTAGACGTCGATGACGAAATTGAGAGCTTGGGAGTACTTCCAGGGTTTGAGCACCATTTCGTCGAACACGGCACCCTTGTCGTTCATGGCGACGTCGAATTTCACGATCAAGTAAAACCGACCTTTGCCGTCACGAGGACTGATGATCATTTCCGGCATGTCGAGATATATTGATTCCTCGACGAGCGTTTCCGGTGCCTCATACTCAGGCTCTTTGTCTACCTCTACTGGAGGCTCTCGAATCAGGAAGTACCAGATAGCCCCACCGATTAGGCCGATTACGACGATAGCCGCGATGATGATCATCGGCCAGTTTAACTCTTCGTGTTCGTCTTCGTCTAATAGTTCTTCGTCTTCGTCGGCCATGGGAATCGAGAATTGATGATGGATGATCGGGGATTGAATGGCCCTCTGTGCAATGAAGATAAGGTTTCCGAAAACTGCGGACAACTGAGGGCAAGACCGCGATCGAGGCTGATGCAGCCAAGACTGTCCTACGAGCGGTCCGTGAGGATCTGATCGTGGAGACGGCTAGGAGGCTGATAGATACACCAAGCCCGATCTTGGATGCGGAGGCTGTGTCCAATGTGCTCGAAGCGATCGTATTGAAGGTGGCGCGTTGAAACGGTATGCAGGCGAGGATCAAATGTTCTATGCAGGGCGACGTTTTTCAGGTGGATGAGAAAGACCCCTTCGTGTCGGTGTTGGAGCTTTTCCGTGTGGCGCGCGCGTACGCGCTGACGGCCGCCGCTTTCTGCAAGTCCAAAGGTGAGACTTGATCACGATAAGCGAAGGGGATCTTGTTGGTGTCGCCTGCTCGCTAATCTGGGCTATCAGCGCCACCGTTGTGCGGACTCAATCTTTCAAGGTCTCCCCCTGTCTTATGAACGCACTCCGTTGCGGGACAGCGGGGTTGATGTTCTGGGTTCTGCTCGGCCTCTTCGGCTCAGTAGACTCGTACTGGCTTGTTACATTGAAAGAATGGTTTCTGTTGACGGGGTCTGTCGTGATTGGAGTGTCACTCGGAGATACTCTCTATCTCTGGTCGATTCGAGAGATCGGCTCCTCCCGCACAATGGCCATTGTGGGCATAGTGCCCCTTCCTACGCTTGTGTTTGAACACTACCTCCTGGGTCAGCCTTTTCCTGCCCGGTTCGTCGCTGGTTGTTTCTTCGTTGTTGCTGGAGTCGCCTGTCTGTCGAGACGTGAGTCTGCGGCCGAGGATGTCGTCGGACATCTGAAGCTGGGTGTCGTCCTCTCTCTGTCTGCAACACTGCTTTGGGGACTCAGTACCGTGATGATCAAACCGGCCTTGGCGAATCTGTCTCCAATCGAGGCAAATAGCGTTCGGATGCCTCTGGTGGCAACGCTCCTGTTTGGTGGCTACGTTCTGACGAGATCCCCTAGAAACGGGCCACCTGTGACTGGCAAGACGGCGGTGATTGTAGGTTTCACCGGGCTTTTGGGGATGGGGATTGGGTCGTATCTGTTTCTTAAATCGATAGATATGATTGGGCCGACAAAGACTGCTGTTCTGGGTGCTCTGGCGCCAGTTTTCACGATGGTGATGGCCGCATTTTTTCTGAAGGAGCCGATTACGAAGCTGATTTTTGTGGGGGTGTTCCTGTGTGTGTGTGGGGTGTTACTGGTTTTGTGATCAGGGAAAGAGGATTGAAAGGCGCGGTTAGTCCGAGGCGATGCAGAAGACAGTGCTTGCCACGGGGGCCATTTTGACAAGAAGTCTTAAACTTTAGTTGACACGGGCGGAATGAGAGCGGCTCGTTTGGGAACCGTTTCAGGTGTGTCAACTACTGGTGGATATTTTGGAGTAAAGACATGAAGATTACCGAAATCGAACTCGTCACGTTCACGATAGAAAGCAAAGGAGACCGCACCAAGTGGGGTTACGGAAAACCCGGCCCGGCCCGCCAGATCCCTCACTCCATAACCCGAATTGCGACGGACGACGGTATCGAAGGTTACGCTGAACACGGCTGGCCGGGTTATTTCTACACTCCTCGCCCCGACGAGATAGAGACGCTGGTCAAACCCCTTCTTCTTGGCGAAGATCCGCTCGACCGCGAACGGCTCTGGCAGATCATGTCCCGCCACTACGGCTTCTCCGAGGGGCTGGTTGGTAATATCGACTGTGTTCTGTGGGATATAGCAGGGCAGGCGACCGGTCTGTCGGTTTCGAGGCTCCTCGGCAGAGCCAGGGACAGAGTGAAGGCCTATGCGAGTACCGCACCGAACCTGGGTGCGCCGGAGCAATACGCCCGCCATGCGCTCGATTGCAAGGCGGCTGGGTACGTCGCATACAAGATTCACGCGAATATCTTCTGGGATCCGCGCTCAAACTCACCTGCGCCGGGTCGCCCCGCCTATCCCAGAGAGGACGTGAAGATCTGCAGGGCGGTGAGGGAAGCGGTCGGGGATGACATGACCCTGATGCTCGACCCTTGGGGTATTTACACTCTGGAGGAGGCGGTCTGGGTTGGAGAACGTTTGGAGGAGCTGGATTTCTACTTCTTTGAACATCCCATGCACGAGCGTGCCATCGACCCGTACAGGCGTCTATGCGCTGCATTGCGCATACCGATATGTGGTCCAGAGCTTGCGCCGGGTGGTCCGTTCACACGTGCGGAGTGGGCGCTTCAGCACGCGACCGATATTGGTCGGACGGACATCAACTTCGGCGGTATCACGGGTGTAAGGAAGGCGGTGGATACGTACGAGTCGCTTGGGATGAAGTGCGAGATTCACGTCGGAGGATTTGCCAACGCACAGGTGCTTGCCGCGACGTCGGAAGACACGTGCGAATTCTTCGAGCGCGGACTGCTCAGTCTCGATGCGGTTCACACAGCGGTGCCACCATACCTGGCTAAGCCTTGCGATCCGATGGACGATGCAGGCAATGTGATGATGCCCGACGGTCCGGGACTCGGTTACGAGTTGAACTGGCAGTATATTGACGCACATCGTGGTTAACTGTCACCTCTGTAGGTCTTTGATAGGCGATGCCGAAAGCGATCCTTCCCTGGTCACGGCCACAGCCGTTCCGTCGTCCCTTGCGAGATACCATCGACGGTGTGGGATCTGGACCGGAGGGTGCGGGCGCATCGGATCGCTCAGCTGATGACGTTGGACAGCTATAGAGGTAAAGGCAATTAACCGAAGAGGACGCTGAAAAGAACAACGTTCCCTTCAGAATATGGGACCGTCTTGGTATCGTAAAGCGGTGGGTATACGCGGCAAATCCCTTAAACCCACTTGGGAGAACAAGGAGTAAGACTAATGGCGATGATGGAGATGAGGCACGTCGAGCCATTTGAGGATGCGACGCCGCTCTTGAGCGAACCTAAGGTGCTTCGGGAGAAAGCCGAAGCGGATGGACTGCTATTCTTTCAAGGGCTTTTGGATCCGGTGAAAGTGAATGCGCTCAGGGCTCAGATCCTGCAGCTGTGCGACCTACACGGCTGGGTCGAAGAGGGGACGAGTATCGGCAAAGGGATCGCAAATGGGGAAGCAATGGTTTGCGAGAGCAGGGATCCCAGATGGATTGCATTTTACAACGATCTGCAGAGAGTGCGGGACTTTCACGCATTGGCTCTCGACGATGCGATTATCGGTGCGCTTGAGGTCCTTTTTGGCGAATCCGTTTTGCCGCACCCCAGGAATATCTGCCGCGTCGTATTTCCGGATACAGCGACACACTCGACCCCCCCGCATCAAGACAATCTATATATCGGTGGGTCAGAGCAGACGTGGACTGTCTGGATTCCGGCAGGAGACTGTCCGGTCAGCCTGGGTGGTTTGGCTGCCGCCAAAGGGACCCGCAAGCTGGGACGACTCGAAGATGTAGAAGGTCAGGGAGCTGGAGGGCGACAGGTCTTGATTGACGACGATTCGACATGGGTCGGAGGAGATTATGCGTGTGGGGACGCGATCTTCTTGCACAGCCTGACAGTTCATCAGGGTTGTGACAATGTGAGCGGCGACCGCTTGCGGCTCTCACTCGATTACCGGTATCAGCCTCGCAGCCACCCGGTACGAGCGGACTCTCTGCTGCCACACATGCAGTGGCTAACGTGGGAAGAGGTGTATGCGGACTGGGAAGATGGGGATCCCGTAAGGGAATACTGGGGCGAGTGGGATCTCGATGTGTTTAAGGCGCAGAGATAGGATACGGAGAAGATTGAGAGGCATTGTGGTGGGAACGAGATGATAAGTGAGACGAATTTGCCGGCGTATCTGCCGGATGTGACGTCGGAGATACGTATACCTGAGCTCAATGAGCCGGTAGAGGTATTCAGAGACGAATGGGGGATTCCGCACATACGCGCCGCGAACGAGTGGGATCTGTTTCTGGCGCAGGGATTCGTGACGGCGCAAGACCGACTCTGGCACATGGATGCGGATCGTTTCCGTGGGCAGGGTCGATGGTCCGAGATTGTTGGGAAGTCCGGGATCTCCCAGGACAGGCTGCTTCGCTCGTCAGGCATGGGCAGGACAGCGAAGCTCGACTACGAGGTTTGCAGCGACGAAGCGCGCTCTATGCTGGACGCCTACACAGCGGGAGTGAACGGATTCATTTCGACGACAAAGGCGCTTCCGGTCGAGTATGCGTTGCTTGAGACCACACCTGAGCCGTGGGAAGCTTGGCACTGCATCACCGTCTACAAGATGCGCAACACGCTGCTTGGTACCTTTGAGCCGAAGCTGCTCCGAACAAAACTGGCACAGAACCCGAAAACGGCAGCGGCACTTGCACGGATACTGACTGGGTATCCCGAAGGACACCTCGTTACCGTGCCCCCGGGAGCCGAGTGGGCAGGGGAGTGCCTTAACGGCCTCGACGAACTTCTCAAGGCAGCGGAGAATACGAACTGGCTGAGGGAGACGGACTCAGGGTCCAATGCTTGGTCGATCAGTGGTACCCTGACCGAATCGGGTAAGCCGCTCGTGGGAGGGGATTCACATCGAGGTCTTGATACACCCAGCGTCTACTATCAAGCTCACATCCGTTGTCCTGAATTCGAAATGATCGGGTACACGGTTCCGGGTGTCCCTGGGGTGATGCACTTCTGTCACAACGAGCACGTGGCTTGGGGGATGACGTATGGATCAGCTGACACACAGGATCTGTTTATCGAGCGGTTCAGGGAGTCAGATGGCAAACGTGAGTATGCGTTCAAAGATGAATGGAAAGCTGCAGAGGTCTATCAGGAACAGCTCGAAGTTCGTGGCAGCGAGCCGGTTGCACTGGAGGTGACCGTCACGCATCACGGTCCTGTGATCGCAGGAGATCCGTCCACAGGAGAGGCGGTTTCGATCTCGGATCCGGGACTGCTGGAAGGCACGCCGTGGGTCGACTCTGTGAGAGACGCGATGCGGTCGACGTCCGTTGCGGAACTGCACAAGGCTTTTGCGAACTGGACCGATCGCGTGAATAACTACGCGGTCGCCGATGTTGAGGGAAACTTCGGCTACATCCACGAGGGCAAGATCCCGATCCGGGGAGAAGCCAACGGCTGGAGAGCCGTTCCGGGTTATGGTGGAGAGTATGAGTGGCGGGGCTACATCCGCCAAGAGGAACTGCCAAGGGCGATCAATCCCGATGTGGGCTACGCGGTGACGTGCAACCAGCGTGTCGCGGAACACGACTACCCGTACTACGTGGGGATCCACTTCACCCCTGAGTTCCGGGGACGGCGTGTGCAATCGCGTATCCTCCAGCTGTCAGAAGGCGCCGCAACTGTTGATGACATGGGAGCGATTCACGCGGAACGGCTGTCTCTCCCAGCTCGCCTACTGGTTTCGCAGCTTGGAGAAGCTGACTCCGACAACGAGCGTGCCAAGCAGGCCCTCACCTACCTGCGGTCGTGGGACTGTCGGATGGATCGTGAGGATGTGGCACCGTCTATCTACGCAGAGACCCGGTCACAGCTTGTGATTCTTATCGCGAGGCATTTGTTCAAGGAAGATACCGACACACTGTTGTCGGGTGTGGCGGGCGCTGACGATCACTTGAGGTTCGTAGCCCTAGCGCTCCACATGGCGATCGAGAAGAACGATGTTTCGCTGCTGCCTGATGGGACAACATGGCAGGAGGCGATCATCTCGAGCCTCGAGAAAGCTTGTAATGCCCTAGAGGAGATTCTCGGACCCGAGGTTTCGGAGTGGTTCTGGGGACGACTTCACCGCACGCGCCCTATTCACCCGCTTTCGAGCGTTTTTCCGGATGCGGCTGAGTATCTCAATCCACCGTCGTATGGTGTTCACGGAGACGGGGACACGCCACTGGCAGGGAGTTTCGGGATCAACAGCCGCTACACGGTTAGTGGTTTGTCGGTGAATCGATACATTCACGATCCGTCGAACTGGGCGAATTCGAGGTGGATCGTGCCACTTGGTGCGTCAGGTCATCCGGGCAGCCCACATTATGCTGATCAAGCCGAAACGTATGCCAATGTGGAGTTCATCCCGCAGCTGTGGGAGTGGGGGGAGATCGAGGAGAAGGCAGAGACAAAGCAGAGTTTGAGCAGGACAGAGGGTGAAGGGTAGGCGAACGAGACTACGGGTGGCAAGAAACGAACGTGTGATAAGTGGAGCCAACTTCGCTGAGACGAGAATGAGGGAGTATGGCTGGAATGGATATGGCTGTCGAAGAGTCGGTCGGTGAGACGGAAGAGAAGGCGTTGAAGCTGATTGATACGGATGTACATAACTATCTGAGCGGGATGGATGACCTGATGCCGTTTCTGTCGGAACGGTGGAAGGCGTATGTGAAACAGGGCGGCTTCAAGCTTCCCGGTGTGAGCCTCTATCCGAAGGTTTATGATCAGGCAGCACGCCGTGATGCGATGCCGTTCGAGGGAGGGATTGCGGGGTCGGATCCCGAGTTCGCGCGGAAGCAGTTGCTCGACGAGTGGAAGGTAGACTACGGGATCCTGAATCCATTACTTGGCGTTCCTCAGATTAAGAATCCAGACCTTGCGGTAGCCATGATGCAGGCTGTGAATAATTGGACCCAGGCGGACTGGCTGGACCACGATCCCCGCTGGCTAGGATCGATCTTGGTTCATCCGGGGGATCCAGAGGGGTCGGCAGAGGAGATTCGTCGGCTCGCGGATGATCAGCGATTCGTACAGATACTGTTCATGGCCCGGTCGAGCATGCCCTACGGCAAGCGGAAGCTAGATCCGATCTATGAAGCCGCCTGCGAAGCGGGCCTACCTGTGGCCATTCACTTTGGTGGCGGTGGTGACGTACCAATCTCGGCGGTTGGGTGGCCTTCGTATTACATCGAGGACCACACCGGGATGGTGCAGGCGTTTGAAGGACACGTGATCAGCCTCGTGTGCGAAGGGACGTTCGAGAAGTTTCCTGATCTGAGGGTCGTGATGCTGGAAGGTGGGTTTGCGTGGCTTCCGGCTCTGATGTGGCGACTCGACAAGAACTACCGCGGACTCCGGGAGGAAGTTCCGTGGCTCAAGCGGCTCCCCAGCGAGTACATCCGAACGCATCTTCGGTCATCAACGCAGCCGATGGAAGACCCCCCGAATCCGCAGCATCTCTTGCAGATCATCGATATGATCGGTCAGGACCACTTCCTGATGTTCGCGACGGACTACCCGCATTGGGATTTCGACGCACCAGACCGAGCGGTTCCGAGTGTGATCAAGGGCGAGTTGCGAGAGAAGATTATGTGGAAGAACGCCGCTGAACTGTATGAGCTTCAGTAGGAATGGTAACACGGCGATGGATGGAAGAATCGAAATCGGATCGGTTGAGTCATTGCCAGAGGGTCGCCTACACGCCGTGCGAGCCGGTGAGCGTGACCTCGTTGTCGTCAGGAAAGGGGATGAGTTCTTCGCTATCCGAGATGCCTGTCCCCACCAAGGTGCGAAGCTCTCGTCCGGCGAGCTGACTGGTGACGTGCAGCCTTGTCTTCGCGGAGATCAACCGGTCCTGTATCGGGAAGGAGAGTTCGTGTCGTGTCCGTGGCATGGGTGGAAGATCGATGTCCGATCCGGACAATCGCCGACTGAACCGGAGGCGATCCGCGTGAAGACCTACGACGTGTCAGTGGATGGAGGACGCGTTTTCGTCGAGATAGGTAGATAGATGATCCGCATCGTGTTGGAGATCGGCGACGGCGCATAGGTGTTTGCCAAGCAACGCGAACCTGTTCCGATCGAAAAGCTTTAGAGATGATATGAACCGACTGACGCAAGAAGAAAGACGCCACTACGATCGCGAAGGATATGTCCTCGTCAGGGGTCTGCTCGACTATGAATGTGACATCCGTCCAGTATGGAATGAGTATGCCGGTGTGCTGAACTGGCTCGCTGCTGAGCTGTATGAGGCTGGTGAGATCAAGTCACTATATGAGGACCTCGAGTTCAGCGATCGTATGGTCGCCTGCTACCGTGACAGCCGGCGTATTTTGTCACAGTATTTCGATTGCTCTCTGCCGCAAGCCGCGACTGCGGCCGACTCGCCGATCTGGGTCGGCCCCGAGGTGTTTCGATCCCTCAGCAATCCTGTCCTGCTCGATGTGGTTGAGGATCTGATCGGACCGGAAGTCTACTCGAACCCCGTTCAGCACATTCGGATCAAACCTCCGCAATCCGTTCTGCCGGAAAGCCGACGCGATCCGAAGACGGGATCCAAAGGGGGCTTCGATGCGGGCGTAACTCCGTGGCATCAGGACAACGGTGTCGTGCAGGCGAATGCGGACGAGACGAACATGCTGACCGTCTGGTATCCCCTGACGCGCGCGACCGTCGAGATGGGATGTCTGAAGATCATCCCGAGGAGTCACAAAAGTGGCGTCCTGCAACACTGTCGGACCGCATCAGGTCTGGCTATACCGGATCCGATGCTTCAATTGAAAGATGCGATCGCGGTTCCCATGGAGCCGGGGGATGTGTTGTTTCTGACGNGAAGAACGTGTCATTCATCGTTGCCGAACGTGAGCGACGAGGTACGCGTCAGCTTCGACATTCGATACAGTCCCGTCGGCGAGCCGACGGGACGAGAGGTGTTCCCCGGGTTTGTTGCTCGGAGCCGGTTGANTCCCGAAAGCGAGCTCAAGGATCCTGACGCTTGGGCGAAAAGCTGGCACGAGGCCCGCGATCGATTATCGGTGAAGAACTGGGAACACTATAACAGGTGGCGGGTTAATGGCGGCGTCTGTGCGTGAGACCTTTTCAAGGTAGAGNATGTGGAGATCGTAGAGAGTCTGTTAGGGCTGAGGTTGGTGTCAAATCAAGGACGTGCAGAGGGTTCAGAGGCTAGGTCGATACGTATTCAAGGAGTTCACGAGGATGAAGATTGGGGTGATTACGGGTGGACACACGTTCGATGTGATCGGGTTCCACCGGCTCTGGCGGAGCTTTGATAGGCTCGATTGCTACACGCAGGCTTTGGAGGAGTGGGCGGTCGACTTCGAGCGTTACGGGTCACGGTATGATGTGCTGGTGTTTTACAACATGCATACAGCACTGCCAGAGGACTGTCCGGGAGGGAGACGCACACGACAGGCGATCGATGCGCTTGGGGACGGTACTGGGATCATTGTGATGCATCACGGGATCCTGGCATTCAAGGGGGACTGCGTCTGGGATCAGATCGTCGGGATGACGGATCGGACGATCGATGGCTACAGCCACGACGAGCACCTTACGGTCCAGGTGGAGAACCCCGATCATCCGGTGACGCAGGGGATCGAGGATTGGATGCTGATCGACGAGACCTACGACTTTCGAGATGTGGTGTCGGAGAGCAACGAGGTGGTTCTGACGGTGGATCACGCGAACAGCATGTCGACGATGGCGTGGACACGGTCCTACAAGGACTCCCGTGTGCTCAACTTCGTGTTTGGACACGATGATCAGGCCTGGTCAGATCCTGTGTTCAGAACAGTGCTGGAACAAGGGGTGCGATGGACGGCATCAAGGTCAAATGACAAATGAAAAGTGTCAAAAGGTGAGACAGTGAGAATCGCGTACAGCACATATGCGTTGCAGGAGGTGGATCCGTTCGAGGCGGTTGAACGGGTTAAGACGATCGGGTATGAGGGGCTAGAGCTGAATTGCGGGGCAGACTGGCCGACAGCACCAGAACGGTTTGGTGAAGATGCACGGAAGAGGATGGTCGATGCCTATCAGGCTGCGGGTTTTCCTTCGCCGGTGATGATGAACCTGATTCACCTGTGCGCTCACGGTGAAAATGTGGAGGAAAAGAGGAGCCGGCTCAAGGCGACCTGTCGCCTGGCGAGAGATCTGTGTTCGGAGGACGGTCCGTCGGTGGTGACCACGACTTTGGGTAAGCAGCCGAATGGGTGGGGCCAAGACAAGGAGATGGTTGCTGAGAAGCTGAGACCCTATGCCGAGTTGGCTGCAGACCACAATGTCATCCTGGCGGCAGAGGCACACGTTGGTCAGGAGATGGATACGCCGGAGAAAGCGAGATGGCTGGTCGAGGCCGTGGGTCACTCGAACCTGCGTCTCAACTTCGACTACAGTCACTTCCTGCTGCTTGATATCGACCTGCAGCATTCACTCGACTTGAATGCCGAATACTCCGTCCACACGCACATCAAAGACGGACGGATGACGNATGGGAAGGTCCAGTTCGCGCTCCCCGGTGACGATCAGCTGGATCTGGTCGACTATCTGACGCGTGTAAGGGCGTCTGTCCTGGATGTTCCGATTACGGTCGAGGTGAGCGCGCAGATCTGGAAGCGCGACGACTACGACCCGTGGGAGACGGCAACACACAGCTTCAAGAATCTGGATCAGGCCAGGAAGTCGCTGGGATAGTCAGAGGGGTCGTTATGCCGGTCACGCACATCTTGATGTACAGGTTCAAGGAGGGGGTTCCTGACTCCCGAATCGATGAGCATCTCGCGTTCATCGAAGGGATGCGGGGTCAGTTCGATGGACNAATTGACCTGAGGTGCGGCCGTGATGTGAGATCAGATAGGCGACAGTATACCCACGGATTCGTGATGACCTTCGAATCGGCCGAGACACTCGCCGCATATAACAAGGCGGACCTGCACACCGAACTGGTTCAGACGTTTCGGGACGACGTGGAGGACAAGGTCGTCTTCGATTCCGATATGGTTACTGACGACTGAAGGTAGAGCCGGGAGGATAAGGAGACACGATTGTGATCACCCCGGACGGCCTCTTTCGCGGCGTCGACGAGCTGCGTGAACTGTTCACGGGACTCGTAGACGGTCTTCCGCTGGGCAGCCAGTTTGCGATGATGAAACAGGTGATCGAGGGTGAGTNTGCCTACATCGATTGGAGTGCCGGTTCGANCAAGATGATGATCCCGTATNGTACCGATACCTTTCACATCGTCGATGGCAAGATCGTTGCCCAGACGTTTGCCGCTCAGGTCATGAAGATGGGACAGAGATAGCATGAAGATCGCGAAGATCGAGCAGTTCTTCCCGCGTCGTCGGATGCGGCTGGTGAAGATCACGACGGACAACGGTATCGTCGGTTGGGGTGAGACGACCCTCGAAGGGAAGCCGAAGAGCACGCACGCGGCGGTCGAGGAATTGACGGATTACTTCGTCGGGAAGGATCCGCTTCGGATCGAGCATCACTGGCAGCACGTGTATCGATCAGCGTTTTTCAGGGGCGGAAACGTGCTGATGTCCGCGCTGTCAGGGATCGATCAGGCGTTGTGGGATATTGCTGGCAAACACCTCGGGGTGCCTGCCTTTCAGCTGATGGGTGGGCCCGTTCGCGACCGGATCCGGGTGTATGCCCACTGGGGGATACGCGACCTCTCGGATGAAGGGCTCGCGGCGTCGAAGGATAGGCTCGAGAAGCTTCAGAAGCAGGGCGGATACAAGGCGTTCAAGTCCGGGCCTGGCGGAAAGTGGCGCGCACACGAGCCCCCTGCCGTGATCGACGAATTTGTCAAGAAGGCGTACTTGATGCGTGAGTGGGTCGGTGAAGATTGCGAGATCGCCTTCGACTTCCACGGTAAGATGACACCGGGTCTGGCGACTGAGGTTTGTCAGGAGTTGAAGGGCATGCGACCGATGTTCGTCGAGGAGCCCGTGCCGCAGGAGAACGTGGACGCGCTGAAGGTCGTTTCGGACAAGGTGACCTTCCCGATCGCGACCGGTGAGCGGCTGCTGTCGCGATGGGAGTTCCGCGAGATCTTCGAGAAGCAGGCCGTATCGCTGATTCAGCCCGATGGGTCACACGCCGGCGGCATCTCTGAGCTTAAACGTATCGCGAATATGGCCGAGGTCTACTTCATGCACATCATGCCGCACTGCGCGATCGGACCCGTCGCTTTTTCGGCCTGTATGCAGGTGGATGCCGTCGTTCCGAACTTCCTGATCCAGGAGCAGGTCGACGTCGGGTTGGGTGAGGGCTTGCTGAAGGAGCCGTGGGTGGTCAAGGACGGCCACATCGACCTCCCGACCAAGCCGGGGCTCGGATTCGAGATCGACGAGAAGGAAGCGGAGCAGGACTGTGGGATCTGCGAAGAGGAATTGGGCGGGGAGTTCTACTACGAGAACGATGGCAGCGTGGCTGACTGGTAGCTCCCTCGTTGACGTTTCGCTTAACGCGCGGTACGAATGANATGAAAGAGATCCTGCCCGGATTGTTCCATTGGCGCGTGATCTGGCCGGACATCTGGTCTCTCGAGTCGTATTTCCTGCGGACCGGAACAGGCAGCGTGATCATCGACCCGATCGAATCGGGCCGTCTCGACGTCGTCGATCAGGCTACGGATGTCGAGGCCGTGATCGTGACCTCCGGCTGGCACGAACGCTCGGCCCGACTCTTCGGGAAACGAACCTGCGCTCCCGTGTTCGTCCCCGAACGGGACGTGTGCATGTTCGAAGACCTGGATGTGTTCGAGACCTACGACGACGGGGATGACCTGCCCGGCGGCATCCGGGCGATCGGTGCTCCGGGGCTGACCAGAGGTGAACACGCTCTGCTCTCGAGTATGCACTNGGGCGTTCTGTTCACGGCCGACTGCGTCGGGACGACGGCCAAGTGGGCGCCTGGTGGCATGNAAATTGGCGGACACCCGAACGGGCACCCCAACCCCTCGGCCACGCTGTCACACCTGCTTGAACCGGAGTTTTCGCATCTTTGCCCGGGACACGGCAATCCGCTGATCGGCAATGGCAAGGCTGAATTGGCAAAGCTCCTCGAATCCGGTGTGTCTACGTCGTCTGGACGNCCCGCTGTGACCTATTTCCCGCTCGACTCCGCACAGCAACCGTCTACTCCGTGAGAGGTATTCGTTGTCCAAGGATTTGACTGAGCGTTTCGAGAAATACGCCGACCTGGTCATCAAGGTCGGTCTCAACTTGCAGAAGGGTCAGCGGCTGATGATCCGCGCTCCGATCGAGGCCGTCGAGTTGACCCGNGCCCTGACGGCGAAGGCATACGATGTCGACTGCCCCTATGTCGATGTGACCTTTGGTGACGAGGAACTCGAGCTGATTCGCTTCGAACACGCACCCAAGGACTCGTTTGAGGAGTTCCCGAAGTGGCGCGTGAAAGGAAGTATGGAGCGGGCGGAACAGGGCGCGGCTTTTCTCAGTATCGCGGGGAACAATCCTGACCTGCTCAAGGATCAGGATCCCGAAGTGGTGGCGCTGACGCGGAAGGTGGCCTCCGAGCAGTCCAAGCCGTTCAGCCGGGAGTATATCTCGAACATGCGGGTCAGTTGGTGTGTAATCTCTGCGGCGGTCGCGCCGTGGGCCGCGCGCGTGTTCTCGGACGAGCCGGAGCATCGGCAGGTCGATTTGCTGTGGGACGCGATCTTCCAGATGTGCCGACTGGGGGAACCGGATCCGACCGCGGCCTGGCGTGATCATATCGACGCGCTGGAGCGACGGCGCGCCTACCTGAACGACAAGGCCTATACCGCGCTCAAATATACCGCGCCAGGGACGGACCTCACGCTCGGGCTTCCGAAAGGTCACATCTGGAAGGGGGGGATCGATCAGAATGCTGATGGNACCACGTTTGTCCCGAACATCCCGACAGAGGAGGTCTTTACGCTTCCGGATTGCAATCGGGTGGATGGGATGGTGTCTTCGACCAAGCCGCTCAACTATGGTGGGACGCTGATCGATAATTTCAGCCTGACGTTTCAGGGCGGAAAGGTCGTGGGCGTGGAGGCGGAATCCGGTCGTGAGGTTCTGAAGAAACTCACGGAGACCGACGAGGGTGCCGCCCGGTTGGGCGAGGTTGCGCTCGTACCTCACAGTTCACCGATTTCGACGTTCGGGAAGCTGTTCTACAACACCCTTTTCGATGAGAATGCGTCGAACCACGTGGCACTGGGTCAGGCATACAGCGTCTGCCTGGAGGGCGGAGAGGCGATGGCGCCCGATGACTTTGCCAGGGCGGGTGGGAACAACAGTGTTACGCACGTCGACTTCATGATCGGCTCGGGTGAGATGGATATCGATGGTATACTGGAGGATGGATCGACGGAAGCGGTGATGCGGGATGGGGAGTGGGCTTTCGAGGCCTAAAATCCAAAACCTTGGAACCACAGAGGACACGGAGGGGGGTGCGTCAGGTTCTCGGCGATAATCGGGAGAGTGACGCGTACCTGGGCTTCGTAAGGCCGTGCTAGAGATATGAGAGTGATTGCGGATCTGTGTGTGGTGCCGATTGGGGTTGGCGTGTCGGTGTCGGAGTATGTGGCGGTCTGTCAGGAAGTTCTGGCGGAGGCGGGATTGGAGACGACGCTTCACGCCTACGGGACGAATATCCAGGGTGAATGGGATGATGTGATGGCGGCTGTTAAGCGGTGTCACGAGCTCGTGCACGAGATGGGGGCGCCGCGGATTTCCACAACGATGAAGTTCGGGACGCGGACGGATCGGCCCCAATCAATGCAGGATAAGATCGACGGCGTAAACGCAAAGCTCTAGAAGCTGAACGACGAAGGCACCGAGACACGAAGGAAAGCGAAGGTCGGGTGGAGAGAATCGAGCATCAGGATGCGGTCGAAATCGCAAAGGCGTTGGCGGAGGAAGTGGCTTCGCGGGCGGATGAGGCGGATCGGAAGGGAGAGCTGCCGGTCGAAGATGTAGATGCGCTGAAACGGTCGGGGTATCAGTCGTTCACGGTGCCCAGGGCGTATGGGGGTCCGGAGTTTCAGGTCAGGACGTGCGTCGAGGCGCAGTTGGAACTTGCGAAGGCGAGCGGATCCACGGCGCTGGTCGCCGGGATGACGATGCAGGTGGTTGGTNGCGCGCGGGATACGGATCAATGGGTGGAGGGAGACTGGGAGCGACTCGGGAATGCGGCGTGTTCAGGCGGGCTGATCAACTCGGTCGCATCGGAACGGGATATGGGGAGTCCGTCCAGGGGCGGGNTGTTCCAGACGACGGCAGCCGAGATCGNTGACGGCTATCGGATCGACGGACACAAAACCTGGACGACCGGAGGACGTCACCTGACCCATATGCTCGTTCGCGCGACGCTGGGCGAATCCGCGGCCGTCATCCTGGTTGAGGGAGACCGGCCCGGTGTGTTGTGGGAGAACACCTGGACGGATGCGCTTTCGTTGCGGGCGTCGGACAGTCACGATTTGACGCTCGATGGTGTCGTTGTCCCCCGCGAGAACTTGATTCAACCGAAGAAGCCAAAGGGCCGAGGGATGTGGTTTCCGATGGTCCTGGGGGCGACCTACCTGGGCGTTGCTACAGCAGCGAGGGATCGCCTGATCCAGTTTTCACTCGAGCGCGTCCCTTCCGCATTGGGGAAGCCGATTGCGACGATGCCGAAGATCCAGCGTGAGATCGGCGAGATCGATGCGGATCTGATGGCCGCTCGCGCCCTGCTGTACGAGGTGGCTGAGGAGTGGGATCAGCGAACGTTCAGGCGTGTGGCGGCGGCGAAGCAGTA
Source organism: Gemmatimonadota bacterium (assembly GCA_002714465.1). Next base: position 33,899 of record PAXL01000034.1, on the reverse strand, counting down.
TGCCACGCGTGTGGCCGCCGAGGTGACCGATCAGGCGATCCGTGTGGCCGGCGCACAGAGCCTGACGAAGGATCTGCCGCTAGAACGNTACTTCCGCGATGCCCGGGCAGGTACGATGTCACCTCCGTCGGGTGATACGGCGTATGAAGCAATTGGTCACGAGGCGATCGAGGCCTACTCTCCATCCGAACCATCTGCTGGTGATGAGGACACGAGACCGGAGGACTGATGACCGATCGACAATCTTACCTATTGTGTGTCGCTCTGTTCGTCTTCTCCTGCGGTCTCTCCGATGGGCCGCATCAGGATCACNATGTGAACGGTCAGGTCAAGGAGGAAGGTAGCTTCCGGAACGGCGAGAAGTCCGGCAAGTGGACCTACTACTGGCAGAACGGGAAGAAGAAGACGGTCGGCTACTACACGAAGGGGAAGCCTTCGGGCACCTGGACCTACTTCGGAAAGACGGGAAGTATCATCGGCAAGGGCACATACAAGAACGGCAAGATGTGGAACGGCACCTTCGTCCGATTCGTGATGGGTATTCCCAAGATCATCGCGATCGAAGNAGGAAAGGAAAAAGGAAGTAAGTAGAAGGGATCGTGTAGACGGCAATCTCCGATTGCCGGTCTTCCGTCTACGAGCCCCGCAGAACCACTATCCTCTCGCCCAAGACCACCATGCTGACCTACCGAAAACAGATCCCCATCATCGCCACCCCCGACGTCCTCGTCTGCGGTGCCGGCCTTGCCGGTATCGGCGCCGCCGTATCCGCCTCCCGTGGTGGTGCCAGTACAATGGTCNTCGAGCGCAACGGATTTGCCGGAGGTTTCTTCACCGCTATCATCGGGTCCGCATTCGACGGTTTTGTGGATGAGCGAACGGGAGAGCCGGTTGTCGGCGGCATCGTCTTCGAGATGCTCGAACGGATGGGCGTCATTCAGCCGGGCACAGGACCGTCCCTTCGATACAACGTGAACGGCGACTTCTCCTTTGTGGAAATGCACCCGGACCGCGTGATCCCGCGTTGCGATCCTGAGCGGTTCAAGCGCGCAGCGGACGACATACTGGAAGATGCGAGCGTTGAGATTCTCTACCACACCCAGGTGGCGGATGTGGTGACGGAGGATCATCGGGTNGATACGGTTGTCGTGAGCAACAAGGCAGGTCTGGTCGCTATCCAACCGAAAGTCGTGATCGACTGCACCGGTGACGGCGACGTGGCCGCCTGGGCGGGGGCCGATACGGAGAAAGCCGAGTCGCTCCAGCCGATGAGTCTTCACTTCAGGATCGCCTATCTCAACCCCGACTTCGAGATGCGGCGGAAGTGCGCGGCCGTGCTCGAGCAGGTCCATAATGCGGGAAAGCTGGATCTGTATGCCGGTCCGTATCCGGCCACGTTCTCCGGACGAGACGTCTACTTCAACGCGACCCGGTATCCGGGAGACAACACAGTGCCCGAGGACTGGACCCGTGCGGAGATCCAGGGCCGTCGTGACGCCTGGACGATGTTCGAGGCGTGGAAAGAGCAGTTGAAGGAATTCGAGGACGCGTATTTCATGACCAGCGGACCGACGGCGGGCGCACGTGAATCGCGTCGCATCGTCGGGGACTACGTGCTGACCGGCGACGACGTCCGAGAGGGGCGGCGTCAGGACGATGTCGTCGTCCTGGGCGCCTGGCGTTTGGATCGGCACCCCGCGACGCAGGCAGGCTACCACGAAATTCCCTGGACGCCGCCTTACGACATTCCCTATCGTACGCTGTTGCCCCGAACGATTGAGAACCTTTTGGTGGCGGGGCGATGTCATTCAGCGACGTCGGAGGCATTGGCGTCGAGCCGTGTGACAGCGACGGCGATGGGNATGGGGCAGGCGGCGGGTGTGGCGGCGGCGCTGGNTGTCGCGACAGACGGTGCGCCCCGTAGTGTCGACGTGAAGTCGTTGCAGGATCAGTTGGTGGGACAGGGCGCGATTCTCGAAGCGCCGGAGTCGGATGTGGTGGTGGGGAATCCGAAGTGGTGATGGTTACGAGCGGACCAACCCTGGTTCTCGGATAGCCGAGAACTGCCCCTTCCTGAAAGCAAGGGAACAGGAGGAGATGCATATGAGTTTCTTTTCANAAGATNAGGTCGAGCATTTCAAGGAGAACGGGTTCGTCGTGAAGCACGACGTGGTCGATCGCGAGCTGCTCGAGCCGGCTGTAGAGAAGTTTTGGGACGAAATGGAACTAGACCGCGACGATCCGGCCAGCTGGGTCGGTGGAGGGCGGAAGGGCAACCTGCCGTGCAGTCAGGATCCGGTGGTCCGGGCGACCTTGCTCGACACACCATTGCAGGATATGTGTGAGGAGCTGGTCGGGAAGGATACGCTNCAGATCAGCAANTATACNTTCGCGAAACCGGTGTACCCGACTGGAAAGACACCTGACGAGTGGGAGCCGCCTGAACACGGCCACCTGGATGGACACGGGCTCGTTGACGGATCCGTGCAGCCCTTTACGATTGCCGTTACAGTGAACACGGCGGAAGTGAAGCCGAAAGGCGGAGGGTTCACGGTTTGGCCTGGCACGCATAAACGTGTGCACGAGTACTTCCGTAATCACTCGATCTTGAATGGACTGAAGTCTTTGCAGGATGAGGAAGGGAACTGGGATAGTCTTCCCGAAGCGGTCGAGAATCCCGGTCCGCCAGGGACGGTGACGTTCTGGCACAACAAGATGATGCATAACGCTGGGAACAACTGTCGTCCCGACATTCGGATGGCCTGTGTGAGCCGGTTCAGCCGGAAGGACCTGATCGATACGCAGTTCGAGATGTATGAGGATATGTGGGAGGATTGGGCGATCTAGTGACAACATTTGGAGGAACCATTGTCGATTAAGCTATGCCTCGCAGGAGAGGGGGCGATGGGCCTGAATCATATCAAGGCCATCAAGACGCTCGAAGATGTGCAAGTGGTCACACTGGCCGGCGGTGTCGAAGCAGACGCCGCCGCTTTTGCGCGTGAATGGGGAATCCCCCACTACTCGCTTGACCTGGAAGAGTGCCTGAAACAGCCTGGCGTCGATGCCGTGTTGCTNGCGAGCCCGAATCAGGTGCACGCGCAGCAGGCCGAACTCGCGATGCGGATGGGGAAGCACGTCCAGGTCGAGATTCCGATGGGTCTGTCTCTGGAAGAGTCGCAGCGTGTCGGGGCGGTGGAAGAAGAGACCGGGATGGTCTGTATGGTCTGCCATACCCAGCGATACTATGCCGCGCACAACGAGATCGTACGCCGGGTACGTGAGGGTGAGCTTCACCTTCATCACGTGGTGCAGCAGACCTATTTCATGCGGCGCGAGAACACAAACATGTTCGGGAAGCCGCGATCGTGGACCGACGAACTGCTCTGGCACCAGGCGTGCCATATGGTGGACTTCTGCTACTGGCTGTTCGATGAGCCCGAGATCGATGCCTGGGCTCAGGCGGGACCCGACCANTTAGAACTCGGCATCCCGATGGACATCACGATCGGCATGCGTTCTAAGGACGGGGTTCTGGTCACGTCGGCACAGTCGTTCAACAACAACGGCCCGATCTCTTCCAGTTATCGGTTTATCGGTGAGGAAGACACGTTCCTGATCAAAAAGGGGAAGCTGATTACCACCAATGGCGAGCTGATCCTAACGCAGGGCGGAGGTATTGAAGCCCAGGATCAGGAGTTTCTGGATGCGATCCGCGAAGGTCGGAAACCGAAGACGAGCTGTCTCACCTCTCTGCCAACGATGGGGATACTGGATCGACTACAGAAGAGTATGGATGAGAGCAGAGACTCGCATAGGGCATAGCGCCAGGCGCGAAGCCAAACCCAACGCCATCGTGCGCTATGCGCCTGGCGCTTTGCGCTCCGCGCCATGAAAGCAAACGCCGTCGTATTCACAGCCCGCAACGAGGTCGTCTATCAGGAGGTGAATTGTCCGGATCCTGGTGCGGATGACATCGTCGTCGAGCTGACGCACTCGTGGATCAGCAACGGGACCGAGGGGTCCTTCCTGCGTGGAGAACGAATCGCTGGCGATACGCCTTACCAGGATGGCGATCCGGATCCGTTTCCGATTGTCGCGGGATACCAGAAGGTCGGAACGGTTACGTCGGTCGGTCCGGAGGTTGATGGGTTTGAGGTCGGCGAGACCGTGTTTGCCACGATGGGGGCCGTGAACGGGATGTTCTCACCCAGGGGCGGACAGATCTCACCGTCGATCGGCAAAGCAGGTGGGATCTGGAAGCTGCCGTCCGGTCACGATCCGGTGAAGTTCTCCGGGCTCGTTCTGNTGCAGGTCGGTTACAACTGCGGTGCACGCCCGCCGGTCGAGCAAGGCGAGCCGGCGATCGTGATTGGCGACGGTATGGTCGGTCANTGGGCGGCGCAGACACTGGCGTGGCGAGGGGCGGATGTGATGCTCGTGGGCAGACATCCGGATCGGCTGGCAAAGTTCACTCAAGGAATCTGCGTGAACGCGCACGAGACCGATTGGGTCCAGACCGCGTTGGACCGGTATGGGAAGATCGTCCAGGTCTGCGTCGACACAGTAGGGTCAGTATCAGCGGTCGAAGCCTCATACGCCCTGATGCGGAAGTATGGACACATCGTGTCCGCGGGCTTCTACGGGACGGAGGACCAGCTCCGACTTCAGCCGCCGAGGTATGGCGAGCTGTCGATCGATCTCGTGTCCGGTTGGGCCCAGGACCGCATGGATAAGACGCTGGAGCTGATCGCTGAAGGCGTGCTGAAGACTGCCGAACTGATCACGCATCGTTTTCCGGTCGATCAGGCAGCCGAGGCTTGGGAGCTGATTGAGTCCAAACGCAAGCCCGTCCTGGGGGTCATTTTAGAGTGGTAAGAAGATCTAAACCCCAACGGGGTTGCATCATACAGCCCGAGGTTGCCGCAGGCTACCCCGGGATTTCGCATACCGATAGCCAGGACGCGCCGCTCTATTCGTGCGGATAGGCCTCAGGATCACGCACGTCGTGCTGAGTCGAATTCAGATCAGGTTACAATCGCGTTAGGAACACTCTTGACCGAAAGAATGAATGTCATACAGATCGTCGAGCCCGGTCGCGCTGAAGTGGCCGAGCGGCCCGTACCCGAGCCTCAAACCGGTCAGGCGCTGATCAAGGTATTCGGTGTGACGACCTGTCCGCATTGGGATATGCACATCATGGCCGGCGAACCTATGTTCCCGGGCGGGAAGCTCGAGTACCCGTATACACCGGGTCAGCCAGGTCACGAAGCGACGGGAGAGGTGGAAGCGGTCGGACCGGAAACGGCCGGTGTGCAGGTCGGTGATAGCGTGTCTCTTTGGCGGGATCAGGGCCCTAAACGTCCGGGCTTCTACGCGCAGTATGCGATCGCTGATGCGGCCAACCTGATCCAGGTACCAGAAGACCTTACGGAGGAGGCGACGGCGCCGACCGAACTGGCGATGTGCGTGCACGTGTCGATTGATCAGCTGCTGTCGATCTCACGGGTTACCGGGACGCGATTCGGTGTCGGTGGGCTGGGGCCTGCCGGACTGATCGCCATCCAGATGGCGAAGGCCTACGGCGCCAGCGAAGTGGTCGCCTTCGATCCGGTGGCGTCGAGGAGAGAACTCGCGCTGTCTATGGGGGCGGATCGTGCCCTCGAGCCGACATCGGATGCTTTCCCCGATGACAGGTTCAGCGATGGCGCCCTGGATGTGGCGATAGATTGCACGGGACTGCCGGTTTCTATCGAGTTCCTGATGGACCGAACGCGTGATAGCGTTGCGCTCTTTGGCGTGCTCCGTGAAGAAGTGAGGTTCACGATGAACCACTGGCGGAGAGCGCTGAAGCTGATCGGCTACGACGCGCACAACCGATCGGCAGCAGAGCGAGCTGTGCAACTGATCCGGGCGGACAAGCTCGATCTGAAGCCGCTCACCAGTGCACGGTTGCCCTTCTCGCGGTACGCGGAAGGTGTGGAGATGCTGAAGGAGAAGAAGGCGATCAAGATACTCTACGATCCTTGGATGGACGGATGACAGGAGGGGCAGAGGTGGGACGGCAAGAGTAGAGCGTAGCGGTTGGACGGGGGATTGGGTTAGGCCTAAAATCTGGGACGATCATTAATACGGATGGTCCAAAACTTGAAGGATACTCTCGACTACGCTTGGGGCAAGCTCTTCGCTGCGCGAAAGATGACTGAAGGCATAAATACATACAACGAGAATCCACTGCATAAGGGGCTCAAGGAGTGGGCGGCCGGTCCCGGTGCCGAGTACGAAGTTCCAATGGATGGGTTTATTATTGACGCGATCGTAGACGGGATTCTGATCGAGGTCCAGACGCGGAATTTCACGAAGATGCGAGCGAAGCTCAAGAAGTTGGTAGAGTCGCATCCTGTAAGGCTCGTGCATCCCGTGTCCTACGAGAAGTGGATCGTGCGAACCAGCCCTGATGGGGAACAACTGAGTCGACGCAAATCCCCCAAGAGAGGCAGGATCGAGGATGTGTTCGGCGAACTCGTGACGTTTCCAAAGCTGATGGCTGAGCGAAATTTCTCGCTGGAAGTAGCGATGATTCAGGAGGAAGAGCTTCGTGTTGTGGACGGGAGGAAGCGAGGACGTCGATGGAAGCGCGACTTCGTTCGAGAGGAGCGCAGGCTGCTAAGCGTAGTCGAAAGCCGACGGTTCGCGCACCCACGTGATATGGCCGGGCTGATCCCTGACTCGGTTGCCGAACCTTTCACGACAACAGACCTTGCGAAGGCGTGCAACTTGCCCCGATTCATGGCTCAGAAGATGGCTTACTGCCTGCGTGAGATGGGTGCCATCGTTTCTTTGGAGAGGAAGAAAAGCGGGATACAGTACGCACGGTCGGCGGAGAACGATACGAGTGTGACGATAGGGAAAATCTCCGGTTACGAGCCGATCGGTGTTGTGGCCTGATGGTCGAGCACCGTTTTAAGTGTCCGTGCTGCTGGGAAGAGATTACGATGGTTCTTGATACGAGTGTGGAGGAGCAATCGTATGTTGAGGACTGTGAGGTCTGCTGTCGACCGTTGACTATCACTTACCGAGTTGATTCCGACACGGACCAGGTTACTTCGTTCACAGCCGAGCCCGGCTAGAGCCGTCTTCGGCCGCGCCTTTGTGCTATGTTCTTCGCCCGGGTTCCTCCCGGGCTTTTTTGTTGGCCTACAACGGACGCGGCTTTATTTTCATGGCCTGATCTATACTTAAACCCGAAATCTTTGTAATTCAAAGGCTTATAGCTTTTTCGTTTCGACGGGTCTGGGTGGGGATCCGGATGATATACGGTCGTTATTTCTACTAATCCACTATTCAAATCTATTCAGGGTGGATGGGATCACTTCGTGTACGGGACCGGCAAGCGAGGACGGTATAAACTGGACCAAACATTCTGACAACCTCGTGTTTGGGCCGAATCCAGATCGCGGCTGGGAATCCCATTACACGACGAGCCAGTCGATCCACGTGCAACCCGACGGCTCGTTACGGATGTATTACGCTTCGAGAACGAAGCCGCCGTTTACGCAGAAGTACTATGCGATCGGCACCGCGATATGTGAAAGAATTGAGAGTGATAATCAGTTCTTGGACTGATCAGGAAAGCTTGCAGAAGCGCAGTCAGATGGTCTAAGCGTTAAGGACAAAGACGCCATATGAGCGACGAGCCGAAAATTATCTACTCGATGGTTCGAGTCAGTAAGTACTACGACAAGAAGCCAGTCATTGAGAACATCAGCCTGTCCTATTTCTACGGGGCGAAGATCGGCGTCTTGGGGCTGAATGGTTCCGGGAAAAGCACGTTGTTGAAGATTCTGGCCGGTGTGGACACGAAGTTCAACGGGGAGACGCATCTGGCTCCTGGACACACAGTTGGGTATCTGCCGCAGGAACCGGAGTTGGATGACAGCAAGACCGTAAAGGATATCGTCGAAGAGGGCGCGCGGGAGCTCGTAGATCTGGTTCGTGAATACAACGAGATGAGCGAGAAGTTCGCAGAGCCGATGGACGATGATGAGATGAACCAGCTGATCGAGCGTCAGGGCGTGCTTCAGGAACAGATTGATTCGAAAAACGCATGGGATCTGGAGTCGCAGCTCGATCAGGCTATGGATGCGCTGCGCTGTCCACCACCGGACACGAAGGTCGATGTGCTTTCAGGAGGAGAGCGTCGAAGGGTTGCCCTGTGCCGACTCCTTTTGCAGAAGCCGGACATCCTGCTTCTGGATGAGCCGACAAACCATCTGGACGCAGAAACGGTCGGATGGCTGGAGCAACACCTGAAAAGATATGAAGGTACGGTAATCGCCGTGACCCACGATCGTTACTTCCTCGACAATGTCGCCGGGTGGATCCTAGAGCTGGATCGAGGGCGGGGGATTCCGTGGAAGGGGAACTACTCGTCCTGGCTGGAACAGAAGGAGAAGCGGCTGGAGACCGAAGAGAAAGAAGCGAGCGGTCGCCGGCAGACACTGCAGCGCGAGCTCGAATGGATCCAGATGTCTGCTCGTGGTCGGCACGCGAAGTCCAAGGCCCGCATCTCGTCGTATGAGGCGATGCTCGGGCAGGACCAGCTCGAAAAGGAGCAAGAGCTGGAGATCTTTATCCCACCGGGACCGAGGCTCGGAGACGTCGTGATCGAGGCCGACAAGGTGACGAAGGGGTATGACAACCAGCTTCTCGTTGAAGATATGTCGTTTGCGCTCCCACCCGGAAGCATCGTGGGTGTGATTGGGCCGAACGGCGCAGGAAAGACGACGCTATATAGGATGATCACGGGAGGTGAAGATCCGGATACAGGAGATATACGGTTGGGCGATACCGTCGAGCTGGCATACGTCGAGCAGGGTAGGGATGACCTCGATCCTGCGAAGACGATCTGGCAGGTCATCTCCGACGAGCAGGATGTGATCGACCTCGGCGGACGAGCGGTGAACTCACGCGCCTACGTCGCCCGGTTCAACTTTTCGGGAGGGGATCAGCAGAAGCTCGTGAGCCAGCTGTCCGGTGGCGAGCGGAATCGAGTGCACCTTGCCAGGATGCTAAAGTCAGGTGCGAACGTGCTTCTTCTTGATGAGCCGACGAACGATCTGGATGTCAATACGATGAGGGCTCTGGAAGAGGCGCTTGAGAGCTTTGCCGGATGCGCGGTTGTGATCAGTCACGACCGTTGGTTCCTCGACCGGTTGACTACACATATCCTGGCGTTCGAGGGAGACAGCCAGGTCGTGTTCTACGACGGGAATTACAGCCAGTACGAAGAGGATCGACGTCAGCGTTTGGGTGAGAAGGCGGATCAGCCGCATCGGATCAAGTACAGGAGACTCACCAGAGGATAGAAGACAGAAGATTGTATGGCAGCTTCGGTTTTGGCTATAGGTGTTCTACTTCGAGTGCAGTCCCGAAATTCTGTCTGATGGAGACATGTCGAGAGGATCGTGACGAGTTACCTTTAAAGAGTATGTCTGATCTGCTTATAGAACCGACCGGGGCGGCACTTGGAGCGTATGTGAGCGGAGTTGATGTGTCGCAGTGCGTTTCTGAAAGGAATCGGCTGTATCTGCAGGGGGCCTTTTGGGAGCATTCGGTCCTGGTGTTCCGGGATCAAGAGTTGAATGAAGAACAGCAGGTCACTTTCAGTCGAGTGTTCTGCGATCCGGTACCGCACCCAACAAACGTGAAAAACGTCGGTAAGTTGCCCGAGATTTGTGTGATCTCTAATGTCGAAGAGGACGGTCAACCGATTGGAGCACTCGGAAACTCCGAGGTGAGCTTTCACTCGGATCTAGCGTTCTGTGTCGAGGCTGGGACCGTGTCCGTTCTTTATGCCGTTGAAGCGCCGAGCGACAGTGGGCAAACATTCTGGGCGAGCGGAATCGCATCGTACGACGCGCTAGACGCGCAATCGCGTGAACGCTTGGAATCTGTGTCGATTGTCTATGGACACGCGAAGGCGAGCTACCGATCCGATACACCAGTCAGCCATCCGGCCGTGATCACGCACCCGGAGTCTGGACGGAAGAGCCTCTACTTCAGCTCGAATCACGCAGCTCGTGTCGTCGATGAGAATGACGAAGAGAGTGAATCTCTGATCGCGCGGCTCCGGTCCTACACGACAGAAGATCGGTTCGTCTGGATGCACGGATGGCAGCCAGGGGACCTCGTGATTTGGGATAACCGGACGACGCAGCATCGACGAACAACCGTAGAAGAGACCAAGCGCCGTCTGATGAGACGGACTCAAGCTGTCGGCTTTCCCGAGGGAGATCCGGCGATATTTCCAAAGGAGGAGGCATGAACCAGCAGGGACTCGACCAGATTCAGGTCGATACAGAGAACATGTACCGAGAAGAGTCGTTCACTGATCTGAAGGTGGCGTCGATCCGTCGGCTGATTCCGATTAAGACTGATGGCTCGGAGGACGACTCGAGACCCGCGATCTATACCGGCTCCGCGCAGATCATGTCGCAAATGGGACCTGTGCCTGTGAGCACGCAGATCGAAGCGGCCTCGCTTGAGGAAGCCCTCCAGAAGTTCCCGGACGCGATCAAGGATGCGATCGAAAAGATGATCGAGGAGGCAAAAGAGATTCAGCGACAGGAGTCCTCCCGTATTGTCGTGCCAAAGACGGGACCGCCGAATATCACCGGTCCGGGTCAGGCGGGTGGGGCACCGGGAGGAGGGAACATCATACTCGGTAGTTGACGCGAAGTGTTTTACGGGTCCCGTTATTCGAGCAGAGGCGAGCGGGGGGAATTTGCAGTTGCTCCCACTCACCTGCTCGCCTTCCGGGCTCGAGTAGGCGCAGAAGTTGGGTTGAGATAGAGGGCAGAGCACAACAGGCAGGTCCATTGTGGCTAAAGAGTTTGACTACGACGTTGTCGTGATTGGTAGCGGCCCCGGCGGTGAAGGGGCGGCGATGAAGGCGGCGAAGTCCGGCAAGAAGGTGGCGATTATCGAGGATAAGCCGCTTGTTGGGGGGAACTGCACTCATCGCGGCACGATCCCGAGCAAGGCGCTGCGCCAGTCGATCCAGATGCTTGCAGATACGGGAACGTTCAACGAGCAGGATTATCAAACCTTGTTGGTGAACGCCGAAGCCGTGATCAAGCAGCAAGTCGATGTACGGCAGGGGCACTACGACCGGAACGATCTGGATGTCTACAACGGACGGGGACGATTCGTCGGTCCACACAAGGTGGAGGTCGAGTTGAGCGCTGGCGGGACCGAGCAGTTCACAGCTTCTGGTTTCCTGATCGCAACGGGATCTCACCCGTATCACCCGCCGGATGTCGACTTTGGAAATCCGCGTGTCGTTGACAGCGACTCGGTCCTCAAGACCGACCAGAATCCGAGAACGATTACGATCTACGGCGCGGGTGTGATTGGGTGTGAATATGCATCGATTTTTCGGGGGCTCCGGATCAAAACGAACCTGATCAACAGCCGCCATCAATTATTGTCTTTCCTTGATGACGAGATCATCGATGCGCTTGCCTATCACCTGCGAGATCAGGGCGTGGTGATTCGTCACAACGAGGAATACGAGAAGGTGGAAGCGGATGACAATGAGGTGCGCCTCTACCTGAAGTCGAACAAGGTGATTCGGAGCGATATGCTCCTCTGGGCACAGGGCCGTACGGGCAACTCGTCCGGGATCGGGCTTGAGGCACTTGGGATTAAGACGGATGAGCGTGGTTCGATCGTCGTCAACGAGAACTACCAGACGGCACAACCGCACATCTACGCAGTCGGGGATGTCGTCGGGTTCCCCAATCTGGCGAGCGCAGCTTACGATCAGGGTCGTTTCGCGTCTACACACATGGTCGAGGGGCTGTGTGACACGAACTTGATCGATTATATGCCTACGGGGATCTATACAATTCCCGAGATCAGTTCCGTGGGGATGAACGAGAAGGAACTGACGCAGAAGAAGATTCCGTATGAGGTGGGCCACGCGTTCTTCCGACACCTGGCGCGTGCGCAGATCACAGGGCGGAAAACGGGGATGCTCAAGATCCTATTCCACCAGGAGACGCTCCAACTTCTCGGAATCCACTGCTTCGGGTATCAGGCGTCCGAGATCATCCACATCGGACAGGCGATCATCGCACAGGAAGGTGAAGCGAATACGCTGATGTATTTTATCAACACGACGTTCAACTATCCGACGATGGCCGAGGCGTATCGTGTGGCGGCGCTGAACGGGTTGAATCGGGTGAAGTGAGGCGAAGAGCACTGAGCGAAGAGCGGAAAAACGGAGGAAGAGCCTTGCCTAATGGCGGGGCTTCGCTGTGTACGGCTGGATTAGCGCAGAAAGTGTCTGTGCAGGCACTAATAGCTTACAGCAGCTGCCTGAGGTTAAAAGTGCACTGTGTCCAAGTACTTGTGCCAACGTTGATAGAGGTTGTGTTGGCTAGATACGACCCTTTGAGGTCAAGTCGTCTGCGAGTTTACGGCGGTATTCGGAGAGCTCTTCCGTGCGTTCTTTGGCGCAGGAGGAGAGATAGACTAGGCCGATTGCTCTACGGGGGCGGTCGATGGACCGATTCGAGTCAGCGCGATGAATGGCAAGGGCGTGATGTGCGAGCACGTCGCCAGGAGATGCTGTATAGGCTTTTTCGTTAGTTAAGTCACCCTCGGTTCCAAAGTCGGTTATCCCCTGAGAAAATCCGAGTGTTTGCGTTCTACTGTGAGGACGAAGTCCCAGACGGTGAGAACCTTTCACGTAGCGCAGACATCCGTTCTCCTCATCCGCGTGATCCATCCCGATCCACATCGTAAGGCCCTCGACAGGTTCAATCATGAAATAGTATCCGTCCTGATGGGGTGGTGTCGCTTGGCCTGTTTGGGGTGGTTTGCACAGGTATTGTGCGTTCTTCGGTACGACTTCGCCATCCAGCAACATTTCCGCAAGCTCACGGAACGGGCTCTTGTTCAGCATCCGGTTGAAATAAGGGTCGTGGAGATGCATATGTGGCAGCTGTTTGAGCGTCGAGAGATCTGAGGTGTCTTCGTAGAAGGCGTTCTCGGGCGGTACGGTTGGAACCACTTTATTTATATAGCGATCGACGTTGTCGATCAGGTCAGTCGTTCCGTCGTCGCCTAGGAAACTCCTGAGAACGACGAATCCGTCGCGGTCAAAGGCTTGTTTTGCTTTTTTGAAGTCTGGCAACGGTGCTCCTGTTTTATGAATTCTTTTTTATGGAGTTCTCAACTCTGTAGGTCATGAGGTTACTCTCCACCTCATCCTGTAGGTGCTAAGGCTTCGTCGGGCAAGGCAGGGTGAACGGCAGTCAATAGGCTTCCTGAACCAAAACGAACAGATCGGCCTGGTTCATCCTTCGTGGATTGTTGCCGAGTCTCTCCACATTGACGGCATCGACAATTGAACCCAGATCCGATCGACAAATTCCGTAATCTCGGAGGCGAGGTGAGAGGCCTAGGTCTGATAAGAGTTGGGTCAGCGCCCCAGCAGTCTGATCGGAGGTGACCTCGGTGAACTGTGCACACACCTCAGTTACGCTACTACGGACGTAATCGGCACCACGAGTGTCATTGCAATCAGTCTCTGAGATGGCGGCGTTGTATTGGATCAGCGGCGGGATGGTCAAAGCGACGGCCAGACCGTGAGGAATCCCAAACGCGGTCGTTAGATGGTAGGATAGCGCGTGGGATGCTGTAGTCTTGCTGATGTTGATCGCCTTTCCTGAGAGATGGGCGGATCTGGCCATTGCCTCGAGGGATAGGGTGTTGGAAAGGTCGACGGCGCCTCGAATGTTGTCGATACCGAGTTTCAATCCCTCGAGTGCGAAGTCGATTGAATCGGATGTCGAGAGAATACTCCAGGCAGATTCGATGCATTGGCTGATCGCGTCTAGTCCCGTGTGCGCCATTACTGATGAGGGAGCACTCGCAAGGAGATCGGGATCGATCAGAGCAACGTCGGGAAGCACGTCCTGCCGGGCGATCGAGTGCTTGGTGCCATCGATATACAACACTGCAAAATGTGTAGCTTCGCTTCCTGTGCCCGCCGTCGTGGGAATCGCAAGCAAGAGGGGTTTGCGCGTTGGTTCTGTCGCACCGGATATGAGTTCGTTGAGATCTGATTCCATGGTGACGCTGACGAGTTTTGCGATGTCGATCGCCGTGCCACCCCCTACCGCAATCACACAGTCGTAGACCGATCCCTCTGCCGCCGCAAGTGCGGACTTGACGGCCTCTAGGGTCGGGTTTGACGCGAAGTTCGTAAAAGTGGTGAGACGGTCGAGCTGACGAAATGTTGCTTGGAGATGATTCCTCGCGCCTGATGCATCGTAGGCGACGCCGTCCGCGACCAGAAAGCAGGAACGGATCCCATACTCGGCCAGGAGTGCTTCAGCCTTTCGGATGGAGCCCGCTCCAAAATGTTCAATCTGATTTCGACGGTTCGTCACGAGCGTTTCGCCAAGAGTATCACGTCCCTCTCTTCACAATCGAGCTTGAAGCGGTCGGACGCCTAGTCGGTATCGATTCGTGTTAGCGCAGGATGGTAACCTCAGCGTGCGAGGGTTTCGTTGAGGTAACAACATACAAGACTCCTTGCGCTCTTAGGCTGTGTGTCAAAAAAGCGTCAGTTGATCTTGCTGTCGATGTATCGGCCAGTCCGGTATCTCTCCTACGGAGATACGGGATGCGAGCATCTCATGAAAATTTGTCGCAAGCCGCGGAGCGTGGTAGTCTACCGGTGCGTGATGTAGGAAGACATATGGTTCTCGCCCTTCCCGTATCCACCCCGCTACCACATCCGCCCATTTATCGAGATGAGGAAGATTATCCTCTACGTGGGGTGGCCCCACGAATCGTACAAAGGGTCTGGGTCCTGTTGCAAAGGTTCTATGCGGAACGTGCGGCTTCTGTCGTTGCGACTCGATCAAATCCGGGTCTTCCGTCTGAACCGCCAAGAGCGTGTTTGTATGAAAGAGCACCCGATCCACGCCTCGGTCTTCGAGAAACCTGTTGGCGTCCTCTTCCGCCTCACGGAAGAACGCAGGGTGTCTGAATTCGACAGCATAAGAAAAATCTTCCGGCAGGATCTCCAAGAAGCCAGCCAGCACATCCATCGAACACGGGTCGAACGTAGCCGGCAATCCGACTAAAAACGGGCCTAGCTGATGCGCGATCGGGTCGAGCAGCTCGAGAAAATCGACGACCTCTCGCCCGACGTTACGAAGCTTCCTTTCGTGTGTGATCAACTTCGGAAACTTGAAGCAGAAGCGAAAGTGCGCGCTCGTTTCTTCACTCCACCGCTGAATTGTCTCCGGCTTAGGGTTCGCGTAGAATGTCGTGTTTCCCTCGACACTGTTGAAGACGCTGGCATACTCCCCAAGCAGCTTGCTCTGCGGCGTTTTGGGTGCGAAGAACTCTCCGATCCAGAGTTTGTGTGCCCACATGGGGAGGCCGAGGTAGTAATTGGTGATCATCTGTTTTAGTATGGGGGTGGTGTATACGGGTTCTGAGATTTCTATGTGAAGCAGAAGAGCAGGGGCTACCACACCTGCTCCACCGCTTTGGATTCTCTGCGACCGTTAGGGTTCCAACGTAACCTTGATCGAGCTTTGGCCGTCTGCAACGAGATCGATCCCCTTTTGGAACGCGGCAAGAGGTAGGCGATGGGTGACGATATCGTCTAGAGGTATCAGGCCCTGTTCGATCATCCGGATGGCGATAGGGTAGCAGTGCGGTCAGAGGTGCGAGCCGTGGATGTTGAGTTCTTTCGTGTCGCCGATGATGGTCCAGTCGACCGTGACGGGTTCACGCATCACGCTGAACTCGACGAAGGTTCCTAGCTTTCGGATCATCTGGAGGCCCTGCAGGACTGCGTTAGGATGTCCGGTCGCTTCGATGTAGACGTCGCAGCCGTAGCCCTCGGTCAACGCAAGGACTTCGTCAACGGCATCGACCGTTGACGGGTTGATTCCTAGGTCAGCTCCGCAGGCTTTGGCGATCTCCAGGCGCTGGTCGTTCAGGTCGAGCGAGATCAGCAGGGCTGGATTTTTCATCCTGGCTGTTGCGATCATGCCGAGTCCGAGGGGGCCCGCACCCGCTATGACGACGACGTCCTGAAGCTCGATTTTGCCTCTTTGGACCGCGTGAATCGAGCAGGCGAGGGGTTCGATGAACGCTGCGTGGTGCGACGGGATCGATTCGGGGACCTTGTAGTTGAGTGCCTTTGCCGGAAACCGCATATACTCCGCCATCGCACCAAAGGTTGCCTGGCGAAACCCGTAGATGTCGTGCACGTCACACATCCAGTACTGGCCGCACTGACAGTATCGACAATCTCCACAGGGGACGATCTGCTCAGAAACCGCACGATCTCCGATCTCGAGACCATACTTCGCAGCCGCGCCGTCGCCGAGGGCGGCGACCGTCCCCACAAATTCGTGACCCGGTATGATCGGCGCCTGACAGTAGCCCTCCCGCGTATTATCCCCCCAGAACATCGGAGCGCCCAAGTAACATTTCAGGTCACTCGCACAGATTCCCACGGAATCCACTCGTATCACTACCTCTTCCGCTCCGGGTTTAGGAACCGCCTGCTCCTCGAGGCGATAGTCCTCCGGCGCGTGGCAGATGACTGCCGACATTGTTCGTGGCATTTCAGAACTCATCTTTTCGACCCTGTCGATGTTTCACTTCTCCCTGAAAAACTGTAGTCTCAATAGTCCCATCTCGCCAGATCCATCCACTGGGTGAGCTCCAGGCGAGTGTCGTCAAACCGACTGCGAACCTCGGGCGGGAAGTAGAAATGGTGGCAGTTTCTGGGCTCTCGGGTCATCACGTTATAGTGTGCGTGGACGTAGTTGTAGTAGAGGTTTGTTCGCACACCGTCTGTGGTCTTGGGCAGACCGTCGTGCAGTGTGGCTTCCGAGAAGATCAAACAGTCACCGGCCCGCCCGGTGATCGGGGTCGCGCCCGGCATCTCGTAAGCAGGACGAGCCTGGAGGTCGATATCGATGTTGCTTTTGTGCGAGCCCGGAATGGCGACGACACACCCGTCTTCCGGGCCGTTGTCTTTTAGGAAGTAAACAGTGTTGAGCATCCGCGTCCGAATGATACCGTTTCTATACGCGTGGTCCGTGGTTGGGATGCCTCTATGCCAGCCGCTGAATGCTGCTCCTTTGCTTTTTGAGATCGACCAAGTATTGATCAGCTGGGGTTCGCCGACGAACTCATGCAGGTAGGGGAGAACGCGATCATGACCGATCAACGAATCGAAGATCGGGTCCAGTCTGGGGAGCCCGTTCAGCCGGATTTGATTTTCTCGCTGTGCTTCCTTTGTTGGTCTTCCGCCACCGATCGCCTCGATCCACGTGTCCTCATATTCCTTGGCCTCTAGGTCCGACAACACGTCCAGAATGACGTTACACTCCTCTTGAGTTAGCACGTCCTCCAGCACGATGAAACCTTGCAGGTCGAAGAGGTAGCTGTGGTCTTTAGGTATAGACATTGAGCTATTGCTTACGGAACGTGAGTTCGAAACTGGCGGTGTCCAAAGTACTTGTGTACGTGGCCGAGACAACGGATTTCTCTTTCTGCACGTGAACATCCGATAGGTCTGTCTTAACAGAAACGGACATCCCATTTAGACGCCAAGTATCCGCAGTGATGTCACCCTCGGTCAGTCTTGGTGCGTAGAACTCGAACGTGAAGGTTGTGCTATCTCCTTCACGTGCGGAGATATTTTTGCTCGTTGGTGCCGCGATGGTGACCCGGCCCTCATCCGCTCGCGCATCGATTGAGCCGATGTGTTTGAGGCGCAGCCAGCCAACCTCTCCGTTCTCGCAGAGCCAGTGTGCCGTGACCGGGTGAAACTGGTAGCTCTGGAAAACATATCCACCTGTGGATTCCGCGCCGAGCATGTAGTCGTCTTGCATCCACGTTGTGGCGACCCGATCTGGCTCGGTCATGATCTGCTTTTCGCGCCGTCTTGGTCCGATGAAGGTCCTGAATGATTCGAGCACGTCGTCGGGCGCGTTCGAGTCGTAGATGGCCATACATGGTCCATAGACGAACTCGTGGTCGATTCCCTGCCGGGTGGTCAGGCTGCGGTCCTGTGCAGGAAACGGTGTGATGTCCTTACCGAAGGCCATCCAGAAGGCTAGGGTGACGAGTGCAGTGTAGCGCGTCATGTCCATTCCGTAGCTGCGTGAGAATGGCCCGCATAGGTTGCGCAGCCCTGCGTGGTAGTAGGCAGCCGTGTCCCTCCAGAGTTCAGCTTCCATATAAGCGCCCCATTCGTGCAACGGGGATCCATCTAGGTATCTCCGCCAAAACCCCAAGGCGTAAAAATTCGTGCCGTAGTAGGTCGGCGAGTTGTATTCCGCATAGGCATCGGTTTGGCGGAACAGGTCGTAGATTTCTCGCCCGAATGTCTCACCATACTCGACCATATCCGACCGATTCAGGCGTTTCCCGACCCAAACGTTGAGAGCTGCCTTCATCAGAGCGATGTTTGTGTATCGTGGTGGACATCGATTCGGTGGTTCACCGATAACCGCGAGTTCGAGCGACCTGTCGATGCGTTCGATCAGGTCTGCTGGAAGTCGGTGTTCGTATTCCTCTATTGTAGTAGCCAGTCCAAGACCGATGAACTGGCGCCAGTTCGGGTCGAAGTCTCGCCACATTACCGCGTCCATCCCGGGTGGGTTCGGCTCGCCTATCCATCGGTAGTAGGTGCCGTGATAGGGCACGCCGGGTTCGTCGATCTGTGCGTCGATGATCGCGTGTAGGGTGCGTACGGCACGGTCGGTGTCTCCCTTGCCGTTCCTAAGCAGGAATCCAACGGCGAGCCAGACCGAGTTCCTCACGATCGATCTAGGATTCGAAACCCCTTCTCCTGGTTTGCTGGAGAGCAACAGAGCTGACTCGGGATCCCAATAAGGTTCGGACCAGCTGAGCGATTGTTCGGCCAGGTCTTTGGCGTGGGGTGAGAGATTGTGGAATGAAGTGTCAGGCATAGGTTTTGATTGCTCCGGGTCTGTGGATTCGCTGTGGAAACTTCGTCCGGGTGTTCCGCCGGGCCTCATATCAGTGAAATTGAGGCCGGCTGACGGATGCGGGTCGAACTGACATACGTACTGCCGCGGGTCCGATAGTCGAACGTGAGTGGCGTCACCGTCTTCGGTTTCTGGGCAAGACTATCAATGAGGACCGTATTGTGCGTGTTCAGCCCGTATTCCCTCTAGTTGCTTGGCTCCTAGAGACCACCACCCGTGTCTAAAAGGGATCTCCCGACCCCGTGTGGCGAGACACGTTGATGACCGTATACGCACGGTTAGGTGCGAGGTGGCGGAGAGTAAATGTGTGGTAGTTTCAGAACATCTAGAAACCGAGTTACGAGTGATGAGTTTTAAGTGCAGAATGTAAAAGACTACATGTTTAAGACTTCGGTCCATAGATCGGGGTCGACTGGGATGCCGTTCATCAGGTTGTCCTCTCTGATGGCGAGCATGCCCTGACCCGGGTAGCGAATCTCGTTCACACCATCCAAAGGCGGAACGTCTTGGAAGTCCTTTACGATGCGGTCGACGGTCTCTTCCACGATCTGAGATCCGGCAAGCGATCCGACGTCGATTGCGATGAAGACCTGCGAAACGTTGGTCTCGTCGGATCGGGAACCGATCACAGACGTCGAATCACCGCTCGTGACGAGGGTCGCGATTAGGTCGAGTACGAGGGCCAACCCGGATCCCTTCCAGTATCCAATCGGAAGCGCTCGCTTCGAATCGAGGATGGCCTTCGGGTCGGTGGTCAGGTTAGCGTCGGTGTCGTATCCGCCAGGCAACGGCAAGTTTTCACCGCGTCGCGCGAGCACTTCGAGCTTCCCGTTCGAGTACTGACTCATTGCCATGTCGAGCAGAACGTGTTTCCCTCGGTATGGGACGCAAAGTGTCAGCGGATTGTTACCGATTTTCTTTATGTCCGAGCCCCAGGGCGGCATAAGGACCGTTGTGTTCGTCCAGCAGATCCCGATACAGCCGGCATCGGCTGCTTGCAGGCCGTAGGCCCCAGCCCTCATCCAGTGGTTCGTGTTCCTTAGGCCCACACACCCCATCCCGTGCTCGTGTGCGATCGAGATAGCACGACCCATCGCAATTTCGGCGTTCAGCAACCCGATACCTGTCTTGCCGTCCCACTGCTCGATAACTCCAAGACTGTGCGTGCACTCCGGCTCGACATCCGTCGTGACCTTGCCGGCCTGCACACCTCTGACAAACCCCGGAAACCGATTCAGACCGTGCGAGTATACACCGTCCAGCGTGTTCTCTGCGAAAAGACACGCACATCGATCAGCCTTTTCTACTGTGAATCCAACCGACTCCAAGACACGTCTGAACTCAGCCTGGACAGTCTCGAACGGTATGCGCTCCATACTCTGCCCTCTCTTTTGTTGTCTCTGAATGCGATTGATATTAGGGCCGGTCTGCGGTGACCACAAGTTGGGATTCAAGGATATGAACTACTCCCAGGCTACGCTTGTAGCATACTCCGGTTCTAAGACACAAAGAAGGATGAGATGTGGGAGCCCCCCCGAAGGGGCGTGGAGTAAATAGCCCGGGGCAAGCCGGAGCGTGAGCAGACGCGCCGCCCCGGGTAGAGCGGAACCAAGGATAACGCGCCGCACTATGGCAGCAGTTTGGAATAGGATAGCTCTCAGCACACCGACGCGGACCGGATCGCACAATGATTCTGCTTGGGCACCGCTATTGATGCTCGTGTGGTATATTCACATTCGTAATCAGGACCGCTGAACACCAACTGAAGAGGAACAAGAATGACGATCGACTTTCAAGAGGGATCGATCAATCCCGCCGAGTTGGAAGAGGATCCGATCCTGGAGCTGCGGAAATGGTATGAAATGGCCAAAGCGTCAGACGACATGTTGCCTGAGGCGATGTCTCTGGCGACGGTATCGGCAGGCAGCATCCCGACCGTAAGGATCGTATTAATGCGAGGATTCGACTCGCGAGGTGTGGAGTTCTTCACGAGCTACGACAGCCCGAAGGCCGCTGATATGGATGGGAACCCGCATGTCTCGCTCTCCTTCCACTGGAAATCGTTGTATCGGCAGATTAGGATTGAAGGTAAGGCGGGGCGTATGGGCAAGGATGAGTCGAAAGATTACTGGGACACACGACCCCACGGCAGCCGTCTCGCGGCTATCGTGTCGACGCAGAGTGCCGAGGTCGATACGTGGGAGGAGATGGGCGATCGGGTGACCGAACTGGGGAAGCAGTTCCCTGAGGGCTCCGACATCCCATTGCCAGATTCGTGGGGTGGGTATCGTGTGAAGCCCAGCCGCTTCGAATTCTGGCTAAGCCGTCCGAGTCGCCTGCACGATCGTTTTCAGTACAACCCTGTTGGGCGGGGATGGTCGATCACAAGGCTGCAGCCCTAGAAAACTGCGTGTGAGCAGGGGGAAGCAGGTAAAAAGCAACCCCTAGTGTTGTTATCCTCTGGCCCGCATAGCTCGCCATTCGAATCACCCCTCTCCTGCTAAGCGCGAGAGGATCAACCGCGTCTAAACATCTACTAGGACGGGGTGTCGTTGGGCCGGCGTAAACTGATGGCTATTCAGGAACAGAAATGACCAAACTCAGCATAAACGTCAACAAAGTCGCCTTACTGCGGAATAGCCGAACAATCGGTATCCCGAGCGTGACACAGGCTGCAGAAGTCTGTATGGACTCGGGTTGTCACGGGATCACCGTGCATCCGCGCCCCGATGAGCGACACATTACCTACGCGGACACATACGCCCTCGCCGACCTCATCGGAGGGCGTGACGGGATCGAGTACAACATCGAGGGGAACCCGCATCCGAAGTGGCTCCAGATTGTGAAGGAGACGAAGCCCGATCAGGCGACTCTTGTGCCGGACGATCCGAATGCGTTCACATCAGACCACGGATGGGACCTGAACGACCCCGAGACGGTCGAGCGCCTCAAGCCGATCATCGGGGATCTGAAGGATCTGGGGATCCGTGTCTCCTTATTTATGGATTCCGTTCCGGCCCAAATTCAGGTGGCTGCCGAGATCGGCGCGGATCGAATTGAGCTGTATACCGAGCCCTATGCTACCGCCCACAGAGAGCAGAACGTGGCAGCCGTTTTTCGGGAGTTCGCTGATGGCGCAAAGACGGCCCAGGACAGCGACATTGGAGTGAACGCAGGGCACGATCTGAACCTGGAGAACCTAGGAGAGTTCGTGACGATTCCTGGCATACTGGAAGTGTCGATTGGACATGCCCTGATCGGTGATGCGATCTTCATGGGTCTGGAGAAGACAGTAGATGCGTACTTAGAGGTCTTAGGATACTAGAAGTCCCGGGGCTTTTAAGTGTACCTTTCTGTCTTTCGTTAACCCACCCAGTTTTTCCTGAAGAACTTGCTGCTCTCGTCATCGTTGATCAGCAGCAGCACCTCGTAAATCCACTCATCGAACGGGGCCTCATACGCATCTAGCCTTGGGAATGGATTGTCGTCCTTGTCGTTCAGCCGCTGACCGATCTGATGCACCATTCCGACACCAAGTTCGGGGATGTCCACACGGTCCACACCCGCCCGTCCGAGCACGTTGTCGTAGACATCGGCCATGACCATCCCGCCCGGGATGAACGGGAGCGCTCTAGTCCGCATCGTTGGGAAGAAGATATCGATCCATTTGCGCCCTTCCGCATAGGCCTTCCGTGTAGCGTCTTGGATCAAGTCTTTCGGCAGATACAGACTCGTCGAGTAGGATCCCCACCGACCGTATGTGGGTGAGGCCGGATCCCGGCTTCCGCGATCGAGACTCCCTCGCCAATCAGCATAAGCTGACACCTCGACGCTTATACCTGCAGCTTCGAGCGCGTCTGGGAACTGGATCGTCAGCGTACCCATGAAATTGCGTGTCGCTTCAATGCTACGTTCGGGAAGCTCAGTCAACTGCCAGTAGTACGTGCCGTCCTCGTCTATGTCCTTCACATACACAGGAGGTAGCCCCGGCATCAATCCAGAACTTGCGGCCGCGACCCCGTTCACGTAGATGATGTCCTTGGCGCACTTTGCCTTGAGAATTTCGACGATACTGTCGAATTCGTTACCTTCGACGGATATACCGTTGTTCAGCCAATGGAACTTGTCTGCGTATTCTGATGCTCTCGCTTGCAGCGCTGTTCCGAACTCGAACTCCATCGAACGTTTGATGTCACGTCCGATGACGGTCAAGCTCCCGAGCCGGTCGAGGTTGTGGAGCGCGCAGATCGATACCGCGCCGCCGAGTCCACGTCCCGTGCCGCCGACGATAACGAGGTGCTGACCGTTGAGCCAGGATGCGTCGTATTCATTCGACTCGATAAGGGCTTTCTGAGAGGACCAGGATTCGTCGATCAGCGTCGCCGCTTCATCGGGGAACCCGACGATTTGCTCTTTGCTCGGTCTCTGGATTGCGGGTGCACCTTCTTGGATGCGCGCGCCTTCTTCAACTCTCGCCCAAGGACTTGGCGAGTCGGCCATCTATGCCTCCTTCTGTATGATTTGGGTATGGATTTTTCTTAGTAGGGTTTAGATATAATGGCGATCCCACTGCAAGGTAAATCAAATAGAAGAATTTTGGAAGTAGGTGTGCAATCTAGAAGAGCTGAAAAGGGGAATGCGATGTTGTGAGTACAGAGAAGCGAATTCTGACGTCAAATTGATCTCTAGAGCTTTGCCCCCCTGCATTTAGACTTTGTCCCCCTCTTTGCTTTTTCTCCAAGCTTCTTTGCCCTCTCGCTCGATAAGGGAAAGTGATCGAGGACATCGTATTACCAAGAGTTTGGCGAAAAGGTTAAGATGAGCTTGCTGACTTCAAGACCGCAGGAATCCGGCTAAGCTTTTTCCCCTCGGCAATTTCAAGTGCTGTTCTTCCCGCCGGATTCCTTTTGCCTGCATCCGCGCCCGCTTCCAGCAGAAGTTCCGTGGACTCGGCGCAATCATTTTTCTGCGACGCATTCATCATGAGCGGTGTGTATCCGAAATAGTCCGATCCTTCCTTGAGGTTGAGCGAGTCGACATTGGCTCCCCTAGATAGCAGAACCTTCACGCTTTCTGGTTCGTGTTCACTAGCCCAATGGAGCGGCTTTCCGCCGACCCAATTGATCTCGTCCGCCTCGATGTCTGCTCCCGCATCCAAGAGCATCTCGATGATCTCGATATGCCCATTGTGTGAGGGCCAATGCATAGAGGTGTCGCCGATCCATCCACGCTGGTGCACGGCCAGTGGATCGTATGTGATGTGTTTCCGCACGAGGTGGGTCCACCCTTGTCGCGCCGCAAGCGTGATGGTAATGCCCAGGCCGTTCGTGCCTGAGGCCTTGTCCGGGATTTCGTTCAGAAAGTAATCGACGATTTCTTGCTGCTCGTTCCACGCGGCAATCACAACAGGTGGATAACTTGCCATCGGGCTCGTGTAGACGTCGGCGTCGTTGTCCACGAGTAGCTTGATCATGTCTAGATGCCCCGCTTTTGCGGCTGTGTGGAGTGGTGTTGACTCGTCCCAAGCGTCCTTGTCAGGGTTTCGGATATTCGCGAGAAAAGGGCTCTTGGCCAGTTGGTCACGAACATCGCTGAGTTTGCCGTTCCGGATGCTACTGAAAAAAATATTCAGGTCCATATCAGGTTCCGTGTGGCGTGGTGACAGGTGGTTCAGCTATGCTGCGATCCTTATTGGTATACACCGACGGGTTTCGCGGTCCTCTCTTAATACTGGTGGTTGCTTTTTGGTTTTATACGCTCAAAAGGACAGTCGCGTTTAACGACAAACTCCCGCATGATAGCCTGTATGACAACCGGTTTTATATGAAGTTTGAAATGATCGATTGTGACCGCGTGTGAGAAGCTCCGACAGGACCGATCACGTCAATACGTACGCCCCTCAATCGTTAGGGGTTGGTAAATGTAGAGGGGCTGCGAGCGACGATCGACTGCAACATTTCCAGTGGTAGTCGGACGATGCGCATAATTTCCGGGGGCAGCCAGAATATATCGATGTCGAATCAGGAGGGACAACGATGAGGCTTGGGGGACGCACGGCTCTGATCGTGGGCGGTGCAGGATCGATGGGTAGCGCAACAGCAAGACTTTACGCGCAGGAAGGCGCATCCGTATGTGTGGCTGACGTCAATTTGGAGCGTTCGGAAGCTGTGGCTGCCCAGATCGTGGAAGGCGGGGGGAGCGCAATAGCAACACACTTGGATGTCTGCGAAACAGCACAATGGGAAGGCGCCGTGGCCGCGACAGAGGAAGCCTTTGGACATCTGGATTTGATGATCAACCTTTCGGGCAGCCAGTACCGTGTGAGCTTCGACGAGCAGACCGAAGAGATGTGGCGGCACGTGATCGACGTCAATCTGACGGCCTGCTTTGTTGGAATTAAATCCGTCGTGCCCGCGATGAGACGCGCGGGTCGTGGTGTGATCCTCCACGTCGGGTCACTCGCCTCGATCCGACAGGGCCGTACAAGCCCTGCTTACGGTGTTAGTAAAATTGGTCTCGTCGCGCTGACGCGAAGTGCCGCGGCATCCTACGCGAAGGACAATATCCGGTGTGTTCTGATTTCGCCGGGTCACGTCGACACCAATTTCATTCGCAATGACTCCGAGCACAGCCCGAACAGCTGGGAGACGAGTATCGACAACCCCAAGAATTATGAGCGGCGCAAGGCTTCGACACCTCTAGGGCGGTTGTGTGAGCCTGAGGACATCGCGAAAACGTTCCTGTTCGCAGCCACCGACGAAGCTTCGATGATCACGGGATCGATGATCACTGTTGACGGCGGCGCCGGCATTTAATCGAGAAATGGGAAGAACCAAGATGAGTGATTCATCAACAGTGCGTCTTGCAGGGGTGAACGACGAGCCTAGCCCATCGTGGGACTTGGATGAGGGCCTAGATGTACTCGATGTGCTTGGGATCAAGTTCATCGAGCTTCGCGCTGCTTACGGAGAGATGGTTGACCAGATGGATGATGACACATTCCTGCGAGTGGCGGATCGGGTCAAAGAGAGAGGCTTCGAAGTCACGACCTATTTGGGTCAGGTCGGACGCGCACTCCCCGACGAAGCCCTACGTAAGGAAAACATCTCGCATATTACGCGCGCCGTTCAGAGAGCCGACTACATCGGGACCTCTTTTCTGAGGACGATGGGCTACAGGAAGGGAGAGGCAGGTACCGATTGGTTCACTGTCGCGACCGATATGTATCGGGCGATGGCCGAGATCGCGGAGGCTGGGGGAAAGACCCTGATTCTCGAAAATCCACCCAACCGAACCTCTGCTGTCTGCACGCTACCGCAGGTTCTGAAGGCGCTTCAGGAGGTTGATTCGCCGAACTTTCGACTTAATTTCGATCCCGGCAACTTTGGAGCGCATGGAGAAGTTGGTATCGACATTTTCGAGACACTTAAGGACTACGTCGTCAACGTTCACGTGAAAGACATCAAGGAACCGGGCGATACGAGCACATACTGCATCGCGGGTGACGGGAAGTGCGACTATCCTGAGATCTTCAAGCGCCTGCGCGAGATGGGCTACTCAGGCTGCATCACGGCGGAGCCGCACCTACTGCACTCAGAGCAGTTCCATGTCTCGGGTCGCGAGAATTACATCAAGGCAGTCAATCGGATCGCTGAACTTCTCGAAGCTGCCGGGTATTCAGTAAAGAAGAGCTAGCCTGCCTACGAACATTACTCTTTGCCCAATGGAGCAAAACTATGAAGCTGACCTTCTTCGATGATTTCCGACTCTGCGCTGTTACCAACGATGGTGTCGTTGCTCTTGATTCACTCGTCGAGAACGTCGACGGGTTCCCTCCTCAGCTGATTCTGATTACGGTCATTTCTCAATGGGCCGATTACAAACCGCAGTTTCAGTCTGCGATTGAGAGTTCAGATGCCATCGATCTTGAATGCGTGAGGTTGCGTGCCCCGACGCCCCAGCCGACATCGGTCGTGTGTATGGCCGGAAATTACATGGAGTTCGGAACGCTGCCGGAGAAGCCGGCGCAAACGGCGTTTTTCAAAAGCTCATATGCGATGATCGGTGATGGGGACACCATGCAATTGCCCGATGTGCCAGCATCGATCTTCGAAGGAGAGGCAGAGATGGCTCTGGTCATCTCGAAGCGGGCGACTAAGGTGAAGGTCGAAGAAGCGATGGACTATGTCTTCGGCTACCTGAACTTCTGTGATGGATCCGCTAGGGGTCTGGCTGCCGGTATGGGGCTGCCGTACTTCATGAAGTGCAAGGACACCTTCGCGCCAATTGGGCCTTACATCGTGACAGCGGATGAGATTGAGAATCCGCATAAGTTGCACGTCAAGCAATGGAACAACGGAAAGGTGACCCACGACTACAACACCGATGACATGGCCTACACGATCGCAGAAACGGTCGCTTTCGTAACGGCCAACTCGACACTCGATGCGGGCGACGTGATCGCAGTGGGTGTGAACCACGGGCAGCTCCACCCGCTTCAGAACGGTGATGTTGTGGAGCAGGAGATCGAAGGACTCGGACGACTGACGTTCAAGGTAGAGGATGCGCTCAACCGGACCTGGAAACGTGAGACTCGAGCGGAGCGCGCCGATTTGGGAGAACAGGGTGCGACACCTCAACTGACGGGCAAATACGCAGACGGATGAGCGGATCCGCTAGGAACAGACCGAACATTCTGTGGATCAGCTCCCACGACACGAGTGCACGCAACTACGGGTGCTACGGAGACACCTACTCCAGAACCCCGAATATTGATCGGCTGGCGTCTCAGGGGATCCGGTACACGAACGCCTTCACGGTCGGACCGATCTGCTCGCCGTCTCGCATGAGCATCTACACCGGAATGCATCCGACGACGTTGGGTACGCATCACCATCGCAGCGCCGTGATCCGGCCGCCAGAAGTCGAGTTGCTTCCTAAGATGCTCTTGGATGCTGGCTACGCGTGCACAAGGCCGGATCAAGACCTCAATCTCTACGTCACGCGGGAGGAGTATGAATCGTTCCTAGATTCAGACGATTTCTGGGAAAGCCGATCCAAAGACAGACCCTTCTTCGCCTGCTTCAAGCTTGGCAGTGCGCACGCCAGTGTGTTCAAGCTTACACCGGAGGAGGCGCGCAGTCAGAGATCGAACTTGCTGGACGACGATGAACTCCACGACGCCGAAAAGGCACCGGTTCCGTCGTTTGTTCCGGATACACCGCTGTTTCGTGAGCGGATGGCACTTTTCTACGATGCGATCACGAACGTTGACAAGCAAGTCGGAGAGATTCTCGACAAGCTGGAAGCCGAGGGTTTGTCGGAAGACACGATTGTTGCCTTCTGGGCCGATCACGGGTCGGGTTACCCCCGTGGTAAAATCCACGCGTATGACGACGGGCTCCACATACCGCTGATTCTCAGGTTTCCGTCGAAGTACCGTCATCTCGCACCGAGCGATCCCGGCAGCAAGATCCACGATCTTGTCCTGCACATGGATCTCGCACCGACAATACTTCATCTGGCAGGTATATCGATCCCAGAGCATGTCCAGGGCCGGACTCTGTGTGGTTCGAATTACGAATCCAGGGAGTATGTCTGCTCGGCTCGAGACAGGCTAGACAACAACCCCGAAATGATTCGCACGATCCGAACCCACCGGTATCGCTACATCCGAAATTTTTTGCCGCACCAACCCTACGCGTCATTCTATCCGGACGGGGGTTTTTTTTCACCTATTCCTGAGGATGGGACTCCCGAGCGTGACTTCTGGGAGACATCGTGTTTGCCGGGCGAACAGAAGCTTCACGATCCGGATGGTGTCTTCCTTATGTATGATCCGCCTTTAATGGTCAGAGGGCAGGGGTTTCCAGATGAATACCGACAGTACCTGGTATGGCAAGATCACAAGCCTCACGAAGAACTCTACGACATCCAAGGTGATCTTGAATCAATTCACAACCTCGCGGACGATCCAGGTCACTTTGAGATCAAACAGGAGCTCATAGAGGAACTCTACAAATGGATGATTGATACGGATGATTTGGGTTTGCTTGAAGAGACAGAGATTTGTGAGCGTGCTGCAAAGTATAACGGCGTCAGTCGAGAGGTCGGTCTTCGTTGTGATAATTTTCCGCGGATTCTCGAGACTGCTGATCTGCCCAGGTTGGGTGAGGATGGACGACAGGAGCTGCTACTCCGGCTGACGGATCCGGACAGCGCCGTCAGATACTGGGCGGCAACCGGGCTTCGTTCATACGATACGGACACACAGACCGTCGAGGGTCTGCTTCCCCTCCTCGATGACGCATCCATCAGTGTTAGTCTGGCTGCCGCGGAATGTCTGGTTAGTGCGGGAGAAGGATCGGCCGCGCTCGCCGCCTTAACGCGATGTCTGGAGCACGAAATCCTGTGGGCGCGACTCCGCGCAGGCGCTTACCTTTCGTATTGTACTCGTGACCAGCTTCGGCCCCTGAAGTCACTGATAGAGGTCTTGCGCTCTGCCGAGGCGAACAGCAGTATGTTTGGGTCAGAGCACAAGCCACACATCGAGACCCATCAGTTTGACGGGATGCTTGACGCGCAGCGAGACGTGATTGCAAAGCGGTGGGTGTTCGAGAGAACGAGAAGGAGAATCGAACTGGCTTGAACGGAACCAGGCGCTAATATGGTAGCAGTGAGAACAAGATAATCTCTAGGACGAAAGCGTATGATGAGCGAAATCAAGCGGAACAGTGCAGGGATCCCGGTCAGGGAACTGGGGAAGACAGGTCTCGAAGTTTCGATTGTCGGGTTTGGCGGGGGACATAGTGTGCGTCTGGACATGAGCGTGCAGGAGACCGTCAGGCTTGTCCATGAGGCGATCGACTCGGGCATGACGTTCATGGACAACGCTTGGGAGTATCATCAGGGCGAGGCTGAGCGCCGTATGGGTCAGGCGTTGGTGGGTCGTCGTAACCAGGTTACTCTGATGACGAAGGTCTGTGCGCGCGATCGATTGACTGCTGAAGCACAGCTGAACGAGAGCCTGGCTCGGTTCAGGACGGACGTGATCGATGTCTGGCAATTCCACGAAGTGAACTACGACAACGACCCGGAATGGATCTTTCAGGCGGAAGGTGCTATCGAGGCGGCTGCCGCGGCCAAGGAGGCGGGTAAGATTCGACACATCGGGTTCACGGGACACAAGAGCCCACACATCCTGAAACGTATGCTGGAGATGGATTTCGATTGGGATACGTGTCAGATGCCTGTCACGGTTCTGGATACCCACTACCGAAGCTTCCAGAAAGAGATACTACCTGAGCTCAACCGAAGAGGGATCGGAGTGATCGGCATGAAATCGCTGGGCGGCCGCGGGCAGTTTGTTTACGACCTCGGTTTGACTGCCGAACAATGCCGACGCTACGCACTGTCTCAACCCATCAGTACGCTTATCTGCGGGATCCAGTCCCAGGAAAACCTTGAGCAGGACCTCGCCATCGCGCGCGGTTTTACACAGATGCCGGATGCGGAACAGCAAGAGTTGTTGGGCAGTGTCTATAAAGAGGCATCCGACGGCCGCTACGAATGGTATAAGAGCATGCAGACTTATGACTCTCAGTATCATCGCGATCAGCACGGGTTCCAGACGACAGGGTAACCCTGTGCTTCTGGCCTCCGGACTGGTCAGGGACTGGATAACACGATATGGCGAAAGGGTCGGAGTGAACGCTACCTGAGGAATGGCTCTTGGCCAATATGCGACTGGCCGCCCTGTGTGCATCCGTATAAGATCAAACGTGGTGCTTGGTAGTGGCGCCAGTCATCTCGAATAACCAGTGTTCATACAGCCGCAGCAAAGCGAAGGCGGGCAGCCACAACGTTACCATAGGTTGCAACCTGACCAGCAGCCACAGGAGTATTCAGATGTATCCAGAAGAAGAAGCCAACCTGCTCAAACCCTATACGCCTACTGACCCGATTTTCACGGTTGATTCGGACTACATCAGCCGAGCACGTTCGTCCTCTAAGAGGGAGGAGAGCCCGTGCGGACAGGCACTTGAGGCTCTACTGGTGGATGCGGAACGAGCCCTGAAGCAAGAGCCTCTGACGATCGTTAACAAGCCGATCTTACCTCCTAGTGGCGACAAGCACGATTACATGAGCGTTGGGGCTTACTGGTGGCCTGACCCCGATAAGCCAGATGGCCTGCCCTACATCCGACGGGATGGGGAACCCAATCCCGAAGCCCAGACGACAGATCGACCGCTCCTAGGGAAGCTCGTTTCAACGGTGAAGAGCCTCGGATTCGCATATGGATTCACGGGGCGCGAGGATTACGCGTCGCGGGCGGCATTGCAGCTACGAACGTGGTTTCTGGATCCCAAAACGAAGATGAATCCCCATCTCACGTTTGGACAGGCAAGACCCGGGATCACCGATGGCACGAACTTCGGGCTGATTGAGACGGCGGCATTCGCACGCGAGATGCTTCCGGCGATCAGTTTTCTTCGAGAATCGGAAAATTGGTCAACGGAAGACATGCACGGCCTGCAGGCTTGGTTCCACGCTTTTCTCGAATGGATGCTGACGCAACCTCTAGGCGTTGCAGAAGCGCGGCACGGCAATAACCACTCGAGCGCGTATGATGTGCAGGTGTCGACCTATGCGCTTTTCGTGGGGCAGCCGGATCTGGCGCGCGTTGTGCTCGAGGGCGTAGGTGACCGTCGGATAGCTCAGCAGATCGAGCCCGACGGTCAACAGCCGAGAGAGCTTGCTCGGACGAAGGCCCTCGGATACTCGAGCATGAACCTGTCGCTTCTGCTCGAACTTGCGGAGATCGGCCGGCAATGGGGGATCGACCTGATCAACTTCGAGACTGACGATAGGCGATCGATCAAATGTGCACTCGATTGGCTTTTTCCCTATTGGACAGGTGAGCAGGAATGGACATTCCCACAAATTCAGCCTTTCGAGTGGGAGCGTGCGTTCCGTTGTCTACGTCTTGCAGCCTATCAGTATTTGAACAAGGGTTACGAGCCGATCGACGCTGATCTCGCGGGTGTGGGTGATCAGGAGAAGGCGAGACAGCTAGACAACCTGCTTAATCCCCCGTTTGAGGGACAACGTCTGCACGGATTGCCTATCGGGAAGGATGTCGTCTTCAAGGATCCGGAACCGTTGGTGGATCCGGATTTCACGAACGGGGAGACAACACTTACAGAAGCCGAGATCGAGTTCTTCAAGGAGAAGGGATTCCTCGTCAAACGTGGCCTCTTAGACGAGAAGGAGACATTCTCCCGTGTCGTCGACCACGTCTGGGAGAATGTTCCCCGAGATCTGGTGAAGCGAGACGATCCCACTACATGGATCGATGCCCCACAAGGGGAATGGACAGCTGAGGATAGGGACAACCTCGGGCTTTTCCGGCGCGGTTCTTGGAAGATGCGGTCGCGGACGATCGGTACACAACCATTCTTTGTGGACAAAATCGCGAACAATCCGCGTATGCAACAAACTGTCGAGTCGTTCATTGGGGGGCCGGTTAAGCGAGCGAATCGCGTTCGAGGTGTCTACTGCATCTTCCCGAAGTCACCCGACCGAGATGCTAAGCTTGGACCGCACGGAGACCATACCGGTGCACAACTCTCCGCGATGGTTTTCGCGGACACATTGCCTCCGCATTGTGGAGGCTTCACGATCTGGCCCGGTTCTCATTACATGAGCCACCCATACCACCGAACCGTCCACGGACCTCTGCACGACGATCTTGCAGACGACTACGTCAAGGCGAGGGACGAGATTCTAAGGAGGGTTACGCCCGTTCAATTTCACGGAAAAGTCGGTGACGTCGTCTTCTGGCACCCTCGACTCGTGCACGGTCCAGGCATCAACTATTCCGCAGAGCACGACCAACCCGTCGTCAGGTATATCGTGCCGTGTGAATACCAGAAAGACGGACTTACGTCCTATTTCAACCTGTCTCACGGTCCTGCTCCGAATCGCCAATGGTGGGTCGATACCAAGAACTTCCGTGAAGATGTGCCAGCGACGCCCGAAAATATCTGGGACGGCTGGGCTTTCAGAGTCGGTTAGTGGAATCTCTCGGGTTTCTGCCAGTGAGTAGGGCTTACCCTCTCTCTGTCACGTCTTGGGCGTATCCAAACCCGAGTAGAGCCGGGTGTTATCGACCACCACCTGTTTTTGGTGTTCAGAAAGGATTCACACGTGACAAACGCACACGCACTCACCAAACGTGACGAACTCATAGAGTCAGGATTCACCATCGTGCCCTGTGTGATGGATTCGGATTTATTGGACAGACTCAAGGCGTGGTCCAATGGCATTTTCGACCGTGTGCAGGTTTCTAACAAGGTGCGATATCAGGGCAGCGATATCTTTGTCAAGACCGAGCGCAGCTGGACCGAGGCCACACCGACCATGGACAACCGGTTTCCCGATCCATTCGCGGCAGATATCCTCGATCAGCCGCGTCAGGTTGAAGCGTGCAGCCAGATCGGGCTGGAGAATCTCTCATCGGACGAGACTGTTATCATCCTTTCGAAGCCCGGGTTTGGGCCGCCTCTCTACTGGCATCAAGACTACATGAAGTGGCAGAGCCCGGAAGCAGCGACGCCGTGGGGGCGGGGGCGGCAACCGGGACCGGAGGCGGCGCGATGGCGGCCGCCTGAGTGACCTGAGGAGATGCGTACACGCTGGGCCGATGAATCGTGACCTGTTCCTCGCTGTCGTGAAGATCGATCTCGGTGAGTTCATTGGCGACCATCAGTCGCACGAGTTCCTTGAGTTTCTGTATGTCGATCATGGGTATCGTTCCGTATCGAGATG
>PAXL01000033.1 GCA_002714465.1 Gemmatimonadota bacterium | reverse complement strand
TGGAGAAGGTAGAGGTTGTGGACATCGACCTGCCCTCTGCAGGCCCGGATGAGGTGCTGATCAAGGTAGCCAGGGCGGGTATCTGCGGCACGGATCTTCACATTTTCATGGGACACATGGACCAGCGAGTGACAAAGCCGCTGGTGATGGGGCACGAGATGTGCGGGGAGATCGTGGAAGCGCCAGATGGGGCGGATTATCAAGTCGGTGAGCGTGTGGTTGTCGAGCCGACGGTGTTCTGTGGCATGTGCGCTGCGTGTAGACGGGGCAATACGCACGTCTGCCAGAATCTGAACTTTCTCGGGATCGATAGCGCGGGTGCCTTTCAGGANTTATGGANCGCGCCGGTGGACAGNCTGCACAGGATCCCNCGTGAGCNGAGTGNCAACGCGGCAGNGNTGATCGAGCCGTTGGCCGTGGCCGTACACGATGTTCGGCGAGCACAGGTAGAGCTCGGTGATCAAGCGGTCGTGATTGGCGGTGGACCGATCGGGTTACTGGTCGCTCAAGCAGCCAGACTCGACGGTGCGGAGGTGATTATCTCGGAGGTCAATCCGTATCGGCTGAATGTGGCGGAATCGTGCGGCTTCAGGACAGTNGATCCGACGAAGGATGACCTCGCTGAGGCCGTGATGTCNTGGACGAACGGTGCAGGCTGCGATCTCGTGTTCGAGGTGAGCGGAAGCGNGCCGGGTGCAAAGGTGATGACCGATCTGCTTCGCGTGCGAGGAAAGGTCGCGCTTGTCGGTGTGCANGCGTCGCCTCCCGAAGTAGATCTGCACCGATTCTTCTGGCGCGAGCTCGAGTTGGTCGGGTGTCGAGTCTACGAGTCGGTCGACTTCGAACGCGCGATCCGGATCGCTTCTGCAGGGGAGGTCGATCTCGAGTCGCTCGTAAGCAAGGTCGTCTCGTATGAGGAGGCCTACTGGGGTTTCGAGCAGATGCGCGACGGCGGGGATATCGTGAAGGTGTTGATTGACTGCCAAAGCTAAAACGGTAGCTGCGCAGCATCGAGGGCAAACGGAGGCTGGTCTCGTCAAGGCGACGCCAGTAAAGATTAGCGAACAGAAAACCGAAACCCAGAACGCTGATAGCGTCACTTGGGGTGACTATGAGTAGACCGAACATACTGATTTTGCTGTGCGACCAGCTCAGACGACAGGCGCTGGGTTGCTACGGAGACCCGGATGCGCACACTCCGAACCTAGATGCGTTTGCAGAAAGAGGCGTCCGGTTTGCGAACGCGTGTTCGACATACCCAATCTGCGTGCCCTTCAGGTTTTCGTTGATGACGGGAGAGTATGCGCATACGCGNTCGATCCCGGGTATCGAGTGGTCNATGTCNCCGACGGAACGGACGATGGCGGATGAGTTCAATGAGGCGGGATACGATACAGTCTACATCGGCAAGTGGCATCTAGACGGTGGACACGGGCGTCTTGGATCGGCGAGGCAGATCAATCGAACTCGTGTACCAAGGTCGCGACAGGGACGATGGCAGAAGTGGTATGGTTTCGAGTTACGGAACGGGCCGTTCGATACGTGTTACTTCGAGGACGACGATCCTACGCCAATCGATATCGACGGTTACCAAACGGACGGTCTGTTCGAGATCGGGATGAATCATATGCAGGATCGGGCTAGNGAGAACCCGTTTTGCATGGTGATTTCGGTCGAACCACCTCACCCTCCGTGGGAAGCACCAGAAGACCTGACCGACGCCTGGCTCGAACGCGACCTGACACTCCCCCCAAACTACGAGGGTGATTTCCTGCGTGAGCGGAAGATCTACTATGCGATGGTCGAGAACCTGGATCAGAACGTCGGCAGGATGATGGCGTTTCTGGACGAGAAGGGGATGTCACAGGACACGGTAGTGATGTTCGTATCCGACCACGGCGAGCTAAGCGGCGCTCACGGTCTTCGATCGAAGCAGTATCCGTACGAAGAATCAGTCGGGATTCCACTGATGGTGATCGATCCTCGGCACCCTGAAGGTGCTGGATCCGTTGTGGCAGACCCGACGAACACGGAGGATCTGTTCCCGACCGTGCTCGGATTGGCTGGCCTGAATCCGAAGAATTCGCTGCACGGCGAGGATCTGTCCTCACTCATCTCAGGGAAATCGAGTGGGCTGGATCGAGAGGGTGTATTGCTCGAGTTTGTCGCAGAGCTCAGGCAGAAGCAGCCGTTCTACGATGCCGTATGGCGTGGGATCCGGACGGAGCGATATAAATACACNGTGTCAGGAGNCAACTTCGGAGGGAAGCCGTGGCAGTTCTTCGATCTCGAAGCCGATCCGTATGAGATGAAGAATCTCGTGGATAATTCCGAGCACGAAGCTGAGGCNGCGAGGCATCATCGGATGCTGGCCGAAGAGCTGGTGAAGACGGACGATCACTTCATCCTGATGCCGGCGTTCGGGTGTGATGGGGTGAACTGTTGGGATGGGATAGGCGAGGATAAATGAACCGCATTCGCGTTTTTTTGAGGTANAAAATCAAAGGCAAGAAGGGAGACAGCTTGCCTTCGAGGGTTTGTGAGACCGTTGTCCCGGGGCCGGGTTACCGTGCGGAGTAAGCCGGCCCGTTATTACTTAAATGCAGTTTGTACTGGGCTCCTCCCAGCCTGTTTTCACGACTAGACAACTCGTCGCCGCGCTTTGCTCGGTGACGTTGGATCGGACACACTAGACAGGGACAGGCGAGGCTAGATGGGAATTCTTGAGGATTTCAGGTTGGATGGGAAGACTGCGCTGGTGACAGGGGCCAGTCAGGGGCTCGGGAGAGGGATGGCCGAGGGGCTTGCGGAGGCTGGGGCTGACGTGGTGGTGGTGAGTCGGTCGGCAGATCGGCTCNAAGCCGTCAGGGACACGATTCGTGGCTTGGGAAGAATTTGTGAGGCGATTCCCACAGATATCGGAGACGTGTCGGTGATATCGGGGATGGTTGAGGCTGCGAAGGCCGTGACGGGACGGATCGATATTCTCGTGAACAACGCGGGGACAAGTTTCCGGTCGCCCCCTGAGGATTTTCCGGATGAGGAATGGCGTCGCGTAATGGATCTGAACATCAATGCCGTTTGGTATTGCAGCCAGGAAGCCGGGAAGGNCATGATCTCGCAGGGAGATGGCGGAAAGATAATCAGCACAGCTTCGCTGCTGAGCTTTCAGGGTGGCATTCTCGTGCCTCCCTATGCAGCAAGCAAGGGGGCGGTGATGCAGCTGACAAAAGCGCTCGCGAATGATTGGGCGAGACACGGCATCCAAGTCAATGCGATCGCGCCAGGATACTTTGATACGGAGCTGACCTCGGCGATTCAGGATGACGAGGTCCGATCGCGACAGATCATCGAGCGGATCCCGGCCGATCGGTGGGGGGATCCGGCCGATCTGAAGGGGGCAGTTGTCTATCTGGCNTCGGCTGCATCGA
Organism: Gemmatimonadota bacterium; assembly: GCA_002714465.1. The sequence goes on along the minus strand of PAXL01000033.1, from coordinate 14,826 downwards.
ACTACGTGACGGGCCAGGTGCTGACTGTCGACGGTGGGTGGATGAGCAGATAGTCGTTCCTTCTTTTCCACGCTCCGAGCGGAGGCANGCCGCTTTTGAGAGCGGATGCGGAAGCGGGGGAGAAAAAGAGAGGTCCTTTGAGACACGAAGCAGTCTACAAAATGTTTAAGGATCCGCCGACTGAGTTTGGGTTGATTCCGTTCTGGTTCTGGAACGACGACTTGAATGAAGAGGAGTTGGTTCGTCAGGTACGGTCCTTTCACGAGGCGGGATTCGGGGGGATCATGCCGCACGCGCGTGTCGGGCTTTCGCACCGTGTGGGNTATCTGACGGACGAGTTCTTCAGGTTGGTTCGAGTGGTTGTGGAGGAAGCGGCTCGTCTTGGTATGAAGGTGATCCTGTATGATGAAGGGTCGTATCCGTCCGGATCGGCGAACGGTGCGGTGGTGGCCGAGAATCCCGACTATGCGACCCGCTCGATCCGGATGTGGGATCGGATGTTCGAGGGCCCACGTCAGGGATTCTGGCGACCCAACACTGGAAGGGCGATGAAGGACCGCCATGTGTGTACGGTCCTTGGACTTGTACTTGATGATGGGTCGATCGATGCGAGTACGGTTCGGGTGCTTGAACCAGAAGGTCACACGATTTTTAGGATCGACATCCCTGAAGGCAGATGGAAGGCGATGAGTGTATGGGATGTCGCGAGTGGAGGTGTCATTCGGGGCGTCTTTGAAGAGTCGGAAGACGGTCACGCGACCGCTCCCCCGTCAGGCGATATCCTCAACCCGGAGGCTGTCGCCTGTTTTCTTCGCCTGACGCACGACCGGTATTTCGAGACGCTAGAGCCGTTCTTCGGTGACACGATAATTGCGATGTTCACGGACGAGCCGAACGTGCTCGGGCGAGGAGGCAGCCGACGAGGTCAAGGGAAGCCGTATACTCCGGGTTTCGAGGACTGGATTGCTGATCGATGGGGTGAGGATCCACGGCCCTGGCTGCCCGCTCTGTGGGAAGACTACGGTGAAGAGACGGAGGCCTTTCGTCACAGGTATTCGGAAGCTGTGTACGCTCGACTCGTGGAGACTTTCTACAACGCGCAATCCGAGTGGTGTGCCGAACACGGGATCGCATTGACTGGGCATCCTGCAGAGAGTAACGAGCTGAGTCCGCTGCGATTGTTCCAGATGCCCGGACAGGATATGGTCTGGAGGTATGTTGAGCCGGATAAGCTGACGGCCATCGATGGCATTCACAGTACGGCGGCCAAAACAGCTACAAGCGGTGCTCGGCTCAGCAACAGGCGCCGCATCCTGACCGAGGTATGCGGCGCTTACGGCTGGCAGCTGAGTCTCGACGAAGTGAAGTGGCTGTTCGACTGGCATCTTGTCCGTGGCAACAATCTGATCAACCCGCACGCGGTGTTCTATTCGATACGCGAGCGTCGTGCGTGGGAAAGCGAACCCGATCTCGCGTTCCATAACATTTGGTGGCCCTACTTCAAGCACATAGCTCTTTATTCTAGGCGGCTTTGCTGGATACTGTCGGATGGCGAGCACCTCTGCGATGTGGCCATCCTGGGCGACGGAAACGCCGTCCCGTGGGAGTCGGCTAAGGAGCTGTATCAGAATCAGATCGATTTTCTATATCTGGACGATCAGGCGGTGTCGGAGGCGGTGATAGAAGACAATAGGCTGGCGGTGGGATCACAGCGATACCAGGTTGTGATCATTGAGGGACTTCAGGAGCTGTCCCAGAGAGCATCTGACAAGCTTGATGCGTTCCGGAAAGTGGGCGGTACGGTTGTCGAGTTCGACGGGGACATTGTAGATGCAGTCGATCGGGCGATTCCTAGAGATCTAGAAATTGCATTGCCGAACCCCGATCTGCGCCATATCCACTTTAAGAAGGATGGACTCGATCTCTACCTGCTCGTGAACGAAGGTGAGACAGAGATCGATGGATTGGTTACGCTTTCAGTATCGGGGTCGATCGAAATCTGGGACGCTATGAGCGGTGATCGTCGAGATGTCGCCCCGGATGACCTAAACATCCAACTCGGGCGTCGGGAAAGTCTGATACTGGCGGTCGATTCTTCAAGCGCTCCGTCGGAAACGGCGCAACAATCAGAATGGTCGACGGAACGGATCGAGTTGGCTGCCGATTGGACATCTCGCTTCGATGGTGAAGACATTTCGACGATTTCGGTCGGGGATGACTGGGCGAGAGTGAACGGGTGGGAGCTGTTTTCAGGCTGTGTGAGCTATTCGACAGAGATCGCCTTCCCGGATGCCGATTCGTTCGAGCTCGATATGGGAAAGGTTGGTGAGATCGCTGAAGTACTGGTCGATGGAGAATCGGTGGGGTGCCGAATGTGGGCTCCTCATATTGTTCATCTGGGATCTTTATCAGCCGGACAGCACTTGATCGAGGTTCGTGTGACCAATTCGATGGCAAACGAGTATGAGGGAATGCAGCTTCCCTCAGGGCTGATCGGGCCTGTGGCCTTGATAGCCAGGCGACTCGAGTAGATTGCCTTTCGGCAAGACCCTGGTTTTCCTCGGTGCGAGCCTGGTGGTCGCTGGCGTGCTAATGATCTAGGGCCCCGCGCATGCCCCTTCTCGGCAAGTTGCCCGGCTATATCGGCGCGAAGCTTGAGGGTGTCACTTTTTGCTTTCCGACCGTGACCTGCATCCTCCTAAGCGGCATTGGCAGTCTGATTCTCTACCTGATTTCTCGATGCTAGCTTACAGAAGTTCGTTTTTCTGAATGTCTTGGTCTGCGACCGTCCCTCAATACGCCTACGCCGCGAAGGCCGCCGTGGCTTTTACTACTTGGGACGAACGGTGTGGATCCGTTCCCAACTGCAGATCCTCCTAAATCAGGATGCCCGTTGAAGCTCTCTGATTTCGACTACACCCTTCCTGAATCTTTGATCGCGCAACACCCGTCTGACCGTAGGGACGGGTCTCGCTTGATGGTGGTCGATCGACAGACTAGTAACATCCAGCACTGCCGTTTCTCTGATTTCGGGCGGTTTGTGAATGCCGGGGATCGGCTTGTTGTGAATGAAACAAAAGTCTTTCCCGCACGACTTAGAGGTCACAAACTGGAGACGGGTGGGCAGGTTGAGTTGTTGCTGATCCGACCTGAAAAGGACGGACGATGGGTGGCACTTGCTCGTCCTGGGAGACGCCTCAAAGAGGGTGCGACGATAATTTTTGAAGAGGAGGAAGTGGTCGCGACTGTGGCAGGGGTTCAGGAGGATGGTACGCGAATCGTCCAGTTCGATGGTGACGTGTCGGGCCTGATCGAACGCCGGGGCGCCATACCTCTGCCGCCCTACATTCAGCGTGATCCGACCGAATCCGATGCCGAACGCTATCAGACCGTGTATGCGAGAACGGCAGGGGCTATCGCGGCTCCAACAGCGGGTCTGCACTTCACGGGGGAGATGCTCGAATCGCTGGAGTCAGAAGGTGTCGACCGAACGACGGTGCTCCTACACGTTGGTCCGGGGACGTTCAAGCCTGTCGAGGTCCAAGATGTGGTTAACCACCGGATGGATGCGGAATACTACGAAGTCACCGATCTAGCTGCAGAAGAGATCGAGAAGACGCGCGCGTCTGGTGGACGGATCGTGGCCGTGGGCACGACCTCAGTAAGAGTGCTGGAATCACAGACTGACACGTGGGGGCGTCTGGGTTCGGGATCAGGCTGGACGGATATCTTTATCTACCCCGGGCACAGTTTCAAGCTGGTCGACGCGCTCCTGACGAACTTCCACCTTCCCAGGTCGACCCTGTTGATGCTCGTGTCGGCGCTGGCAGGTCGGGAGTTGATCCGAGAGGCGTATGACGAGGCTGTCCGACAAGAGTATCGGTTCTATAGTTATGGGGATGCGATGCTCATCACTTGATGCGAGCAAGAGGTATGTCAAATGAGATCGACTGTTCATGAACGACCAGGATTTCGTATCCGCTCGCTGGACTGAACCGGAGGTCGCTAAGACACCAAGATTCAGGAATGTGGTGATTGGCTTCCGTCAATTGGTAGACCAGAACGTTACGACGTATGACGAGATCGAGGTGAAACGGGATACGCTGTTGGGCGTGATTGCATGTCTTCTGGAGAAGCGGTGACCTACGCGATAATCCTTGCCGGCGGTCTGGGCCGGCGTATGGAAACGGACAAACCCAAGCAGCTTCTGGATTTTGGCGATCGGCCCGTTCTCTGCCACACCCTCGAAGTCTTCGATAGCTGTGAGGACATCGACCGAATCGTCGTTGTGGGTCCGCGTGGAGACCTGGATGAGGTTCGATCGCTCTCGTCTGCTTTCTCGAAGGTCGGGGCTGTTGTGGACGGAGGAAAGGAGCGACAGGATTCCGTTCGCAAAGGTCTCAGGGCCGTTCCCCGAGAAGCCGATGTCGTAGCCGTTCACGATGGAGCAAGGCCACTCGTTACGTCAAATGAGATATCGGTAATAGTTGCGGCAGCTCGCAAATCAGGAGCCGCCGTGATCGGACAACCGGTCACCGACACGATTAAGCGCGCCCGGGACGGGTGCGTTGCGGAGACTCTGGACAGGTCAGATCTGTGGGCGGTTCAGACGCCCCAAGCATTCAAGACGAATATTCTGCGTGAGGCGCACGAAGCAGCCATGCGAGATGGCTTTGTCGGTACGGACGACACGGTTCTGGCAGAGCGAATCGGGAAGCCGGTGACCCTGATGGAAGGGTCGGCTGAGAATATCAAGGTGACACGCCCCGGGGACATTGAACGTGCGGAAGATATCCTCAAAAGGCGTTTAGGAGGGGATGTGCAGCGAATTGGGATGGGATACGATGTCCATCAACTGGTCGAGGGACGTAAGCTGGTCCTCGGCGGGGTTAATGTTCCCTTCGACCTAGGGTTGGATGGCCACTCGGATGCGGACGTCCTGTCGCACGTCGTGATCGACGCCATCCTGGGAGCAGCCGGTCTGGGAGACATCGGCAGGCTGTTTCCAGATACCGATCAGGCCTACAAGGATATCTCGAGCTTGATCCTGCTCGAGCGGACAGCGAAAGCGCTGAATGAAGCGGGAGCCCAGCTGGTGAATGTCGATGCCACGGTTATGGCTCAGCGACCGAAGCTGGCGCCTCACGTCCCTGAGATGGAAACGAACATCGCGACGGCCCTCGGGGTAGAGGAGAGTCGCGTTTCGGTGAAGGCGACGACGACAGAAAAGCTTGGTTTCGTCGGGGAAGAGCGTGGCATGGCCGCGCAGGCAGTGGCACTCGTCAGGGTCAAATGAATTGCTGTCGCACAAACGCTATGGCGTGGGAGGTAAGTGTTAAGGGTCAAAAGCGGGCCGGTAACGGCAAGATGACACGTAATCGAAGACAAACGGGTCGGGTATGGTGATGGAGTATTTGGCTGAGTTCTGGGACAACTTTCTTGTCTACTTGAATAATCAGCCGCCGGGTTGGGTCTACTTTTTCCTGTTTATGGGGGCATTCCTCGAGAATGTTGTGCCTCCGATACCAGGGGATACACTGATCGTGTTCGGAGCGTATCTGGCCGGGATCGGCGTGATCCAGGTCTGGCCGGCTTACATCGCGATGTATGTGGGTAGCGCGATGGGGTGCCTGCTCGTCTATGGCATGGCGTATGTGAAGGGACGCGATTTTTTTTTACGTCTCGAACGTCGGTTCTTCGACGAGTCGAAGATTGAGGTGGCGGAGATTTGGTTCGAGAAATACGGGATTCGGATCGTGATTTTCAACCGGTTCCTGCCGACGGTTCGTGCCTTTGTCGGAATTGTGGCCGGGATCATCCGGATGAACCCCGTTCGGATGACGTTGTATGTGGCGATCGGGGTGTTTCTGTGGAACTCCCTCCTCGTCTACTTTGGGCTGATGGTAGGCGAAAACTGGCAACTGGTCGTCACTGTCCTGAGAACCTACAATCAGGTGGTTATTACGTTAGTTTTGGTTGTCGGTGGTGCCTACTACGGTTGGAAGTACTGGAAGCGGCGGAAGTCGGAACCAAAAGAAGATGGCGCAGGCGCGCAGGCGAACAGTCGAGCAGGAGAAGCCTGATCTGCGTTTTTTGCTCTTCGCCTCTTTGCCTAAATGCAAAGCGAAAATGAGTTTGAGAAATGGGAAAGAAGATCCGGCTAGGTGTTCTCTTCGGTGGTCGGTCGGCTGAGCACGAGGTTTCGATTCAGTCAGCACGGAACATCGTCGAGGCTCTGGACAAACAGAAATACGAGGTAGTCCTAGTCGGGATCGACCACGCGGGACAGTGGTATCTGAACGACGCGTCACGATTTCTGCTGGATTCCCGGAATGCGTTGTCCGCGTTCGAGGTTCGGAATGACGATACGGTTGCGCTCGTGCCTCGTTCGGGGTCGAGAGATCTCATGCGAACGACGGACAATGAAGATCTCGGTTCTGTAGATGTCGTTTTTCCTGTGCTACACGGACCGTATGGTGAGGATGGGTCTGTTCAGGGAATGTTGAAGCTTTTCGATGTCCCGTTTGTCGGTGGTGATGTGCTTGGATCGGCCGTCGGAATGGATAAGGATGTTATGAAGCGGCTGCTTCGGGATGGTGGAATCGCGATCGGTGATTACCGGACTGTTCACCGTCACAAGCGCGACGATGTGTCTTTTAGCGTACTCGCCAACGAGATGGGAACGCCACTGTTCGTGAAGCCCGCGAATCTGGGGTCGTCTGTCGGTATCAGCAAAGTTGATACGGCCGACGAATACAAAGCTGCTTTGGATGAAGCTTTTCTGTATGACACAAAAGTGGTCGTCGAAGCCTTTCTCGAGGGTCGAGAGATCGAGGTGGCCGTTCTAGGGAACGAGGATCCGATCGCCTCGCTACCTGGAGAGGTAGTTCCGCACCACGAGTTCTACTCGTACGAGGCTAAATATATCGACGAGCAGGGTGCGGGTCTCGAGATACCCGCCAAGCTAACGGATGAGCAGGTATCCTCGGTACAGGAGCTGGCGATTGAGTCGTTCCAGGCTCTTTGCTGTGAGGGGATGGCTAGGGTCGACTTCTTCCTGAGTCCTGACGGCAGGCTTGTCATGAACGAGATCAACACCATACCCGGATTCACTCGGATCAGCATGTATCCGAAGCTCTTCGAGGCGAGTGGGATATCGTATGCCGACTTGATCGATCGGCTAGGTAAGCTCGCGTTCGCCCGACACGAGCGTCAGCAGGGGTTGAAAACAAGCAGATGACGGGCAAATGTTTAATGATAAGTGTCAGAAGATTATGTCAGCCCTGGATGGGTGAAGGCGGATATGGAAGTGCGAACTTAAGGTAGCGCCAGGCCGATCCAGGTTTTGGGATCGGCCCGTTTTTTTGAGATCACGCTGAAATGGGTCATGTTTGGTTGGTGCCGCTGCATTTCTTGTCTAGGATAAGAGTGTCTGACAATCGTTGCAGGTCTATGACCGGATTGTAACCAGCCGTTTTTAATATGTCTAAGTGAATGACCTGAGTATTAGATGCTCTCGGTGTTGATGTTTCCGGGCCTTATGGTGTGAGAGAGAGCGGATGCCAAAGGTTCTGATCACAGGAGACGATGTGGTGCTTCTGACTTTCTGGAAGCGGATCTTCAGCAGGAGGGCTTCGAGGCACACCCGGCGGTGAGTCGGAGGCGTGTGCGGGAAACCAATTACGATTTGGTCTTTTCAGACATCGAGAAACCCTTCAGTCTCGGCAAACTCCTACTCCAGTTGAAGGTGATGGGGCTGACCGAGGAAGCGTAACGGAAGACTTCAGTATGAGATCGATTGCAAAGACAGCGATGATCCTATTCAGTCTCGTGGCATGCCTAGGAGCGATTTTGGGCTGGGCGATGTCCTCTGAGAGGCAGAAATACCGGGTCCAGGGACCATACGAGCAGCACGGCTAGACGATCTCGAGACAAGGCAGTTAGCGTTGGGCGTTGTCCGAAAAGGATGGCGCCCTTTTTTTTGGAATGATGGATGATCGTGTCATGTCCGGCGCTTCATACCATCACAAACCACTGGAGTATGCATTGATTCTTCGCCGATTCCTTGCTCCTCGCTTTGCTTACCATTCACTGGTAAGGGAAAATTTTCGATTCACTACTGAGAGCTCTGCTAAGTAACCCGGGAGTGAACGCGCAGCAAGAGTGAGTCCTTTTCGATGCTGACGGATCTTCGTCCAAGGGACCCGCCTACGGTCATCCCTGCGAAAGCTGGGACCCAATCCGAGTTTTAGTCGGCCCTGGATGTCCGCGTGCGTGACACTACACAACAAAAATATGGCGACGACTCTATCCGAAGACGAAAAGACAATTCTTCGTTACATGATCGACCTCGAGGATCGTGGGTCCGAGTGGCCGCCGGCGAGGAGGATCGTGACCGGAACGGCGATTGGGTCATTGAGAGTGGAGGCCCTGCTGTCGACGCTGGCCTTGAGGGGCTTTGTTGCTGCGCATCCGAACCTTGATGAGGATCCCAGATACTCGGTTACGAGCAGCGGGAGACAGACGCTCTTCAAGGGCGGCTCTTGAAGAATTGTTTCTACAAAGGATGCCGGGGAAAGGCTCTTCTGTTTGTTTACGGTTGCTGGTGTCAATCCGGCTCCGGTATCAGAGCTGATTTCGCCCGTGATGGTGCAGGTCCTGAAAGGGCTGACCAGCGTGTCTGCAGAATGCCTGTTGGCCATTGGGCCCGGACTCCTTAGGCTTCCACCAGACGTCTATTTTCTGCCCGACGCCACCAAGGTCACACCCGTAACCTTCACATTCTGACCATCGTGCAGCCTTTGTGCGGCTTCGCTGATCTCGCGATGTACAACCTCTTGAAGGTCAGGGGACAAGGTGTTGATGAGCGCGACGATAGGCCCAGCCAACTCGCGCATTATGTCCCAGTAAGCGGTTCCGGATTCGACCTCTACGAAGGTGACCGGCATCTCCTCCACCTCAATATCTAAAAATCCTGCTTCTGACAGAATGTCTTGAAGTCGATTCGGATTCGCGATGCCAAAAATACCCGGCGTGCCTGGTGGAGGGGGAGGTACATTCACGTAATTCATCACCACGCCCATAGGAACCGAAGCGAACGGATTGCGTTGCGGCTCTGCCCACGTAGCCACTGCCGCCCGGCCGCCCGGTTTCAAAGCTTCGTGGGCTCGCTTCATACAAGCCACAGGGTTCGGCATAAACATCAACCCCCACCGACAGGTGACTGCATCGAAGCTCTCACGGTCAACGTCGAGTTCCTCCCCGTCGACGGCGCGAAACTCGACGTTCCTATAGTTCTTCGCCGACGCCTTCTCACGTGCGTAGGCCAGCATTTCCTCCACAAGGTCAGTTCCTATAACAGCCCCGTGTGGCCCGACCCACTCGGCCGCGGTCAGTGCAGGCTCGCCAGTTCCGGAAGCAATGTCCAACAGACGATGTCCCTCAGAAATCCCTACCAATCTTAGCAAACGCTCGCTCACTGGCCGCGCTCCCTCTGAAATCACACGGTCGTGTTTCATCCAACCCGGTGCTGTTAACTTCCACGTTGTGCGCTGTCCTTCTTTAATCTGCGCTGGTTTCATTCCGAGCCTCCTCCTAGAGTTTATTGGATGTTCGTCTACTCAGTCGTGGTAGAACGAGAGCCTGAAGAGTTACCGTCGTATTGTTATTTCATCACGTAAACTTTGTGAATCATCTCACGAGTATGTGGGTAAAGATCACGACATCATACTTAATTGTGCTATTCGATACCTTGGCTGCAAACCGAAAAATTACTAAGCCATCGACTAACTCCCATTACCCGTGGCCCTTCTCCGGACATTAATCAACTATTGGTGGCTCTGCGATCCTAAACGTGAACTTCGCTCCCCATACTGTCTTGGTCATACGAAAAAACATAAGTGGCATAGAAGTATCCGCTGGGACAGACTCGCAAAGCGATGAGGCGAAGGGCGACTCTCGGCTTTTGGTCCACCTTCCATCCTTGATAACTTGAGACGTCTGATGCTCTCAGCCCTGCTGGTCTTGGCACTCCTCTCTTTTCCATCAAACTTGCTTGCAGAAGGAACGATACAAGGTTATGTCGTTGCATCGGATGACCTGAGGCCGCTCCCATATGCAAATGTCATGGTCGTCAATACCCCTCATACAGTCATAGCGAATCTCGATGGGCGCTTTTCGATCGTCCTCCCTGCAGGTCGATACAAGCTTTCAGCTTCCTTGATCGGCTATCTTCCGAAGGAGCTGGAGGATGTCGCTGTGGATTCTGGTGTTGTCTTGAATGTGACGATAAAACTGACCGCGTGCGTACTTAAGCTCTCGGCGATCACGGTGACGCCGGGACGTTTCTCAATCATGCAGTCTGATCCGGCGGGACAGCAGACGCTGACGCGGGAGGATATCGAGAGTATTCCCCAGACCGGAGAAGACATCTACAGGGCCGTGGCACGACTTCCAGGTATTTCTTCGAACGACTTTTCGGCCAAGTTTACCGTTCGGGGTGGAGAGCACGAAGAAGTACTCGTTAGCCTCGACGGTCTGAAGCTCTTTGATCCGTTCCATCTGAAAGACATAAACGGCGGGTCTCTAAGCATCATCGATGTGAAGGCCGTTGGAGGGATTGACCTGATGACGGGCGGGTTCCCATCCCAGCACGGCGGACATCTGAGTGGGGTACTGAAAATTGCGTCCATCGACCCGAAACCAGAACCGCAGACGACCGTTGGGATCAGCCTGATGACCGTCCGTTTTTTGACCGAGGGGCAGTTCGGTGATGGCAAGTTAAAATGGTTGCTGTCTGCTCGACGTGGATACCTAGACATCGTCCTGGACCTGATGAACGAGACGGGTGCTGACCCAAAATACTACGATGTGTTCGGCAAACTAGAGACAGCTCTGGGCGACGCCCATACATTGACGACATCGGTGATGGGGGCCGGGGATGACATGTTTGCGCAGGAGGAGGAGGACACTGCGAGGACCCGATACGACAACGCCTATGTTTGGCAACGTCTGAACTCGACCTTCGGGCAAAAGATTGCTGCGGAGACAGTCTGGTCATTCAGCCGGATATCGCACGATCGCATAGGGACGAACGTTTCGGTCCGTCCTGTTAGCACATCCGGCGGGGCCCAGTACAGTCAGGAGCAACGATGGCACGTCGAGGATGAACGTATCTTCACGATCCTCGGACTCCAGCAGGACTGGTATGTGGACGTCGGTGGGCACTTCCTGAGCGCTGGCTTCGACGCCAAGAAGCTCGATGCGGACTACGACTATTTTAATCGGGAGCGACTAGCTACGAGGACTACGGAAGTTGGTGTGATCTCGGTATACGACACGACGCTCGTTTCTGTTTCGCCGGAGGGATACGAGATCGGACTTTACTTAAGCGATCGGTTTCGGGTCGCTTCCAGCGTGACGGCGGAGATTGGTGTTCGATTGGATCGTATCAGCTACACAGATGACTGGGATCTAAGTCCTAGAGCGAGCGTGGTATATACCCGCACATCCGGTAGCGCAATCCGAGCGAGCTGGGGGCTGTATCACCAAAGCCAGGGAATCCACGAGATGGATGTGGCGAATGGCGAACAGGTGTTTTATCGGTCTGAACGTTCTCAACACCGTGTGGTTGGTATTGAGCACGTCTTTCCTGGCGGCCTGCAGCTGCGGGTCGAAGGATACCAGAAAAGGCGGTCACACGTGCGGCCACGTTGGGAGAACTACTCGAAGGATGTCCTGTTCTTCCCTGAGCTTGAGGCACAGAAGCTCTTTCTAGCTCCCGAAAGCGCCGAGTCGAAGGGTATCGAGGTCTGTCTCAAGCGAGATGTTGGGACCAGATGGAGCTTCTGGAGCAGCTATTCGACTGCTTGGTCCAATGAGTCGATCGGTGGGCGGGACGTACCGAGGAATACGGATCAGCGTCACACCATTTACACGGATGCGAACTACCGACCAAGTGCTAGGTGGCGTATAAACCTGGCGTGGCAGTTCCACACAGGGTGGCCATATACGGCGGAACACTTCATACGCCGACCGACATCGGGAGGACGATACCGTATAACGACGCAGTATGGCGAGCGAAACGCCAAACGCTTTCCAGCCTATCACAGGTTGGATTTGCGCGTGAATCGTGTGTTCAACACGAGCACAGGCAGACTTTCGGTTTTCGCTGAGGTCGTAAACCTCTACAATCAAGAGAACCTTCGCTTGATTGAAGCAAGCCGATCAGGCGTTGACTCGAACGGAAATCTGATAGTGGCTGAGACGCTGACGGAGAAGTGGCTCCCCTTGCTGCCGTCTATCGGTGCGAGTTGGACTTTCTGACAGATACGGCGTTGAGAATCAAAAAGACTGGCCCGGAACTTACCCCGCTGGCGCAGGTTGTCCCGTGCCTCGGCGCACTACGAAGCGGGTACGATCCGAGCCTCGTCACACATTTCCCGAAACCTGGATATCGCCGATTAATCACTCCTCAGGTGTGCTGGACGCCCGTCCACCCAAATCTTCCTTGGGTCGGTCGGTGCACCGCAATCTTGAACAGCATAGTATCTGACAGATCCCTGCCCTGCAGGTTGAGATGGCTCGGGCCCGTTGCTGCGCCGTGCGTCCTTGGAATCTGAGTAATCGGCACTCGTTGCCAACGTAGCGGCTAGGTCGCTCTTACATACTTTTCCAATCAGTCCAGTTAGCGTCGATCGCGCTAATACATTTAAGTAGGTACAGACCACGAGCCTGTTAGCGCCCGAACGCGTATACCAGACCTATTATCGGGATGCCGGGGAAAATCGGTTCATCTAAAGTGTTTACAAGAGCCAGGTCAGCGTGGAAACGGTCACCAAGAAGTCGGACACCCAGCGATACAACCGGGGGGGCACTGGGGACCTTCCAATTCTCGGTGATAAGCGAGGCGCGCCTGTTGATTAACCATTCGCCGCCAATCATCAGCATGGGTTTCCCCTGGACTTCCTGGTTCGCAAACCCCCATCCGAGCCCCACAGTGATCGTCCTTTCGGGAGGGCCAACTGTACACACGCCGTAAGTAACGCCAATGGTGCCGTTCATCTCATCGCTGGCGGGAAATCCTCCCACGAATGCCCCCGCGGCTAGATGTATATTCTCAGCTGGCGAGAACCCAACCTTCGGGGTTATGAAGAACATCTGGTCACTGAAATTGATCCCGGGAAGGATTGAGAAACCACCCCCTAGCGTTGCTAGGTCAGAAAGCCCGACGGCAAAGGAAGGAAAGAAAAGCAAATGGTTGGCAAGGTATCCGGTTCCAGTCGTCAGCATCCTCGCTGTAGGTGCAAAGAATAGCCGGGTTGCATTGGGATGAGAATCTGGAATAGAAAGCGATTCAGTTTGATTTAATGAATCTGCTTTTCCTGAGCTCGGTAGAATAAGCAAAATGAACAGTCCTGCCGCAGCAATCAGCTTAAGGATTCGCATATGTCTTCTCTTGGATTGTCAAGATGATTTGCCTTCATCATATGGATTTATGCCCAAGGTTTCAGTACATACCCAGTGGAAAATGCCAGCGTAAGGCGGTCTCCATACCTCCTGTGTCGCGGTTACATTTGGGAACGCTGCTATTTCGTACACACAGTCAGCAGATCCAGAAAAGACAACCTCTACGCCGCTCGTTATAGAGCTCTCGTATTCTTCTTGCGAAACGTCCTTCCACTCACGTAGATCTATAAATAAGTATCTTGACGTATCGAGCGCTCATTGGCGATAGCCAACAAGCGTGCCTATTGGGACCGTACATGATACAGCGAGATGATCGGTTGTCTTCTTTCGAAAAGAGGGGCACAAATTGAAATATTTACTGGTAAATTTGGCCCTTCTCCTACTTACAAAATCGGCGATGACAACCGCGGTAGGATCGCAGCAGCAAGTTCTGAATCGGTACCTTGGTAACTGGCGGTCGGATATTACACTAAACTCATCGCTGCTGGTTCCTGAAGCCAGGCAGCTATCCGAAACACATAATGTTCAATGGGTTCTTGACGGCCATATTCTGCAAGAGCTCACGAGTCAGGGTGATAAAGAAACGGCTCTAACTCTTAAACGCTACAACCAGCAAAGAACAGAATTTGAAATGTGGAGTATTCAGTCTTCTGGAGAATCAAGCTATTGGATAGGCAACTGGAAGAAGAAATCCAAGACTTTAACTTGGGAATACGTCGATTTTGGGACTGGGGTCGCGGGAGAACTTGTAGAACACTTTACGGCTGAGAAGGAACGGTCATCTACGTTGGTTATGAAAGACAAGAAGGGGAAATTGCTGCTCGACATCAAAGCTAAACACATTCTGTTGCCGTCGTATTAGTAAGAATCGAAGACCGAGGATCCCCATATGCCTAGAGCCCTTTTTTGCCCAGTAATCAGTCCCTTATAGTCTGCAAATTCCCAAGGCTGTCCCCAACTGTAGCTCGCTACTATACGGGCACCGGATGAGTCCCTTCTTTGTCATACACTGCTCATGCGCAAGACTCAAAAAACTATTGATTTTGCAGTTCCGGAGATTCTTCCGCGGGACCACTCTGTTTATACCTGATTGCGGCGAAGGTGTCGCTTTTGTAGGTTCTATATTATCAATCACTGAACGACTGAGGTAGAACCCCATCGGATGTGGGCTTCCTTCCCCCAAGGATGCTGGCGACTAAACCCCAATATGGTTTTGGCTCCTGCCTCCGTTGACAAATTAATGGAGCCACCCTAGCTCAGCTGGTAGAGCAATTGATTTGTAATCAATAGGTCACCGGTTCAAGTCCGGTGGGTGGCCCCAATAAAAACAAGGAGTTACGGCTAACCCCGTATCTCCTT
>PAXL01000032.1 GCA_002714465.1 Gemmatimonadota bacterium | reverse complement strand
GGCGGGAACTTCGCGAGTCGAACCCGACCAACGGATCCGACTCTCTGTCTGAGAGCTGACGTCTTGGTCTATATCATCCTGCTTCTGGGGATCGTAGTATCCTCGTCTGCTGCGATCCTGATCAAGCTGTGTTCCGCCCATCCCTTCGTGATTGCAGCCTACCGGATGGTCATCGCGGCTACTGTCATGATGCCCTTGGCAATCAGGCACCACCGGGCCGCGACAAAAGAGCTATTCCGCTCGCAAAGGCTACCCGTCCTCGCAAGCGGTCTATTGCTTGCCGCTCACTTCACGAGCTGGATCAGTTCCCTGTCCCATACCTCCGTGGCAAGCTCCGCCTTTCTTGTCACCACAAACCCGATTTTCGTCGCCATCGGGGGCTGGATATTCCTGAAGGAACGTCTGAAATCCCGGTTGGCGATCGGTACAGTTGTCGCACTCGCTGGGGCTTTCTGGATCTCGTATGGGGACGTTAACGGTGAATCCAATGCGCTCCTCGGCGACGTTCTGGCAATCTGTGGTGCGATCGGAATGTCAGGTCACCTCCTGATCGGACGTCAGCTCAGACAGCACATCGCCCTCACGCCATACATCGCCACGGTCTACTCAATTGCCGCAGTGACACTTGTTGCGATCGCCTTCGCCTCCGGTCAGAGTCTGACCGGCCACACCGTCACGAATTACGCTCTTTTCCTAGCTCTCGCCGCTGGCCCTCAACTCGTTGGGCATACCTCTTTCAACTTCGCTCTCAAACGAATCTCCCCATCCGTGCTGGTGCTCCTCTTGCTGCTCGAGCCCATCTCCTCCTCCGCCCTCGCTCTAGTCATCCTATCGGAGACGCCCTCGACTGCAACATTCGCGGGAGGGGGGATCATCCTGACCGGTATCGTCTTTGCCCTCGCAAGACATTCAAAATAGATGTAATTTACTGAATAACAATTACTTAGGTTTTTACTTAGCAATGGAAAAAACTTTTATGTTGACGGAACCCGTTCTTGGAGGAACTCCAGAATCCTTCGATGCCGTTAATTGGCTCTCTACCCTTCTTTCTTGGAACGCCATCGTTCTTCTGAACAACAACGTGTTGGCCTTTGAATGGTAGCCAAGTGTAAGTCTGCCAGTTGTCAGTTTAGTGGAGGCTGCCGGCTTGGGTCTCAGACGTAATCAACGAGATGAGTTCACTGGCTCGACGATGAGGGGGGAAATACCGTGTAGAATATCTCTGCGATCCTAGGCGTGTGTCGTCGCATCGCGAGTCAGTACATATTCGAGATCACGCGCAATGGCACGTGCGTCGTCGACGCGGTCAAAAAGATGCGGACCGCGTGCGACAAATCGGGGATCTCGATCAAATGATTGGCCAACACATCCGCGGAACCGTTACTATGTCGGCTCTGCTAGCAGCCAGCTGATATTGCTCAACTCCCCAAGGCCCGGTTCAGAAGGCGTAACCTCTGAAGCCTAGGCCCATCGAAAAGAGATTCATATGGCAACAAAAATTAGAGGGACTGTCGCCTGACAACAGGGGCGACCTCCCACTAAGGCAAGGGCCGGTGGTCCGCGAGGGATACCCACCCTCTTTCTTGCCTACATCTTCCTCTGATTACAACGCCGAATCGACCCCACCCATTACCTGCAAGATCATCATCAGGAGAACACCGACGATCAGGCTCAACGCCAAAACGATCCCTGCAGGCATCAGCTTCCTTGTCTTCGCGAGCCGGTTGATAAACACGCCGGCAAGCAGGAAGGCAACAAGACTGCCGATCGTAAAGCCCTGCTCCGGCTGATCCAGGCTCAGCCAGGCCGCTCCGACGCAAAGCCCGCCTGTGATCGCACCCATGAACAGGGACACTTTGCTTTGCGATTTGATGTACCCCATCACGCCCCCGACGATCAGTAGCACGCCGTAAAAACCAAGGACATATTGACCTGTAGCAACGCTGTCCAAGAATTCCCCCCTACTTTTCTCTGGTTTCCAGAATATCGATCAATGTAAACACCAGCTTTTTTTTGTTATACTCGGCATAGTGGATCGCCGCGTTGACCGCGTTGAAGGACCCCACCACGACCCACAGGAGAACCTTGTAGTCCGAGACGGTCTGCGTCATCACGACGACCGCAGTGAGAACGACACAGAAATAAAGGGCTGAGAAGATAACCATTCGACGTTTGTTGACAGCCATTCTGGTCACTGCGAGCCGGACAAAGTCCGGATCCAGATATCGCGTCAATCTTTTCTGCCCGGCTGCTCTGGCTGACCCAGCCAGTTGATCGACCAAGACGTTCTTGATTTCCTGCTCACGTTCACTCAGCATACTTCCCTCGATACTCCCGCCTACTACCGGGACGTCAAAATTCCGCTAAATCCAGACACACACATGAAAGTAGGCAAACACGCCTTCCAGTCAACGCGGGTCCCCCAATTCATTTGAACTCCGACCTTCGACCCTTATATTCGACGGGCCAACAACCAACGGTTACCCCATACGGAGAAACGACTTGAAACTCGCGACATACGAACACAACGGCCAAGTCAGATGCGGAGCGGTCAAAAACGGTAGGCTTGTCGATCTGACGGACGAGTTCGGTTCCGTCAAAGCTATACTCGAAGGTGGTGATTCGGCTATCCAGAGGGCGGAAGCCGCCGTTGCTGAAGCATCCGATACGACACCCGAATCCGAAGTCCGGTATCGACCACCAGTTCTGAACCCCAACAAGCTCCTGTGCCTTGCCGGAAATTACCAGTCCCACGTCGAAGAGGGTGGGGGCTACTTCCCGGGCAAAGAGAAGACGTGGCCGCGCGTATTCATGAAACCGCCCAGCACGACGATCATCGGGGATGGCGACAATATCGTTCTCCCTCATAACGCTCAGAAGATCGACTGGGAGTGCGAGCTCGCCGTCGTGATCGGGAAACACGCGAGGTTCGTAGAACCTTCTGAAGGCCTTGGTTGCGTAGCTGGTTACACCGTTTTGATCGATGTCTCCGAACGCAGCCTGAAGGTCCCGGACGCGCGCGAAGATCGGGATGGAGACAACTGGTTCGACTGGCTGAACGGTAAGTGGTTCGACAGCTTCGCACCGTGCGGCCCCGTTCTCGCCCTCAAGGACGAGATCCCGGACCCGCACGCTTTGAGCATCAAGCTGCGTGTGAGTGGCGATACCAAGCAGGACGGCAACACCGGCCAGATGACCTATTCGGTTGGAGAGCTCGTGTCTTGGATCTCCGAACTCGTTACGTTGGAACCGGGTGACATCATTGCCACTGGAACGCTAGCAGGAGTCGGCGCAACCACAGGCGACTTCCTCAAGGGCGGTGACAACGTCGAGGGCGAGATCGAAGGGATCGGTGTACTAAAGAATCCGGTCGTCTCCGGCTAAGCGTCAAAGACAGGTGGGCCACCAAGCGCACAAGGAGAGCCAAGAAAGGCGAGAGAGAAAATCGGACGAACCTGGCTCGATAGTTCGGTAAAAAGTGACTTGGAGGATACGAGAAGGCCCCGGAGTAGTTTTCCGGGGCCACTTTCATTGGGGTCTCCCTGAACCCTATCCTCTCCTTGGGCACCATGCCGAAGCACGCGGTGCATAGGCGGGAACCCTTCAAGCTCGTTTACTCGCCTGAACATCTTATCCTGTGGGATCCCTAGTAGAAACTCAACTTCGGCACCGAAGGAACCAGCCCGAGTTCCTGGGCATACGAGTAGAACCGCAAAATGCCCTCCTGCTCACGGTCCCCGAATTCGAAATGGATCGCTTCTGTCAGATACGCGCTGTATAACTCAGGCGGAAAGGGCCGATCCTCTGCGTATTTTTTTGCGATTTCGTCGATAGCCGTGGATCCGATCTCTTTCGCGTGCACGAGGAGCTGGGCCTGATCCCCTGTGAGTGCACCTGCTCGACCGGTCCAGACCGCATAGACGAATGGAAGTCCCGTCCAATCTGTCCAGGCCTGTCCCAAATCCAGAACGCGATACCGATCCCTATCGAGCTCGAGAGCAAGATCGCCAATCAGAACCGCCGCATCAGCTCTCTCGAGCATTCGATCGACGTCAGGCGGGTGATCGATCGGCTCCGCGGATGCATTGAAACGCTTCTTCAAGAGGATCTGCGTCAACGCAACGGACGAACGAGAGCTTGTATCCAGAGCCACGGACTTCACGTCCTCTGGATCCTTCTTCAGGACAAGGAATACACTGTTAACAGGTCCCACCGAACAGATACCAACACCTTTGACGACCGAATAAGGCTCGGGAGCACGACAGATCTCGATTGCGGGTATGATGGCCACATCGGTTTGGTGGGCGTGCAGCTTTCGTGCACACTCAGAGGGCACATCGTATACCAGGTTGAAAGGGTGCTCGATTACGTCCGATTCGAACGCGAGAACAAGAGGCTTCGTGTTGAGATATTGGACGACACCGAGCCGAATGGACGGCTCAGAAGATTTGGATGGCATACTTGGAGTAAGATTCTATTAATCGCAAGAACAGTCCCTCGTTACGACCTGAACTCCCCCCGAGCCAACTCGGGATAAACGGTAGCTCACGGGATTCAATTAAGAATATCGTAGCGGGTGTTACGGCGCACGGCTTGGTATCCAGCATCCTGAATCAGCCGTTCCATCTCTGATAGGGTCATCTCGCCTGTGTGGCTGGTTCCTGCAGCGCTCACGACGTTCTCTTCCATCATCGTCGAGCCGAAATCGTTTACACCGTATCGAAGTCCGATCTGAGCGATCTTCGGGCCTTGAGTCACCCAGGATGCTTGGAAGCTCTTGATGTTATCAAGATACAGTCTTGAAACAGCGATCGTTCGGAGGTAATCGTATCCCGTCGCCTTCTTCCCATCCCAGCGATCCGGATCCGAAGCCAGATCGGTGTAATCAGGCTGGAAGTTCCAGGCAATAAAAGCAGTGAATCCGCCCGTCTCGTCCTGAAGATTCCGGATATGTTCGAGGTGTTCGAGACGGTGTTCGATCGTCTCGACGTGTCCATACATCATCGTCGCGGATGTATGCACGCCGAGATTGTGCGCAATCCTGTGCACCTCTAGCCACTCGTGTGTGCGGTCCTTGCGGAACCCGATGATGTCCCGAACCTCGTCAGACAGGATCTCCGCACCTGCTCCCGGAATCGAGTCGAGGCCAGCCTCGTGCAGTCGTCGTATGCAGTCTTCGAGCGAGAGTTTCGAGATATGCGCGATGTACAGAATTTCGGTCGCCGACAGACAATG
Source organism: Gemmatimonadota bacterium (assembly GCA_002714465.1). The sequence continues at coordinate 78,202 of PAXL01000032.1, read as the reverse complement.
CTGATGAATTTCGGGATACCGATCTCGGATGCCCGAGAACAGATCCTCGTAGTAATCGATCCGGAGCTTGGGATTGAGACCGCCCTGCATCAGGATCTCGTTCGACTTCTCCCGTTTACCCCCGACTGCAACAAGTTCGTCGATCTTCTCGAATATCTGCTCTTTCGGAAGGGTCCATCCTTCATCGGATCCAGGTGCGCGGTAGAACGCGCAGAAATCGCATTTCACCCAGCATACGTTCGTGTAGTTGATGTTACGCCCGATGTTGTANGTCACGCGGTCCACCGGGTGCAGACGCTCGCGAACCGTGTTTGCGAGCAAACCGATCTCGGCGACGTTCGGGTGCGCTATCAGGCGCCGGGCGTCGTCGAGTGAGATGCGTTCAGACGCTTGGATCTTTTCGGTGATGTCGTTGATGTTACTCATGATCGTTCGGCTGTTCCCCTGGGTATTTGATGACGCCCCCTGAGGGCTCAAGATGCGAGCGGTATCTCTCCGGCTACNCCGACCGGTTTCTCGTCTTGTATCTCCCGATGGGTGGACAGCGTGTTGTANACGTTGTCGCGTTCAACGGGGTCTCGGCCNGCCTCGACGATTCGCTCTACAAGCTGTGCACGGGTCAGGACCTGTCTGGTCTCCTCGTAGCTTTTTCTCGTAATCTCGTATTCCTGGATCGTTCCGTCGATGTCGTCAGCACCATACCAAAGGGCGACCTGAGAAACCTCGATGGTGTTCATGATCCAGAACGTCTTGATGTGCGGGAAGTTGTCGAGCATCAATCGGGCGAGCGCGATTTCACGCAGATCCTGAATACCGGTCGGGCCCAAGAGATGGTCGATCTCCGTCCTTTCTGGATGGAAGGACAGCGGGATATAGCAGAGAAAGCCGTTGGTCTCATCTTGGAGCTGACGCAAAGCAATCAGGTGCTCGACGCGTTCCCTCGCATTTTCGATGTGGCCATACAACATCGTTGCGTTCGATTTCAGTCCAACCTCGTGAGCAGTTCTGGCGACCTCGAGCCAATCCTCGGAATCAGACTTGGTCCAGAACATTTCACTTTGCACACGATCGCTGAAAACCTCTGCGCCCCCACCAGGAATCGACGAAACACCAGCTTCCTTAAGCTCGAGCATCACATCGCGCATCGACTTCTTGGCTGCACGCGCGATCTGAACCCACTCGATTGCAGTAAACGCCTTAACGGCCACGTCTGGTCGCACATCTTTCACAGCCTCTACGATGTCGATGTAATACTGATACGGCAGCTTCGGATTGATCCCTGCGACCATGTGTATCTCGCTGATCGGGATATCTAGGTGCTGCTTGACACGCGCCTTGACGTCATCAGGNGACAGCACATAACCACGCTCGTCCTTCGGAGCTACATAGAACGAACAGAACTTGCAGAGCTTGTTGCACACGTTCGTGTAGTTGATGTGCTGGTTTCGCACATACCAAGCAACGGTCCCACACATCCTCTCACGAACGATGTTCGCTAGATAGCCAACGGCGTTCAGGTCCGCGCCATACAGCGAGAGACCGTCTTCGAGCGACAGCCNCTCACCTCGAACAACTTTCTGTTCGATCGGTTTCAGTGAATCTGGAATCATAGTCCCTGCTCAGGCTGAGGCTTTCTGCTTCTTTCGGCTTCGTTTCGGAGCTTCCAGCATTCTTGCCGCCAGCATCTCTCGAGCGTGATCCATTGTGAGCGAAGAGATCTCCTCGCCCCCCAAGAGCTTCGCNAGCTCTTCGACCCGCTCCGACTCATCCAGGGGAAGAACGCAGGTTTCTGTCCTCGCACCGTCCGTCTCCTTCCTCACTGCGAAGTGACAATCAGCCATCTTTGCGATCTGCGGAAGATGAGTGATCGAAACCGTCTGACATCCATCGGAAAGATGCTTTAGCCGACGACCGACGACCTCTGCGATCCGGCCCGAGATCCCCACATCGATCTCATCGAATATGAGCACTTGGACGGAATCCGTTTGCGCCAGAACGGTCTTCAACGCCAGCATGATCCGGGAAATCTCACCTCCTGAGGCTACACGCACCAGGGGTCGTGCTGATTCTCCAGGGTTTGTCGAGAGGTGAAACTCTGCGGTCTCGATCCCACTCGGACCTGCGGAATACGCATTCCCATGACATTCAACACCGTCAGGATCCAGAGCGCGCGAGAAGGCAATCTCGAACGTCACATCCGGCATCCCGAGCTCTGAGAGTGACTCGGACACGGCTGCAGCAAGGGTCTTGCTGGCTGCTTCACGTGACTCGCTCAGTTCGAAGCACTGGCGACCGAAGACCTGTCTAACCTCCTCGAGCTCCTGTTCCAGCGAAGCTTGCTCGACCTGGTTCGACTCCGCGCCTGTAAACTCTGCTTCAGCCTCCTGTGCGTAGGCCAGAACCGAGTCCAGATCCCCGCCATACTTCGCCTTGAGTCTTCCCAGAAGCCCGAGTCGATCGACAACGGCTGCGAGGCGCTCCGGGTTATGCTCGACCTCCTGCGAGTATCCGGTAAAAAAGCGGGCGAGCTCCTCGATCTCATAGCCGATCGCTTCGAGCATCGTTGTTTTCTGTGCAAGCGTCTTGTCCGCGCTCGATATTTCACCGAGCGTCCGTTGCGCGACCCCGATGCGGTCCACGATCGAATCTTCACCCTGATACAGCATCTGCTCGAGCATAGTAGCCGACTCGATCAGACGTTCGGCATTCTCGAGCCGAGATCGTTCTGCTTCCAGCGCCTCGTCCTCGTGCGGCTGCACCACGGCCGTAGCAATTTCTTCGATCTGAAAAGACAGAAGTTCATGACGATCCGACTGGTCTGCCATCTGCCGTCGAAGTGAAGCAAGGCGTGTTTGAATGTCGGTCAACCGACAGTGTTGTTCTGCAACGGCTACAACCTTCTTTTCCAGTCCCGCATAGCCGTCGAGGAAGTCGATGTGACGCGTTGCGTCGAGCAGAGACTGATGATCGTGCTGGCCGTGCAGGTCGACGAGCAGCTTTCCAATTCGCTGGAGTGACTTGACAGGAATCGACAGACCGTTTGCGTAGCAACGGCTCCGTCCGTCCCGGCTCACCACTCGACGCAAGATCAGCTCTCCTTCGTCGAGATCGATACCCTCTGCCTCAAGATCAAGGCTACCGGACCGCCCACCCAGATCAAAGATGGCCTCAACGATGCACTTGCTCTGTCCCGTCCGTATCACAGCTGAACTTGCCCGGCCACCCAAGACCAGACCAAGCGCCCCGATCAGAATCGACTTACCGGCACCCGTCTCACCCGTGATGATGTTGAGGCCCTGACCGAATTCGATCTCGACCTCTTCGATCAGCGCATAGTGGACAACGTGTAGGCGACTGAGCAAGGCTACGTATCCTTCGTAGTTCGGCTTGCGACGTTCCAATCCAGCTTGCGGCGCAGCAGTTCGTAGAACGAAAGGCCCTGCAGATCGATCAGTCTCACTCGCCGGGCGCTTCGCCGAACGATCACCCGGTCCTCCGGTGTCATCGTCTGGACGGTGCGACCATCCGCCGTCAGGATGATATCCACGTGCTCAGCAACCACTTGGACACGGACCTGCTGATCGGCCGGAACCACGAGAGGACGTTGGGACAGCGAGTGCGGGCAGATCGGGGTGATAATTAGAGAGTCGAGCGATGGGTGCAGGACCGGTCCACCTGCCGACAGACTGTAGCTGGTCGAGCCCGTCGGTGTCGACACGATCAGTCCATTCCCCCAAAACGAGCTGACCGGCACCTCTCCGATCCAGGTCTTCAGCTCGATCAGGCGTGCAAGAACACCCTTCTCGATAACGATCTCGTTCAGCGAGAACGCTTTGGTGTCACCAACCGTTGCCTCCAGCGCGAGTCTCTCGTCAACCCGATAGCTGCCCTGAATCAGACGGTCGATCGCGTCCTCAAGCTCTTCAGGTGCCGAATCGGCTAGGAACCCTAGACGTCCGAGATTCACGCCCAGGATTGGTGTTCCCTTCTCTTGGACCAAGCTCGCCGCGTGGAGAATCGTACCGTCACCTCCTAGGGCGATCAGGATCTCCGACTCGCCGACGAGCGTTTTCTCGTCCACGAGTGTACGGGAGACACCGTCTTCAGGATTCCCGCACACCAACACCTCCGCTCCGTGGCCTGAAACAAGCGCAACCAGCTGATCGACAACGCCACCGATGCCTCTTTTTGTGGTGTTCACCACCACACCGACGCGGCTTACAGGTCCGGACACCCTATCCCCGTTGTATCTCATTGTAGATGAACATCTTGTATCTCCTTAAAACACTTCGAAAATACCCAGAAGCTCAAATGCCGACAAGCGAATCAGAAGGGAAGCTCATCACCCTGTACTNAGGACTCCTCTTCGTCAGATACGTCAGCCTGGTCGAGCTCTTCCAAGTGGAACCCGCCCGCGTTGTCCTTGACGAGCACATCCACCTTTTGTTTCGCGTCCTCAAGCCTCGTTCGACACGCGTTCGAGGCCTTCAAGCCCTGCTCAAACAGCTTGAGCGCATCACTTAAAGGCAGATTCCCTGCCTCGAGCTGATCCACGGCCTCTTCGAGCGTCTTGAGTGACGCTTCGAACGTCACGCTGTCTTCCTTGTCTTCGGCCATCTCGACTCCCCATTCTACGTTGTCGCAACCTCGCGCTTGTAAAATTCGACGATATTTCCGGCTCGGTCCGACACACGGTCGACGAGCGTCTGCATATCCGACACCGCGAGCGGTCTGAACCTGCGGGCGATTTCGATCTTTTCCTGTAGCTGATCTGCATTATCTGCTCCCGTGATCAGCACGCTGACCGGGTGGGACCAGGTGTAGCTGACCGCCTCTTCGATGCTGACACGCTCCGGAACCAGAAGCGGATGCGGGCCGTGGCAGAACTGCTTGTCGCCCCCGAAGAANCCACCGTTTGAAAGCGACTTCATCGCCAGAACCCCCATCTTACGTCGGACAAGCTCCGGCAGGACGATCAGGACGAAGCTCTCAAAGGACGGATCGGCACAATTGATCGGCAGCTGCGCGGCATCGAATACGTCGGTCCGCTCAAGCATGCGCGCGTGTGCGTATGGGCTTTTATGCCCGGTGAATCCGATGTATCGCGCCTTGCCTTCCATTTTCGCCTGCTCGAAGACGTCAACTACCCCATTCTCGATCCTTGCATCCACATCGTCGGGATCCTTGAGCGAGTGCGCCTGCCAAAGATCCAGACAATCCGTCTTCATCCTGCGGAGCGACGTCTCTAGATTTTCGCGGGCGGTCTTCGCATCCTTGGCCGTGGTCTTTGTCATCAGGAAGATACCATCGCGATACTTGGGCGTCAGAAACCGACCATATCGCTCTTCACTCCGGCCGCTTTGGTAGCTGTGGGCCGTGTCGAAGAACCTAACGCCGCCAGAGATCGCGGTCTCGACGATCGCATGTGCTTCAGCATCCGTTTCCGCCCGCCCGACGTGTGCGCCTCCCGTGCCAAGCATCGTCACCGACTCGCCTGTCGCTCCCAGTTTGCGTTCAGGCAACAGGTCCCCCCATTGATCTCGCTTAGGAAGGTCGTTCATGACACTGTTTTACAACCCGAGCAGGAACTGTCCCTGCTCATCATCCGGTACGATCCGATCGACCGAACAGTCCGCCTGTCCCTCCGCAAACCGCACGCGCACGACCTCGCCAGGCTTCAGTGTATTCGCGTCCAGAACAAGCTCTCCGTTCTCGAGTCGGTGTGTGATGCTGTATCCCCTGCGCATAACCGATAGAGGACTCAGTGACACCAGCCTAGCCGTCTGGCGACGGTATTCCTGGCGCCGATGATCGTAGACCCGTCGCAGATTGTCAAAGAGCGATCGTTCCAGCTCATCGACGGTCTGCGCGCTCTGACTGACTAGGTCCTCGACTCTGCGCAACCCGTATCGCTCGCGATACGACTCGATCAGGTCCTCGTTCTGGTGCAGCATGCCGCACATCGCATCCACGAACCGACGACTCAGCATCGCTACCCGACTCCGAACCTCTGAGGCATCCCGCACCACCAGTTCTGCGGCAGCCGAAGGTGTGGGTGCCCGTACATCCGCAACGAGGTCCGCAAGGGTGAAATCGATCTCGTGGCCAACGGCTGAGATTACCGGGATCCGAACTCCTGCGATCGCGCGCACGACGGCCTCGGAGTTGAAGGCGGCAAGATCCTCCTTCGACCCACCACCGCGTCCCACGATCATCACATCGATCTTGCCATATTGATCGAGGTCACCGATCGCTTGAGCGATCTCTGTGTCCGCGGCGAATCCCTGGACGGAAGCAGGCGCGAGGATCACTCGCAGCCCGTCAAACCGTCTCCCTAATACGGTCAGTATGTCACGGATCGCGGCTCCTGATCTGGAAGTGACTATGCCGATGGTCCTCGGGAACTCGGGGAGCGTCTGCTTCCGGTCCTCATTGAACAANCCTTCCTCGTGGAGCTTCCGCTTCAGNTCTTCGAGTGCGATCTGGTCCNGCCCGACNCCCGACTGGACAAGCCGCTGCACCGACAGTTGATATTGTCCGTTTCGCTCGTAGACCGTCAGCCGGCCGCGCGCGACGACCTCCATCCCGGCCTCGGGCTTGAAGCCCTTGATTTTCTGGGATCGCCACATCACACACTTGAGCTGAGAGTGCGGATCCTTAAGCGTGAAGTAACGATGGCCGGAACTGTGTTCGGTGTAGGACGCGATCTCTCCGACAACCCAGACGGGAGGGAACTCCATCTCGAGCGCCTGCTTGATGGCTTGGGTGACTTCGGAGATTGTATAGGGACGGTCAGCCAAGACGCGAAGGGCAATGTCGAATGTCGAATGTCCGATGTGGAATCACAAGGGTCACCGATCGTTGGGCATCCAAGTCAGTGTAAGTAGCAGAAGCCATCACCCCGAGCATAGGAATCTCGGTGCTTCGGCTGTCACGCTGCACAATATAGACAGGATCAGATGAGGCAGGTAGACAGGTGGGATGGGGGTCAGGAGCCTTCCACGGGGACGAGGTCGATGCGGAGGCGTTCGATCGCCTGAGCGCGCCCAGTGGCATTGTCCACGTCGACGATCACCCCGCAGAGCTTCACGTCTTCAGTGGCCGGCTCGTAGCGGGTCGGCAGACGGTCGAGGAACTGCTGTATGACGGCTTCCTTTTGGGCACCGATCACGGAGTTGTGGGGCCCCGTCATCCCGACATCGGTTATGTAGGCGGTCCCTCTAGGGAGTATTGTCTCATCGGCTGTCTGCACGTGCGTGTGAGTCCCGACAACTGCGCTCGCCGACCCGTTCATATACCAGCCAAAAGCGATCTTTTCTGATGTCGCTTCTGCGTGGAAATCGATGAAGACGATCTGGGTCTTCTTCTTGAGTTCTTCCAGACAGGCCATCCCCGACCGGAATGGGCAGTCCATCGGTCGCATGCCTGTCCGGCCCATCACGTTGATCACGCCAATGGGAATGCCCTTCTTCGACATAATTACTTCCGCACCCGTGCCCCCCACATCTTTAGGGTAGTTCGACGGACGAAGGATGCGACCACCAGCCGCGATGTAGGGGATCGAGCTCTTCTGGTCCCATACGTGATTGCCTGTCGTGATCACATCCGCCCCGTAGGCGTGGAGCTTACTACCGATGTTCTCAGTGATCCCAAAACCACCGGCCGCGTTCTCGCCGTTCATGATCGTGAAGTCGATCTCGCGTTCCTCGATCAGCTTCGGAACGAGCTCGGATGCGGCACGCCGACCAGGCTTCCCGTATATGTCGCCTACAAACAGAATACGCATAGCATGTTATGATGTGAAGGTAGAGAATCAGCTTCTAAATCATCCTTCTTCACATCTTCGACTCCCCTATCTCGCCATTTCCATTGCACGCACCTCCCGGATTACAGTCACCTTGACCGGCCCCGGGTAGGTGATGTCTTTCTCCAGTCGCTTCGATATCTCTTCCGCCAAACGCTCCGTTTCGGCGTCGCTGATCTGGTCGGAGTCCGCAACCACACGCACTTCCCGTCCGGCTTGGATCGCATAGACAGCCTCGACACCTTCGAGCTCCTTCGCTTTGTCCTCGAGACGCTGCAGTCGTCGCACGTAGCTCTCGATAACCTCGCGCTGTGCGCCCGGACGTTCCCGTGAGATCGTGTCAGCTGCATCGACCAGAACGGCGATAGGGGTGCCGGGATCTGCCTCCCCGTGGTGCGATTCGATCGCGTTCACGACGACCTGATCCTCACCATACTTCCTCACCAGATCGGAACCCGTCTCTCCGTGCGTGCCCTCTGACTCGTGGTAGAGTCCTTTACCGATGTCGTGGAGCAACCCGGCACGCTTTGCCTTCTGTGTGTCAAGTCCGAGCTGTGTCGCCATCATTCCAGCGAGGAAGGCGACCTCCTTGCTGTGATTCAGCAGATTCTGTCCGTAACTGGTCCGATACCGCAGCCGGCCGAGAATCTCGACCAGGCGCTCGTTCAGCCGAGACACGCCGAGCTCGAATGCAGCCTGCTCGCCCGATTCCCGGATCACCTCCTGAATCGAGTTCTGCGACTTCTCGACGACTTCCTCTATCCGGCCAGGATGGATCCGGCCGTCGAAGACGAGCTGNTCGAGCGACATCTTAGCGACGGATCGACGAATTGGGTCGAACCCGGACAACACGACCGCTTCGGGCGTGTCGTCCACGATCACATCTACTCCGGTTGCCATCTCNAAGGCCCTGATGTTGCGACCTTCGCGTCCGATTATCCGGCCCTTCATCTCCTCGTTCGGCAGCTTGACGACCGCAACAGTCGACTCGACAGTATGGTCAGACGCCAATCGCTGAATCGCATTCGAGATGATCTCCCGTGCCTCTTCATTAGCGGTGGTCAAAGCCTCATCCCGGATCTCCTTGATACGCCAAGACGCTTCCGTGCGAGCTGCCTCTTCCAAGTTGCCCACGAGCATATCGACCGCTTCCTGTCGGTTCATCTGGGCGATGCGCTCGAGTCGTTCCGTCTGCTCGAACAACGTCCTTTCCAGTTCCCTCGAGCGCTTCTCGACATTTTCCTCTTGGGTTACAAGCTCCTCTTCTCTCTGGACGATCGTCTGTTCTTTCTGGTGAAGCAGGTCNGCTCTCTTGTCCAGCTGACGGTCAAGGCCGTTCAGCCGAGTCTCCCTCGTCTTAATGTCATCCCACTTGGACTCGATCTCCCGCTCGAAGCCGATTCGCTCCTGATGCATCTCGTCGCGTGCCTCGAGTATCGAGGTCCGCTTGAGCGAATCGGCTTCCGCCTTCGCGTCCTCCACAGTCTGTTCGGCTTCCGACTCTGCACGGTGGATCTTGCTGTGCGCTAGTTTGGTGCTTACCAACCAACCTAGTATGAACCCGAGGAACAACAGCCCGACAGACAGGAGCATCACTGGCATCGTTCCCACATCCGTCTGAAGCATGGCACACCTCGTTGAGGTTGAGCACAAACAAAAAAATCCCTGACGTCAGCACGAAACATCTCTAGCGACGGCAGGGAATCGAATCAGGCAAGACGTCTACAGAACCTGAATATCAGGTCAGAAACGTCGGGTCCCGGAGCACCGGGATGCGTACCGCAGATGGACCTAGTATAACGGTGTCGGCGTACGATCGATCAACTCGGCCAAACGGTCGGCAGAAACCGACGCAGCCTGATCGATGCGTTCGCTCGATTCACGTTCTCTGCGGAGTTCATCAGCCAGATTTACGGCAGCCAACACGGCAATCGTCGACACGGACCTCAACGACAGATGGTTCGCGATTTCGTGCATCTTTTCGTCGACGTAACGACCGACTCTCTGAGTGTGGTCCACATCAGCATCTGACGCGACGTCATAGTCGGTTCCAAACAGCCGGATCTTGACGATTTCGGATTCTGCCATCTTTCGAATCAGATTCCCTGAGAGACTCACTAGGCCTGCGCAGCATCCAAACGGGAAATCATCTGCTCGATCTTCCCTTGAATCGCTTCTTTGTTGTCGATCAGCGAGGCGTTCTCGTCATACAGCGTCCGGAGTCGGTCCCGGTCTGCCTGAGATTCAGTGAGCTCTTTTTCATTCTGCTGCAGCCGCTCCACGAGCTCCTGCTTCTGTGCAGCAAGGTCTGCGTTGGCGTTCTTCAGCTGCTCGATCAGGACCACAGCGCGGTCGATCTGTGCATTCAGTCGATCGATTCCTTCACCGACCTTGGTCTCCGCCTTAACTTCGGCGTTCATTTCTTCTCCCGATGAGGTTGTCTAAGTAGCATCAAAATCAAAGACTTCGTAGCCTAAACGAGCAGGNGATAAGTTAACCCTTAGCTTTGGGGAAGTCAACGCCCCGCATCCTCCCAAGCTTAAGGCGTGGCAAGTACAGGAAAGTGGAGAAAATTCAGCCCTATGACTGACTATCCTTCTCCCGCCCCGCAGAGAGGGGACGCTCGCTGCCCTGGATTAAAAAAAAGAAGCCCCCAAAGCTTTGCTTCGGGGGCTTCTTTAAATCTATTTCGGTCGAGCTAGGCTGCGTTAGCGGTCTCGACCAAGGCCTTGAAGGCGTCGGGGCTCGTCACCGCCAAGTCGGCGAGAACCTTTCGGTTCACCTCGACGCCTGCCTTGTTTAGCCCGCTGATCAGCTTGCTGTAGGAAATGCCGTTTTCACGAGCTGCTGCGTTGATACGCGTGATCCACAGAGCGCGNAAGGTGCGCTTCTTCTGTCGACGGTCACGGTAGGCATACTGACCGGCTCGGTCGACAGCATCAGATGCGGTTCGGATCAGCTTGCTACGTGCACCCCGGTATCCTTTAGCCTGCTTGAGGATCTTCTTACGTCGCCTGCGAGAGGCGACGTTATTCGTTGCTCTAGGCATCTGTCGTCTCCCTTACCCGGTGGTCAGTAGGCGCTTGATCCTGCGTGTGTAGGCTGCCGAGACTCCGCCGCCCTTGCGCATCTTGCGCTTACGCTTGGATGACATCTTGGCCAGGAAGTGGTCTTGGGGAGTTCCGCCGCGCTTCAGGCTGCCGGACTTGCGCTGCCTGATACGCTTCGCGGTCCCCTTATGTGTCTTCATCTTCGGCATATCTCAGCCCTCCGTCTCGGAGAGTGGGCACGAGCAGGACGAGCGTCTAAGGACGCCCCGTTGGATCCCCGCATCGCGTCTTGACCCACCGTCAGGCGGGTTAGTTCAGTAAAAGCAACAACAAAGACACGCAGTCACCAAGAGAAAATCGCTGTCAGCCAAGAAAACCGAATATCTACACGGTCTTTGGCGCCTTCTAATAGAGCCAGAGTTTGCGGAAGCAAACTCGCAAGCAACGCGCAGCCTTGCTCTATTTCGGTATCAGAGTCACCACCATCGCGCGACCTTCGTTGCGAGGGGGGGCTTCAATCTGTCCGATTTCCTCGAGGTCCACGGCAACTTTTTCAAGCAGCTTCCGCCCGAGGTCGCGATGTGCGTTTTCTCGACCCGAGAAAATCACAGACACCCGGACCTTGTGACGCTGCTTCAGGAACGTTTCGGCGTGTTTGACCTTGAAGTTATAGTCGTGTGAGCTGATCCTAACGCGCATCCGAATCTCTTTGAGCTGCGACCCGGCCTNCTTGCCCTTCTTCTGTTTCTTGCTCTGCTCGTACCGATACTTGCCGTAATCCATAATCCGGCAAACCGGCGGCCGAGCGTTCGGGGCGACTTCAACCAGATCCAGACCGGCCTCTTCGGCCATCGTCTGCGCGTTCTTTGTCTCGACTACACCAACCTGCTCGCCTCCTGCGTCGACCAGGAAGATCTGTGGGATACGAATCTGCTCGTTGACTCTGGGGCCTTCCCGTACGGGTGGGCGGCCCCGATCTCCTCTTCCTCTGAAACCTCTGTTAATGCGAACATCCTCCAGTTGGGGTTCTATCTGTCTTGGAAGTCGTCTCCTCCTGAATGCGGGAAACGAAATCCTCGATATTCATCTTGCCAAGATCGCCATCACCGTGACGGCGGACAGACACCTGACCAGATAATACTTCTTCTTTACCGACGACCAACATGTACGGCACCTTCTGCGTCTCGGCTTCGCGAATCTTGTAGCCGAGCTTCGCGTCCTGATCGTCGACTTCGCAACGAACGCCGCCTTCGCTCAACGTCTGACCAATCTCCTGTGCGAAGTCCATCTGCTGATCCGAGATCGGCAAGACGACAGCCTGAACAGGGGCAAGCCAAACAGGGAAGTTTCCTGCATAATGCTCGACGAGCGTACCGAAGAAACGCTCCATCGACCCGAGCAGGGCTCGGTGCACCATAAACGGTCTGTGATACTTACCGTCCTGACCGACGAAAGTCAGATCGAATCGCTCGGGCAGGTTGAAATCGAACTGGATCGTCGTGCACTGCCATTCACGATTCAGCGAGTCTTTTATCTTCACATCGATCTTCGGGCCGTAAAAAGCACCCCCGCCTCTGTCAATCAAATACGGGAGCGAATGCTTGTCCACCGCTCGTTTCAGCGCTTCGGTGGCCATATCCCAGTCCTCGGGCTCGCCCACGGCCTTCTCCGGACGCGTACTGATATACATGCTGTAGTCTTCGAAACCAAACGACCGGAGCACGAACAGCGTGAAGTCGATGACACGTTCGATCTCGCTCTCAACCTGATCCGGTCGGCAGAAAATATGCGCATCGTCCTGCGTGAAGCCACGTACCCGCATCAGACCGTGAAGTGTCCCAGAGGCCTCGTAGCGATACACCGTTCCCATCTCTGCCCATCGAAACGGGAGCTCCCTGTAACTTCGTCGTTTGTTCTTGTATATCATGCTGTGGAAAGGACAGTTCATAGGCTTCGCAAAATACGACTGCCCGTCCACATCCATCGGCGAATACATACTCTCTTTGTAGAACTCGAGATGTCCGCTCGTCTCCCAAAGCGTAGATCGCCCGATATGGGGAGAGCCAACCAGCTCGTATCCGCCCTCAAAGTGTGCGTTNCGCCAGAAGTCTTCGATCTGGTGTCGAATCCGCATGCCCTTCGGGTGCCAGAGCACNAGACCCGGTCCGACTTTATCACTGACAGAGAACAAATCCAGTTCCGTGCCAATCGTACGATGATCCCGCCGTTTCGCCTCTTCCAGAAAATCCAGATGCTTCTTCAGATCCCTCTTGTCGGGGAATGAAATTCCATAGATCCGCTGAAGCATCTTGTTGTTCTCGTCGCCGCGCCAGTAGGCNCCCGAAGAGTTTAGAAGCTTGACCGCCTTGATCTGNCCCGTCCCCGGCAGGTGGGGTCCACGACACAGGTCAACGAACTTGTCCTCGTTCCGGTAGACGCTGATCGTCTCGTCCGACTCGATGTCCTCGAGAATTTCGAGCTTATACGGCTCGTTTATCCCTTCGAACATCGCGTAGGCTTCATCCCGCGGAATTTCGTCACGCTCGAAGGTCTGATCCTCCTTCGCGATCTCGCCCATCCGCTTCTCGATCCGCACCAGATCCTCAGGCGTAAATGGTTCAGGCACATCAAAGTCGTAATAGAACCCGCTCTCGATAGGCGGTCCGATCGTCACCTTTGCATCAGGGAACAGATCCTGAACGGCCTGCGCCATCACGTGTGCAGTGCTGTGCCAGTAGACCGCTTTCCCGTCGTCATCTCGAAAAGTCAGGATCGAAACGTCGGAATCGGACTCAATCGCTTGACCGAGATCGACCGTCCGACCATCGACTTTGCCAGCGAGTGCAGCGCGTGCCAACCCGGATCCGATCGACTCAGCAACCCCGAGAACGGTCGTCCCGTGAGGGTAGGCCTTCTTCTTCCCATCAGGGAGCGTAACTGTGACTTCTGCGCTCATTTTGGTCGGTCCTCGGAGGGGCCGGGGTCCCACGACCAGTTTAACCTGACCCCGTGTTGCGCGAAGCAAACAAAAAGACGCTCCACCTGCCTGTGGTGTGCGCCTCTCAAGTGCTTACCAATGGTCAGGTTACATCATTCGCGCCCGGTCGTCCCTCAGGGATATAAGGTGAATATAAACAGCTTTGTAGCCCACCAAACATACTGGTCGGTCTCGGGAACGTCAAGCCAAAACCCCTGTAGAATAGCCGTATGCAGGGACCATATGTGCAAGTGCAGCAGATGCCCGATTTAGCTCCCCTCGTGCCGAGTCAACTTCACTTGCGGAGCACAGCAACGAGTTTTGGACCTTTCTACTTTGGTGGGCAGAGCCCATTGATCTGCCGGGCTCTGCGCGGTGATTTCCATCCACCTCATCTCATCACGTAGAATCGTTCTGTTTCGCAATCGAAACGCTCGAACGACCTTCCAGTCTCACCGCAAATCTCCTCGATCTGCCGGTGATAGGCATACTCCATCCCGACATCCGCCCCCCCGAGTGACCTCGTCGGGAACGATGCGATCGCGACCTCGGCCTCCAGATCGCGAATCAGCCGTGTGGCACTGCCCTTTTCCTGGTGCTCCAGTACCGGGAGCAGCTTGAATATCCACGCTACGTCACAACGTGGCAGATTTCCGTCGAGTATATCTCCCCACACAAACTTCGCCTCGACCCCCGCGTAAGCGGCGAAGGCCGACAACTGAGCTGATATCTCCCGGTGGAGATCAACACCCGTGTATCGAAACCTTCTTGATTTGTAGAGGGCGGGTAGCACCAGCGCATTCAAACCGCACGCCACGTCGAGCACCGATGCCCCTTCGGGAACGATCCCTGCTATCCACTCCAAGAATCGTCCGAGAATGCTCGTGCGCTCACGTGTAGATGTGTGCANAAGCATCAGCCGATGACAGCCCTGCAGGATCGAGTCGTCATCCTCCGGATCGATCCGCTGGAGCTCTGTCCTGAACTTCCTAAGCCAGTTCCCATGCAGATAGGCGCCAAAGGCCTGATGGAGCTTCCGCCTGACGGCCTGCTCGAGCTGCTTCTCCGATCGATATCGGTTCTCGAGTTCCGCAACCTGGCGGCGAACCACCGAGGGGTGCAGATCGCCATACTTCCTTGAGCTCCGGATCCGGTCCTCGACTTGTCTTACATCAAGCATCAGATGCCCGGAGAGAATTGATCACGCGTGTGAAGAACCTCAGGTTATGAATCGTCGCCAGNCGGTGGCCTGCGGATTCTCCGATCCGGAACAGGTGATGCAAATAGGCACGTGAGTACCGACCACAGGTCGAGCAATCGCATCCGGCCTCGACGGGCTCGTTATCGCGGGCGTAGGCTTCCCGCTCGATCCGCACATAGTCGAAGTCGCCCGCCACGCCGTCTTCCTTCTCAACATACAGACGCCCCCGCCTCGCATCTCTTGTCGGTATCGTGCAATCGAACGTGTCATACCCGAGGTGATAGGCCTGGACCAAATTATTNGGTTTGCCGATCCCGAGACCATGGAGAGGTTTACCGTCAGGGATCATTTCTGCGACACGCCCNACCTCATCAACAAGGCTCCCGTCGTCAGCGATCGGCCAGCCTCCGAACCCGAATCCATCAAACCCAATCTCGAGGAGTCCTTCGATGCATCGACGTCGCAAATCCAGGTCGCTCCCCCCCTGGATCACTCCATACAGCAGCGGAGCCGTATCCATCGAATCAGTCATCCGGTCGAAGGCATCGCGGCACCCTCTCCCCCACCCAAGCGTCCTGTATACACTCTCTTCCAGAGCCGAAAANTCCGCATTGTCCGGAGGACAGTCATCGAGGGAGAACAGGATATCCGATCCCATCTGGACTTGATACTGGATGCACTTCTCCGGTGTCAGCGCGCGCTTCTTCTTCTGCGCCTGAATTTTGAACGTTACGCCTTCTGACGAGATTGATACGCCCTTCGCTCCCCCTGTCGCCAATGAATACACCTGAAACCCACCTGAATCCGAGACGATCGGTCCAGCCCACCCTGCGAACTTGTGGATTCCACCCGCATCCCGAATCACAGTTGTACCCGGCTGCATCGACAGGTGAAGCGTGTTCACCATCAGACACTCGACTCCGCAAGAGCGAGCATCGTTCGCATCGAGCGTCCTCACCACGCCTCGTGTGGCATCGGGCAGGAAAGCGGGGAGTTGAAGGGCACCGTGCGGAGTTGATATATGGGTTAGTCTATCTGGCATCCTTCGTTTCGCAAAAGACCACCCCTCCTCGATACACACACCGGACAATGTCCGTGGGCACTCNGGATGATCGGTGGCCACCTTTCTTCCGCCCACTCACCCGCCTGTTCTCCTGCTTGGGGACGGGTAGCCTNTAGGGGAGATGTAGCATCTTGTGAATCCGGCAGGACAGACGCCACCCAGGATGACGCTGCAGGATCTCGAGGGTTTTGATCACGTATTCGGGCTTGCTTGACTCGGGCTGCAGGTAAACCAAGTCGGACCGATCGCCCTCGATCATATCCTCCCGAAAAGCCTTACCGACGACATACTTGAGCTCCGTGATCCGTTCGAAGCCGTCCACGATGCGTCTCCGCTTTGGGCTGACCGTCCAGTGCTCGATCAGCTCGAACAACTCTGCCTGAGGTGTGAGCGATCCGCTTGTCTCGATGTGCAGTCGGTAGCCGTTTCCTAAGAGTCTCTCACACAGCGGTGCGATATTCTGCCCAATAGGCTCGCCACCAGTGAGGCTTACCCATTCGGCCGAATGCATCCGTACTTCCTCGACGATCTTCCTGATGCTCATCTCCGTGAACGAGTCGAACTCCGTGTCGCAGAAGAAGCATCGCAGGTTGCACTTGGACAGACGAATGAAAGTCGTCGGCTGTCCCACGCGCACCCCTTCCCCTTCGATAGAGTAGAAGATCTCATTGACTTGCAGCGTCTGACCGTCGTTCCAAACAGGCTTATTGTTCTCCGCTGCGTCAGGGATGCCGTCGATTCCATTCATGTGTTCAGGCAGCCTCCGACTACTGGTCTCGTTTTCCTATCAAGACGCGCCGACAGGAGTCTGTGCCTACAGTTCATCGAATGTATATCCGTTCGCGATAAACGGGGCGCCGTGTTCTGCATCGAAACATTTCCCAGGCGCGTCCCGGCTTCCAATAGGTGATACAGCGATCCGATTTCGACCGCTACTCGGGTCGGCGGATCGACTGAGGTCCTCAGACCAGAAGTGATTGCAGTGCCTCGGTTTGTGCCCCCGCCAGCAGGAAGACGGGCAAAAATGAGGGCGAGCAGGAAAAATCGCAGCATAGGTTTCTTTGTCTCTGGTGTCTGTGCAATATACCGGGCGCCCGATCGGAGAGCAATTCGCGGGGTCGCTTGACAGAGGGTGTAATACCGCAGTATTTGACGGCAGATCCCACTTATACAGAGGACCGAAATGTACAGATATGAGGACATTCTAGCTGTTCAGATCGACCAAACCCTGAAGGCCTATCCGAACCAGATTCTCGATCCGGCCAACCCGGCGGTCGGATGCTTCCTCACAGGCGAAGATGCCTACCCGAATGCAGATCACACGCACAACGCATCGCTCCTCGCGACCGCCTGCTACGCCTTCCTGTGTGACGAATCCGAGCTCAAAGACAACGACGAACTCTTCGAGCGGATACAGAAATCNATCGCCTTCGAGAGAAACTGGCAGCGGCCGAGCGGTCTGATTGACCTCGTCAGCGTCAACTGGGAATCTCCACCCGACACGGGCTTCGCCGTTCAGCTGTTTTCACCGATCGTTGCCTTCGCTCGCAGTCTGAGTGAAATGAACGAAAGGGCCGCCGAGATCGCTGAGACTCTCGGCGAATTCGTCCGAACGGCGGCGATGGGAATGATCAGTCGCGGCTTCCACACACCGAACCATCGCTGGGTCGTGTGTTCGGGGCTCGCGCAGGCGATGACGCTGTATCCGGAAATCGAGGCACGCGACTATGTGGACAGCATCCTCGCCGAGACGATCGACATTAACAATGATGGTGAGTTTACAGAGCGCAGCACAGGCATCTACAACTCCGTCTGCGATCGGGGACTCCGGTTTATGGCCGACCACCTGAACAAACCGGAGTTGCTGGATGATGTGCGGAAGAACCTTGAGATCATGTCGCATTTGTTCCACGAGGATGGAACCGTCGTCACGAGCATATCCAACCGCCAAGATCGGGGTAATCGCCTGGTCCCTGTCGCCATCGCTGACTCCTTCTTCGACATGGCGAACCGTGACGGCGACGGGCGATGGGCAGCGATCGCCGATCGGCTTGTCGCACAAGGCCGTGACGGGCGTCCCACCCACTGGCTGATCCAACCGTTTACGCAAAACCCGGAGTATCGGACGGCGAATCTACGGCGAGAACCGATCCCCGACAACTTCGCACGGTATTACCCTGTCTCGGGACTCTGGCGCGTGAAGCGAGGAAAGCTGTCGGCAACAGCAGCCAGCGGTAACCGCACCGCCTTCGCTGTGCGATACGGGAACATCGATCTCACATCGATCAAGTTCTCTGGTACGTATCACAACACCACGAACCTGATCGCCGACACAATGGAAGAGATCCCGAACGGCATCCGGCTTATGCAGCGTGGTGTCGACTANAAGCGAACACGGGGCCCTGCCTACGACCTGCCAGTTGGTAGGCCCGTACCGGTCGGAACCTTCGGGCAGGTGGAACGCGATCGCTGGAAGCTTCCCGCGATCGACCTCACCCTCGACATCGTTGAAGTGGATGGCGGGTTCAACCTTAACTACTGGACGAAGGGGGGGCTGGACAAGGTCCCGATCGAGATCGAGTTCGCCTTCGACGGCCCCGGTCACTGGGAGACTATCGATCAGGTCACCCCGGTCGAGAACGGACAATCCGCGATCCTTAAAGCGGGAACCGGAACCTTCCACTCCGGAACCGAAGCGATCACCATCGGTCCGGGAAACGACGATCATCGCAATTGGGCGCTTCGAAACTCGGATCCGAGAGACGATCGGTTCAGAGTCCTTATCGCCCTTACCACACCGGTCAACCATACAATCGAGGTACGATACGGGGATTGGTCACTGGCAACGAAGTCGCTGATGTAGTCGGCAAAAACTCCCACAGGCAACGCCGAACCTGTATCTTTAGCCTCACAGGACTCAATTCGGGTGCAGGCGTGTCCTCGCCCTCAAAGATTCGCGCCGACGTCCATTTCGTGCCTATAGCGGCTCGACCTTTNCCCTAAAGTNTTCCTATGCACGCCTTCGAATCCCTGANCATCCCGGAACACCACGTCGGCATCCACTGGTTCGGCCAGAGCTCTTATGCCTTCAAGTCCTCCGCAGGCACAATCATCCAGGTCGACCCGTATTTCCCACACGACCGTACCCCAGATCGGTTCATCCATCCGAATCCGCCTCTCGTCGAAGCCGAGCTTGAGACGCACTATGTCATCCTGACGCACAACCACGGCGATCATACCTGCATCGAGTCGATCGAACGCATCCATCGAGCCTTTCCAACGTGCCAATATGTCGGACCGCCGGAGAGTATTCAGAACCTCCGCCAGAACGAGATTCCCGAAGACCTGCTGACGGAAGTAACGGCCGGAGATACACAGCCTCTCGCTGATGTAACTTCGCGAGTTGTGTGGGCCAAGCCACCCGAAGGCGATCCGGATGCCGGGATCAAACCGCCCGATGTCCAGCACCTTGGTTACTTGTTAACATTCGGAAGCGTCACCCTCTGGGTGTCTGGTGATCCACTCAACAATTTCGCCGATCACGATGAGATCCTCACGACCATTTCGATGCACGATCCAGACATCGGAATCCTGACCACGCACCCGACGGAAGGCGAGTTCCCCTTCTTTGATGGGGCGGTCGAAACCGCTTTCAAGCTCGGACTCCGGGTCGTGATCCCCGCGCACTACCAGTGCTTTGTGAAGCGGAACTACGATCCCTCCGAGTTCGTCACATCGTTCCCNGAGGACGGCCCGTTCCCGCTCGTCCTCCCTTACAACAGCGCGATCGTCTACCCGGTCTAGTAAATAGACCATCCTGATCTTTGACGAGCAGTTCGCTCGCGGTCTCGGCGCTAGCCACGCCTTGGAAAGCTTCTTCAACACATTTCCCGCCTGTCTCGTCATCTAAGGCAACAACAAAATTGACCGTTATGGCTTCCACCTAGAGATCAACTCCGTTACGGGCGCGCACACAGAGGTTCAACGAAGGCTGGAGCGAGGGGCACCCGGCTACGGCAACTCGAAATGGGCCTGGCAAATCAACGCGATGTCGAATCTCGATAGCGGCATCCCGAGCTATAACTTCGTATCAAACCCTGGGATCATTCGGCCGAGTGAGTTTATGCGGCTGCAGACNCCGATCGGCCTCCGTCACGCTCCATGGGGTCACGGTTTGACCCGTCGGAGCTAGTANCGAATCAGTCATCTGCATGGATACCGAAAGCTCGCTAACCTGACAGTTAACAGTTGTTTTCTCGCAGACAGAAAGACCTAAGGCGATCACTTCGATCGGATGCGGACGTGGTCGTGAATCTGCCTGTGATTGCTGGCGCTTCGACGTCAGCCTGAAATGTATCAGCGGCTGGTCTCGTCTACGTGGCGGGCCCTCGCCTTGCTTCTCTATCCGTTGGGTTTTCTTTGTCTCTTTGTGTTGGAGGTCTTAACCTGAATTTTTCAGCAGTCATTTTCGATGTCGATGGCCTGATCTTGGACTCAGAGGAGCTCTACAGCCGCACATATATCGAAACGCTGGAAGACTATGGGAAGACGATCGTACGTGAAGAATACACCGCTTGCGTAGGGATTCCAGTCGAGGACAACGCGGCCCACGCGGTGCAGCACTTCAGGTTGAACACGTCACCAGAAGCGTATTGTGAAGCCTGGATGGATCGGTTCGAGGCGGCGATATCTGTTCCAGGAGGAATCGACTTGATGCCGGGGATCATCGAGCTGCTTGAGCACGTGGAAGACACCTACGAGCTGGCACTCGCCTCATCCACGAAACAGCCCCGCATGCGCACGACCNTCGTTAACGGNCTGATGCAACACCTGGACTATCACTCTCCCGAGGCTCTGTTCAGCGTCATCCTTTCGGGAAGCGATGTCGTCCACACAAAACCAGCACCCGATATCTATTTGCTGGCGTCAGAGAAACTAGGCGTCGAACCTGCGGCGTGCTTGGTCTTCGAAGATAGCCAAGCAGGTGTAATCGCAGCGAAATCGGCAGGGATGACGGTGTGGGCGGTTCCAAACTTCTTCACATCCCATCAGGATCACTCTCAAGCGGATCGGATCCTGGACGGGTTGGNCGAAGCGATCGAGTTCTTGTAGAATTTGTCCCGCTCTCCTCACAACACCCGAGTAGTGCCGAAGACCCCTCACGAGGGATCCGGTTGGGACTGGTCAGGGAGAAGAGGCTACGCCCAATCCTCCGCATTGTCCTCGGGCTCGTATCCCAGCTCATCCTTCGCGTTCTGGATGTCCCAGTAGGCTCGCGTATTCCCCGAGATCCCATAGTAGATNCCCCACTTCACGTCCTCCGCCTCTATCCCGCGCCAGCAGAGCTGCACCGTGTCCTTGTAGCTCAGCCACGTCGACAAGATCCGGTCGGATTTNCGATTTGTCACGTTTTCCACGGGCTGGAATGAGCCGATTCTGAGGCAGATGACGGCGATGTCCGTCAGGTCAGCATAGTATCGGCCAAGCCCNTCACCATGCGCCTTGCACGCACCGTAGAAACTATCGGGCCGAATCGGCATATTGGGTGTCGTGTAGATCCCCTCCTTCTCGTAGTTGCCGGTCACGTGATTCGTGCTCGCGAAGATCACCCGGGGACACTCCCGACGCACGCAGGCCTCATATATGCAATAGGTGCCCAGGCTGTTGGCCTCGTGCACTTCGAGAAAGGTCGCTTGCATTGACGGATTCCCCGCCATATGTATCACAGCGTCGCAGCCGTCGACGGCCTCCTCCATTTTTTTCAGATCGGTCACATTGCCGACCATTACCTCTTCTCCGAACTGCGACTCAAGCACGGTCCGGTTGTAGAGCACCCGGATATCGTATCTCTCCTTGAGACCCTCGTTCAGCACCTTGCCGATTCGCCCCGCTGCTCCCGTGATCAACACCTTCTTCTTTTCCATACTCCCTTTCTTGAACCTCAGGCTTCTCTGGCCTTTCCTCGCATCGTCGCTGACGCGGGGATAAGCTTCGCACCTTCGTGCTCATTCGTCTTGTTGTAGCGGATACACATACAGATCCGAAGAGCCCTTCCGATCCGACGTGAAGTCCACAAAGTTCCCCTGTGCAGAGATAGAAGGATGGACGTGGATCGTCTGATCCTGGATCGGGCTGGTGTTCGGCCAGCACAGCAGATCGGCCTTTCCGGTGACCANATCGATCCGGTAGATCTCGTTCTCCTCGGAAGACTGGACATCCGAGACCAAGAACTTGCTGTCTCGGTCGATCGACGAATGGCCAAGCTTCCGATCCTGGCTCTCGTAGTGATCCTTCCAATCCTTACCGGACCGATCGATCGACGAGATCGTAGTTGGTGTCCAGGTCCCGTGAGACTTCTTGTGGAAGTACAGACGATCCCCGGTCCGGTCCCAATACTCGTGTGTCGCCCGGAATCCCTTCGGCATCACCAGGAATGGTCGAGTCGCGCCAGTCGATGCATCGCAGACCCAAGTCCTAGCCCGTTTGTCCTGAGGCAGACTCATATCGTTCTGCGTATCCGGTCCGGGGTCGAACGTAATCAGGTTCCCATCACCGGGACAGATCTGCGCGTGACTCAATGCCCCTTCCCACCGGCAGACCTCCTCGAAGTCTCCCGTATCCAGGATCCCGATCGCCAGGATGGTGCTCGCGTCATCCGGTCGATATGCGACAACAACGCGATCGCCCGTTCCTGACAGAGCGACCGGAGCACCCGACGGCTGACTCGGGATCTTCCCCTCGAAGTCCAAAAGTACTCGATCATCGCCTGACGCCACGTCGACCGCATACACACGCCATCCCGCCGTGTAGATCGCCTCTCGCCCGTTGCGGGACATCCCGAACGAAATCGATCGAAACTCATCGATTTCACTCAATTGGGCAATCTCTCCTGACTCGAGCTCCGCCCGATACAGCTGAAAAGTCCCGGACCGATCCGACGAAAACACAACGAACCGCTCATCATCCGTGAAGGCTTCCACTTCCTGGTAGCAGCTGACACTCTTCGGTTCTCCTGAAGTCATCTGCCAGACCTCCCGACCCGTAATGGTGTCGGGCACAACCTTCTTCTCTGAGGCAAGAGTTTTCAGCATTTAGATCCTCTGCTTTCCGGTTGCACAAAGTTTCGAATTTAATCTATTTCAACCCGACTGACACTTCTTATCTGACCTTTTTTACACACATTTCTGGCCATGCTCACTACTAACGTCTCACCGATAACCGCAACGGGAGGCACTCTCGTTAGGTGAGGAATATGTAACATCGAATCCTGCTGTCTGTGTCGCGCGCGAAAGCCGGTTCAATAATCTGCTGTTCTGCAATTTGGCATTCGACTTAGCCGTTGAGAGAACGAAAACAGAAAGGCACACTAATCTATGCCGATTGAATTACCGCCGGGATTCAACCCCGAAACNGGTATGATCGCCCGTGAAGTCGACGGGAAACAGTATCACGCTCCGATTCCCGCAGTGGTATTGGCCTACAATCTCCTCGAAAGTGGAACACCCGAAGACCTGACGCAGGCCGAACGCACGCTTCGTGCCGTGATCAGTTGTCAGGAAACCCGAAGCGGTGACCCACATCTCGGCAACTTCCTGTGGGAGCGGGAGGACGAAGCGGTCGAGGATTTGAACGCGGTACAGTTCATCCTCTTCAACCTGATTCCGTTGATGATCCAGTGGCAGGATCGACTTTCTGGCGACCTGCAGGAAGAACTGCGCGATGCCATTCGGCTGGGTCTTGAAGAGATCGCTCGAATCGATGTTCACGTCGACTACACCAACATCGTACTCAAGGACATCACTAACACCTGCCTGGGCGGTGAGTTGCTCGGAGATAAGAAAATCGCCAAGCGTGGCTACGACAAACTCGTCANCTGGATGCGTCACACCGATCGCTCCGGAATCCCGACCGAGTTCAACAGCCCNGGCTACGCGNGTGTCGCCATCCNCGTGCTGGACNGGCTGATCAGGCTCGTCGNGCATCAGCCAACCCGACATCGCGCAAANGTCTATCAGGGCAGGCTNGGACTCAGCATCGCACTCCACATCTCGACGACCACCGGTCGATGGGCTGGCCCATATAGTCGCGCATACCTCGACCAGGTGTTGGGAACGCAGGCACTTCAGCCCTCCGGACAGTTCGCCGGCACGAAGGACGAGCACAATCTAGTGCGTCAATGGATCAGCAAGGGCGTATTGCCATCTTGGCTGAACACGGTCCTAGACATTCGACCAAGCCACTTCAGGGTGAACGAAACCGCAAACGCGAAGGACAAGGTCGCCATCTCGAGTTACCACAGTCCCGTCTTCGACTTTGGAATAGCCTCTCAGGAACTGACGGCACAGTCCAACCGGTTCATCGCACTCCAGTCGAACGTATGCATCGCCCATTACACGCGTCCGGATGACCAGCCGACAGGGATTTTCCTGACACGATACCTAACCGACGACCACTGGGTCGGCGACTACCGGCAGACCCCCTCACGTTCGGCAAGCCTGCTCGCAGAAGAGGGCCGTTTCCACGGCGTCCAGGATGGGCCTCGTGCAATCGGTCTGTATGCACCGCGCGCACCCGGTTCCGGAGACTTTGGCGTTGACGGCTGGAATCGATGTAGCAGCGCCAAGGCCGCTCTGATCTGGGATCGGGCCGACCTCATCGACGAGATCTGGGTCGACGACACTCGAGTCACCAGCCTGCCCTGCGACGTTTCCAGGGATGCGACGATCGTAATCGCCACGGGTGACGTACTCTTTGCGGTCCGCCCACTCACGATTCAGGACCTCGGTGTTGATGCGCCGATTCGGCTGATCAAGCGTCACGGCAACCTGCTCTTCGAGATGCACAAC
Source organism: Gemmatimonadota bacterium (assembly GCA_002714465.1). The sequence goes on along the minus strand of PAXL01000032.1, from coordinate 53,261 downwards.
TACAAAGGCCCGACAAAAACCTTCTGGGAGCAGGCGCTTCCGGGGTCGTTCTTCCAGGGCCTGCCGCAGTGTGGCTTCTACCTAGAACTGGCGGATCGGTCGGAGAACGCCGATGCCGCTGCCTTCTGTCAGCTTGTCTCTCAGGGGGAGCTTCTCGACGTCAGTGATCCGCCGTTCACATACGATGAAGGGAAGGAGCGTATTTGGCGGGTCACCTACCGACGCGACCAGCTGGAAGTCGGCATCGAAGTGGATCTGATGAAATGGAAGCTAAAGCGCCGTTGGACAGACCGAGGTAAGGACACCTTCCCCCCGCTCGATTCCCCCTTCGCCCGGGGGAACAGATCAGGTCACGTCGAGATCGGACCGGCCGAGCTCGATTGCGGAAAGCAGGCTGCCTGGCTGTTTGCTGCGAGAAAAAAACGCTACTGGGTCGCCGGCTACCACGGGACGACCCCCAAGCCGCTCACACTGACGGTGCCCGACGGGGAAGTCAACCTGAAGGGGTTCGCCGCCGGTACGATTGTGTGGGACAACGGCGAAGTCTCTATCGAGGCGGCCACGGTCAAGGGAAAGCCGCAAATCGATGGTGGCAAGCTGGTCTCCATGATCACGAGCTGACCTTCCGACAAGATCGACCATCCCTTAGCCTGAACAGGACCGATTATGCCAGAGCGCCTCGAACTGCCCGAGAACTACAACCCTGAGACACACCTTCTCTACAAGACCACCGAAAACGGAAACTTCCACGAATCGAGAGCCGGGGCACGCCTGGGTCGCAATCTCCTCGCCTCCGGCCACGTGGAAGATGTCGAGCTCGCCCACCAGGTTCTCGCGGCAACGCTGACCTGCCAGGAAAAGCGAACAAACGACCCGCATCACGGGAACTTCTTCTGGATGGCAGAAGACGACGTTGTCGGGGACCTTAATGCCGTTGAATTCTGCCTAGAATCGCTCATCCCGATGATGATCGACCATCAGGATCGCCTCGAAAACGCAACGAGACAGAGTGTTCTCGAGGCCATTCGGATCGGGCTCGCCGAGATCGCCCGCTTGGACGTGCGCGTATCCTATTCGAACATCACGATGCTCGACATCCTGAACACCTGTCTGGGAGGAGAGCTTCTCGGTGACTCGACGCTCGCACAGCGCGGCTACGACAAGCTCACTGAGTGGATCGCCTATACGGATAGAAGCGGAACACCTCGCGAATACAACAGCCCGACCTACACGCGAGTTTGTGTGAACGCACTCGGGATCCTGACGTCGTATCTCCAGAACGAGGAAAGCCGTGTCCGCGCGAGAACCTTTGCATCCAGGATCGGTATCACCGTCGGACAGCACATCCATCCGACTACCGGGCGATGGGCGGGTCCGCATTCCCGAGCTTACCACCCGACCGTGGTATGCGAGGGTGCGCCGGAGATCAACGACGTGCGGAGATGGATCGACGGTGGATCTCTTCCGAGCTGGGTCGAGAACCTTATGGACCCAGTCAACCTTCCCTATGAGATCAGGGAAACCGCATCGGTCGATGAATCGGCAACACTGTCTACCTACATGAGTAAGTCCTTCTCAATGGGGGTCGCCTCGATCGGGTATGGCGGACAGTCGAACACGATCCTGTCCCACTATGTTCGGTCTGGATCAGATAAGCCCGGTGTCTTCTTCTCTCGCTACCTAACGAACGACAAATGGCTAGGTGACTTCTACCACGCAACCGACCGGACCAAATCGCGAAACCTGATCGACGAAGGCCAGTTCTGCGGCGTCCAGAACGGCAGTCGTGCGATCAGCCTCTATGCACCACAGAGACTCGGCGTTGTCAGCAGCACGAAATCCTCATACATCTGGACAGAGCGCGACAGGATCGACACGATTTTGGTCGGGCAGGAGCCAGTAGCCGACCTCCCGGCCGACGTCCCACAGGGAAAGATGATAACCGTGGCCAGTGGTAACGCACTCTTCGCGATTCTCCCACTCACGCGGACCGACATGGGGCGTGATACGCCCGTCCGGCTTGTCGAGCGATCTGGAGACCTGGTTCTAGACGTTTACAATTACTTGGGATCCGAGAAGTCATTCTGGGAAATGGGTGCGGGCGGTCCATTCTTCCAGGGCTATCCGCAGAATGGTGTCTATCTCGAGATGGCAGAGCGTTCCGACTACGATCGGATTGAGAACTTTGCCGCTAAGGTTGCGGGCGGAACCCTGTCCGACACTTGCGACGCCCCCTTCGTCAGCGACGGGGAATCCGAGCGGGTCTGGTCCATTCAATATGAGCGAGAGGGAAGCGCCGTTGGGATCGAGGTGGACCTGATGTCGTGGACACTTAACCGCAGATGGACCGAATCGGGAGATCTGGGGTTCCCGATGCTGGATTCACCGCTCACCTCGCAGTCGTCGGATGGCCGCGCAGAGGTAGCGGGTGCAACGGTTGCCGCAGATGGGCCAGTATGGCTTGTCGCATTCGACAACAGGAACGAATGGGTCGCCGGATACCACGGTCCGACCGCATCCGAACTGGTGCTGACCCTACGTGAAGGAAACGTTACGATTCCCCGAATCGTCACGGGCACGGTTCACTGGAAAGACGGTGAGGTCCGGGTCGACGGGGCAGGTATGACGAAATCGCCCGTCGTGGAGGGCGGAACCTGGGTCCAAGAGTAGGCGGGAAACAGGGGCTTCTTAGGCTAGAATCGTGAATTGAGAGGGGGCTATTTGCCCACGCTTTCCGGAACCGGCGACGGCCTCAGCAACTAGGAAATCGCGAATCTAGTCGGCATCTCGTCGGGAAAGGTCAAGACCTAGCGACACAGAATCCGAAAGAAGACCGGAATATTCAACGAAGTGGTATCCTAAAACTCACCAGTCTTTAGAACTCGTGGGGGGCCGTAGTGAGGGCCGCGCGGATCCCACGCTTCCCCACCCTACTCCCTGACGATCCCTTCATTCCTCATCGCCACGATCTGTCCAATCGCGAACGCCCAACCCACTCCCGTACTATTATTGTCATTGATGATCCCGGGTGTGTGATCTGGATCGATCTGCCCCTCGTATCCGACGTCGAAGAACGCGCGCATGCAGGCGTTCAGGTCCGCGTCTCCGTCGTCGTGGAACGTCTCGACATACTTGTATCGGGGTGTGATCACTTTCACATTTCGAAAGTGCACCGTCCCGATTCGTTTACGCGATCCGAAGTATCGGATCGCTTGCACGGCGCAGTCACCAAGCTCTGTCGTCACACCCGTATCGAAGAAGAGTGTGTTCGCGGGGCTGTCCACTAGGTCGATCAACTTCTTCCACCCCTCATAGTCACCGAGCGGTTGCGCTACACCGCGATACACCGGCACGGGTGGATCGTTCGGATGGGCCGCCAGCTTCACGCCTGCAGATTCCGCCGTAGGTATCAAAGCCTCAAGAAACCAGTGAAGGTTGTCCCACATCTGCGACAGCGAGATCGTACCAACCGACTCGTATGGCGGCAGATCCTTGATCCGGTCGTAGTCGAAGTCCCGCAGGTCGGCCTCTCCTCGGCCCCCATCATCCATTGACCCGTATCCTTCCGATGCTCTGAGCGCAGTAAAGCTGTAGTTGAGGACGTCTATACCGACCTGACCCGCCATCTCGATCCTCGAGCGCAACACATCCGCGTCGGCTTCGCGTCCCTCAAGCCCCATCAGCAGGTTTCCTGACAGACCGAGCTCTGCAACTGTGGCCTCAAGTCCGTGCTCAGAGATCCGGTCCTTAATCCGCTTGAGCTCATCGAGATCCCAAGGCTTTCCGACTAGCCCCGCCGGTCCGATCGCCGCCGGGGGCACGTGCGGTCGAACCGTAGGTGTCGATCCCGAACGCTCATTCCAACGTGTCGGCATATGCACATCCTCGACACCGATCTGCTTGAAGAACTTCAGCGTCTCGGTCGACACATCTCCGATTCCCTTCCCGACTCTGATCCTGTTCATCCGTCCTCCTTCTTAGTTTGCGTCCAAGTTCGCAACTGGAGGATGCCCAAGGGCCTCATATCATCGAGTCCACACATCGCCACAATCCGGCGATCCCCGCCTTGATCCCCTACTATNTTAAACCTCTCNCGCCCTAAAAAATCCNTCACAAAGCTTTCAAAAACANTAGGCTACAAATAATTAGAAAATCTTTCTTGACGCAGAATAAAACCTGAAGTATTTTTGACTNGAGAGCGCCATAGTAGATTCTGTTTCCTGTTACAATCAGCCTGGTTAAAGACGGTTTGGCAAGGATCAGAGCACANTGATTCTTGCCCTTTTTTTATGCTCTTCTGTCTGCAGCTGAATTTGTTACAGATTTACCGCATCGAAGGGTGGTGAAATAGTTTGGCAGAAGGCACCGTTAAGTGGTTCAACGACAGCAAGGGGTTTGGCTTCATCGAGCAGGATGGTGGTGAAGACGTCTTCGTCCACTTCTCCGCGATCCAGTCGGATGGTTTCAAGTCGCTGGTCGAAGGCGAGGCTGTCGAGTTCGAAATCACTGAGGGCCCGAAGGGCCTCCAGGCGTCGAACGTGACGAAAAAGAACGGCTAATCAGCTGTTTGACTGAAAAGGAAGAGGCGCTCTCTCCTATAGTGAGGGAGCGCCTCTTCTATGCATACTTGCTCGGGTCAAGCGTGTAGGCCACTTCCACCGAAGGAAACACCTCACCAACTGATGGCCAGGGCGGTCGCCCTTCCGCCAAAGCCGTCACGAACTCGTGAGTCTCCGCATAGGGCCCTAGCCTGACGTATGGAGGCTCATCTGGCGCCGGTCTCTTCTCCAGAACAAGCTCGTTCTCCTTCCAGCAGAGCAAGTGCGGGTCCGCCGAGCCTTCTACACGGATATCGACCCTGTAGTTCTCGCCGTAGATCTCGTATCCCTCTTCGACGCTTCCGTCCGACGGCAGAATATCGAGCGTCGCCAACGCACCGGTCTCATAAGTGAAGTCCACGTGATACCACGGCGTCTCTCCATCCATCGTCTTCAGATCGTATCCCGCGAAGTTACCACCGATTTCCCTAAGCGTATCGATCGGGTGGATCGCCGTTCCAGACACAAAGAAGTCTTCCCGTCGGCCGTGCCGCAGAATCGACGCCCTCACATACCGAATCGGTCCCTGTTCCCTTACCCAGTNGACTCCGAGTCGGATCACAGGCTCGAACCGCCTGTTCACAGAAACCATGTTTGCAGTCCCCGTCTCCTCGGCAATCTTCACGATCTCTCGGACCTCATCGAGNGTGTATCCCATCGGCTTCTCGACCGTCGTTGGCACCCCACGCTTCATCAGATCGATCGCCAACCCAGCCGTCAACTCGATCGGCATCACCACCACCACCCCGTCCAGAATCTCCGCCTCAAGCATCTCGACATAGTCGGCGTAAGCGGCGCCGAANCCACAGGCCGACGCGAACTGCTCCGCCTTCCCCCTGTCTAGATCACAAACCGCCGCAAGCCTAAGTCGGTCCGGGTGATCCTGTGCGTACTGCGAGAGCGCTGGAGCGTGGTTGCCACGACAATGCGTTCCACATCCGATTAGTCCTAGAGATATCATCACGTGCCTGATGAGGAATAGAGTTTTTGTATCAAAGAATCCCTTTCAGTCTTGGCGCCGAGTTTAGTCGAATACTGCAGACTGATTTAGTAGAAGCGGGTGCAGTGCAAGAATTTGGATNNTACGTCCCAAGCGCCGTGTCTTCGAGTAGNCCTGCACCGACAGGCCTAGCGAGCTCGATCCTGCTCGAACACACAGAAGTCACTTGACCCTGAACAGCTTTCCAGCGTTCCCTCCGAGTACGAGTTTCACCTCCTCATCCCCCAGATCCGTCACCACCCTCGCCACCGCCGCTTCAGGAATGAACAGGGGTGAATGAGACCCGAACAGCAACTTTTCTACCAGCCCCTCGTCGACCAGCAGCTTGACCGCATCCAGACCATCCGCCTGCGAGACATCCGCAAACAGGTTTGGCCTTTCGAGCAAAGCCGGTGCAGCTGCGCGAATCTCGCCCGACCGTGCACCACCGAGGATAAACCGGATATCCGCGCGGCGATCGGCCAGCNCCAGGATGTCCCCGACAGAAACATCCTCGACCACGGACAAAGGGTGCTGCCGCCGCGGATCTTCCATCCGGGTCTGAATGATCGTCACGAGACCGCTCTCGCTGACGGCATCCCAGAAGGNCGTCATTCCTGAAACGTCGAACTGGTGGTAGTTCGGGAGCACGCGGATTGCCTGCGCATCTGCAGAAACCGCTTCATCGAGCTCCGATAGCCACGTATCAACTGTCGGGTCCATGATCGGTACGGCCAGCAGTTCGGGTCGTTCCTCGCACGCCAGGTAAAGCGACGCGTTATACAAGTGAGGATTCCGGCACCAGACGGCATCGAGCGGCGAGCACATTACCCGATCCACACCGACCTTCTTCAAACTCTCCACCACTTGGTCCAGACGTCCGTTGACCGGATGACTGGGCCAGGCACCCGTGAAGGCCGAAACATCGACTACAGTCATCAACTGACCTCCTTCTCCGGGTCGAGATCCAGCCAGTCGGGCAGGATCCGGGCAACGTTATNCCAGAGGATGTCGCGTTTCTGGTCGTCGGTCAGCGTGCTTCCGAGCACCTTGTTCATCGTCACAGAAAAGTGACGAATCGGTGCATCCGAACCGTAGACGACACGCTCGTGTCCGAGCCGATCGACGGCGATGTCCACAATATTCGCCTCAGGATCCCCACCCGACACATCGACCAGGATGTTCTCCACTTGGACGATGTCCTCGATACCTCGGAGACCGACACCGTTCAGATGCGCCATAATGATGTTCGCGTCGGGATGGCGTCGACCCAGATCCGCCACGTCTTTTGGGAACGACTCACCTTCGAGGTTCCCTGTCGTCTTGATCCAGGCGTGCTGAAGCAACGGCACTCCCAATTCCACCGCCTTCGCCACGATCGGATCCAGGCCTTTATCGGTCGCACGTCTCGCGACCCAGAGCTTCACCCCACACATCTTGCCCTCGCCCACGCACCGCTTGATCTCCTCGACCGACTGGCTGGGATACATCGGGTTCACATAGCAAAACGGCAGTATCACATCCGGGAACAAGTCCCGCATCGCAAGTGCCCAGTCATTCGCCTCCCGACACTGTTCCATCGTCGGCTCGCGTGGNGTTGACCGATACAGCGAAAACAGGATCATCTTCGTGATCCCCGACCGCCGTGCCGACGTCACCAGCTTTTTCGCATCCTCCTCAGGCGTCTCNACATCATATACCCCGAAACAATCNAGGGGATGCACGTGACAGTCGATCACCGGCCACTTGACTCGCAGCTGTTCTCTCAGATCTCGGACACTAGTCATTCTATACGATTCCCTTGATCACCGTTTCCCACCCCCCTATCTTTCCGAGCCGCAAGCACCGACTATTTCGATCCACCGAGCTCACGATCCGAGACCGTGTTGGGATCAGCCCATCCGCGTTCTCCGTGGCTCGCTTCTCGGTCCCATCACTCTTGAACATCGACAAGTTAAAGTCTGAAGTCGTATCCCGCTACGGAGTCACCACCGATTCGGTCCGTGTAGTGCGATCACCTTACCGGATTTGTCCAATGGGAGCGCACATCGATCATCAGCTCGGACCCGTCACCGCAATGGCGATCGACCGAGCCGCCTACCTTGCGTTTGCACCGTCGAACTCAGACGACGTGAAGCTCTCGAGCGAAATCTTCGNCGGTGAGGTCTCCTTCTCACTCAATAAGGTTCCACCTAGGGACGCCACATCGTGGGCTAACTACGCCTGCGGCGCGGTCGAAGCCCTCCGATCGTCTGGCCACAACGTGACTCAGGGCATCGTTGGCTACACGACCGGACAGGTCACCGAGGGCGGTCTCAGCTCCTCTGCAGCGATCGGTGTCGCCTACCTGCTCGCCTTCGAAGCTACCAACGGGATCACGGTCACACCTGACGAGAACATCGAGCTCGATCGTTTGATCGAGAACGAGTATCTCGGCCTGCAAAACGGTATCCTAGACCAGTCGGCGATCATCCTTTCCCGCAAAAGGAACCTCACGGTCATCGACTGCAAAACAGTGACTCACGAGGTCGTCCCGCAGTCGGATGCGATGCCAGTATTCTCAATCCTCGTGGCCTACTCGGGTGTCAAGGATGCGCTCGTCTCGACGGGATACAACACACGCGTCGACGAATGCCGTGAGGCGGCTACCGTTCTGCTTTCATCGGTCGGTCGCCCGGACGAAGTGCCCCTCCTAGGAAACATCACTCATAACGAGTATCGGGCGCATCGCGACGAGCTTTCGGAAAATTCGGCCAAGCGCGCCGAGCACTTTTTCTCCGAGTCAGAGCGCGTCGCAAGTGGGATCGATGCGTGGAGAGCGGGCGATCTGGCCAGGTTCGGAAACCTCATGTCGGAGTCCGGAAAGAGTTCGATCGTCAACTACGAAAGCGGCTCAGAACCTTTAATCGACCTGTACGACATCCTCGTCGAGACAGATGGTGTCTACGGGGCAAGATTCAGCGGGGGCGGGTTCAGAGGCTGCAGTATCGCTCTTGTCGAGCGGGACAAGGCTGAGTCGGCTGCCGAGCACGTCGTGTCACGATACAGAGAAAGGCAGCCCGACCGCGCCGCGCAATCCGACGGTGTTCTGATCTGCCACCCGGCCGACGGAGCCCAAATNACAGACAGCTAAAAATCGTCAGATTGGATGAGAGCGATGTCGTGCAGCTTGTTGGCCAACCGGACAGCGGCGCTCTGGACATCCTGACCGAAAAATCCTGACCAAATGACGACCGGAGTCTTTCAATCTTCCATCAATAATAATCGATTCTCGATCCCATGAAATGCGTCATACTTGCAGCCGGCTACGCGACCCGGCTCTACCCGCTCACAAGAAACTTCCCGAAGCCATTGCTCGAAGTCGGAGGCCGTACGATCCTCGATCACCTGATCGACCAGATCCGCGACATACCCGACATCGACCACGTGCACTTGGTCACGAACAATCGATTCGCGGGTCACTTTCAGGATTGGCTGACGGCGCTCGGTGATCAGACAAAGGCGGAGAACCGGGCAGACAGCGGATTACCGATCACGATCCACGACGATGGCACCACATCAGCTGAGGATCGACTCGGAGCCATCCCGGACCTGCAGTTCGTGATCGACCAGGCGGGGATCGANGACGACATCCTCGTCACAGCATCGGACAACATTCTGCAATTTTCCCTGAATAATGTTGTCAAGACGTGGAAACGGAATTGTGAGTTTCACATCACCGTGCGACACGAATTAGACGTTGAGGACCTGAAGAAGCGAGGCAACGCAATTCTCGATGGGAATGACCAACTCGTAGACTTCATCGAAAAGCCTGAAATCCCGAAATCGAACTGGGTTGTCCCACCGATCTACATCTATCCAAAAGCGTCGCTCAAGTGGATTCCGAAGTATCTGGAACACGGGAAGGACAAGCCTGGCGTCACAGGAGACTCACCCGGTCAAATCGTCGAGTGGATCTACACACGGTTCCCGGTCTACGCACACAAGATCGAGGGAAATATCCTCGACATCGGCAACCCGGAGTCACTCGCTCAGGCCCGCGCCATTATGGAAGGCAACGGCTAAACCACCCATCTGTATAAGCAGCCCTACGGGTCGCTACTAAAAGGACAACATGGAATACGCCTGTTTTACCGTCGGACAACCCGAAACCTCACCACGCGAAACACTTGAGCAGCTCAAGTCTGCCGGCTACACGGGCGTCGAGTGGCGCGTCACGAACGATGACGGCAACACAAGCACACCCGGCTACTGGAAGGGCAACCGGACCACGCTTCAGGCCTCGTGGAATGATCAACAGTTCCAGGAGATCCGAACAATGATGGACGAGCTCGACATCAGCGCTGCCAGCCTTGGCACATACCTCCCCTGCGACCAATACGACGATGTCGCCCGTATGATGCAGGTCGCGAAGATCCTAGGTGCTCACTCATTGCGTGTGAACTCGCTTGGCTATGATGGTAATCGACCCTATCCGGAACTCTTCGAGGAGTGCATCGGGCATTTCGGCCGCATCCAGCAACTCTCGAAGCAGTTCGGCATCAAAGCAGTTATAGAAACGCATCCTGGCAACATCACCACCTCCGCCAGTCTGGCGTTTCAGCTGGCTTCTAACTTCTCTCCGGACTTCGTCGGCATCATCCACGACGCAGGGAACATGGTCCACGAGGGATACGAACACTACCAGATGGTCTTCGAAATACTGGGCCCCTACCTTGCGCACGTACACATCAAGAACGGCCGCTGGATTCCGCATCCCGGCGAGCCTCCCTTCACCCGTATCTGGAAGAACGAGCCCGCCCCGATGCGCGACGGCTGCGTAGACTTCGAGTTTCTGATCAGATCACTCAAGTCCGTGGGCTACGACGGCTGGCTAAGCTTCGAAGACTTCTCAAGCGAAGCCTCCCAGGAGGAAAAAGTCAGGGACAATATCGCTTTCATGAAAGAGATCGAATCTAGAGCATAACCGCCGTTTCCTTGTGCAGACCGGCCGTTAAAACCCCGATTATTCAGAGGCCGGCACAAACGCTTTCCATTTGACCTATGACAATTTACCGTGAGGTTTCCATGGCATCCGTAAACATCATTCGTTACAACCCAATCGGCATCTTCTCCGGCACAACCCAGACAGTCATCACCTACGACGATGAGTCCGTCGTTCACCACGTGGAACCAAGCGGAAACGTCGGCACACAGTATGCGGGCGAGCTCGGATCTGAATGGTTCGGCACCATCCACAACCTCAACCCAGGTTTGCTCAAGGGGGGCGCGAACTGGGGAGACGTCTACAAGACCGACGTGTTGTGGACGACCCCGGAAGGTGGCTACAACGCTTGCGATGCCTACAAGAACGCCTTCAACAAGGTCTACGGTCCGATGATCGACTCAGTCACAGGCCAGCCGCTTCGCTCGAACAGGATGGCACGTTTCACCCATCCTGAAGGATTTCCGGATCCCGCTGCGCTTTTCGAGATCCAGATTAAAGCCGTAAGGGGCGAGGGCGTCGGGATCGGCGAAGGCGTGATCGACTACGGAGAGTGGCAAGATTATCAACCCAGCGGCGCGTCGGTAATGCACAAGAACGCCGCTGGCAAGGAGGTCACCTCACTGGGCGACGACCTGAAGCAAGAGATGGAGTTTGTCCTAATCGAACAGTATGAGAAGCCCTTCGCTGAAAAAGGCGTCGACTTCAAATCCAACACGATGTGGATGGAGATCCTAGTCGCCGTCGACGACAACCTGCCAGAAACTTGGTCAAGGGTCGCCACCCTAAAAGCCGTGATGGCAGACTACTTCGGCGACAACCTACCTGCCGGCAAGATCTATCCCGTGTCTCGTATACCGAACCTCGACGGCATCGTGGAGCCGCAGCCTCGTGTGATCGCAGGGAAGGACGTCTCCGTAACGCGCTCGGGCGAGATCGTCGACGGCTTCTCAACATGGTCTGCCGTCGATCGATCGGGTGTCCGCGAGGTTATGGTTAGCGGATTTGGCGGACAAGATGCTGGAACGATCCTCGGCCAGATTGACGATCGGATCAAAGAAGCCGGCGGAACCGGACTGAAAGAAAATGGGATCTTCAACAATGCTTACATTGTCGCAAGAGACACAACCGAAGGAAGTCGCGCCTGGCTCGGCGAATTCAACGAGTCATTCACAAAGTGGTATGAGGGCACCTCACCAGCCGGTAGGACCGCTCAGTTCGTCGGCGGCTTTATGGACGAATCATACACCTGCGGCATCTCGCACAAAGCCATTTTCGCCCTCTAAGGGTCGATTTCACCGAAGAGATCGCGATGAACGCCGTGGGCAAAATCCGCGGAAGGGGACCTGAAGCTCGGGCTACCGACGGCCAACCCGGATCACCTTACCACGCCGCAATAGCACATAAAGCTCCGGGATCCGATGACCTCCGGCGCAGGCATCGGAAAATACATTACTGACCGTCTCCGCTTGAGAACGGTACCACATTCACATCGCCTTGTCCCTGACGAGCGCAGCCTCACCTATTTCCTCTCTGCGCTCGCCGCGTCTTCTCCGTTAAGGATTCTGACCATGCCATCACGACGAACACGAGACAAAGACCGCGACGACTCCGGTCTTTACGAGTACTTANCCGACTCCTTCCGCCAGCCTGATGTCCCGCGAGGTAAACTGACAGAACACGTCTGGAAGAGCCAAATCTTCGAGGGAACGATCCGAAAATACTGGGTCTACACCCCCGCGCTATATGACGGTTCCAAACCCGCCAGCGTCATGGTCTGGCAGGACGGCGGGGGCGCGATCACAGACGAAGGTGCCTACCGGGNCCCCGTCGTCTTCGACAACCTGATCCACAAGGGTGAGATGCCCGTAACCGTCGGCATCTTCATTGACCCCGGCCATCTGGGTGACGAGTTGCCCGAGGACAAGGGACTAAAAAACAACCGAAGCGTCGAATACGACTCGCTTGGCGATACCTACGCACGTTTCCTGATCAAGGAGATCCTACCGGAAGTGGCGAAGACCCATAACCTCACCGACGACCCGGAGCAACGCGCCATCGCCGGGGCTAGCTCAGGCGGGATCTGCGCGTTCACCGTCGCTTGGGAACGCCCCGACGCATTCCGCAAGGTCGTCAGCCACATCGGAAGCTTCGTGAACATCCGCGGAGGGCACGTCTACCCAGCCATTATCCGAAAGTCCGAGCGCAAGCCGATCCGTGTCTTTCTGCAGGACGGCAAGAACGACCTGAATAAGGAACACGGAGACTGGTGGCTCTCTAATCTGCAGATGGAGAGTGCGCTGGAGTTTATGGAGTATGACTACAAGTTCGTGGGGGGCGAGGGTAAACACACAGGACTACACGGGGGAACCAGCCTGCCCGAGACCCTTCGCTGGCTGTGGCGAAATATACGCTGACGAATCCACGATAACCTTGTAACAGACCAGAACATAGACATCAAGATCAGCCTAACGGCTCCCAGTAGGCTTCATACGGCGCAGTAGGCTGAAAGTCATACCGTTCGACACCCAATGCTCCTAACGTCGCTCGTTCCAGAAGCGAGAAATCGTTCCCATCCATACGGTTCGGGTTTATCGGCTTCTTCAGGACGACGGGAGGATTCGTCATCCATCTGGGTCTGCCCGACAGATTGGCTGAAGAGGAGTGCAGCATAAAGGGTGCAGGATCAGGAAGNCCCCGGCCTGGTGCCACCATCCCATATACGCTGAAGGCGTCTCCCAAGGGTGCTTCAGCACCCTTGTTGAAGTTCAAGACAAATGACTTCGGTTAGTTCAGCGAGCTGAACTGACCGAAGTGCCCCTCTACCTTGTACTCACGCGAATCGATCCGATCCTCACCGCCAACTAAATCGCAGACCGCACCCCAGGCCTTGTCCTAGACCTCACGAATCGGCAGCCTACTCTCCGGATGCATCCTGACGATCTCTTCTTCCCTGGTCGACGGGTCTTCCTTCACATAGCCTAACCACCTTTAGGCTCGATCCGTCCATCGCCGTACCAGGTCCCCACCGCACAACCGATCCTCTGATTCAACCTCGGCCCAATCGCCCCAAACAGGAACACCGCGCCATCTTCCTCGACCAGACAAGNATCCGCAAACCGCTGATTCCCTTCACCAAAGAACGCACGGTCGCAGACCGTAAAGGACTCGCTCACTGCCCCCAGATTTGCGTTGATCTCTAAACCGCACACGCTCGTCAAATTCCGCCCCACAGCTGCATCTGTCACCTCGTCGAGGTGGAAGATCAAAAAGGTGCGTCCCTTTCGCGACCAGACGAAGGGAGAGCATACGAACGAGCTGGGTCCGAAATCGTCCAGGCTCGCGATCGGTTTATTGCAGAGATCCCAAACCTCACCATCATCGGACCACGCGCCGTAGAGACCAAACTTCTCAAATCGTTCCCAGGTTCCCTCGGCATACTTGAACAGGAGTATAACCATCAGAAACCGTGGCGTCCCTTCAAATGGGCTGTCGAACACACGCGCATACGATGCACCCGACATCTCAGCCATCTCAGGCGNCTGGACGGCTTCACCACCGTAGGTGAAGGACACTCCGTCCTTCGATCGGGCCCAACGCGTCGTCGTGTTCTCCCCGTGGTAGTACAGCCAAAGCTCTTCGAGGTCTGGACGCCAGATCGCGTGTGGACTCGAGATATGGCTCACCTCGTAGTGGGGCAGCCAGTCCTTTTCGATCAGCGGATTCCCGTCGATCTCAGTCCACGGGCCAGTCAGATCATCCGAACACACCAGACAGATCCCGCCCGGCGCGTTATGCGGCGCAAAATACATGTAGTACTTCGCCTTCGGATCCTTCAGCTTATCATCCACCCGAATGACACTTGGGAAGATCACATCATCGCACGGATTGTATGTCAGACCCTCGTAATCCAGCGCCACAAACTGCTCAGTAAACCGAAACATGCCTCGCCCCAATCGTGCAATATCTCTATTTCACCTGCCAGCTAACATCCGCAAACTAATGGCTCGTTTCTTCTAACCTATCGACGCCATCACATCATCGAACAACACTCCATTCGTCGCTACCGCCTCTTCTCCCCAGATCGTCGCGCTTCCCTTCCAGTCCGTGAACGTACCCCCAGCCTCTTCCACGATCGGTTGCAGAGCGGCTGAATCCCACACAGCCATGATCGGATCGAGCATCACATCCGCTCGCCCCGTAGCCACCATNACGTATCCGTAGCAGTCTCCCCAACCTCTTACCAGTCGGGCACGTTCGATTAGTTNGTCCACCTTTCCAGGCTTGTGCTTAGCGAATGACTTATGCTCTGTCACGATCACGAGCGCATCTTCGATCCGATCGGTATTCGACACCTGGCACCGCTTCCCGTTCCACCAGCAACCGAGTCCCTTGGCTGCGTAGGTCATCTCATTCAGGCCCGGCAGATTCACCACCCCGATCGTCGCTTCGCCATCGATCTCNACACCGATCAGGTTACCATACAGCGGGACGCCTGCCACAAAAGCCTTAGTCCCGTCGATCGGATCGATGATCCACTTCCGTCCGCTCGAACCCTCCTCTTCCCCGTGCTCCTCACCGATGATCCCATCATCTGGATATCGGCTCTTGATCATCTCTCGAAGCAGCGTCTCCGCATTCCGATCTGCGACCGTCACTGGCGAGTCATCCGCCTTCATCTCGACCACCACGCCAGTCTGAAAGTGGCCTAGCGTCACCCGTCCAGCCTGCCAAGCCGCCTCAACCGCGAAATCCAGCATCTCCTGTAGTTCGCTCACGCTTATCCCCACCTTCCTTCGCACAATTACCACTCCAACCAACTAACAAATATCGACTGCCTCCTACCTCTCCCAATCTATCCCTTGCTGCCGCAGGACGCCAAACTCATATTGCGCGTCGATCACCACAGGAGACCTCCGATTGCCCGAACCCTACGACGCCACCACCGCAACATACCTGCGCTCGCTCTACGCTCCGAAGCGCCATCATCGTAGTTGTCAGATTAAAACGATCGATGACCTCACGGAATGGCAGATCGATGCCCGTCACGACCTGTTCCAGCTCACAGGCCTTCAGACAATGCAGGAAGAGCTTGGCGACCACACACCGCTGGTACATCTCGAGGATACCGCGCAGCAGGATGGCTATACGAGAACACGCGCAGAGATCGAAGTCGAACCCGGCTTCACGGTTCCTTTCTGGCTGCTGCTCCCGGAGTCAGGTGGTGCACATCCACTTGCGATTCTGCCGCACGGCCACGACAAGTTCGGGATGGATACGACCGTGGGACTCGCGCACGACGATGACCACGAGGAACGTATCAGAACAGAGGACCGGGATATCGCCGTCCAAGCTGTCCGGCGTGGATACGTCGCCATTGCCCCAGCCGCCCGGGGTACGAGCGGCGACGTCGGTATCCCCGACATAGGGGACCGTCACGGAGGCCGGGCCTGTCGCAGCCAGTTCATGCACGCGATCGTTGCAGGTCGAACAGCGACAGCCGAACGCGTCTGGGACGTGATGCGTCTGATCGAATGGGCCCTGAGCATATACGACATCGACGAGAGCCGCATCCTTGTGATGGGAAACTCCGGAGGTGGTGTCATCACGCTCTACGCAGCAGCGTGCGACGACCGCGTGACCTGCGCTGTCCCGAGCTGCTCTTTCGCCCCGTTTGTCAGTGAGTCGGGCTACATCCACCATTGTGACTGCAACGCCGTTCCCGGAATAAGCCGCTGGGGCGAAATCTGGGACCTGACTGCCCTAATCGCGCCGCGGGCCCTGTGCATTGTGAACGGTCGTGAGGATCGGCTCTTTCCGCTATCCGAAGTCAACCGTGCCGTGGCGGCCACACAACGCATCTATAGTGCGATCGGGCACAGCGATCGATTCCAGCACAAATACGGACCTGCCGGTCATCGCCTCTACAGCGACCTCATGTGGCCCTTCATAATCGAGAATTGAACGGCTGCCGATTCTCGATTCTATGTCCTCCGTCCCCATGACATCACCGGCTGCCTCACAGCATCGTTCCCCCATAACTCTCCGCGCCATCTCCCTCGGTCTCCTGACCGTCATCGCGCTCGGCGCCTACACCAACCACGCCGGCCTGGTGATGGGCTCCTCCTCGCTCGTCAAGTCGCAGTATCCGATGGCGATGCTCCTGCCCTTCACGCTTTGGATCTTCCTTAATATCGGTCTGAAAGCCTTTGCACCTCGGCACGCGCTCACCGCAACCGAGCTGCTGGTCATCTACTCGATGTCTTGGATCGCCGGCGTCATTCCGCTGGAAGGATGGACGGCATACCTGGTCAGTAGCATCAGCGTACCGACATTCTATGCCTCCCCCGAGAACCGCTGGGAGTCGGTCATCTTCAACCTCCTGCCCTGGTGGATGTATACCGAACGAGCCCCCGGTGTCATCCGCCCCTTCTATGACGGGCTCGCACCGGGGCAGAGCATCCCTTGGATACACTGGTTCAGACCGCTTTTCTGGTGGACGGCCATTTCGCTCGCCGTCGTCGCTGCGGGCACGTGTCTGTGTGCGATCTTCCAACGTCAGTGGGAGGACGCTGAACGACTCACCTATCCGCTGGCGCAGTTCGCGACCGAGCTGACATCTGGTTTCGATGAGCCGGGTCGTGTCCNCGCGCTGTTCAAGAACAGGATTTTTTGGTTTGGATTCTTCACCGTCTTCGGGGTCTTTCTCTGGAACATCCTCGGCTACTTCAACCACACGCTCCCAAGGATCAACATCTATGGCGGCTACCTGAGCAAAACAATCGAGTTGGCGCGCAACTTTCCGCCGATCTACCACCGGATCATGCCGCCCGTGGTCGGACTGACCTACTTCTGTGATCTCGACATCCTGTTCAGTCTCTGGTTCTTCCGATTGGTCGCCATCCTCAAGCTCGGTCTGATGCAGCGTGTCGGGTTCACCGTGGGACTTAAAAACCAGCAGGTCGATGGAGCCGGTATCGTCGCGCTCGAAAGCCACGGTGCTCTGATCGTGCTGGCCCTCTGGACATTCCTTGTCGCACGCGGCCATCTCTGGCGCGTATGGATCGCGATCCGNTCCGGCCGGGACCATCCCNACAACGACGGATCGATCCCCTACCGAACGACAGCACTCGGCCTGGTCGCCGCCACCATCTTCATCGTCGGATGGATGATGGCTGTCGGAATGTCGATCTGGATCGCGCTGCTCCAGACCACCCTGATCTACACCGCATACCTGACCGTTGCGAAGTTCACGGCGGCATCGGGCTTCACACACCTGCTGCCCGTCTTCGGAAAGGGAAGTGGTGNTCTCATGCAGTTCGTCGGTACCCGCAACATGCTTCCCGGTGACTTCGTGGGCGTGGAGATGGTCAACTCGAGCCAGTTCTTCGGGAACGATCGTATTCCGTCCTGGCCCGCCCTTCCCCATCACTTCCAACTGCTTGGAGACCGGTCACGTCCACTTGTGGTTTGGATCGCCTTTCTCGCGTTTGGCGCTGGCCTGATCGCCTGCTTCACGAGCGTCGTCTACCTGGCATACACAGAGGGCGGTCAGAACCTGCATACAGCACCTTTTACCGGCCGATCCAACTCGGCCGCGGTCCGCCTTTACGACAACATGACGAAGCACATCCTTGGCGATAAGCCGACCTCTTTCGATCCCGCCAAGATAGCTGTCTGGACGCTCGGCATCCTCGAGGCAACAGTTTTCGTCGTCCTCAGAAACCGCGTCACCTGGTGGCCCATCCACCCTATCGGCGTCGCCTTCCAGAATACCACCGGCCCTCGCGTCTACGCCTTCTCCATCTTCCTCACCTGGGCCGCAAAGTCTCTCCTTCTTCGAATGGGCGGCATCAGCCTCTACCGCAAAGCCGTTCCCTACTTCATCGGCCTCCCCATCGGCTACGTCACCGGAATCGCCGTCTCCTCCGTCGTAGACCTCAT
Source organism: Gemmatimonadota bacterium (assembly GCA_002714465.1). Next base: position 34,756 of record PAXL01000032.1, on the reverse strand, counting down.
CTGGTTCCCCACCGGCGGCCATTGGACTCACGGGTGGTAGGGCAACACTTTGCGTTGCTTGCGAGTTTTCTCGCGCAAACTCTCGGTGGTTGGCCTGCATGATACCGGGACTTGTAGTCTCTCCCCACCATCGGGAGCGCTCTGTTGGAACGAGCTGCTCACAAGGGACGTCGAGAGAAGCAAGGCCTTCTAAAACAGTCTGTTCGGCCGGATCAGCGAGACGAGCGACAAGGGCGGTGGAATGATGTATACCAACTTCAAGAACGGCAGCGTGCTCAAGATCCAGCCTGACTGGGGTGAGGTCCCACCCAACTGGAGCGTCTATTTCACCGTCTCCGACTGGAATGCCTCGGGATCGAAGATCTAGGCTAGAAGGTTATGGAACCACCTCGTCACATCCCGAAAGTCGGCAACTTCTTGATCGCCTTGGATGCTCAGGGCGCCCACTTCGTCGTCATCAATCTGGAGCATCTGGAGTAGAGAGGCAACGTGTAAGGTGTCCGGGGAAGACATCGGGCAAACCCACCTCTCACTTCGTTCTCTCACCTACCGCCTCACTCCTGCCGGCCAGCCGTTTCTCCAACTCTTGCTGTTCCCTACATACCACATCCTCCCCCCACACCCGCCTTTTATATATAAATNCCTGTTTTTATTNCANATATACNAATACCTGCACATACGTGCACTTTTTTATTGACAAATGCACGGATGTGCACCATTTTCTACGCTCGCCCGAGGACTATCACGACTTATGATAGCGACCCAAATCCGTTCTCGGAGCATCCGAAATCTGTCTGAAGAGGGAGGGCCCGTATTATGCGTCGAGGAGAAGAAGCAGCTTTGGCAGCGTATTATAGAGATGTCGAACGGTATCCTTTGCTCANATCTGACGAGGAGAAGTCGCTGGTAAAGCGGATGANAAAGGGTGACAAGTTCGCCCGTGACAAACTGGTCAACGCGAACCTGCGCTTTGTGATCCACGTCGCCAAGGGGTTCCAGAACCGTGGCCTCAGCCTTCCGGACCTGATCAACGAGGGAAACCTCGGTCTGATGACGGCAGCTCGGAAGTTCGATCCAGACAAAGACTGCAAGTTCATAACGTATGCGGTCTGGTGGATCCGTCAGAACATCCACAAAGCGCTCGAGACACAGACACGATCGGTTCGCGTACCCGCCAACGTCCTGAACGATCTTGCCCGTCTCCGGAGGGCGGAAACCGAGCTCTCGCAGTCGCTGGAGCGAGTCCCCACGCGTCGCGAGCTTTCGGACGAGGCGGATTTCGGGTCGGCTAAGACCGATCACACACTGGGTGCGACGTATCAGACCCTATCTCTGGACAGCCGTCGCTACGAACAGGGTGATATCACTTTTGTAGAGACGATTCCGGATCAGGATGTAGTCTCACCGGATGAAAACCTGTATCGCGAGCAGAACCACGGTGAGGTTCAGTCAGCACTCAAGACACTCAGCCCCAGGCTTCAGACCGTGCTGGTCCTTCATTATGGTATGGACGGCGGGGAGCCCAAGACCTACCAGCAGATCGGCATCCACTTGGGCGTCAGCCGGGAGCGAGTTCGTCAGCTGAAAGAGGAAGCCTTGAATCGGCTGCGCCAGAAGGAGACCGGCAAGCGCCTCGCATCGCTGAAGAACTGACGCATACACTCATTCCACGGCCAACACCGTGGAACCGAACAGCAGATCGATCGTCTCTTTGGGGGATCGGGCAAACCAAGCCCGACCCCCCTTTACGTTTTGCTGTCTCATTCAGGCATCGATCGGCCCTGAGACCGCAGAACCAGCCCCACCACGTATCTATCACCCAGCACAACCTCGACATACCTTGGCTTGGTTTTCTTATTGTCCTTGACGTCTTCGTGGTTATCTCACCGCCNCAGGCAGCACTGTTTCCTCCAAGTTCAGGCTTTCGACTTGACCCCCCGGACCATATGGCGGAAGTTAAGGTTTGGGCGACAAATGCCCGATCCATCGGCTGATTCGGGCACGGCCAGGGACCTCAAATCGGCAACGATATGAAGACGATCCTCTTCACAATTCTCGCAGGCTTGCTCTTACTGTGGGCCGGAATCGGTGCGTTTCTCAAGTGGATTCCGCAGATCGAGCAGAAACACATCCTCTGGCTCGGTGGATACGCCAGCCTCGTCACCGGACTCCTGATCTTTCTCGTCATCAACACCTCGATGACACAGCAGAAGGCAGCGCTCGAGGATACCCAAGAATTGTTGAGCGATCAGGTAGACAACTTCCGCATCCGTCTTGGCGAGATCACCGAGCGTCTGATGGGTCAGATNGAGGAGAAAGCGGAACTGACCGAATCCGAGATGGAGGTACGCGGCGATCTGAAGCGGGAAAGAGCCGAGCACGCCCTTGCAAGAGATCGACTTGCGCAGACAGAGGAAGAGGTCAGGGCAATTGCCGCATTGCACGATACGGAACGACGTGCACACTATGCTTACGTCGACAGCCTAAACACCGAGCGCACCACGCACGCGGCAACACAGGATCGGCTCCAGCAGGAGGAGAGNGCGCACGGCGACACACGAGATTCACTCGGCAAGACACGCAGATCACTAGGCAAGGCGGAGGAGCGGGCGAAGAACCTTTCGAGCGCCGTCAAACGGCTCAACAAGTCCGTCGGGCAGGCGCAGGTCCGAGCCGAGAAGTCAGAAGAGAACGAGCGGAATCTGCTAAAGCAACTAAAGGGCGCCGAAGCGCAGCTCGGACGACATACGGAGTCCCTCATCCGGCTTCAGGCAATGGTCGACTCACTCTACTTCAAGCGGTTCAAACACCTGTATACCGCGCCCGGTGAGACACCGCGCGTCCCACCCAACTAGACACGAGCATCTCATCCGGGAAACGCCTTGCACCCTGCTCAGGCGGCCTGCTATCTTGCACACCCCGGCTTACAACGCACTCCCTGTCACGGCTACAGCCCGATGACCTGATTCATTGAACTCTGGAGGCCCGCTTGGAAAACAAGAATGTCCTGATCGCCGTCGGAGCCGGCGCTGTCATACTCGCCATCATATTCGTGATCGCCCTGATGCCCTCAGAGCCCGAGGTCGACCCGTATGTCGTCCAGCTCGAATCAGAGGTCGCGACCTACACGACACAGATCGACTCGATGAACACCGTTGTCGACGGACTCAACGGCCGGATCAACACGCTGCGGACACAGATGGACAGTACGCGAACATCGAACAAGGTCCTGCTCGCCTCACTGCGTAAAGTCGCAAACGAGATGAAGGAATATCGCCGTCTCTACGGTGAGCAGAAGAAAGCTAACGAGCGTCTGATCACGGAGCTCAAGCAGGTAAGAGCCGAGAAGGAAACTGCGACGGAAGAGATGAAGGGTCTCCGGACAGAAGTCAACAGCCTGAACAATGCTCTCCACGCCAAGACAGTCCGGCTTGTCCGACTCGAGTCCAGCCTGGAAGAGGCGCTCGAAGAGAAGAAGGCTCTTGAGGAAACGGCCACATCGGTTCTCGTCATCACGGGGACCGAAGACGANTTGAAGGAGAAGGGATACCTGAAGACGTGGCGTGCCGCCATCTTCAGCAAGAACTATCGCGTCATCGACTACCCGGACGTCCTCGAGTCGAACCAGATCAAGCGAATCTCACTTGACGAAACGCTCGCGCTTGCGGGCGAACTCCAGGCCATCTGCGACCGACACGGCAAGATGGAAAAGGGAAAGGAATACNAAGTCAGCAAAGGCCCCGGCGGCCAATCACTCATCACCTTCATCGACGACACCCTCCAGGGCCAACGCGTCCTCGCGGTCTTCAAAGAGAAAAACTGAGCCGCCACCCTACCGGACCCANCCCTGAGCGGGACGCGGAGGAGTGGCAAGCGAAAGGCGGCTGATCCGTTANTGGATCAGCCGCCTTTCGCTTGCCACATCTATGCCCGCTCCCCGGCCACAGTCCTCCCGAAGACCACCTCTCTACCACATATGGACAAAAACAGCGGGCCTCACCTTCTCCCCGGTTGGTGCTGTGGACAGCAGCGAGTCCGCATAGGCGGCGTCATTCACCATCCGTTCGCGACTCCCGCCTTTCAGGAACAGGTGCAGACTCTTATCCGGTTGTGCCACGAGACCGGCCAGGATCGTCTGGAACTCACTGGGACGCAGCATCCGATGCACGCTTCTACCATCCGCGGACACACCCAAACCTTCAGGTGTATAGACCAGAACAACATCCTCCGGCTCAGGATCGTGATGGTGAACNCGCCAGACCGGCTGTGACACATTCAAGATCATGATCCCGAGTGTCAGCATCAGCATCATAATCCCGAGGAACAACTCCTTGCTGACATCGTGCTCCTCGAGTTCGCCAACTGCTCTCTTCAGGTATCTCGCCATTCGCTCACCGTCGCTCGAGCTGCTGGTCACGCCAAATCAACCACGCGCGCTCGATCTGCGCCGCCGTCGACATCATCGCGTCAAAGCCCTTTCTCAATGGCAGATACGCGATAAGCGCGACGAGCGTCGTCTGAAAGGCAAGCACGAGTCCACCGGCCATATCACGAAGAACCCTGAACGACTCTGTCGCCTCACTCAAATTGGTCAACTCTTCCGCCATAAGCAGGATACCGCAAACCGTGCCGAGATACCCATAGAACGGAAGACGCGACAGCGCTCGTTGACCTGCGATCAGTCGGTCACCCGCGACACCGATCAACTCCTCGACGATCGCATCGTCTCGTGCCCGAAGCGCCGTCACATCAGACTCCGCCTCTATCACCGCCTTGAAGTCGGCACGTCGCCTGAAGGAAAGCGTCGGCTGCTGAGCCCGGCTCTCTCCACTCCGCTCAGCCTTTAGATCGCTCTGCTCATCGGCAAGTCGCATCCAGATGTGGACCAAATTGAACAAATGCCCTGCTGACGCCGCAACAATCAAGCCATAGGAACCACGCCCGAGCCATTCGATCCAACCACCCTCGGTCGGTGAGACAAAGTAGAAATACACGAACAGCCNACCAATACCAACTCCTGCCAAACCGCCGATGATCGCGGCCACGATTGTCGCCTGCCCGTGCACCAGACCGTAGTGGGCATCCTCCTTGCCCAAGGTCTCGGCCCGCTGCATCAGCGACATCGCACCTACGACGGCACAACTGCCGCTCAACACGACGGCAACAATGATTTCGAGAATCGTCACGTTTTCATCCTCATCAACTATCCCTCCAAGCTCATTCGTCTCCATTGCCGCGTCGCATAAACGGCATACGTTGCGAGAATCAGCGCCGGGACAAGCAGTCCGAGCCGTGAAGCCCGTCCTGCGAACCCGCCACCACCTCCGGCAGTGTGAGATCCTGCCTCTTCCTCACCTTCTGCCCCACCCGTGCCGGACCCGGAACTGCCATCCTGAGAGCNAGGAGCCGTATTCCGTCGATCACTCGGTGGGGTATACGCATCGGCCCGATTGGTCCCACCAGCAGCACCCGTGACAAGATCACCTAGGTGCGTCGCTTCGGCCTCACCTCGCAACACGCGCCGGTCAGGATAAATGAGAGACCTCTGTTCCCGGGGAAGCTTATCCGACCACGTCCGAACCTTGTTCGCGACAGGCTGCGTCGTCCCTTCTTCGAGCGGACCGGCCTTCCCCAGTGTCAGCGATCTCTGCACGGATGTGTCACGATAGGCTGGAACCGACAGGGCAACANAGCGTTTCCTCAACTCCGCTGACAACCGGTCCCGCTCGGTCTCGAGAACCGCCAGTTTTGCAACGAACCTGTGCAGCGACATTTCTCGGGCCACCCCAGAAACTGGATCCGCGCCTGCGTCCTGACCAGCCTGCCTGACGCTTCCCGCGTCAAACCACGTCTGCATCTCGACCACGCCAAAGGTGCGTGTTCCCCAGATCACTTCGGCGCTCGGGATGTCCGGCAGTGAGTGGGCATACATGATCGACTCCACGGGTCCACCGATCCCTTCCCACGAATCGTCGGAAACAACAATCGCGTGCAGTCGGCCCTGCCGTCTCAGATACAGACCGAACAGAAAGCCACTCTCCACGTAGTCGGTATCCCACCCACGTACCCGAACGACATTAGTCGACCTCAAGTACAGCTCGGGGATAACGACCTCGACAGGCGTGAGTCGTGTCTCACCTACAAAGTGGTCGTTGATCCAGATCTTCGCTTCGTCATCCGCCCAGAATATTGCCACAACCTGCGTATCGTTCGGCAACCGCAACACATCGCGACCGTCAGGTAGCCGATCGGTCTGGAGAGNCCCGACATCCTTAGCCTGCATCGCCCTAACCAGACTGTCGATCCGGCTTGCCACCCTATTGTACTGCTTCCGAAACGCCACCGTCTCCCCCAGATCCGCCGCCACCACAGATCCCGATGCAAGCAGCATCACAGAAATCAGCACGGGCANCACCCGNCCCCNCACATCCCAAACCCGACACCCGCTTCTCCTAGAAGTCCGCAAACGACCCATCATCCTCGTGGTAGAACATCCCTCTAGACCGATACGACTCGTCTCTCACCGCCTCTATCGCGTCGTCTGCCATATCCACGCCGAGCCCGGGCGCTGTCGGCAACTCAATATACCCGTCCTTTAGCGCCAGCGGTGTGCTGAACAACCCTTGTCCCCGTCGCGCGCCTCCCTCACAGATCGCGAAGTTCGGGATAGTAGCCACTGCGTGGATGGAGGCAGCCACACCGATCGGTCCAGCCGCATTGTGTGGCGCGATCGCCATGTTGTGGATCTCCGCAGCAGCAGCAATCTTCTTCAACTCTAGGATACCGCCGCAGTGTCGAATGTCAGGCTGGAGGATCGCGCACATCTCACCCTCGATCAGATTCCGGAAGCCCCACCGCGTCATGTGCCGTTCTCCCGTCGCGATAGGTACGGTCGTTGAGCGCGCGATCATTCGAACGGGTTCGTCGTTTTCNGGGTGACACGGTTCCTCGGCAAACAGCAGCCCAAACGGCTCCAGNTCCTTGACCATCACAACTGCCATCGTTGGGCTGAACCGCCGATGCAGATCGACCGCCAGATCGACGTCGTCACCAATGGCCTCACGAACCGCGGCAACACGAGCGANGAGCTTCTTGATCGTTCCCGGGCTCTCGACAAACCGCACAGGGTTTGGAGACCCCCCCATCTTGAGCGCCGTATAGCCTTGCTCGACCGCCTTCAGCGCGCTCTCGGCAACCTGCGACGGCTCGACCCCGCCGCCGATACCCGTGTAAACCCGTACCTTGTTCCGAACAGACCCGCCGAGCAGCTTCCAGACGGGTAGACCAAGCTGCTTCCCCATCACGTCCCACATCGCCATCTCAATCCCGCTCCACGCCCCGACAATCGACGGCATCGCTCGACTGTAGCTAGACCGGTAAACAGCTTGCCAGTGACGCTCGATCTCGAGCGGATCCTGACCAATCAGATACTCTCCGATATCCTCAACCGCCTGCGCGACGATCCGCCAGTGCTCGTAGTTCATCGGTTCGCCGAAGCCGGTGATCCCCACATCCGTCTTCATTTTCAGGATCATTGCGCGGCCTTGGATCGGGATCGTCGTCAACTTGGTAATCTTCATGTATTCTCCGAATTTGGCATAGTTCAACTTTCGATGCTCACTTCATACTTCCTCAGATGCCGACCGACGACAAAATCCCAGTCTNGGCTACTTTCCTCCGGTGTCGTAAGGACACACCCGTCGATCTGCTGTCCACTGACTGAGGACGCGAGCGATCCCCAATCTCCAATTAGCTCCGTCCGTCGACATAGCTGATCGCTTTCCGTTAGACGGATCAAGGCCATCGTATAGCGAACGACGTAAGCACGAGGTTAACTAGTGGACGTGTTCGTTTTACTCCGGTGGAGGAGCGCGTTGTNGAAGAAGATGAGNAACCCTTTAGGTATTCCGACGGGAATCTGCTTTCTCTCCAACGAGTCGACTACGTCAGCTCGATGCAGGGAGGTTTTAGGAAATAGAGATCAGATGGAAAGAAGAGATCAGGTCCCAGGGTCTCTTGCACCGGAACCAGCCGTCGGGGTTCCCGAACTATGCGGCTATAGAGATGAACCCGAAAGATGCTGTACAAAGAGGCCCGACCGAGATTTTCTGACGCCTTGATATTCCGACTGAAGATGAAGGTCCTGGTGCCATTCGGCAATGTCGATGAGGATTCGACCAAGTCGATTAATTCATTGACACGCTCGGCCAAGATGGCAATCCACTCTGCGCCAAACGCCAGCCGAACAAAGAACCAATCTCGTTCATATCCCTCACGCTCGACATCCGTCAGCCTCTGTCCACTTCTTCAGTCAACTGTCATTCGACATTTGATCTTGTCTCCGCACCATCAACTCTCCCACCTTCTCCGCAAACTTCACCGAACTGTCGTCCTCCGGCGCATACCCGATATTCTTCATCGCATCCGTAATACCCCAGAACCTGTGAGTATTTCCGCTGATCCCGTAGAACACTTGGAACGGAATGCCGAATCGGTCTGCGATGTCTTCAGCCTCTATACTCTTGATCACAAGCTGAGCCTGATCGCGCTTGCTGAGATAGGCACCGAGCCCCCGATGTAGCGTCTTAAGGTTATCCGGGTCCGCATCCTCCACGACAGAGTCTCTCGGAGCACCGATCCTGATCTGGACATTCTCGAGCCGTTTCCCATCGTTCATCGAGCCCGTCGCAAAAACGAATCCGAGCGCTTCGTACGAAATCTTCCCCCATCCGTAGAAATTGTCCGTCAGCGGATAGTCATCCTTCGTCACGAAATCGATCTTCTCTTCCCAGATCAGAGGCTCATAGAAATCCGCCGCGTGATTCGAGCTCATCATCACCACCCTGCGGACATCCTCCTCTATACAGGTCTGGTAGACGTTATAGCACATCATTACGTTCTCATACTCTTTCCAGAAATCCGTATGCCGATGGTTGACCGTCCCCTTGAACCCGCTGTGCACCACCGCATCCACATCCCTGAAGTGCTCGCGATAAGCATCACGATCCCGATTCAGCAGGTCGACAACGTGTACCCCATCAATCTCCTTGCCATCTGGGTCTGAAGTTCTCACATCGAGCAGCGTCAGTTCATACCGCTCCCGCAATGCATCCAGCATCCGCCCCGACACATACCCACACGCCCCCGTCAACACCACCTTCCGCTTCGCCATATCCGTCCCCAATTTTCCTCGCCTCTAATTGATCATTGCCTTCTAAGTTTTGTATTTTCGACTCTAAAAGGGCGCAAGGGTCATCTCGAAGTTCTTGTGCTTATCCTCGCCTCTCACGATAATCGGAGACCACTTCTGCTTGACCGAATTCAACGCCGCCTGCTTCACATATGGTGGAATGAAACGCACCGTAAGCCCGCATCTCCGTCGATCCGACCTGTTCGGCATACTTGCGTGAAATACCTGCCCGTCGTGCACCGACATCTGACCAGCTCTCAGGACCAGATCGACCGCCTGGCTGTCATCGACGTGCTCGTCCGGGATCTCCTGGTTGATACTGAGCAGATTCCCTGCCACCTTCGACTTCGCGTGCGGTGCGATCCCTTCGGTATGTGACTGCGGAATCACTCGCATACAGCCATTCTGAACGTCACTGTCATCGATCGCGATCCACGCGGTGTGAGCTTCTGGCGGCTCGAGCCCCCAATACGTGATATCCTGATGCCAAGCGACAAACGACTTCGAATCCTTCTCTGGATACTTGCAGAAAAAGTGCGTCGAAAGTAGAAGCACATCGTCACCCATCACGGCTTGCATAATGTCGAGGACGCGAGAGTCCGTCGCTAGCTCCCATATGAACGGTTCGTCCATATGCCGGGCCTGAAGGCCTATCTGACAGTTCTCCTTGCCCTCTCTCGCTTCTAGTTCATTGAACTGTTCTCGGAAACACTCGATCTCATCGTACGAGAACACGTCGATCCGTGGCAGAACTCCGTCCCGTTTATAGTCTTGCCGGTAGGTGTTGCTATCCAAGTTCTCCTCCTCGAGAAGCGACCCTAGCTGTCGATCATCCGTGCCGACTTGCCCCTGCGGGTATTTCGTTTCCAGCCGTGCCACGCCGAATCTACCTGCCTCGACTTACCCCTGCAACCGGTTTTCTACGATTTCTCTGAACGCATTGACACACCACACATCCACTTCTATAATTCTCGCAAATGAGGAGCGCTTGATGAAAATTACTGCGGTAGAAGCCATCGTCTTGAGACTCCCAGACGTGAACGCATCCTGTGACGGCACCCAGGACACCTGCCTGATTCGGATCGACACCGAAGCCGGGATCACGGGTTGGGGAGAGGTCGATTCCTGTCCGACCGTCGTCAAGGCAGTCGTGGACGCTCCGCTCTCCCACCAGATCTGTAACGGACTCGCGAACGTGCTCGTCGGTCAGGACGCGCTCGACCTTCCGACGTGTACTACGCGGATGGACGAAGCCATGAACTACTACGGTCGGGTTGGCGTCGGGTCGCACGCGATGGCGGGCGTCAACCAGGCGCTCTGGGACATCGCAGGCAAGGCCGCGGACAAGCCGATCTACGAGCTCCACGGGGGACCTGCAAAGACGTCTTTCAGAGCCTATTGTTCAATCCTCTTCGGTGACACGCCACAGGAGACCTACGAGCTCGCACGTAAGTTCACAGACCTTGGATTCACGGCTATCAAGTTCGGATGGGGTCCTATGGGTCAAAGCGAAAAGACCGACATCGCCCTCGTCAGAGAAGCCAGAAGGGGTGCCGGGGACGACATCGACATCCTGATCGACGCGGGGCAGGTCTGGGATTGGGAAACCGCGCTCACTCGCGCGCGCCAGTTCGAGGAGTTCCGACCCTTCTGGATCGAGGAGCCTCTGCACCCTCAGGACATCGATGGCTTCGCAAGGCTCACCGCTGAGAGTCCTGTCCCGATCGCGACAGGTGAAGCCGAGTCCCGACTGCAAGATTTCGAGCGTCTTGTCGTAGACGGAGGGCTCCACTGGATACAGCCCGATCCGGGTCGGTGTGGCATCTCGGTCTTTGTCGACGCAGGTCTTTTCGCCCACACCCAAGGCGCCAAAGTCGTCAACCACAGCTTCAAGAGCGGCATCACGATCGCGGCGAGCTTGCACGGTCTCGCATCAATACCTCACGGGGAGATCTTCGAGTTCTGCATGACCGACTCACCACTTCGTCACGACATCACGAATGAAGCTTTCGAGGTTACAGACGGCTTCGTATCCATACCGGAGGGTCCGGGACTCGGGATCACGATCAACCAGGCGACACTGAACTTATACCGCACAGCATAAGATGCTTGTGACTTGTCCCTAGTCTCCCTCTTTATTAAACTTCACCCTCTTAACGGCACTCCCCGTTACTCTATCAGTCATCCGACACAATGCCAACGCCGATCCAGGTTCAACCCCCGATGGGTAGAAGAATCATCGGGCGCCTTCTTGCGCCCTCGCTGATATTCGCAATCCTCTTCTTCGTGTCCTTCGCCATCCCGGAAGCCTTCCCGAGTGAGGGACGCGACGCGACAGTCCGGTATGCCGTCCAGATCCTCGTCTGGTTTGTCGGCGCCTTCCTGTTCGACCGCATTCTCAAGTTTTTTTTCTGGGAAGGGATCGTCAGTCGGTCGATCGAGGGACCACCTCCTCGACTTCTCGTTGACCTGACAACGATCCTCATATACGTCCTCGGCATCACCGGCATCGCCGGCATCGTCTTCAAAAGATCACTAACCGGCTTCTGGGCCACATCCGGTGCCGTCGGCCTTGTCTTGGGATTCGCACTTCGCAACGTGATAATGGACCTGTTCACAGGTGTTGCGGTCAACATCGACAGGCCGTATCGCATCGGAGACTGGGTGCACATCCAAGGACGTACAATAGCCCACGACCTCCGCGGACAGATCGCAGAAATCAACTGGCGCACGACCCGGATCGAGACCGAGGAGTGCACGCTCGTCGTTATACCCAACAGTCTCCTCTCGACCATGACCGTCACGAACCTTTGGTCCCCCGACCGCAAGACCCGATTCGAGACCAAGATCAGCTTGGACCACTCCGTCCCTGTCGAGCGCGCAGACCGTGTCCTGACTGCCGCCTTGAAAAGTGTCGTGAATAACCCCGGTTTCCTAGCGGACCCGAAGCCCCACGTCTTGGTGGACGCAGTCAGTGAAATGGGTGTGGAGTATACCTTACGGTATTGGGTTACGCCGTGGGATGGGACGGCACCTGCTCAAGCAAAGGACATCGTGACACGCGCCGCGATCGCTCATCTTTCGCACGCCGGGATCACCCCCGCTTACCCGAAAAACGACCTGTATATCGGGAAGATGCCACCTGCACGACACCTCGACTCGATGTCGTTGGGAGACCGTCGGTCCCTACTCGAAAAGGTGGATCTGCTCGCACCACTCGGGATCGAGGAACTCGAGCAGCTGGCTGGCAAGATGAGACAGGTACCCTGTATCGAGGGTGCAGACCTTATCACGGCTGGTGATCCGTCCCTATCGATGTTCATCCTGGTAGAAGGTTTGATGGAGGTCGTCAGCTTCAGAACGGGAGAACCCCGTGTCGTCGCGACGATCCTGCCGGGCGAGTGTATCGGCGAGATGGCATTCTTTGGCGGGATGCCAAGAACGTCGAGTGTTCGCGCCGCCACCGGGTCCGTGGCTTACGAGATCTCGAAGGACGATCTGAACGAACTGTTCGACCGAAATCCTGCTGTGCTCGAGCGGATCAGCTCGGTGTTGGCTGAACGTCTTGAGGAACGGGATCGTCGGATTGCCCTGGAGGCTCGGGCCGAGTCCTTGGAACCGACCGAGACCAACGGACGATCTGCAGCGCAGATTCTCACGAAGTTACGATCGATCTTCCGTAAATAAGCCTGACGTCAATCGCTGAGAAGCCGGATCTCACCGGACGCACCTGCCTCGACAGGTCGCTTGATCGACACCTGCCGACCTTCCGAAATCCCGTCTTCATACGTCTTCGTCCGAGCGACAACACCACCATACCGGGTCACTACACGCGGGTTGTGATACCTGAAGAACCGATGCAACTGCGGATCTCCCTTCCATACGAGCGCCTCGCTCTGAACCATGGTCCGCTCCTGCGCGTCCAGCTTCGAGTGGAAACCTTCCATCACACCGGCAAAGTAGCGTTGGCGTTCGCGGTTATCCGACAGTCCGCGAGCCGTCCTGTAGTCGACCCAAAGAATCGGAAGCAGACCCTCCAGATAGTTAAACACGTAGGTCGCCATGTCGAGATTCTCCGGTGTACCATACACCTGCAGCACGGTGCCACGCCGATCCGAGACGGCGTTGTAGCTTTGAGACCAGAGAGATTCGACAAAGAAAAAGCGGGTCAGGATAGCCCCGATCCAAAGCTCTGCAGACGTGTGGCGAGCCTTCACATCGCCAAGAACGCGTGACCCGAAGTTCCGTGAACGATCCAGCTCGACGACATCCACGTTATACTTCACGAGAAGGCGACGCGCCTTCTGCATAGCCGCTTGCGCTTCGTTCTCGTTCGGGCTCTCTGCCAGAGAAAGTAGCTTCTCGATCCTCAAGAGCGTCTGATCCGGCCCCGCCCCCCTCAACTCTGCTGTGTTCGTCGTAGCGTCGGGCGCACACCGGAGCCTCTCACAAGCCTGAAAAAATGCTCGCCCGTGAGCCGTCTCGTCCACGACACCCAAGACCTCTTGGACATACTGGTGCGCCATCTCGTGCCGCAGCGTATCCAGAACCGAGACCCAGTCATCGCGAAGAATGTGGTGCGCAGACACGGTGATCTCACGTCGGAGACCATCCCACTCCCCGAGCTTCGACTCGCTCGCCCCGATCCTAATGGAAGGGGTGCGCAGACGCCCCTCTAGATACTCGTCGTTGTACTGCCCCCAGCATCCGGCAAGGCGACGCCCCCAGACCCGATGCAGATCGGACTCTAGGGTCGGCAGATCGAGCTCAACTTGCACTACCGGCCCTTCAACTCTCTAACAAACGAAGAGCTCAGCTTTCCACGACCGACCTCGTCCACTGCGCCCTCCATCGTCAGGTTGTAATCCGCATCCAAATCGATCCGCAGCGTGCCACCCGGCGCATTCACTTTCACGGGTGCCTGTACCAGCCCGAGACGCACCGCCGCGCTAGCAGCCGCACACGACGAGGATCCCGAAGCCTGTGTTTCGCCGGCACCCCGCTCCCAGATAAGGATGTAGATCTCGTGTTTCCCGGTCGGAACGGCCAGCTGTACGTTCGTCCGCCGAGAAAAAATCTTGTGATTCTCGAGCTCAGGGCCAAACGTCAACAGATCCTCACGCGTCCACTTCTGCCCCTTCGGCTTGAACACCACGCAGTGCGGATTTCCGACGCTGACACCCGTAAAGGTGAGCTTCTTGCCGACCACTGTGATTGACTGGTTAATCAGCTCCTTAGTCTTCAGCGAGCAGGGCAGCGCTTTCGGCTCGAACGTCGCCGTCCCCATCTCGACAGTCGCCGAACTCGCATCCCCGTGCTTGTCGATATAAAGATCGATCGACACCAGACCACCCTTCGTGTCGACCGTAAACTGCTTCTTCTTCGTCTTGCGTGTTGCGTGCAGATACCGTGCAAAGATCCGAAGCCCGTTCCCTGACTTCTCCGCCTCACTCCCGTCAGGATTCAGAATCCGAAGCCCGAAATCCGCCTTCTTTGACTTCTCTAGCGTCAGAATCCCGTCACTCCCGATTCCCCAGTTCCGATCGCAAATCTTCACGATGTTTTTCGGCGTTAGCTTGAAATCCAACTCTGCCGGATCCATCACAATGTAATCGTTCCCCAGCCCGTGCCCCTTGAAGAACCCATTCCTCATATGCTACTTTCCTCGCTATTTACTCTCCGACCTCAATTTCCGATTTGACTTTCGTATTCGGTGTTGCTCTTGTCTACTGCCATTCCAGCACAACCCCCATACACTCGTGAAGCCGATTGTATAGCATATCATAGGCCTCTGCCGCCTCACGGAAGCTGAATCGATGCGAGATCATCGATTCCACATCGATCTTCTTCTCTGCGATCAGCTGAATCGACCGNTCTGAAGCCCGCTCTCGGAGTGAGAAATCTCTGAAGCCTCCGATTATCCGCTTCCCCTGAATCTTTCCCGAGTCGAGTGGGAGCGGTTCATCTTCATANAACCCGATCACCTGNATCGATCCGCCTCGGCGCGTCATGTCGAGCGCCTGCTCAAAGGCGCTGCGCCCCGATCGTCCTCCAACCGTGTAGACCACGTAGTCCGCCCCGCAATCCGTAGATGCCATCACGGCCTCGACGGGATCGACTTCGCTGGCGTCGATCGTTTCATTCGCGCCGAGTTTGGATGCGAGCTCATAACGTGCCGGGATAGCATCTACTGCGATCACACGTGCAGCGCATTTCGCCCGAAGTGCTTGCAGACATCCACTCCCAACCAGCCCTTGCCCAAGGATCACAACCGTATCCTCGTCCTTCGGGTCGAGCTCGTCCATCCACATCACCGAGCTCGTACCGAGCGGCCAGAACGTGCCGGCATCCGACGAGATATCGCCGGGCAACGAAACAATTGAAGGCTTGATCCGCGATCGGACAACCTCGACCGTCACCCACTCTGCGTGCGGGGCCAGAGCGGCAACTCGCTCTCCCATCGAAAGCTCTTCCACCTCAGACCCGACCTGTACGATGCTGCCCACTAGCGAGTATCCCATNATAGCGGGATCGATCGCTTCCTCNCGNGCGTAGCGACGCCAGATCTCTGAACCACGACTGATCAGCGTCCGTTCCGTCCGAATCAAAACCTCCGTACTCTTGATCTCGGGCACGGGAACATCTTCGAGTTCAATCCGGTAGGCGCCTTCTGGCTTGGTCACTCTGAACACGGCCAGCCCTCTAATCGCTTGGTAGACGCCAGGTCTGATCGGCCGGCAATGAAGTAGATCGATCGTCCACCGAAATTTCCAGAGAAGTCGTTGACAGATTCTGAACTCTGAGTCCCATATCGTCTCGCGACACCTCTAGCGAACCGATGGGATCGACACGAATCTCGTGTCCGAAACACGCCACCTGATTACCAAGACACAGAAGTACCCGNCCCCCCAGGTGGTCGACCATAGCCGCTGCGCCTTTGAAGCGAACGTCATCGCACGCCAGAAAGCCCGCGGACAGCGAAACAACAAACGTCAAATCCTGACGACTGCTCGTGTAGCGATACGCTCGTCCACGTTGCGGCTTGTCAAGTGACACAGGCTCGAAGCTGTCCTTGTCCGGGTGCGCTCCGAAAATCTGGAGCGCTGATGCGAACGTGGTCCGTCTTCTCCCGGACCTGCGTGCGATCACAAGGGGGACGTCTTCCGCCTCGAACCCGATCCCCGATCCATCGACATTCGCAGGTCCGTAGCCTGTGTAGACATCCGTNGGATCCTTGCTCCCGATCGCCGTCAACCGAACTCCTGATCCNTCCTGTTTCCAAGTTGCGCGCCACGCATCCTCGGGCCGCCCGCGTCGCAGATCCTGAATAACTTCATACCCCGCGGCCTCTTCGAGGGGGCGCTTCAAAGACCGCCGTGAGAATCCTGTCCTCAGCATACCTCGGTTATGGTAGACCCAGTCGTATGTGTGCGTTTTTTCAGATCGAAGCCGGTCGATAAGGAGCACCACGTCATCCGTGACAACCACGCTCCGTATGTGCCGGACACCTTTGTAGATTTCACCCGCATCTGCCTGCATGACGTCTGCACCCCTGGACCGGACCAAAAATTGCAGCGAACCTGTCGCAGGTTTCTGAGAATGACCGTCCACGACGACGGTGTTGTGAGAAACCGTCTGTGTAAACCACTGCTTGTGGATCGGGATTCCGTACGCCACAGACCCCGGATCCGGCGCCTGTGTTTTCCCTCGCGCAAACAGGGTGAACCCGAGCTTGTCCGGGTGCCCGTGACCGCCCCCGTGAGGACCGTAGTCGAAAGCAAAGTAGGTCTGTCCCTTCCCCTGCCGCGAGTAGATGAACCCGCTGCTTTCCAGATGCTCCGTCACCGACTCCGGATCCGGATCCTCCGGGAGCTCAGCGACCCCGAACAGAAGGGCGTTCAGCCCCTCTCTAGGCTGATCCTTGATGGGGAGTGCGTATCGAGCGTCGCCGTAGGCCGACAGGGCGATCTCGTATTTGTCTGATGATGTGCTGAGCGGTGCGCTGTCGGAGTCGTGGAAGGTCGGCATACCCCCATCCGGCCGAACTGCCCTCAGTGGCGCAGCGAACATCTCCTGAATCTCCTCGAACAGATCTAGACCACAGTTCCGCAATGCAATAAGCCAACTGAGGATCGGTGTCATGCCATAGAAATGATAGCCCCAAGATCCCTCGTGCCAGAATCCGTCTGCAAGGACACCTCTTGAGATCTGCTCGCGGATGCCGACTTCTCCATCCACAGCAAATGCAAGCAACTCAGGATCGCGGAGCATCAACGCTGCCATACCGATCGCACAATCGTGCCAGCACTGGATGTTGTGGATACCGATGTTGTGTTTGAGGATCAGCTTCGCGGCGGGGCGTAAGAGCTGTTCGCGAATCGTCTGGTGCTCGGCTGGGGTCAACACGCCGGCGTGACGGATCAGGTCGTAGCCGATACAGACGGGAATCAGCCACACCGATTCACCCAGCGTACCCCACGAAACTTTTGTAGCCCAGGGCGAGTCGGTGTTCAGGTAGTGATCGCGGATCTCGTAGCGAGGGTAGACTTCGGAATAACCAAGCAGGATTTTCGCTGCCTTCTCGGCGAACGGACGCTCAGAAGTCAGAGCGTAGCTGACTCCGAGATCACGCACATCTTCGCTCAGCCGGTTGTGTATCCGGGTCAACGGGACCGAGTCCCACGGCTCACCCGAATTCACGAGGTCGCACGCGGAACAACGATGCACGGTCGGGGACTCGGTCACCAGCTGCGCGCCACACGACTGGCAAGCATACCAGTGCGGCCATTGACCCCCACGATCCGGAATCCGGACAGGGTCCGCCACACGCGACCTTGTCCGGTTCAACAGACGTCGTTCGTTCGTTCGCGCCCAAGGATAGGCGTCAACCTTCTCCCGAATGGAAGGTGCGTCCTCCTCCCTGAACAAAAGACACGGCGCGGAGGCCGCTCTGACTAGATCGTTCGGTGACAAGGACTCAGTCCGGNAGGACGTCTCGAAGGAAGTGGATCCAGTTTCCGTGCATGACAGCTCGAACATCCTCGTCCGAGTAACCTCGATTCGACAGGAGCCCGGCCATCTTCTGCAGATCGACAATGGTATCGAGATCGCGAGGGCATTGCTCCGTACCGTAGCCACCATCCAGATCGCTCCCGATCGCGGCGTGCCTCGCGTTCCCTGCGAGCTGACAGACATAGTCGATCTGGTCAGCCACAGCCTCCAGGCCGACGACTTCCGGTAAAGTCTCTCCTTTGATCCAGTCGGGATACAGCATCCACGCGTCGAGCGCCGCCCCGATCACACCGTCTCTCTCGATCACAATCTTCAGTTGCTCATCCGTAAATTGGCGAACACCCGGGATCAGCGTTCGGCTGTTCTGGTGACTTGCCATGATCCGTCCACCGAACGCCTCTGTAGCCTCGAAGAAGGCGAGATCCGCCAGATGCGTCGTATCCAGAACCGCTCCGAGCTGTTCCATCTCCTGCAGGAGTGACTTCGCTTCTCCGCGCAGCCCCCCCTCCGTGTCGGTACCGTGTGCGTAGGCACTGAAACCGTAGTGTGAGAGCCCGACGATCCGGAGTCCGTCTTCCCACCACGATCGCATCTGCTCCGGCCATACGATCGGATCCGCGCCCTCCATGCTCAAGATCATGCCTAGGGGGGCCTTTTCGGAGTCGGCTTGCCAGTCGACGAGGTGAGCTTCCATCTCGCTCTTNGTCCCGATCAGCCGAACTTTGCCCTGGGACTCCAGACATCGGTAGTAAGCGAGTTGACCCTGCGCCTTCGCGTATGATATCTCCCGACACGCCACACCCGTCGCTGGACTTCCTCTGTGGGCGGTTCGAGCGATCACGGTCACGACGGAAAGACCGACCTCACCCTTCCGCATTTCCGGAAACGCCACCGTCCCACACGACCTTCCCTTCTGCGGAATCATCCCCGCTTCCATCTCCCGAATCTGCTCCACTGTCAGATCCAGGTTTCGGTCCCAGTTTAGCGCATTCATCGCCAGATCAAGATGTGCATCAACCAAAAGCATGGGGACCTCTTAAACGGNATAGCAAGAGAACAGAGGAGCGGACNAAGCANCGTTCCCCTGCCATTGCCCATCTTACACCGTCGCTTGCCGGGTATCGATCTGATCTTACTACAGTGTCGTTCCTCTTTCGTCTAGCCTTCCCGCCGCCCTACACTTTCCGTCCAGTCTTCCTTGCACATCTCCTCTTCCGACACCCCACTCCCAATGCCCGCTCCTAGATGCTCGTCGTTTCCTGTATATCCGTCCGATAAACCCACGTCCCCTCTTTCACATAGTGCGCCGCAAAGGCCAGACGGGGCCTGCTCCCTGAACGGTTCGCGAATGACCCGTGAATCGTCATGCTTGTAAAGAAGACACCCGATCCCCGAGCCACATTCAGATACGTGATCTCAGCCGGATCCATCCCAACGATTTCTTGGGAGTGCATCTCTTCGACCCACTCTTTTCCCTCTGGATCCCGCATTCCATAATCCTTGACCCAAGCGGCGTGTTCCGAGTCATCTCCAGGGCTGGCCGTTTCATACAACGGACGCTTGTGACTGCTAGGNACGACACAGAGCCCACCGTTTGCCCTGTCCGTGTCGCTGAGTGCGACCCAACAGGCCATCAAAGTATTCGGCTCGTTCCGGATGTAATGGGTGTCCTGGTGCAGGGCGACGCCCGTCCCGCCTTCAGGCGACTTTGCCATATACATTGTCTGCACGATCCTNGGATCTCCACGCAATAGATCCTGTACAACCTCAACGATCTTCGGATGCTTCGCGATCCCTTCCCAGCTCGAGTCTCCCTCGTGCCGCTTGAGCCCCAAAGACCGAACAGACTCAGGCACATCACCCTCCTGTGCTTCCAGGAACCTGTCCACCTCATCCTTGCTCAGCAAATCCTCTACCACGAGGTATCCATCGTCAACATACGACAGCCTCTGTTCCTCACTAAGCATCCCGCTGTCCCTTCCTTCTCTCTTCTCACTCCGTGAGATCGAACGGATTACTCCAGGCCTTGCTCCCGTCAGGGCTCACCACCTCGAACCTTACCCATTCGGCGCCGGCCTTCAAAGCGAAGGTCGCCTCTTCGAACGTCCCTGCTGGATCGTAATATTGAACGCCGGTCCTACTGCACACGCCGTAGATCCTCTGTGCCTCGGAGCATTTCACCGTGGCGACAGCTACATCCCCGCAGGTGTCAATCTGAATGTCGTGAATCGCCGGTCCCGTCGATCCGTAGCTGGCGCCTGTCTTCAGCGCCTCGAGGATCGCCTCGGGTGTGCGTTCCTTGACGCGCGCGTTAGTCCAGCCGCGGTAGTAGTCGAATCGACCCGAGTCTGGGTCGGCTGGGTCCGAGTGCAGGTCGTCGTTGCTCAGCATTGGGTAGATCTTGTGTTCCTGCTCCATCCAGTCGTCCCAATGAACGCCCGCTTCGCCGCGACCCATGCACTGACAGACCGTATTGAAGACCTCAATCCCGGCAAACCCGGACAGGGGGAGCGTATCCCGCATGACGTTCACGGAGCTCCAGTGAGGGTGAGCAAGCCAAACCTGTCCGCCCTGTGCACGAACTTGATCGATCACGTGCTGAGGTGGCAACCGCTCGGCGTCGATGTCTTCCGAAAGCCCGAGGCAAACGAAGTGGTGCTTNTGGCCGCCGAACGGGTTATCCGGATGAAGCTCTGCACCCTGAATCAGAACAAACCCCTCGGGCGCGGTGACCGAATCGACGAACGTAATTCTGTTATGGTCCGACAGACACAGATAATCGTAGCCCTGCTCCACATAACCGTCCACACGCACTTGCGGCGCAACCTTCCCGTCAGAATTCGTCGTGTGCGTATGAAGATTGCCCTTCAACCAGAAATACCCATCCTCATCGTTCAGCTGAAACGGATCTACCGCAATATCCCCTGCGAACTCGATCGCCATACCTCTATTTTCCTCCGTTATCTGTCCACCAAACACGACCGTCCTTTACCGTNGCCCGGCATACAAACCGCTTTTCTGCCACGACGGTTATCTCCTCTGCGTCTGTCAGCTCGAAAGAGCCTTCCTCCTCCTCCAGCACCGCCACATCCCCGACAGCCCCTTCCCCGAGAAGCCCGAGGTCGTACCCGATCACGTCTGCCGGCATGGCCGTGACACGATCGATGATGTCACCCAGAGGCATCCCCAGATGCGAAAACTTGCTCATCGTCGTCGGCAGGTCGAAGGTAGGTCCATTGATCCCCAGACAGTGGATGTCGCTGCTAATCGTATCGGGTGGGAACCCGTCATCCATCGCCTGACGACCAACATCGAAGCTGAAACTCCCCACCCCGTGACCGATATCAAAGATGATCCCGCGGTCGCGTGCATCCCGTACCTGGGGTGTCACCTTTCCGTTGCCGTCCAGGATCGATGCGATCTCGTCGCCGTGGTAGCAATGTGTGATGATATCACCGGAACGAAGCGGAGCCAACAGATCAGGGAGCGGCACATCAGCCCCGCTGATGTGGACCATCAACGGCTTTTCACATCGCCGTGCGGCTTCAAGCGCAATCTCCAGCAAATCTCGCAAATCCGCGTCCCCACCCACACCCCGGTACAGCCTCACTTTGACGCCGAGCGTATCCTCTGGAAAGCTCTGGATAGCCCGGGCGCACTCGCCTGCCTGCACATACCCCTCGTAGACCATCTCACCCCGACGATACGGGAGACCCACACCCGACAAGTTGACGTACGCGAGAACTCGCGTCTCCGCCTGTTCCATGATCACTTTACGGAAGCCGGCGTAGTTGATCCATCCGGCCGTGCCCGTATCCACCGACGTCGTCACACCGGTTCGCGGGCTCAGTTCGTCCACATCGATCCCGAAGATCGAGAAATCCTTGAAAAGATGGGTGTGCAGATCAATTAGGCCAGGTGTAACAAGCTTCCCCGTCGCGTCGATTTCATCCCCACCGGTCGCGCCGCTCAGATCCCCGACCTTCGCGACCAGGCCGTCCTTGAGGCCGACATCCAGTCNATCATCCAACCCGCTCTTCGGGGCGATCACGTGACCACCTCGAACGATCACATCGTATGTATCAGGCAAAGTGCTTGTCTCTNATAAAAGTCAAAGGTGGGAACCACGGGGGCACTGAAAACACAGGAGGAACCCTATTCACACAGTAGGTCATGCAAGATGGGCTCCGCCCTCACTATCGGACCACTTGATCTAAGGGTTTTCGCCGNAAACCTCTTGCTGCACAACCCTNCGCGTTTTTAGTGGCTAGGTCTTCCATAACAACAAAGCCGGCCCTGATGGACCGGCTTATGTGAGGCAACATGATCACATCGCCAGACAGTGTCAAGGTGGCTACGAGCGTTCCTTGACGTAGGCCTCGGCGTCGATCTGTCCAGCCTCGATGAGCGACCTGAACATCTCGATCGTTTCGGCGACACCTACTTCCAAGGGCTTATGATGAACCCTCCCGATCGCAGCTTCCAAACCGGACCCGTCGACTTCGGATGGGAAGGGAAGCTGCACGTCCTCGAAGGTCACCTGATCTTCCGCCGATGGTGCTGCCGCTAGTATTGCCGCCTGGACATCCCTCATGTGAGGCATCAGGCCGCCAAGGTTGTGAGCGGCCGCGCCCTGAAAGTCCGAACGCGCCGACTGAATGAAGGCACGCGCGGTGTCGTCCGCATACTGGAACACCGTCTGGCCGCCATAAGAGATGTGATACGGAAGCCCTGCGGCAGCGGCGAGCATCGCAGTCGTTGGCGTCGACGTAATCCCTTGGTCTCTTCCGACACCGTAGACCACATATGGCCGCAGCCCAACCGAAGGCACGCCGTCATCCCCCCAGTAGACGTGAGCCGTGCCCTCGTTTGCCTGCTTGTAGACACCGTAGTGGGTATGCGGGATCAGCTTGTCGTCATCTCGGAGCGGTGCGCCCTCATCGTAGTCCTCCGGGGCGCCAAACACCGCGATCGAGCTCGCGTAAGTCACCCGTGAGATACGCNCTTTGCGACGCTTCACGGCTTCGAACACGTTCACCGTGCCGACGACGTTGACCCGAGCACCGAGCGGCGGATCCGCCTTGCAGAAGGGCACCTGCAGACCAGCCAGGTGTATGACGTGTGTGATCTGGTTGTCATCAAGGGCACTTTCGAGGGCTGCAAGATCCGTGATATCCCCCGTAACGAACTGGACGCGATCCAGCTCATCATCAGACAGGACAAGTCGAAGCCGCCTGGGATCCGAAGCGAGGTCGAAAACGGTGACGGAGGAACCATCGTGGAGCAGATTCCGAACCGTCCAGGCACCTATACACCCCAAGGCACCCGTGATCAGGAACTGTTCATCGCTGTGTGGCATGGAATGGGTCTTTCTGAGTGGTAGATCAACTAAACTCGGTCTCGATGTATTCACGAGCATTTTTCAGAATCACCAAGGTTCGGCCATCTGTGCGGATATACCCGTCGTCGGTCAGCCGCTTCATCACCCGTGTCACGGTCTCTCGAGCCGTGCCGGCCATGCTGGCCAGCACCTGGTGCGTCGGCCGTTTCCTGATGACGATGCCTTCCGCGGTCTCGACGCCCTGCTCCTGCGCAATCTCGAGAAGCACGCTACAGACCCGCTCGGAGATACCCAGCAATGCGAGCCCAGCAACCTGCCTGTCGGACTTCCTCAGACGGCTTGCAAGCGTCACCATCAGGTGCGTCGGGATCACCGGATGCTCGTCGATCACCTGAACAAAATCGCTCCGACTGATCACGAGCAACTCGGTCCGCTCAAGTGTCGTCACATCCGCCGACCGAGGGTGACCGTCGAGAAGAGACAGTTCCCCGAAAAACTCGCCATCGCCCAGGATCGATAGGATGATCTCGCGACCATCTGGACCAGTTACGCTCACCTTGACCTTACCCGACCGGATCACGAAGAAGGAATCACCCCGATCTTCGGCCAGGATCACGAGCGCATTTTGCGAGAACCTCTGCAGGCTCGTNACGCTCGCCAGCCCGGCAAGCTCGTCCTGCTCCAGACACTCGAACAGGTNTACGCGCTTCAGCGCGTCGATCGTCGCCCCATCAGCCATGAGAATGTCGCCCAACGAACATTAGAACAACAGGACCGATACCGACTTCTGGATCATGGCGATCGATACGGAAGCCATGCCAACCAGAGCCATCCCAACAGAGAAACCGACCACCAGAACGGCCGCATACCGACGCCATTCCTGCTTCCCGTACTTCTTCCAGAAGTAGAACCGNGCCAGCAGGGCTCCGATGATCTGCGTGACAAGCAGGTGAGGAATCTGGGTCAAGCTCTGGATATACCCGAACACCATCAGGATCGGGAGACCAAAGACCGACATGAAGATGAATANACCGATACCGATNACAAACCCTACGCCTATGATCTTGGGCTTTAGAGCGTCGAATAGTATCGGGCGGTCATCAGAGGATTGCAAGAAGGATCCATCGAAAGACGGGACCTTGTCGACCTCGAACTGGTAGACGAGCTTCCTGCCCTCCTGGTCGAAGGCTTCAGCAACGGTCATGCTCGGATTCGGCGAATCGACGTGCGCGTCCTGATAGGGACCCAGGATCTCCGGCGCCGAGGGCAGGCCCCGTGTGAGCGCCTCCGACAGATCGATCATACGATCCGGAAGCGACGAACGCGGATGTAACGGTTCGTCGGCACTGTCAAAGCCCGTATAGAACACCTTCGTCTGTGACCAAGGACCAAACGTCCTCTCCTTCGGCTCGAGATCTATATCGGCAGACGCCCTCACACGCCAATACCACCAAGACTGGTCCGGCAGGTTCGATGGTGTCCAGGTCACTTGCCTGCGCTCAGCGTCCATCGTGATCTCGCTGCGCATCGTCCCGGTCACCCACACGGATCTCTGCAATGCACGCAACGGCCAGAACCGCTGCACATAAGGGTATGCGTCGGACGGGATCGGTGCCAGCTTCCAGATATACGACCAATACATGAAACTCGTCGCCAGAACCAACGGCACCATGAACACTTCGGCCCTGAGAATGCTCGAAAAACGCGTACCGGTCAGCTCGATCTGTCGGAACCGTTCGGCCGAAGCGCCGTAATTGTCTATACCAAAGTCCACAAACCAGATCTCAATCCCCTGGAAGCCGCTCAGAAAAATCGTCGCCTCTTTNATGTAAGGCACATTTACATTCTGCCCGACGAGTCCGTCGAGTCGCGCATTGACGAACGAGATCAGCGGCGTGTAGACAAAGGCAAAGATGAAGAAGAACACGAGAAGCGTGTTCGAGATCAGATGCGGAAACAGAATCCGGGCCACGACGATCGTGTAGAGACTNGAGATACAGAAAAAGATGATGCAGACCCAGATCCGGAAGTCCCCTCTCCCCGGAGGTGGATCGAACGACCGTGCGGCGCTCTTCTCGATAGTCGCCTGACGAACACCCATCCAGACTTGGTAGAACCCGATCACCGTCACAGCGAAGGTGATNCCGATCCCGAAACTCATCCAGAAGTCGATCCCTGTCACAAAATGCGTCTGGATCGTATCCATCCCCATCATCCAGTTCGGGAGGAACCCGTAGCGGTAGAGAATGGGGCTCGCGATCGTGTGGACGACCACGCCGAGGAAGGAACCCGCCACGGCCCAGAACGGGGCAAGTAGACCGGCGAAAATCGGTCCCAGATGGAACGTAAAGCCGATCGGCGTCGCTTCCAGGAAGTAGCCAGTATACTGGGTGAAGTCCACAAACGGAATAGGGATCAGTTGAACGGGGCGTTCCATGAACGCACCCGAGATCGCAGGCACCGCCACATACACGAGTCCCCAGACAACACCGATCACGGCCCCGGTGCTGAAGACGCGCCACTTCCACGTATANTCGCCCGTGCTCTCTTCGGCCAGCGCCATCGCCCCCTGCGCGTTGATCGGCGCGAACGGAAACGGCAACTTTTCGTAGTCTGAGGTCAGCCGGAACAGCACGTAGCTGGCCGAGAACCACGCGATCCGCCCCATCACCATCCCAAGCACGAGCAGCGTGATCGGCCAGAACCAGTCTTGATGGAAGAACGTTCGCTCGACCAGGGCTTCAGAATCCGGCGGCGGCGCATACCACCAAGGGATCAGCTTCGAAATCCCGAATTGTTTGGCAGCTGGAGACTGGACGAAATACTGGTGCCACAGTAGACCTTCGAAGGCACCGGACTCCCGGTTGACCAGGGATGTCGTCACATAGTAGAGGAGGTATATCTCCTGCCGTCTCAGCCTCGTGAACGACCGCTTCGCGATCTCGAGAAACAGGATGATCGTCACCCACTGTGCGGCGGCCCCGATCGACCCGCCAATCATCAGCTCCAGGTAGATGTTCCCGGGAACCATCAAGATAGACACGAACAACGCACCAATGATCGTCTTCGTGTTGAAGCCGTCTTCGAACGTCTCGGGCGCCTCAAGAAGATCGCGATACTCCTCGATCTCCTCGAACTGCTTCGACTTGTCCCTCTTGAAAAGATTTGCTAGCGCCACAAACCGACTCTCTCGTATTTCTGCTTCACCTCAATCCCAACCTTATCACTTGTTACTTTGACCATCTCTGCCTTCGGAAACGCTGCACCGTGACATCGNGTAGTCCAGAACTACTCAAGAAACCGGCTTCAGATTATTCGATCCCGTTTGACCTTTGATACTTGTCAATCGACCCTAACAGCCTCCGCTCGTCCAAGCATCTTCATCCCTTTCTGCTTGAACGTCTCTCGATCTTCGGGCGCAACCGTCCGCCAGATCAGGAACTGCTTCCGCAACGCGTTCACAAACCCTTGGTTCACCCGCATCCAAGAGGCCGCATCGCCAGACACACGCTCGATCTCAATCGACAANGCGTAGAACTCGTGCTCACCCGTCGGACGCGCTTCGAACCTCAAACTCTGGCTGACACCCAGATCATAAGGTGCAAGCCAGGTCCTCGTCTCGATTGAGTAGGACTCTCCCATCGGCGATTCGAAGCTGCCGAACGTAGCCCCATCCGTGTAAAAAGTACCCATGGACTCCCCCTCGTGCGAGGCGAAGTATTCGGCCAGGAACACCGACAGCCCGAACACGTCGCGCCCACCGACCGTAAACGGGAACTCGAAGTTCCAGCGATCTCCGCTCGGCGGTGGGAGACGCCATCGACGAGCCACGTCGGGGACTGCCATCTGGGCCGCCTTCCGGGCCGGATAAAGTGTGGACAGGATCACGACCATCATCACGAGCGCCGACGAAGCGACCGTCGACAGGGCAGAATAGTTCAGCGTCACGCCCTGGAGCCAACCCTGCCACAAAAGCAGCTTGGCCACTCCTTGCCCGACAAGATATCCGCTCACCGACCCCAGAACGGCGTAGACACAGGCTTCTGCGATAAACAGGAACGAGATATGCACGGGTGCGAGACCGACGGCCGAATAGATCCCGATCTCCTTGAACCGCTCGTAGACGGATCCCATCATCGTGTTCAAGACGATCAGCGCGGCGACGAGGATCGGGATAAACAGCCCGGATAAACCGCTGAGTGAAGTATCCCCGAGCGAGCTGAANACTGAGACCTGTATCCGCCCCGTCCCATCCGGAATGCCCGCGAAAAGCACCACCGACAGCCGTGACAGGAACGCCTTCACGTGCGCCTCAATGTCCTCGCCATCATTGAACTTCACGGCCACCGACTGGAGCGGGCTCCCGATATCGCGAAGCAGGCGATACGGGATGATTGCGATGTTCGCTGCCGTGATGTGCTCGAACGGCATGATCTCCACTTCCGGCCGCTCAAGCCCTTGCTTCTCGCGTTCTTCGACTTGGGTCATCCGTGAGATCTCTTCGTCGTCCGTCAGCTTGAAGTCGGCGGGCGTGATCGGCTCCTCGTCAAGATCAAAGAACTCGTTCAGTCCCTCGTGGCTGATGATCCCCACAAGCGGCAACTGCTTCCCGAACAGACGAACGCGGGACACCCCGACCGAATCCGCGGTCAGCTTCAGCTTATCGGCAATCGATTCGGGGAGGATCAGAGCATCCTCTCCTTCCACAAACCACCTGCCTGCTGTCAGGAAGGAATCCACGCCGGTCACCTGCGGTTCTAACGNACTCAACCCGAGCACACCCTCAGTCTTGTGAGACTTCTCCACGGTCTCTACGGGGGTCTTCTGCTTGTTCCGCGTGATATACCAGCTTCTCGGTGTGATNGTCGCGACATCGCTGAAGTTCACTTTTGCATAGTCGTATGCCGCATCCTGCAGCGCCCCCCAGAACTTGCTGCGGACGAGCAGCCCCGCATACGGACCCTCCGAATCTCTAGGGATCTGGTGGAACTGAAGCGAGGCCTTGATNGACGTGAACGAGAGCACCGTAAACGTCAGCAGGAGCAGGGTCACAAAGGTCAGCGCCGTGCGCATCCGTCGCCGCTTCATGTTCGCGATCCCTAGCTGGAAGGCGGCCACGGACGCGCTGACTCGGCCCACATCCGTATCGTGCAACAACGACTCTTCTCGCTTTAACCGCCTCATGTTGTCGTTGAATCGCGTAAACACGATCNAGATCACAAAGATCGCCAGCGCCAGAATCACGAAGGCGAGCAGGATCACAAACGGATTGGACAACTCGAAGGCAGGATGGACCTGCCAGAGAAACACCCAGATCAAAACAAAGATCCCGGCAAACCCGGCGACCTGCAGACGGATGTCAGATGCCGTGATCAGCAGACGCTCCGTGAAGAAGGCGCACGGGATCACGAGGAGCATGAAGAATACAATCCCGCGGATCACGTCGTTCTGCGTTGACTTCACGTCAGGGTAAGCTCTCGCTTCCACGCCCAGCCCCGCGCGGGTGTGCTTGATATAGTCTCCCCATCGCAGATCCCGCTCAGCATCGATCGCCCGATCCATGTGGTATCGTGCCTGCTCGTGCAGCACGTTCANCCGGTGATTCTCGATCGAGTAACCCTTGAGCTCGTTCATCCGAGCTTCGTTCAACGACCACATGTCGGACAGGGCCTGGAACGAAGTCTTGGCAAGTGACCCGTGCGTCAGGGTTTGAAAACCCTCCCCTCGGGCCACAACCTCGCTCTCTGTACTGGTCGTGTTCAGCAGCAGATACCGGATCCCGATAAACCCGGTCTGCATCGCAACCTTCACACGCTCGCCAGGGGGCGTAAAGATCGTGCCCACCGGCTCGTCAGGNCCGAAACCGATCGCATATCCGTACTCCTGAGGACGTGTGTTCGCCTCATTATATATNGTCACGCGCTCAAGCTTCGTCAGGTAACGCGGGTCGACTGTGTCGTAGAAGTCCGTCGCCACGCACGGGAACAGGATCATCGTACGCTTCGAAATCCACCAGTCCATGTCGAACTCGCCCCTGTAGATCCGGGCCTGCTCCCCGAAGTTGGGTGCATAGGTGATCTCGCCGGACGACGGATCGAGGTAGTAGGCGGACACCCGGACACGTCGTTCCGCGATCCCGGGCATGTAGAACTCACCCTTCTCGTCGGCCAGGTCGTAGTAGATCCGGCGGACACCTTTCACCGACTTCTCGATCCCCATGCGGAGTGACGCGATCGCTCCCGCCTTCGGGCGATCCGGAACGAAGCTTCGTCTCGGGAAGGTCCGCACGAACCCCTTCAGGCCCCGCATGCGGTCGTCCGGATCCANCCGGTAGTCCGGGATTAGATCGTCGCTGTTCAGCCCCAGATCGAGAATCCCCGCAATNAACCGGATCTGGCCAGTCAGGTTCGNCACATTCACATACTCCGGTCGATCCAGTGGAGTATCGAATCGAAACCGGGCGTCATTCACCGTCACCAGAGACAAGGAGGGTGTTCCAGTATGGAGCACCACTTCTCCATCCGTCTTCAGCTGCTCACCCGGGATATACATATCCCAGGTCATCCCGCCCTTCGGATTCACACCATCAATCAGAGCATCGTTCGGATCCAGCCCGAATCCTGCGGCGATCGCCTTCGAATACCGGACAAACGAACGGCCGAAAGGCGTAAAGAACCGCTTGTAGTAGAAGGTCCGTGTACTGTTCCAGGCCCCGATCTCGTCGGTCTGACTCGTCAGATCCAGGCTGATCAGCAGTCGGATGTCGAAGGGTTCCGTCATCAGCTTCGCGAAATGTTTCTCTTTCCGGGAATGCCGGCTGAGAAAGTCACAGATGCCCCGGAACCCGAGGTGGTGTCCCGACGAGGCCAGGAACATCACAGTATGCTTGGGCGGATGTGTGGAAAGGTAGGAGACGAGCTCGAGAAGACCGACAATTCCTCCCGCCATCTCTGCCCCCGGAGCGAGAGCGGGCACAACGGACATGGCATCGTAATANGCGTTGATCACGATCAGCCGATCCTTCAGGACAGGATCCGTCCCCGGGATCGTGCCAATGACGTTCCGGGCTGGTGCCTTCTGCCAGTCCATCCGTGAGGTCAAATGGACGGACAGTTCTCCTTCGCGAGCCAGACGTTCCTTCAGCTTGTCCCCATCCGCTTTCGACACCCAGAACCGCTCAACGCTGTTCGGAACCTGCAGAAACTTCTGCTCGGCCTCGGAGTACGAGGACGAATCTGGTTCGACAAAAATGATTTGCTCCGCACCCAGCGTCGCAGCGTTGAGCCAGTTGTTCCAGGAATTGAACTCCATAAGGACGGCGGCCCCCTCAACGCGATGACCGTCAAAGTCCTTGAACTCGCCGTGACCGCCGTAGATCAGATGTGTCGAGACCCCTACTTCAGGCAGCGTCGAGGTCTTGATCAGGTTGGGCCAGACACCGTGGATCGGGATTTCCTCNCCCGTCTCCANGCGCATCCGTCCCCCCTCGTCCACCGGCGCCGTCACGTGGTAGGCTTCCGTCCGCACATCAGACAGTCCGTAGTTTCGGAAGACCGACTCGATATACTGTGCGCTCTTCTCATGCCCGGCATATCCGGGGACCCGGGAGCCCACGCCCGACAGATATCGGATCCGTTCGGAAACGGTAGACTCCGTGATCAGTCGGTTGGCACGATCAATGATTTCGTCAGCTCGCACCACAGGGTTCGGTGGAAGCGGTCTNGGGGGCTCGATCCCGATGATCGAAACCAACCACGACCCCACGCGATCCGGCCCAATCAGCATGGACCCGAACCCGAAGACCGCCAACACGATCAGCCCGATCGTCCCAAGTTTTTGGAGCGGTTGAATCATCGCCGTGTCTCTATACGATCAGTATTTGTGCACATAATGACCCCGCTCAGGGAACCACATTACATCGATGGCAGATGACAGCGCCACACCGACGACATACCCCACNAGCAGCCCCACAAACAGCGGTCTCGACCGGCCATAGAACGCGGGACCTCCCACCTTGAGCATCACGAGCTTGACCAGCCAGGCGACAAATACGGTGAAGCTTGTCCGTCTCGCCAGGTAGGACCCCGACATCGCCAGNCCCACTGGGTGAAGAGGCCACCACGTGAACTGATGGCGGAGGTAGATAAGAAGAGCCATCATCGCCATACCAGCGCCGAGGAAACCAACTTCCTCAGGATGCTTCACGAAGAACGGATTCTTGGGCCCTTTTATCGCGTTGACAGTGCTCGGAAAGGCTCTCTCTGCAGCCCGAGTGATCTCCCAGCTGTTGAAGTTGTAAGCACCGTCTCGATACCCGAGATAAATGGTCAGGAGCACACAGGTAACGAAGCTGACCACAAAAGCCAGGCTCATCGCCGTCATCAACTGACGACGGTTGGTGCGCGCCCCTTCCGACACCTTCCCCGCGTGCGACAGGGCGGGCAGGAACAACGCCTTGAAGTGACTGGTTACGATCGACGAGAACCGATAAGCCACCATAGTCCCCGGACTCTGTCCCTTCGAACCGACCCACATCGCCACAAGTCCCCAAGGTCCGACAGGGTTGCTCGTATAAGGGATCCCCGTGTCTGCGAGGATCTTGGCCGTCCCAACATAGCAGAAGATCACTGCGGGAATAAACAATGCACCCTGCAGAGGGTCGAACCCGACGGCAACGATCCAGACATACATGTAAAGCATGCCCCCAATCGACCCGAAGAACGCTGTGCGATACGATATGAACTCGGCGCTGTCATCGATCGTGGGATCTCGTCCCAGCGCCTTCATCGCCACATCCTTCAAGTGGCGGCGGGCGACCCAGAACACAGAGATCACCATCACGACAAAGGCACCTCTCGTCTGCATGGAGTAGGCGCCCCGGTAGTAGTATGGCGAGATCGATCGGTAGCCGAGCTGGTTCAGCCAGCCGCCTTCAACAATGAACAATAGATCGAAGAACCAGATGCTCAGGAGTACGTCGAGGCTGGCGAAATACGAGAAGAAAACAGTGAAGATGCCGAGGAACCCACGAATCGGCGGAAACTGTCGATCGATCCAGTACCAGCGACCGCGGTAGATCGGAAACCTCGGGAATCCCGGGAGAAAGTAGTTGATGCAGTTCCAGGCGATCATACCGAAAGCGATCGCGAACCCGATCCAGAACAACCGGTTTCGCGTAAACCCCGGCAGCCATCCTTTCCCGTCACCAGGTTCCTCCGACATATCTATCAGGGGCTGCATGGCCGGGAAAACGAGACGCTCATTGTCCACCCACTGTCGACGCAGGATCGAAGCCGTGCAGGCCAGCGTCACGAAGGCAGCAACGACCAGGGTGAACCACCACAGCATCGGGAGCGCCCAGGCGCCCCAAGGGATCGCGCCTCCTTGGGGAAGGCCTTCGAAGAACCACGCAACCGCATTCCCTTCGTTCGAAGGGATTAACCAGTTCGGGATGTGGGGCAGCANCCACCTGTCCCAGGCATTTTCGGGCGTGGCAAAGTAGTGTGGTGCCGAAATGTATCCGAGCAGATACCCGGTGTGCCCGAAGCAAGGCAAGGTTGCACCGACCAACCCCATCGCCAGGATGACGTGCCATTCCTGCGACGTNACCTCGAACCCGGTCAACTTCGCCAGCATCGACAGCGTCGCCATCATCAGGACAAACGTCATAAGCATGGCCATCGGCACGTGACTGTATGTCATCAGGGATCCGTGGAATACATACCGGATCTGGATGGCGACAAAGTCCAGCGTAATGACCAGAAAAAGCCCTAGAAGAACGGCTTTAGCTGTTATTGGTGCGAGATGCTGGCTAAGCGGGGAGCGTGAACCTTTGGGGTCGTGCTGGGAAGGGTGAGTCGGCTGGATGTCAGCAGACATGGCAACATACTTTTTTCATTGTGCGAGATAATACCAATCCAGGGGTAGGTTTGTCAACGATTCGCCCCCAATTATGGCGGCTTGAGGCGAATCGAAGTCGTCCCCTGAGCCATCGAATATGGGCCAGCAGCAGGTAGCCAAATGGCGACTAAAACAAGGTCCGGGATTACGAGACGCAAGCATCANAGCAGGAACGACACCNTTGTATCTAACTGTTAATTTNAGCCTTANAGACTNTCTTAGTATGTAAGGANNGGATTTGTACACGGCTTGCAGAAAAANCCTGAGACCNGCACCACNATTGACAGCCTCATGGCATTTTGTTAGTTTCTCCACGNTCTGTGCTGCAGNGTCGCTGTGCGAGAAGTGGGGGCACCCTAGCTCAGTTGGTAGAGCAGAGGACTGAAAATCCTTGTGTCGTTGGTTCGATTCCGACGGGTGCCACCATCTCTCTCGCAGCCAGTCAAGACAGTTAGAGGCACGCTCGCAGGGGCGTGCCTCTTTCGTTATTATCCGAGTACGTAAAAATCGTTGGTTCTGGTGACCAGAATCACGTTGCAGGGGTGACTATTATCACTGTGCCACTCGTCTTGGGTTCATTATCTTTCTCACGCAACAGCTAACCCCGAAACCGGTCCGGGAGGGACATACGGATGAAGAAACTCAGTTACATCACAGCCCTGTTGGCGGCCACGGCGCTGACGTCCGCCGTGACAGGCCAGGTCGCTCTGGATCTGAACCCCGCACAGGGGGATCAAGGCAAACACGAACAGGCAGTCAAACCGGGAGAAACCTTTTCAGTTGAACTGATCGCCGTAGGCAGCGCCAAGGGTCAGACCGGCTTCAACCTGTCCATCAAGTTCGACACAAACCAGCTGAAATTCAAAGGTCTGAACGCCGGGGGCCTCATGGCGGGCGCTATGTCGATGCCCCCCAAAATAGGGTCTGACGGTGCTGAAGTCAGCGCGGCCATCCTGGGTAGAAACGGAGCAAAGGAAGACGGCGGGCCGCTTGGAATGCTCATGTTCGAGGCAAAAGAGAATTTTACTGGCACCGGAATCGATATCGCAGAGGCTAGTTTCGGCTCCTCAGCGGGCATTAAGAAGGTCGGAGGAACTAAAGGCATAAGAGTCTTCAACCCGGAGATGCAGTCATCACAGCCCGGAGCCCACGGACAGCCCGGACCACACGGACAGCCTCACCATCAGGGTGGACAGCCCCATCAGGGTGGACAGCCTCACCACCAGGGTGGACAGCCTCACCACCAGGGTGGACAGCCTCCCCATCAGGGTGGACAGCCCCATCAGGGTTGACAGCCCCATCAGGGTGGACAG
>PAXL01000031.1 GCA_002714465.1 Gemmatimonadota bacterium | reverse complement strand
GCTAAGAAGCCAGCNAAGNGTANTGCTAAGAAGGCTAAGAAGGCTAAGAAGGCTAAGAAGGCTAAGAAGGCTAAGAAGGCTAAGAAGCCAGCAAAGCGTACTGCTAAGAAGGCTAAGAAGGCTAAGAAGTCCTCGCGTCGCTAGCCTACCTGAACAGGAAGTCGAAAACCCCTGCATCGCTCGGTGCAGGGGTTTTCTCATGTCTTTATTGAATTCCCGACTAAGTCGCATAANTTNCCCTAGGCCTCAAGGAATGGACTATCCGGTCGATATTCTTTCTGAGGTACTCTCTCTTCATTTTCTGGCCCCATCAAGGTAGCGTTTTGGCGAATCTAAGGTTCAGGCTCACGATCATCGCGGTCGGTCTCATGCTGATTGCTCTAGCACTTGGGTTGTTCACACCGGGGCTGATCTCCTTGCTGNACGATGAGGCGTCGACCGTCCATCTCTTGGCGGCGACNTTCGTGTTCGTTGGGCTTTGCGGTGCGGCCTTCTATGCGCTGATGGAGCGAGCTCTGGACCCNGTGACGCGTCTCATCGACACTTTTATGCGTATGCGCGCGGGAGATCTCAATCCTCGTCTGCCAGTGGAGGGTCCGGAAGAGATGCGTCGGATGGCCCNGGGTTTCAACGATATGCTCGAGGANCTGGAAATGCAGATCCGGGATAGCGAAGTCGGGAGGCAGTCGGCGGAACGAGAGCGTCATGTTCTCGAAGGTGCTTTGGCAACGAGCGAACGATTCCGATGGACGATCGACGCCGCACCTTTCGGTATNGTGGTCACCGACGCGAGCATTCACGTGGTTTACCAGAACCCGGCATCGGATTCAGGGTTCAGACAACTTGCAAGCTTCGGTGATATCGGCTCGTCGATCGTGGGTGAACCGATATCGTCTCTCTATCCCGAACCTGATCAGGTCGCACCGATCCTAGCCGATCCGGATCGCCTTCCGCATGAGATGGATGTAACGATTGGTCCGCATCGATTGCACTTCACAGCGAACGCGGTGTTCGATGAGGATGAAGAGTTCGCTGGGATCGTGATGATGTGGGAGGAGGTCGAGACACTCGAACTTGTCGTAGAGGATGAACCTAAGCCTGAGTTATCGGAAGACTTCGTTGAGAGTCTCGAAGATGAGTTCGATTTCAACGAGGGGCTCGAACCGGTCGATCCAGATTCCGGAATAGGCGAAGAGATCCTCGCCGAGGTTGAAGACCTAGAGAACGAAGCGGTTGAAATGATCGGCGAGGATTTGGATGCTGTCGAGTCGGACGCGTTGGAGCTTGCTGAAGAAGAATCAGACCCCGTCGAGAACGGTATTCTCAGGGGAGACACAGCTGTGCCGTACGAAGTCAGGCGTACGGCGAATCTGGTGAAGCGAAGCGTCGGTGTGCTTGCAGATCGACTCAAGGCCGTCTCGACGACGGTCGATGCGCTTTGNGACGAGGGCGACAGCCTTAGAAAGACGATCGAAGAGATCAGTGATCAGGCGGAAGCGACGCGTCAATTGATTGACGAGCGCGCTGAGCCGCTGCAGGATCTCTTGGACCACCAGAAGCGTGCGAGTATGCAGAGGCAAGAGGCAGCGAATCTTGCGAAAGTTTTGAAGTCGAGCCTTTCCGAGGCGGCAGAAATGGATCGGTCGATGGACCAGCTCAGAGGGTCGATCGAACATCTCGTGGTCTCATCCAAGGTCGAGATCAGCAGGATGGGAGAGGATACTGGAGGTATTCGCGTCGTGATCGACGCGATCGGAGATCTCGGTGACGAGGCCCGACGAGTCGGTGAGTCCACACACGTGTGCATACGCGAATTGGCCGAGCGAGTGGACGAGGTTATCGATCTGGCTAGAGAGCAGGGCGACGTGTCCGGTTTGGTCGAACGTCTAGAGTCTCGTGCGGAAACGGCACTGTCGAGGATCGAACGTACGCAGAACGAGTCGTCGGAGCGTGACGAGCTGCTGAAGGAGATGGCTAGGGGACAGGCCGAGATCGCAAAGCACATCGCGAACCAGATTAAGGAGCTTTCCGACCTGGTCACGCTGACCTCGAAGGTTGCGATCGAGCAGGTCGAAACCGTTGGTGGAGATTAGCAGGCGGATTGACGGGCTGAAGGAAATACAGAGTTCGATAGGGTGTCGCCTTCCGGCGGCGCCCTTTTTCGCTGCTTCTTGACACCTCATTTCGATTTCGGTAAAGTTCGCGGAGGTGAAGTAGTAGTTGCGCCAGCAACACTGTCGTATGTGGAGGTTAACGTGAAGAATCAAATCTGGACCAGCATTCTCGCCATTTGCGTCACTGCGTGCGGGTCGGCTATCACNGCGAAGGAAGTTGAGATCAATACACCCTCACTTCAGTGCGGATACTGCGAAAAGACCGTGACGGAAACAATCAAGAAGATGGAAGGCGTGCAGTCGGTCGCTGTGGACACGGGCAACAAGGTGGTACGTGTAGCCTATGCTGAAGGTGCCACTGACGTGGNGAAGATCGTATCCGCCATNACTGCTGCAGGATACCAGGCCAACGAGAGCAAGCCGGATGAGAAGGCTTACCAGAGCCTGCCGGATTGCTGCAAGATGAAATCGGGCGCGCACTAGGTTGTATGTCTCTTTCCGGGGATGGGCTGACCGAGGTTCAAGACGGCATACGTGAAGTCGACGATCTTCTGACGCGATTCGGCAGCGCCGTGGCCAGCGGCGATTTNGAAGGGATTCGATCCTGCTTCTCACACGACGCGACTTGTGTGTTCACGGGAACCACAGGTCGCGTTCGTGGGCTGGACAAGATCGTCGAGGTCTGGTCTCGGCACGTGAAAGACTGGGCGAACGTGGTCGTGGAGCGGTCTGACACGAGCGTTCGCATACACGGCGATACTGCGTGGGCAACCTTCACTTGGCGTGGTGAGGGATCGGCNGGAGGTAGGCNGTACGTGGTCGAGGACGAGCGCTGGACGGTCGTGATGCTCTGGGATGAGGGCGCATGGCGATTCGTGCAGACACATTCATCGATGCCCTTTACTGATTGGGACGATCTGGAGGTTACGGCGTGATCGGGACGGTTCTCAATGTCGGAACGGTAATCGTCGGGAGCAGTGTCGGGCTTGTCGCAGGAAACCGGATTCCCGATCGCATCCACGAGACCGTGTTTAAAGGGCTCGGTCTGCTGACACTGGTCATCGGGATGAGAATGGCCCTCGAGACACAGAACGTGCTGATTCTGTTGGGAAGCGTGCTTGTCGGTGCCTTGATCGGTGAACTCTTGAGGATCCAAACCGGGCTTGACAGGATGGGCGAGAGATTGCAGGTCCGACTCGGCGGAGCCCGGAAGGGAAGGTTCAGCGAGGCCTTCGTGACGTCGAGTTTAGTGTTCTGTNTCGGTCCCATGACGATTCTCGGGTCGATTCAGGATGGATTGACGGGGGACTACAGCCTCTTGGCCATGAAATCGATGCTGGATGCTTTCTCGTCTTTCGCCCTTGCGGCGACGCTTGGGTTTGGTGTGATGTTCTCCGCCCTGACCGTACTTCTGTTCCAGGGCGGTCTGACGCTTGGCGCGGCCGTTTTCGAAGGGTGGCTGACAGAACCGATGATCGCTGAAATGACCGCTTGTGGAGGGTTGATGGTGTTGGGGATCGGGTTTGTGCTCCTTGATGTCGCCAAGCCTNGGGTCGCGAATTTCCTTCCTTCGCTTGCGATCGGGCCGCTTATTGTGTTGATTATGCCCTCCTGAACGNAGACCTCGTTATGCCCAGCGATGCCTCACTCACCGTCAACAGGAGCGGTCTGATCCCGAGCTCCAGTATGCCGCCACTTGCGAGCACTCGGCCTCTGAAGCCGGATGCAAACGCANTTATTACAGCAGCGGGAGACCTGATCGGCAAGATCGTGGGCCAAGCTTTCCAGGATGTGGATGGGAACGTGGATCTGTTGGCCTGATTCCCAAACACAGCGCGATGTATCCCCTCCGGAGGCCAAGCTTCCGGAGTTTTTTTATGAGTATACCCTTGTCAGAGACCAGCGGCACGATCTTACAGTTCGGGACCGGGCGATTCCTTCGGTCGTTCGTGGACCTTTTCGTCCAAGAGATAAACGAGACGACGGAAGCGTTTTGGCAGGTAGCAGCTATACAGTCGACGGGTTCCGAGCGAGCGCGGCAGCTCGGTGCTGGTTGCTTCCACGTATCCATTCGAGGCATCTCCGACCATACTCGAGTCGACGAAATGCGNGAAGTTCGTTCCGTGTCGCGTGCACTGAGTGCAGAGGACCAATGGA
Organism: Gemmatimonadota bacterium; assembly: GCA_002714465.1. The sequence continues at coordinate 66,417 of PAXL01000031.1, read as the reverse complement.
ACGATGTGCTCGATGTTGCGAGACGCGATGATACTCGCCTGATCGTTTCGAACACGACTGAATCAGGTCTGTCGCTCGATGTCGCAGANCGTGAGCGGACAGGCAGGCCGGTTTCGTTTCCGGCAAAGCTTCTCGATGTTTTGATCGCCAGGTTTGAGGACGGGCGTGAGGGCCTAGCCATTCTGCCGTGCGAACTGGTCGACCGGAATGCGTCTATTCTGAAGGAACTCGTTCTTAGGCAGGCTAAAAGCTGGAAGGTGCCCGATTCGTGTATGGATTGGATAGACGGGGCGAACGACTGGTGCAACACGCTCGTCGACCGGATCGTTAGTGCTCCGCCGGATGATCATCCTCTCCTTGCGACGGATCCGCTGCTTTCCTGCGCAGAGCCGTTCGCACTTTGGACGGTCGCTACGGACGAGTGTCTTCCGATCAAGCATCCAGCGATTCAGGTCGTGGATGGTGTCCTGCCCTTCTCGCTTAGGAAGGTCCGAATCCTTAACGGGGCGCACACAGCGCTGGTTGCTAGAGCACTCGACCACTTTGTAACGGTGAGAGAAACAATGGCCGATCGAGCGACACGCGACTGGCTCGAACGACTCGTGCTGGATGAAATCGTGCCGGTTGTCGACGCGCGTGTCGAAGGTGCTGCTTCCTTCGCGGCAGATGTGTTCGAGCGATTTGAGAACCCGTTCCTTGATCACCGGCTCGTGGACATCGCACTTCATCAGACGAAAAAAATTCAGACAAGACTGATGCCGACCTATCAGGAGTATCGGGAACAGTTCGGCAGGTCGCCTGAGCTGCTGGGTGAGATACTGGAAGGCTATCTGTAAGGGGAGTGAGAGCGTGAAGTCGATCACATTGAAAGAACCGGGACAGTTCGAGCGGTCTACGTGCCATGATCCGGGCACACCGGGCCCTGGGGAAGCCCGCATCTTGATTGACAAGGTNGGGATCTGCGGGACAGATCTGCACGCGTTTCGCGGGCGGCAGCCCTTCTTCGAGTATCCCAGAATCCTGGGTCACGAGTTGGGAGTCGTTGTCGAGGCTGTTGGGGAAGGAGTGGAGGGTCTTGAGCCGGGAGACCGATGCGCGGTCGAACCGTATCTGAACTGCAAGACCTGTGTGGCCTGTCGTGCCGGAAAGACGAACTGCTGCACGCATCTCCGCGTGCTAGGGGTTCACATCGACGGCGGGATGCGAGAGTCGATTCTGGTACCGGCGGAGAAGCTTCACACATCGAAATCGCTGTCGACCGCGCAGCTCGCGCTTGTCGAGACCCTTGGAATCGGCGCTCACGCGGTAGATCGAGCCCAGCTTCAGAGAGACGAGAAGGTTCTTGTAGTCGGAGCGGGGCCGATCGGGTTGTCGGTACTCCAGTTCGCCCGTGTAGCTAGCGCCGATATCGCGCTCCTTGAGCTGAATCCGGCTCGCGGGCAGTTTGCCAAGGATCAGATCGGGATCGAGCGGGTGATGTCAGACCTCGATACAGCGGTAGGAGAGGTTGAGGCTTGGACAGACGGTGATCTGCCTACAGCCGTGTTCGATGCGACGGGCAATCCTCAATCGATGGAGTCCGCATTCGGGTATGTGGCAAACGGAGGCNGGCTCACGCTTGTCGGTCTGATCCAGGGGGACATCACGTTCAAAGACCCCGAGTTCCATAGGCGAGAGATCACGCTGCTGGCGAGTCGGAATTCAAGGTCCGAGGACTTCAAGCGAATCATCAGCCTGATTGAGTTGGGTGATGTTGACACGCAGCCGTGGATCACCCATCGTGCAGGTTACGGCGACTTTGTCGAGTCCTTCTCTGGCTGGCTCGAACCTGAAGCTGGTGTGGTTAAGGCGATGCTGGAACTGGGAGAGACCGCTTGAGCGACCGATATCCAATCCCGGCGGAGCGGGTAAGAATCGGAGAAGAGATCAAGAAGAGTCGATTTGTCACGACGCTCGGACCTGCGGCGACAGTAGAAGAGGCCCAGAGTTTTGTGGAGCAGGTGCGAGCAGAATTCCCCGACGCCGGACACAACTGCTATGCTTTCCTTGTCGGCGCTCCCGCTACGACGACCAGCGTGGGGATGAGCGACGACGGAGAACCGCACAACTCCGCCGGGCGACCGATGCTAACGGTCCTGACCCACTGTGGTCTAGGGGATGTCGCAGCTGTTGTGACTCGATACTGGGGCGGCACCAAGCTCGGGAAGGGAGGCCTCGTACGCGCCTATTCGGGTGGTGTTCAGAAGGCGATTGAGGCGTGCAGAGTGGGGGAAAGGGTCGAATGGGTCAAGCTGGGGATTGCCTTCGACTACGCCGCAGTCACAGGGTTCAAGCGGATGGCGNCNGACTTCGAAGCTGAGATTCTGACAGAAGAATTCAACGACAAAGCATTGTTTAAAATACGGTTACCGGCAGAACGCCTGGCTGATATTCAGACAGCAGTGACGGAGCTGACGAACGGGCGGGTGAGCTTCGGCTGATAATAGGTGATCAATCCAGATCAGAAGTTTGCCTAAGTCCACGCATGAGGAAGTATAAAGGGCGCTTTGCCTATCACCTGATATCGCGTTATATTAACCTGCTCCGAAAACCGACCACGCTTTGGTCCTCCCACCGGGAGAGAGCGGCTAGAGGTCGTAAAGCCGCTTCCGGACTCGCAAGTTTGTTTCTCCATCCGTAGGTAAGCGCCTACCGTCAATCTTCGCGGTGTCCGACACGTCCTACGCAGAAAGGTTCAGTTTATAATGAGTCGTCCGATCGGATTGCCCCAGAAGCAGGGTCTCTATGACCCAAAGAACGAACACGATGCCTGCGGTATCGGGTTTGTCGTGAACATCAAGGGGCAGAAGTCAAACAAGATCGTCACGCAGGCGCTCGAGGTTCTTTGCAACCTTGACCATCGTGGTGCCCGGGGTAGCGAACCGGAGACAGGCGATGGTGCCGGTATCCTGATGCAGATTCCGCACCGATTCNTTCAAGCAGCCTGTGAGGGAATCGGGATCGAACTGCCGTCGCTTGGTAAGTATGGCGTGGGGATGGTCTTCCTCTCCTCTGATCGCGATGAGCGCCAAGCGCAGGAGAAGGCTCTGGAGGCCGTCGTCGAGGACGAGGGACAGCGGATCCTCGGATGGCGCAGCGTCCCGACGGATAACTCGCATCTAGGTGAGACGGCGCGTCACTGTGAGCCGATGATCCGCCAGGTCTTTATCGGGCGGAACGACGCGATTGAGGATCAGGATGACTTCGAACGGAAGCTGTATGTGGTCCGGAAGCGTGCCGCGAAGGAGATCCGCTATGTAGGCGAGATGGCTGGGTCCGAGCATTTCTACATCGCCAGCCTGTCGAGTCGGCTTATTTGCTACAAGGGCATGCTTACGCCCGCTCAGGTCGAGACATTCTTTCTGGATCTCCAAGACAATTCTGTGATGACGTCGATCGCACTCGTCCACTCCCGCTTCAGCACGAACACCTTCCCTAGCTGGGAGCTGTCGCACCCGTATCGGATGATGATCCACAACGGTGAGATCAATACGAAGCGCGGGAACGTGAACTGGATGTATACGCGGCAGGGCATCTTCGAGTCGGAGCTGTGGGGGGACGACCTGGAGAAGGTTCTTCCCGTGATCGAGGATCCGGAAGGAAGCGATTCGGCCGTCTTCGACAACGCACTCGAATTCCTATCTCTTTCAGGTCGGTCGGCNTCGCACGTGATGATGATGATGGTGCCGGAGCCTTGGGAGAATCACGAGAGTATGTCCCCACAGAAGCGGGCATTTTACGAGTATCACAGCTGTCTGATGGAGCCCTGGGACGGACCCGCATCGATTGCCTTTACCGATGGTGTCCGAGTGGGTGCGGTGCTCGACCGGAATGGTCTACGCCCGTCTCGTTACTACGTGACGAAGGACGACCTGATCGTGCTGGCGTCGGAGGTGGGGGTGCTGGATGTGCCGCCCGATCGTGTTCTGCACAAGGACCGATTGCAGCCCGGCAGGATGCTTCTCGTCGATACTGAGCAAGGTCGTATTGTCAGCGATGAAGAGCTGAAGGGACAGATGTCCATGGCGGAGCCCTACCAGGAATGGCTCGACACGCACATGACAGCGCTCGAGGATCTGCCTGGTAAAGAGGTAGATATGGAGCTCGGTGATCACGAGGCCGTTCTGCAGAGGCAGCAGGCTTTCGGCTACACATACGAAGATATGCGTGTATTCATCGGCCCGATGATCACGTCAGGTAAGGATCCTGTCGGCTCGATGGGGAATGACTCTCCGATCGCTGTGCTGTCCGACAGACCCCACCTCCTTTACGGCTACTTCAAACAGCTTTTCGCTCAGGTGACGAACCCGCCGATCGATCCGCTGCGTGAGGAGCTAATCACGTCGGCGGCGACGTCGATCGGACCGGAGCGAAACCTGCTGAAGCCCGAACCGGAGAGCTGTAACCAGATCTCTCTGCCCCGTCCGCTCCTGACGAACGAGGAGATGGCTCGGATTCGGGACATCGATCATCCGGGCTACAAGGCCATCACAATCCCCATCGTGTTCAAGGTTTCGGATGGGGAACCGGGGCTGGAGAATGCACTTGATGAGGTCTTCGCCGCGGCAGACAAGGCGGTCGAAGACGGTGTGAACCTGATCGTCTTGTCTGACCGGAGTGTCGATGCCGACCACTGTCCGATCCCCGCGCTGCTGGCGACGTCAGGTCTCCACCATCACCTGATTCGGAACAAGACGCGCACACGCGTCGGTCTGGCTATCGAATCCGGCGAGCCNCGGGAGGTCCACCACTTCTGTCTTCTCCTCGGGTACGGTGCTCAGGCGATCAACCCGTATTTGGCTTTCGAAAGCCTCGGCGACATGATCCGCGAGGGCATGGTCAACGACGTGACGCACGAGAAGGCGATCCAAGGGTATCTCTACTCCGCGACGAAAGGTGTTGTCAAGGTGATCGCCAAGATGGGAATCTCGACGATCAAGTCGTATCGAGGCGGACAGATTTTCGAAGCCGTCGGGCTTAGTGACGAGGTGATCGATCGCTACTTCACGTGGACGGACTCTCGTGTCGGTGGAATCGGCGTGGAGGTGATTGCACGAGAGGCCCTTATGCGTCACGAGCAGGCCTATCCTGAAATCCCCGTGGATGGCCGAACACTCGACGTGGGTGGTCAGTATCAGTGGCGTCGCGACGGTGAATACCATCTCTTCAACCCGCTTACGATCCACAAGCTGCAGCTCGCCGCGCGGATGGACGACTATGGCGTCTACAAGGAGTATGCGGAGCTGATCAACGATCAGTCGGAAAAGATCGGTACGCTTCGTGGTCTGCTGGACTTCAATTTCCCGAAGAACTCGATTCCGATTGAAGAGGTTGAGTCGATTGAAGAGATCACGAAGCGATTCAAGAGCGGGGCGATGTCCTACGGCTCGATTAGCAAGGAGGCCCACGAAGCTCTCGCGATCGCGATGAACCGGATCGGCGGNCGAAGCAACACCGGTGAGGGGGGAGAAGACCCCGATCGGTATGTCGACTTGCCGAATGGCGACTCGAAGAACTCAGCGATCAAGCAGGTTGCGTCTGGTCGATTCGGCGTGACCAGCCACTACCTGGTGAACGCCAAGGAGCTTCAGATCAAAATGGCGCAGGGGGCGAAGCCGGGTGAAGGTGGTGAGCTGCCGGGCAAGAAGGTGTATCCGTGGATCGCACGGGTGCGACACTCTACTCCGGGTGTTGAATTGATCTCGCCGCCACCGCATCACGACATCTACTCGATCGAGGATCTGGCGCAGCTTATCCACGACCTGAAGAATGCGAACACGGGCGCGCGTATCAACGTGAAGCTGGTGTCAGAGGTGGGTGTGGGAACGATTGCTGCTGGTGTCGCGAAGGGGCACGCAGATGTGGTCCTGATTTCTGGTCACGACGGTGGAACCGGAGCCTCTCCGCAGACGAGTATCAAGAACGCGGGGCTTCCGTGGGAGCTGGGCCTGGCGGATACGCATCAGACCCTCGTGATCAACAATCTCCGCAGTCGAATTGTCGTCGAGACGGACGGCCAGTTGAAGACGGGACGGGATGTGGCGATCGCGGCGCTTCTCGGGGCCGAAGAGTTTGGGTTCGCGACGACCGGTCTGGTCGCGATGGGCTGCATCATGATGCGGGTCTGTCACCTGGACACGTGCCCGGTTGGCGTNGCGACGCAGAATCCGGATCTCCGGGACAAGTTCACGGGGTCACCAGATCATATCGTCAATTTCCTGAATTTTATCGCCCAGGATCTGCGTGAGATCATGGCGAAGCTTGGATTCAGGACGATCAACGAGATGGTCGGGCAGGTCGAGAGGCTGAAGCAGCGAGACGACATTTCGCACTGGAAGGCCAAGCANCTCGATCTTTCGAAGATACTGCACAGGCCGGTGCCAAGGCGGGAAGAACCTTTCTACTGTTGCGTGCCGCAGGATCACGGGCTCCAGAACGCGATCGACAACCAGACGCTTCTGGANCTCTGCGAACCGGCTATCGAGAAGGGCCAGAAGGTGCACGCAAAGCTGCCGGTCAAGAACACGAACCGTGTCGTGGGTACGATCCTCGGCAGCGAAGTTACTCGTCGTGTTGGTCCTGACGGTCTTCCCGATGACACGATCCATCTTCACTTCAACGGGTCGGCAGGCCAGAGTTTTGGTGCTTTTATTCCGCCCGGTCTGACGCTCGAGCTCGAGGGAGACGCGAACGACTACTTCGGCAAGGGGATGTCGGGCGGCAAGGTCGTTTTGTATCCGCCGAGTGGGTCGTCGTTTGTNCCGAGAGACAACATTATTGTCGGGAACGTGGCCTTCTACGGGGCTACCAACGGTGAAGCATATATCCGTGGGAAGGCNGGTGAGCGTTTCTGTGTGCGAAACTCCGGTGTGCGCGCGGTTGTCGAAGCGGTTGGCGATCACGCGTGCGAATACATGACCGGTGGCCGTGTGGTCGTGCTCGGACCCACGGGANGAAACTTCGCAGCCGGTATGTCGGGCGGNGTCGCCTACGTTTACGATGAAGACGACACCTTCGCCGATCGCTGTAATCAGGAGATGTCCGATCTCGAGCCTCTAACCGATACGGACGAGATCGGTGAATTACGTGGCATGATAGAACGTCACGTCAAGTATACGGAGAGTGCCCTAGCCAGGGAGATTCTGGTCAACTGGAACGGCGCTCTCGAGAAGTTTGTGAAAGTGATGCCTCGAGACTACCGCAAGATTCTTGAGACGATTGATCGCGTTCAGAAACGCGGTCTGACAGGCGAAGAGGCAACACTCACCGCCTTCAGAGAGGCGATTGCCGAGTAACAGCACTCCTCAGAGATACGCTGCGATGTTGACTGGGAGACGAAATGGGTAAGCCGACAGGATTTTTGGAATACAACCGCGAGTTGCCGTCCGATCGTCCGCCTGAAGAGCGGGTGAAGGATTGGGGCGAGTTCCATCTGCACTTGCATCCGGAACAACTCCAGGAACAGGGTGCTCGATGCATGGATTGCGGCGTGCCCTTCTGCCACACAGGCGTCCCGATCGGAGGTCCCGCCGCTGCTGGCTGTCCACTAAACAACCTGATTCCTGAGTGGAATGATCTCGTCTACCGCGGACTCTGGAAAGAAGCACTCGAGCGTCTGCACAAGACGAACAACTTTCCGGAGTTCACGGGTCGAGTGTGCCCGGCTCCTTGCGAAGGGTCTTGTGTTCTGGGAATCAATGAGCCGGCTGTTACGATCAAGAACATCGAGTGCTCGATCGTCGATCACGGGTTCGATGAGGGGTGGGTGATCGCCGAGCCGCCGGAGAAGCGGACCGGAAAAAAGGTTGCCGTGGTNGGCTCGGGCCCCTCCGGGTTGGCCTGCGCGGCAGAGCTCAACAAGGCTGGCCATACCGTGACCGTGTATGAGCGNGCGGATAGGATCGGCGGGCTTCTGATGTATGGGATTCCGAACATGAAACTGGACAAGAAGACCGTGCAGAGGCGTATCGATCTTATGTCAGAAGAGGGTGTCACGTTCGTTACNGGCACCGAAGTCGGGAAGGATGTATCGGCAAAGGATCTGCATAGTGACAACGATGCGCTGGTTCTGTGCGGCGGGGCAACAAAGCCCCGAGATCTCGCAATCGAAGGTCGTGAGCTCGAAGGCATCCACTTCGCGATGGAGTTCCTGCGGGCGAACACGAAGAGCCTCCTTGATTCCGAGCACAAAGATGGTAACTACATCACTGCCAANGACAAGCACGTCATCGTTATCGGCGGCGGCGATACGGGAACGGACTGTGTAGGAACGTCTCTGCGTCACGGGTGCAAGACGCTGACTCAATTCGAGATCATGGAACGCCCCCCGGATTCGCGGCAGCCTGAGAACCCGTGGCCCGAGTGGCCGAGGATCTATCTTCTGGATTATGGTCAGGAAGAGGCGAAGGTCCGCTTCGGCGAGGATCCGCGGGAATATCTGATCAACACTAACAGATTCGTCGGAGACGAGGACGGCAACGTCAAGGAACTGCACACGGTTCGTGTGGAGTGGACGGCGGGAGACAATGGTCGTCCGTTCCCGAAGCCGATNGAGGGNAGCGAGAAGGTCTACCCNGCAGANCTCGTTCTGCTGGCGATGGGTTTCCTTGGNCCNGAAGACACGATGTTAGAAGAGCTTCACGTGGAGCGCGATGAACGANCGAATGCCAAGGCCGAGTATGGCGAGTATGCGACCAANATCGAAGGCGTGTTCGCTGCGGGNGACATGCGGCGTGGACAGAGCCTCGTGGTCTGGGCGATCAATGAGGGTCGTCAGGCNGCCCGAGAAGTCGANCGCTCTCTGATGGGGTCGACGATGCTGCCGTAACGACTCGACTCAGAACGAGATGGCGCTGCGCCCTGTCAGGGTTATCCCTGATGGGGCGTCTTCTTTTTTACCACGAATGTAGGAGAACGGCTACGTGGACTCGGTTGCTGTAGCGTTGGTCCTTGTTTCGGCTGGGATGCACGCGGGGTGGAATGCGTTTGGGAAGGGGAGAGTTCCGACCGCTTCGTTTTTCCTGGTTGCAAGCTTCGGTGGACTCGTTCTGCTGAGTGCTGCGCCTNTAGTCTGGTCGGAGGTTANAGCCGAATACGAGAGGCGAGACGTGATGCTCGTAGTGACGGCTGGGTTCTTCGAGGCAGTCTACTTGAGCGCTCTGGCGGGAGGATATCGCATNGGAGATCTGTCGCTCGTCTACCCGCTGGCGAGAGCACTGCCCGCCGTGACCGTCACGATCGGAAGTGTTGTGCTGGGTCGGTCCGATTCTATCAGCACGTTATGCTGGGTTGGNGCGATTCTGATCGTTTTAGGATGTGTTCTACTGCCTCAGGCTCGTTTTGCCGATCTGCGGATCGCGACCTACCGGAGCCGGGCGTTTCTGCTGGCATTGCTTGCAGCTGCAGGCACAACGGGCTATTCGCTCGTGGATGACCAGGCACTCAGATATCTCAGGTCGGAGCATCCAAGCCTACACCCGGGAGGCGTCACTTCGGTTTATTCCTTCTTTCAGGTTCTTGCTACCGCTGGTTGGCTATCGCTTCTCGTTTTCTCGAGGCGAACGGGCAGGGCGTCCTTTCGCTTGGCTCTCAAGGACTGGAGGCAAGTCACGTTCACCGGTGTCGTGATCACCCTGACCTACCTGATTGTGCTCGTTGCTTTGGCATTCGTCCGAGACGTGAGCTATGTTGTAGCGTTTCGCCAAGTCAGTATCCCGATGGGAGCGCTTCTTGGCGTCTTGGTTTTTCAGGAACCGATGCCGCTCCCCAAGCTGGTCGGATTGATGGTCATCGGCACGGGACTGGTGCTGGTTTCTGTGGGCTGAATCGAAAGGGACCTAAATGAGGACTCGACAACTCGGTGTGGATGGACCTGAGGTATCGGTGATCGGGCTGGGTGCCTGGCCGATTGGAGGTGGGATGGGGATCATTGACGATGCGATCGCTATCGCGACGGTGAGGGCCTCAATCGACAGCGGCATAACTCTTCGCAGGCTGAGTTAAGGCCGCCGTAGCTGAACTGTTAGGGATTCCGTATGTGTTGAGTCGGTAAAGTCGTTCCGTGCGTATTCAGTGGGGCCGTGATCCGCGTGGGTCACGGCCTTCTGCTTTAGGTTAACAGCGGTAACGGTGTGCGTCACCCTTAACCTTAACGTCGAAACGATCACTCCGCTCTTAGGTGTTATCCCGGAACCAGCCGGATCATCGCCATTTGCCGCGTCCCTTTTGAGGGGTTGTTCTCCGTGACGATGCCCCCGACCAGGATTGCGTCGCTCGTCCGGTTCCAGCGAGGGGCACCATCGATCCGAGTCGCGTTTGTTTTCGGGTTGGCCCCTTCATAGGTCAAGGTTGTCGTCGCGGTGTAGACTGCTCCGTCAGAGAATCGATAGAACTGGTAGTGCCAGGACCCGTTGGACGTGTACGTGCACACGATCCATTTGCCGTCGGGGGAGTAGGCCCTGTCCNCGCCGGTATCCTTAAAGGTGTCTTTCGACCCGATCTGGTCGCTTGTATAGGACGCCGTGTCCACGTTGTAGAGATCCAGCCACCCCTCTTTGTTTTCGCACGTCATCACAGGTCCATCGAGCCACTCGGGGTGTCGTGGACTGGGAATCTGAGCCAGGTTGGTTCCGTCGGTGCGGATGACGAATTCTACTGCGACTCCCCCAGGCCACCGGACGACGAAGTCAATTCGGTTGCTGTCGCGATTCCAGCACGTGCGATGGATACTGAGCGGGGAGGCCGGGTCGACTGCATACCCAAGGGACGCCAGGGACGTGACCAGCGCCTGATAGGAGATGATGAGTGTCCGTTCTCCTGTTTCGATATCTACCCTGAAGAGGCCCTCGGTGTTTGGATTGACGGTGGCGTCGCGCGTTTCATCGACGGCCCCCGCGTAGGAGACGACTTCTCGCCAGCTGTTCCTGCCGTGGTTCACCGCAGCGAAGTAGCGCCCGTTGGGGGCGACGCCGGTGTTGGCGACGGTGCTGGGGCCCGGTCCGAAGCGGTATTCCTTGACTCGCTTCATTGTAGAGATGTCGAAGAGGACGGTGAAGATATCCTCCGTCTCGGGGTCGCGGTCGTTGAAGAAGAACTGGGTTTCCGGCGNGTTGGGGTTCCAGTAAAGCATCGTCCCCTTCTGCAGGTTCCACGCTCGTGTGGTGTCGACCTTCGTGACCTCATAGCCGTTGGCGGTGTCGATGATCACGATGTCTGCGGTCTCACCCGCCCCGGGCATCCGTTTAAAGAAGTCCGTCCTCATGGCGACGATGTATCGCCCGCTCTCGTTCCACGGAATGGTCAGACTCTGGCCGATGTATCCGAACAGGTGGTTCTTCGGGCCGGTGGTGATCGGCGTGACTTCGAATGCGATCGGTCTTCCCATAGATGTACCTAGCCGACTGACACAGGTGGTTGTCGATCTGCCCAGGGCCGGGCCTGTTCGAGTTGTCCTGCGAGCCTGAAGAGCGTCGCCTCATCTCCAAACCGACCGATGAATTGGGCCCCGATAGGCAGGTTTTCATCATTCCAGTACAAGGGAACCGACATCGCTGGTTGCCCGGTGGCATTGCACAGGGGCGTAAACGGAATGAACTGCCAAACGCGATCCAGGGATTCCTGTGGGGACTGGTGGGATGAAACCTCGAAGGTTCCAAGGGGTACTGGTGGCTCACCCAACGTAGGCGTGAGCCAGACGTCGCAATCGACAAAGAAACGCGCAATTTCGCGCGCCAGACGTTGAAGCGTCCCTACAGCCCCCAGATAGTCTGATGCACTGTGCCCACGGCCCATTTCATACACGAAGGCAGTGAGGGGTTCCAACTGATCGGCAGTAACTAGCTTGCCGCTGAGCTGACCGATCGCATCTATCGCCCCTGCAGTTCCCGAAGAGAATACCGTGCTGAAGGCCTGCTCGAACATCTCGCCGTCGATGGTGGGAGATGCTTCTACCACCACGTGCCCCAAGTCAGCACAGAGTTTCGCGACATCTCGTACGGCGTCAGCGCAATCGGAATGAACAGGATCATGCTTGAGCGTCTCGGTCGTAAAAGCAATGCGAAGGGAGCCTGGAGGGGTCCCCACCTCATCGAGAAACGGCCTTTCCGGTATGGGTGCCCAGTANGGATCGCCGAGATCGGGTCCTGAAGTGGCATCAAGGAGCGCTGCGCTGTCCCGCACCGAACGTGTCACGGCGTGTTCTGCGGCCAGACCGCTTGCCCAGTCGCCAGCGTCTGGTCCCCACGGAACACGCGCCCTGGTGGGCTTGAGGCCGAACACGCCGCAGCATGAAGCCGGAATCCGGGTCGATCCGGCCCCATCGTTGGCGTGCGCTGCGGGAACCGCACCGGCGGCTACCAATGCGGCCGACCCGCCACTCGACCCGCCCNTCGTCCGCGTGGTATCCCAGGGATTGCGTGAGGGACCGAACAGCCTGGGCTCGGTCGTCACGTGACAGCCGATCTCGGGGGTGTTGGTCTTACAAAGGATAATGAGTCCTGCTTTCTTCAGTCTGACGACCAGTTCGCTATCGTGATCGGGCACGAATTCCTTCAAGATTTCTGCGCCGGCTGCGAGCCGCACTCCGGCATAGGATGCCACCAGATCTTTTAGCGGATACGGAACCCCGGCAAGAGGACTATCGGGAAGGTCGCCTCTGGCGGTCTCACGGGCCTGGTCATACATAGGCGTGATCACGGCGTTCAGCTGAGGGTTCACGCGTTCGATCCGTTCGATCGCCGTCTCCACCAACTCAATGGCTTGCACTTCGCCGTCTCGAACCCGTTCAGCCTGAGCCAGGCCATCAAGCGACGTTAGATCATCAAGATTCGTCATGACAGAACTCCTACTGTGACGGTGACGCGATGCCTCTGTTGGGTGGTGAAGAATTTCGATTAACGGTTGAGCAATACCCGACGTTGCCGGAGCGCGGGGGCAATGCGCCGAAGGGATGGTGTGGGCATCGCCTGTAACACGATGCGGCGCACCCCAATCAAGGTGAAGCCTATTACCCGAAGCTACTCGGCCTTCATCGCGTCACACGCAACGTCCACGATCCAGATGCATCAGGGTCCCGAACCGTAAAGCGGACCCGATTGAGCCGTATACCCCACATCGCCTGCATCAACTCGTCCTCCAGTGCGATTTCCTCGACAGAGGCTGTCATCAGGTCCGAGTCGTAGAGAACAGCACCCTCCCCGGACCGTCGACCATCGGGTAGTTCGCTACCGGTGAGCACGACCCGTCCTTCTTCAAGGTTCGCGAGACAGGGCGACACCAGACCTAGCGTTATCTCTCCGGCCACTTTCGTCAGTTCGTAACGGTCGTGAATCCTGACCTCTTTTCCACGATCGAGCGTCACCTCTCGTACCCAGGACGTGATACCGGCCGCATCCGGATAGGCATCCGCGATATCCGCCGAGAACACGGCCTGGGCATCATCCTGCTTATGGACGGATCCGCTTGCAGCGTGCGCCGGGCCCTCAGACTGCATGACACCATCGATGGTCGGCAGACTGTGGTAGGCTGACTGCATGGTCCAGATGTCATACCGGTTCGGACCGAACGTTTCGATCGTGTATATCTCAACACCCGGATCGACGATCAAAGGCTTCCCGCCGACAAACACGATACAGTGTCCGACATCGTTGTGGTTGTGACTCTCGGCGTTGTGTCCGCCCTTGGCAGCGACGTAGAACCCGTCGGCGGTTCCTGCCCTATCGCGAGCGGTCATCACCTGGATGTCGGGGAGCCACACATCTCGCGGAAGCGGTTGCGCGGGTTCCGCTTCGAGGAGTTCGCCAACTGAGAGCAGGGCAGGAATCTGTCGAGCGATATGGTTGGCGGGGTGGTTCAGCCGCTCCTGTACCCCGTGTGTCGCGACTTCCTCACGTTCTGCGAAGTATGCTCCCATGCGCATCATGTCCGGATCCTGAATGCGCTTGCCATACTGGTAGACCAGGAACGGCGGGGGGCTCACGATCGCATCGGCATCGGCGAAATTCACGAAGTATCGATCGTTGATCTGTACCTGCGTGATGTACTTGCCGACGTTTTGGATGAGGGGATCATCGTAGACATCGATCTCGCCGTTCGTGGCGCTGTGCAACGTTTCCAGACAGTCGAACAGGCGCGCGCCCGCCACGCTCCAGTATCCCGGGCCTTCATCACAGCCGCCATCCCGGGGATGCGGGTCGATGAAGCGGTCCAGGCTGCGGATGCTTTTGTGAACCGCGGTGAGACGGCGCTTGGGATCCGTCTCCATCAGCAGAGCCGCCGTCAGCCAGCACGAGTTGATCAGCGTGTTCCAGTTGTTGGGGCGGGGAAGACTCCCATCGTCTCGAGAGCGGAAACCCATCCACCAGAAGTCATCCCGCTCGAGACACGGGGCCAGCATCCGGCGCTGCATCTCCCGCTCGACGCGAGGCAGTATCAGCGTCGAGTAGGCTTCGATCTGCGGCCCGAGAAGATAGCAGGTCCACGCCAGGAGGCACGATGCTTCCGCCACGAACAGGGCCACGATAGGCTCGGATGTGTCCGGCAGGTCGAATCCCGCCTTCTGTATGGAGAGCGTGAACGGCTTTCCCCAGAACGATTCCTCACACAGAGCCCAGACCCCATCGACGATATCGTCCATGAACCGGCCCTGGCCTTCGACACACTCCGCGACGACGAGATCGCACAATGCCGTCCGATGCCGTGCCCGGTACTTGTCGTAGAGCGCACGATCGCCGGTCCTGGTCATTTCCAGGAAGAGCGTCGCGCGAAAGGGCTCCCAACGGAAGCCGAGGCAGGTCTCTCCCATTGCGATATGCGCCTTCCGAACGCTCTCGGGAATGGCCTCCCACTCTTCTCGTTCGTCTCTTGTCGGATACGGGTGCCAGGAATCTCGTGACACCAGGATCCCTCGCAGCCGATCGATTGGATACGCTTCGCTGAGCATTCTTTCTAGCTACTCTTGCGCTTAGCTTGATCGGGCGGCCCAGGGTTGATGGGCCGTCCTTTCTGGCGCCGGCATGGCACTTAACTGTCGTTGTTGGGAGCCGGCTGCAATTGCCATATCGAAGCAAACACCCCACAGGTAACGGAGACATACGATGAACGGTCTCTTGTTCAGGCGCTGTTCAGCCCCGTTTTGATCCTTTACGTGCGGCCCACCGATAGCCTTCTCTCTTCTTGCCGTTGCGATGCCTGCCCTTTCTGTCGCCTCCTGGTTTGCGCTTTCCTGCGATCCGGGCGCCTCGTGGCGGCTTCTCCGGGATCAGGCATTCCGGGTGGTTCCCGATCAAGTCATCACGTCCGATTTTCTCCAGCGACTTCCGAACACTCCAGTAGTTCTCCGGCTTGTAGTACTGCAGCAGCGCACGCTGGGGGGCGCGGTCGCTCGGGTTACGGGCGACTTTGACGCGTTTCAGGGTGGTGGGGTCGATGCCGGTGTAATACATGCAGGTGGCGATGTCCATCGGGGCAGGGATGAAATCCTGTACCTGCTGTGGGCGATAGTCGTTGCGTTTGAGGAACTGGGCCAGTTCGACCATCTCTTCGATGCCGGAACCGGGGTGGCTGGCGATGAAGTAGGGGATCAGATACTGGTCTTTGCCGGCGCGGCGAGAAGCCTCTTTGAATCTCTCGCTGAACTCTTCGAAGGTATGCTGCGCAGGCTTCTTCATCAGAGACAGGACTGAGTCGCTGACGTGTTCGGGGGCGACTTTCAGGTGGCCGCCGACGTGGTGCTCGACCAGGTCTTTCATGTAGAGCTTGGACTCGCGGGCGAGGTCCATCCGGATGCCTGACGCGATGTTGACCTTCTTGATACCCTCGACTTCGCGGCTTTCTTTCATCAGCTGAACAAGCGGCGTGTGGCTGGTGTCGAGCAGCTTGCAGACCTTCGGGTCGACGCAGGAGAGGCGACGGCAGATTTTCTCTACCTCCGGTTTGCTGCAGCGCATGCGATACATGTTCGCGGTAGGGCCGCCTAGGTCGCTGACGTGGCCTTTGAAGTCAGGGTCTTTGGCGAGGGCGTTGACTTCCTTCATGACTGATTCATGGCTGCGGCTTTGGATGGCGCGACCCTGGTGAAGGGTGATCGAGCAGAAGGTGCAGCCACCGAAGCAGCCTCGCATGATCTGAACCGAGTCTTTGATCGTCTGCCAGGCCGGGATGGGCCCGACTTTTTCGTAGCTAGGATGTGACTTGCGCGTATACGGAAGGTCGTGGACGGCGTCCATGGTTTCCGTGTCGAGCGGGAATGGGGGCGGGTTGATGACCGCCAGGCGGTCGCCGTGCATCTGGGTGAGACGACGCGCGTTCAGCGGGTTCGTCTCCTGATGCAGTTTGCGGGTGGCCTCAGCGAATGCCTGGTGGCTGTCGGCGACTTCCTCGTAGCTCGGGAGTGAGATGGTTTTGTTGTCGCAGGCTACGTCGTCGAAGCGATGGTCAGGAAGCTCCTCTTTCATGCCAAGGAGATAGGCGACACCGCGCAGGTCGCGGAGGGCCTTGATGTCTTCACCTGCATCCAGACGTTGGGCGATTTTGAGGAGGGTGTTTTCTCCGGAGCCGAAGGCGATCAGGCTTGCCTTGGAGCTGACCAGGCTGCTCTGCATGACCTTGTCGGACCAGTAGTCGTAGTGGGCGACTCGACGGAGGGAGGCTTCAACGCCACCGCAGACGACGGGGATGCCCTTGTAGGCCTCCTTGCAGCGTTGTGAATACACGGCGTTGGCGCGGTCGGGGCGTTTGTTGATTTCACCGTTGGGCGAATAGGCGTCGGCGTTGCGACGCTTCCGGTTGGCGGTGTAGTGGTTGATCATCGAATCCATGGCGCCGGCGCTGACGGCGTAGAAGAGTCGGGGCGGACCGAGGTCGTGCCAGGGTTTGATGCTTTTCCAGTCAGGCTGGGCGAGGATGCAGACGCGGAAGCCGTGCTTTTCGAGCCAGCGGCCCAGGATGGCGGCGGCGAAGGACGGGTGGTCGACGTAGGCGTCTCCGGAGACGAAGATGACGTCGGGTTGATCCCAGCCGAGGGCATCCATTTCCTTTCGGCTTGTGGGGAGGAAACGACTTAAGGGGATGTTGGGGCGTTTTTTCTTCACACCGGGCTCCCGAGGTAATGAATACATATAGCTTGAATTGTAAGAAATATCCTTCAGGCAGAGCGCTTGGTGGGGTGACCCGATGGCGGCAAGGTCTTGAACAGGAGAAACCGGGTTCCTTTGCTGTCCTCTTTCTACTAAGCGTGGCCAATCTTGAAATATGCAAAGACATCACACCCGAATCAGGGTACGTCTTCCTCGATCCACTGGATGAGCTCGTTGGCGCTTTTCAAAGCGAACTGCCTTTTGATCAAGTCCCCGGATCGATCGAAGAGTAATAGCTCTGTCGTGCTGGCCTGGTGTTCAGCGATCAGTCGGTCACCTTCCGGGGTGCCGATTTTAGCGATGAGAAAGAAGACTCGGTCGCCAAGCAGATCGCGAGCCTTGTTCATTTGTTCTGACTGGTCTACGGTAACGACAAGGTTTGGGTCGTAGATAAATACCAGCGCTGGCTTGCCCGTACCTATTTGCTCGTGGGTCATCTTAAAACCCTCAGGCATTGCCATCCACAAAAGCCCTATGACAACAATCAAAATGGAAATGGTGATCCAGGGCTTTCGGCGCGTGGAATTGGGGTTCGTTTCTTCTTCCATGGGGGTTACCCTCTTTTCGGGACGTACTAACGCAACCTCTCCAACCGCCCCTTCCTCTTGACGATGTTCTTGCAGTCCCACTGGATCTTCTTCGATTTCTTCAGCCAGCGCTTCAGGTCCTCTTCGTTTATTTCCCTGGCGCCAGTGTAGATGATCGACGCATCCTTGGATGGGGGCATGGGATCAGGCCTAGGCCCTCTCCCGCTAGCCCCCAGCGGTAGAGGCTAACTTCCCAAGTAATACCTGAGCCCCTGGTTGTATATGCCTCTAACCGGATCG
Source organism: Gemmatimonadota bacterium (assembly GCA_002714465.1). The sequence continues at coordinate 48,419 of PAXL01000031.1, read as the reverse complement.
TCGTACTCGGTCATCCAATCAGATAAAGTCTGCCTCAGGTCGTTTAGCCTGTCCAGATGAGCTGTAGCTTCTGCGAGGTTTGTGGTTTCGTGGGGATCCGAGAGAAGGTCGTATAGCTGGTCGGGGAATCCTGCGCTGTAACCGTATTTGAAGCCGTCTTTGACGCAGGTGCGAAGTGTCGCCGCGAGGTTGTTGACACCGCCGAACTCCACGACCACGTGATCACGCCAGGATGTGCTTGGATTTTCAATCAGTGGCATCAACGATCGGCCGTGGATGCCATCGGGGCTCGATCCGCCGGCGACATCGAGTATCGTCGGATAAAGGTCTGCGAGCGATACCAGCCCCTCCCTTGTTTCACCCGCCCCTCTGCCATCCGGGAACCTGACGATCATCGGGATTCTCTGGATTTCCTCGAAGTGCTGCCAGCCTTTGTCAGTCAGCCCACCGTGACTCCCTGCCGTTTCGCCGTGATCGGCTGTGAAGATGATGATCGTGTTCGAGAGTGCGCCCGTAGTTTCTAGGTGGTCGTAGATGCGACCGATTTGCTGATCGATCAGTGTGGTGAACGCATAGTAATACCGAATAGCCGTAGCCCAGTCATCCCATTCTAGCTTTTCGTGCTCCGGATGGATTTTAACGTGGTGGGGTCCGGGTGTCGTGCGGGACTCCCAGTCGTAGTTCGGCCATCTCGGGATCTCAACGTCGCGGTATCGCTCGAGATACTCACCTGGGGCATAATAGGGACCGTGTGGTCCCCAAAAGTTGTGCCAGATGAAGCTCGGTGTGTCTCGGAAACGATCGATCAGGTCGCAGGTATGGCTCGCGAGGAAATAGGGAACTGTAGACTCCAGCGGTCCGGAGAGCTGACCCGTGGGAAGAATTTGAGTCGTACCTTCAGTCCACGGCTCTATCTCGTGGGTGAATCCGTTCTGTTCCAAGTAGGACCGGTACTCCGTGTAGCCGAATCCTCCACCTCCGTGCCCGAAGAAGTCCTGACCGACAAAACCTCTGGTGGATGGCAAAGCAGGATCCATCTCCACACCATAAGCTGAGGATTTCCCGTTTCCGAGATGCCACTTGCCGGTGTAACCGCACGTATATCCGGCGTCGCCAAGCCTGCGTGAGAGCAGGTCTGGGCTATCGGGCAGCTCGTGGACACTCGATCCCAGGTTGTGTGCGTTCGAGGAGATCCCGTGACCGTGTGGATACTGTCCCGTGATGACGGTACCGCGTGCAGGACTGCAGACCGGACACGTTGTGTAGACTGTGTCGAAGCGGATTCCTTCCTTCGCTAGCCGGTCAATGTGCGGCGTTTGGCAAGGCGAATCGGCGTGTAGGGGGGAGTTTTTGTAGGCACCGACGGCGGAAAGTCGGTGCTGATCGGTCATGATGAGCAGTATGTTGGGCTGGTAAGGCAATTGAGCTTCCTCAGAATGTAGCGATACGGTGGCGGTTTAGGGGAATGGCCAAGGCGCGAACCGTTCAAGGAAAATACCGCGTTACTGGCACGGACGCACCTGCGGGGTGGCTTGCCTAGCGCTGCTCGGGCTGCCTGATCCGATTATATACTCAAAGGCATAACCCCTATTGATCGCAGGGAGTCGGTCGTTGCCTAGCCGGAATCCGGGCAGACGCCATAGCTGAAACCGGTATCGGAGCGGAGATGTCACTGAGCGAGATCTTCGCCACCGGTGTCCCGATTAAAGGGGTAGAAATGGAGTGCAGGCTATAGACAATGGTTTTCTGCTTTTTCTTTTCACGCCCCGCACGCCACATCAACCACTGAAGCCTCTCTCTGATTCAGAATTCCAGCACCTTCTTCCGCGTTCCCTTACTGATGGTAACGACACCGCTGTTGTAGTCGGCATTGAGAAAAGGGCTTTCAAAGACCTTCTGCGGAGCGTAGTTGACCCGCTTGCCGTTAATGCTGGGCGTTTCTGCAAAGCTGGTGTCAAAGGTCAACGCATCACCGTAGATCGTGGTGTATCTGAGGATGGCGGCATCCATTCTCATCTCACAGCCTTTTATCTTCGCCTTGAAGGCGTCGAAGCTTTTTATGTCACCCTTCGCCATGACCTCGAGAATCACAGGGGCGTACTCTTCGTTGAGGACCATGGTCGCGTTTTCGGGTATGAAGCGCGTCGTGTTGAACGCGCCGGCGGGGGCGAGTCGTTCCAGGCGGTCGCGAAGCTCCGCCGGCAACTCTGTTTCCATCCACTTGTAACCACCCCAAACAACCCGCACCGCCGCATAGGCGTTCTCGGCTTCTACAAAGACCACGCCATCCTCTTCCACGGGGGCGCTCAGCCCTTCTTTCGACATCCAGACAATCATGTCGGTGCCGCGCTTGTGGTATTTCAGTTTTTGCGTGATCAAGCTGCCCTTGCTCTGTACCGACCAGAACGCATTGTTGGCCACCCGAGAATCTTGTGGAAGTACGGTCGGTACAATTCGTGCGTCGTGCTTTCCCGAAAAGATCACGCCCTGCCAGCGATTCTGAGCGCTGATCGCAGCCCAATCGTTTAGGGGCCTCGCTTCCGTCATCGGCGTTCCCACGATGAAGGCGGGATCACAATAGGAATAACGCAGAATGCCACCGCCATCGGTGCGCATCTCGGTTGGCACTGTTGTGACAGCCGTTGTCATGGGACGACCCTGTGTCCCCAGACCCTGGGGACGCTGCCGTACCTCGTAACGACCGCGTCCTTGCACGTCGATCGCGATATAGGCCACCACGGCTGGTGGACGGTAGTCGCTGAGGGCCGCGTTCGTGTCGTGGCCATAGACTGTCGGCTGCTTGCCAATGCCGAAGTAGAACCAGGCCAACGGTGCGTTTCCGTGGTTCCGGTTCTGACTTAGCCCGTTATAAAAGTAGATGCGCGACCGTCCACCACCCTGAACGCCGTCAATCTGTTCCTGAGCCCAGTAGGCAAAGTAAAGATCGAGCAACAGCCCGGCCGACCGCCTCACCTGCGGTTCGCCAAAGTCGTAGAAATTGTAGAATCCCTTGATGAGTGTGCTGTTGTAGTTATCGCTCATCATCTCGATACACGGGCTCTTGCGCGCACGCTCCCGGCAATAGACCACAAAATATGCGTTCCATGCCCGGTAATGCTCCGCCGCCGTAGCGCCGTCATCATACTTGAGATCCCTGTATTCGGCTCGATCCTTCGCGATCTTGGCAAACTGCCAGCAGACGGTAAAACTCATGGCATGGTGATTCTCTGACAGGTAGATATGCCATGTTTTTGACTTCTCGTACTCTGCTTTGCCAAGCCAGGAGACCTTCCTGACGTACTCCCAGATCGGCTTGAGCGCGAGGGCTTCGGTCTCCTTCGTGATGCGACCGGCGTGCTTACTGCCGCCACTGCCGTACATCTCGATCAGCCGCATGACGATCTCCGCGTGCCAGTGAAAACTGTCGCGATCATTGATATCCAGAGGATTGTCGAGGTAGTGCTGGGCATTTTCGGCCAGCCCAGCATTGGCCTCGTGCAGCATCTCGTTTAAATAGAGACAGCGTGCGGCAAACCCCACCATGGAGTACGAGTAGGCTCGTACGTAATTTCCTCGCCCAGGTCCAAGCGGCTTCTTTTTATTTGCACGCACCAGCGGTTTGCCGGATTCGGCGCGGAACATGGTGTCGACACGCTGGTCGAAGCCCGAGACGGCTGCTTCTGCTGTATCTGGCATCGAACTCTGTCCTTCTGAAGAGAATTGTGTGGCGAACACCAGGAAATCAGGGAAATCCACTCTGTCGTTGCCGTTCAGGTCGTGGTGAGTATATGTGGAACCGAATGCACTGGCAAAGCTCAAGAAATCGGCAAAATCAACCGTGCCATTGCCGTCAAAGTCTGTAGTTTGTATTTGGAGCAAGAAGAGAGGCTATAATGGAATACACGATAAATATTAAAGTCGGTTTTTCATTTCTTGATACTTTCATCCTAATGCTTTGTGCACGATTTGCCGGGGTGGGGTTGTGGGGGCAACCCTGTGCCAGTTGAAGATAACGGGTTATCTGCCAAAGACTCAGGGCATGGGATAAGCCTTGCGGACAAAGGTGGGCGAGTTCGAGCAGGTTTCTTCTTGTCCGAATCAGGGTCTGCCAATGTTGTGCTGGCGGCCCTGACGGCCGAAGAAGAACCTCGATCTATGACTCCAGGATGACGTTCGACGACTCTACCGGCCATAAGGCTGATGCCTTCAAGGGTGTGTTGACCTCCGGAATGCGTCGACGGATATTCTTACGGAGGAGATTAGAGATGCCGAACGCGAAAAATGTGAACCAAACGGATTCGACTCGAGAGGATGGCTACCTGTCGGAGGATTCTGTCCAAGATCACGAGGCAGGACTTTACCCTGAGGCGGGCAGGCCGCAGCATATTTCGACGCTGGATGCGATCGATGATGAGGCGGTCGCGCGGTTTCACGACCAGGGGTATCTGGTCGTCGATCGCGCGCTGGACGAGGAGGCTGTTAGCGAGGCAGGTGAGGCTCTCTACGATTTGATAGATGGTGCCATACCCGGGTTCAGGTCGGTGACGGTAGAGGCTTCTGCTCGCGAAGCTTACAAGAGCATGGACCCTGCGTCGAGACGCGCGGTAGTGCGCAAGGTATTCAACTTCGTCGATGTCGAGCCACGGCTTGAGAAGCTCATGTATCGTGATGATCTTCTGCGCGTTGTGGGCCTGTTGCTGGGCGAGGAGCCCATGCACCTTCAAGATATGGCGTTGCTCAAGCCCGCAAGGATTGGGCGAGAGAAGCCATGGCACCAGGATATGGCTTACTTCAACGTGCCAACGGATACGGTCGTGGTCGGGGTGTGGATTGCCCTCGATCCTGCGACGGTCCAGAATGGCTGTATGCACGTGATACCCGGATCACACCGTCGGGGTCCACACCCACACTTCAAGGTTCGCGACTGGCAGATCTGCGATACAGAGGTGGCCGTAAAAGAGAGTATTCCGGTTCCTCTGGATTCGGGTGGAATCCTCTTCTGGCATGGTCTGACCCATCACGGGAGCCCCTCGAATCGCAGCGACCAAGGACGAAGGGGGATTCAGCTGCATTACCAGCCGAAAAGCGTCGGGTCGTTGACGACGGAAGAGAGGATGCAATACTACGGAGGAGAAGGTCTCGGGATGACCTGTTGAGGGTGAGCAATCCTCAGAATACAGAAGGCGCCGATCGGTAGAACCGATGGCGCCTTTTTCGTTTTCTGGCAGCGGTGGAGGGATTCGAACCCCCGACACATGGATTTATTCCGATACCGGTCCTTACCTAAACGTCTGGATAAACAAGGGTCTTGGCGTAACTACCTGACAGCCAAGAGATTGGATCATTAACGGAGTGTAATCGCGATAAATCTGAAATAACCAAATTGGATATCTGGATGGACACTTTTTGAACACTGGACAAGAGAGTATGCTCGTCCAACCTCATCGAGTCTTATATCAGGAAGAATTAGAGGCGCTTTTCCTTCTACCACCACTCTATCGGATCTGGAATCTTTATCGTTCTGCCTGCCCTTATAGATTCTGCGGCGCAAACACCAGGCAGCGTCATATTCGAAGAAAGTACAGGGCCGATCGGAGGGGGACTACCGTTTGCTATGGATTTTACAAAGTCGTCGATGATACTTATCGCCGGTCCTGCGTGTGCTCCCATATCCTGAACGTAGTTCGGCAGGGGGGGGTATTCGCAAGTCTCCGCAGCCATTTCCCTAGGCGTATCTCCGATCGTCCAGTAGGTTGCCAGACTACGGGCTTTCTTACCACGGCCAGTTTCGAAACTGCCTTTATCACCGTAAAACGACAGGTAATGCCCTCCGGGATGTGCGTTACAAAATGTATTGAGCAACTTGAACACCAATCCCTTTTCCGATCGCATAATCGCCACTTCCAGCCAAGATCTTCCGGGGTCTGATCCTGGCGGCGTCTGACCTGAAACAGCATGTGCCGTGACTTCTACGAATCGATCACCGGTCATATGCAGGTAAGGGCCGATGCCATGTGTCGGATACAAAAGCGGTGCCAGGGTATGTCGCCAGGTGGGTGTGCCGTCCGGCTTGTACCAGAGTGATTCCGTGTGGTGCAGATATTCGGCCTCAGCATAGAACAGTGTACCGAGTTTACCTTCGGCATACATCGTTTGCGCCTTGAGGATGCTCGGCTCATACGGCCAGTTTTCCGCCATCATATACGTACACCCTGATTCTCTCGCCGCCACCACGATATCCCGACACCCCGCTTCCGTTGTCGCAGCAGGTACCGCCGACAGGACATGCTTGCCTGCTCGAAGCACAGCTGTTGACTGCTCTCCGTGAAGTGGAGCCGGTGTAAAAAGCGCAACCGCATCGATGTCAGAATCCGCCAGCACCGCATCGAGGTGGCTAGAGGTCGCAGTCACACCAGATTCCGACACACCTCTTTCAAGCGCGGCTGCATCGATATCACACAGATGTATTAACCGGCAATCGGGATGATTCCGAAAGCCGTTCATCCAGGTTCTACCAAACCGCAGGCCAACGACGGCAATATTAAGTTGGTTCATAAAGTCTACTATGGATTGGTATTCCGATACCGGTCCTTACCTAAACGTCTGGATAAACAAGAGTTTTGGCGTAACTACCTAACAGCCAGGAGATTGGATCATTAACAGAGTGTAATCGCGATAAATCTGAAATAACCAAATTGTACATCTCGATGGATACTTTTTGGACACTGGGCATAAACACAGACGGCCCCCCAGGTCGGAGAGCCGTCGGAAATCCCATAAATACTGTCGTTTTCTGGTAGCGGTGGAGGGATTCGAACCCCCGACACATGGATTATGATTCCACTGCTCTAACCAACTGAGCTACACCGCCCTCCTTAGAGACTCAAAGATACAGGCTCGCTTCTAGGCAGTCAAGAAATGGACCCGAAAGAGTGTGGTGGAAGGCAGATCATGCTACCCCGAGCCTCTCCTTCTGCTCTTCGAGCATCTTTTGCTGTCGAGCCACGCGTTCCGGTGTGACCAGCTCTCTTTGGGAGTTAATCTGCCAGTCGAGCGACTCGACGGCGAGTCCATTCAGAACCGCCTGCTCGACGAGTGAGTAGGCGCCATCCGGGCGGTTGAAGCACATGGGCTCATTCAAAGAGACAGCCGGGTTTGTAATGAACCGGGCCCGGCCGGAGGGATTGCTGGACGCTGCGTGAAGCATATACGGGTGAATGAGAATGACGTCACCGATCTCTCCTGTGATCTCTTCGAAGATCTGGCACTTCTCGACCAGCTTCCCGAACTGACCATCGCGGTTGTAGAGACCCTCCGGGTACTCGACCAAGTAGCGTGCTATGTGGCCCACCGAGTCCGGTGCGACGAATGTGCCCCCGCTTTTCGGAAGGATGTCGGACCAGATAACGATGGTCAACAGGCCCTGCTCTGGGCTGTCCAGGAAGTGCTTGAACCAGTCGCCATCCTTGTGCCACCCGGGTGAGCTTGCCGAGGGAGGCTGCCATTGTTCGCCGGCACGGATGTTGAAGTTGCAGATGAAACTATCGGCCCAGTGCACGGGCTGCTTTATCCGGTCTGAGCCTCCCATGAGGTCGCACATACCGGCCCAAGCTTTGGGGGCAAACTCTGCGACTTCCACCGTGTTCATCCTCGGCATGTGCACGCGTGCTTCGGTCCAGGATGCCGGAGCCTGCGGATCGTATTCGAGTCGCCTAAAGGCGAGTGCACACCATTCCTCGGCTAATTCTCGATCGAAGCAGTCGCTGATCCTCACGTATCCCTTAGCCAGGAAGTGTTCGATCTGGCCATCATCCAGTATCTGCATTGGTGCCCCCTCATATCTGCTGTGTATCGGTTACAAGTCACGAAAACCAATATAGACTGGTGGCGGTCGAGCCGTCCAGTCACGCCTTCTTGTCGGTGCGTTGACACTGCCAAACATATGTGGTACATAGGTCAGACGTACTTCATTACGGGGGAATCGCCGTGCGACGACATTTTTTTCTTTTCACCCTTTTTTCGCTGATTTCTGCCCCTGTCGCGGCCGAAGAAGTGTTTCTCGTGAAGGTCTCCGGGACGATCGAGAAAGGCTTGGCTGCGTTCATCGGTCGTGTGATGGACGAGGCCGAAACAGATGGCGCCCAGGCGGTTATCATCGAAGTCGACACGCCGGGAGGTGCGCTTGACGCTGCCCTGACGATCCGTGATGCCTTGCTCTACAGCGAGGTGAAGACGATCGCCTTCATTAACCCGCGTGCGATTTCGGCCGGAGCGCTGATCTCGTTCGCTACCGACCACATCGTGATGGTGGAAGGTGGGACGATCGGGGCCGCGACTGCGGTGGACATGCAAGGAAACAAGGCCAGCGAAAAGGTGATTTCGTATTTCAGGAACGAGATGAAAGCGACCGCAGAGAAGACGGGGCGGTCTCCTGAGCTGGCTGAAGCGATGGTTGACGAGGATGTTGAAATCGAGACCCTCGCACCGAAGGGGAAGCTGCTCACGCTAACGACAGAAGAGGCCGTCGAGCAGAAGATCGCCGAGTTCAAGGTCGAAGCGGTCACCGAGGACGATAAGCTGGACGAAGTGCTAAAACTGTTCGACCTCGACGAGGTGAAGCTGACCCGAAAGGAGATCAACTGGGCGGAGCAGGCGGTTCGTTGGCTTACACACCCAATGGTGGCTTCGCTCTTGATGTCACTCGGGTTCCTAGGGCTGATCTTCGAGTTTCAGAGTCCTGGATGGGGAATCGGCGGTACGCTTGCGCTCGTATGTCTTGGGTTGTTCTTCGGTTCGCATTTACTCGTGAATCTGGCGAGCTGGTCCGAGGTGCTCCTCTTTGTCGTTGGTCTGCTGCTGGTGATCGCGGATCTGTTCTTCATCACGGGATTTGGGTTGCTTGCCGTGCCAGGTCTCGTGCTGATGTTTGTGAGCATATTCCTGAGCCTTATGGGGCGGCTCGACCTGTGGACGTGGGACACGGCCGGTGTCGCCCTCCGCCCGATCATGATTTCCTTCCTGCTGACGATGGTGATCGCAGCGATCATGCTGAAGCGACTCCCGAAGTCGACGACGTGGCAGCGCGTAGTGCTGAACGAACAGGAAACAGGATATCACGCCGCACCCGAGAAGCACGTGTTGCTGGAAGGGAAGTCGGGGAAGGCCATCACGGATCTGCGTCCGGGTGGTACGGCCGAGTTCGATGGCCAGCGTGTAAGCGTGACTACCGAGGGAGATTTTCTCGAAAAGAACGTGGATCTGAGAGTTGTCGAGGTTGAAGGGAACCGCATTGTTGTTCGGAAGAGCGACTCTGCGTAACACGGTATTAGAGCGAGATTATTTATGGATCTGATTCTATTCATCTTCATACTAGTCGTAGCAGCCATCGTCTTGATGGTGTTCCTGTACTTTATCCCCGTGGCGCTGTGGATTTCGGCGCTGGCGGCGCGAGTACATATCGGGATCGGCGAAATGGTCGGTATGCGGCTTCGTCGTGTACCGCCGAACGTGATCGTGAACTCGCAAATCAACGCGAGCAAAGCCGGCGTTGAAATTTCGACGGCTTTTCTGGAAGCGCACTTCTTGGCCGGTGGTGAAGTCAGCAAGGTGGTCGGAGCTTTGATTGCAGCGGACAAGGCGGGCATCACGCTTACGACCGAACGTGCTGCAGCGATCGATCTGGCAGGCCGAGACGTGTTCGAAGCCGTACAGGTGAGCGTGAACCCGAAGGTGATTTCCACGCCGATGGTGACAGCAGTAGCGAAGGACGGTATCCAGGTCAAGGCGACGTCCCGGGTGACGGTCCGCGCGAATATCGAGCGTCTGGTCGGTGGTGCCGGAGAGGAGACAATCATGGCTCGTGTCGGTGAGGGGATCGTGACGACGATTGGTTCCGCGGATACGCACAAGGCGGTTCTCGAGAACCCGGATCTGATTTCCAAGACGGTTCTTGACAAGGGTCTGGATTCGGGAACCGCGTTCGAGATCCTATCGATCGATATCGCCGACGTGGATGTGGGCGACAACATCGGTGCAGCGCTCCAGACCGATCAGGCCGAGGCTGATCTGAAGATCGCACGGGCGAAGGCAGAGGAGCGTCGTGCAATGGCCGTTGCACAGGAGCAGGAGATGTCGGCTCGTGTCCAAGAGATGCGGGCTCGTGTGGTCGAAGCCGAGGCCGAAGTTCCCAGAGCGATGTCTGAAGCATTCCGGAGTGGGAACATGGGAATCATGGACTACTACCGGATGCAGAACGTCGAAGCCGACACTCGAATGAGAGACGGTATCGCCGGTCAGACCGACGACGACTCCAGCAGCGACACGGACTAAACCACAAAGTTACGAAGACACGAAGGAGGAGAATGTGCGACTAGCGCTCAATCCCAGACATCCTCCCCTTTCGTGTCTTTTTGTATCGCGATTTATCAATAGCTGAAGAGGAATCCTATGGACTTTAATACTCTCGCCATTTTGTTCATCGCGTTCAGCGTGATCTCTTCAGTTTTCAGAAAGTGGCAGGAGAAGAGAAGCATGTTCGACCGGGACAGCCGGTCGAACACAGCTGGACCAAGGCGAGCAGAGTTTGAAGTCGAAGAAATCGATCTCTCGGAGCGGGATATCTTTCGTGCGCCAGATCCAGTCGAATTGCCGGCCGAGCCCATACGCGAGTTTCGGGACATCAGCGGCAAGCGGCCGGTGTCGGAAGAGGACACTGGTCCAGAGTTCCAGGAGGTGCGAGGCGCGACGCCGGTGAGTGAGGCTGATACGGGTCCCGAGTTTGTCGATCCCTTGAAGGATGATGAAACTTACAGAAGGGTTGACGATCAGGCAGTCGTTTCCGAAGAAATAAGGTGGGTGTCAGGGCAGATGCCCGAGATAAAGGTTGGTAAGCGCAGACTTCGGTTCGACAAGGATGCGCTGATCAACGGGATTCTGTATCAGGAAATTCTGGGATCGCCGAGAAGCGAACGCATGCCGTAATCTTGCTACCCGAGCCGCCCTTCGCCAAGGCTTATGGTGGAGCAGGTAGGTGAGTGGGATGGCGCGAGTCTTTGATATACGACACTGCGGTTGCCACTCTAGACAGACGGGAGAAACGACAGAGGGTTGATGGGGAAGTCGAAGATTTACGTGGTGGCGAATGGGAAGACTCCGGGTGTGTATAAGGGGTGGCAAGGCGTCGGGCAGGCGGCGGAGCAGGTTCAGGGATATCCCGGTGCGGTCTACAAGAGCTTTCCGACTAGGAGTCAGGCGAGAGAGTGGCTGGACTCGATACCCGGGCATCATCCTGATGTGATGGCTCAGCTGGATTTGATGGGGCCGGAGCCAGCAGGTTTCGGTGGAAGAAAGACTTCTAAGCCGCAGACTTCGCAATCAGGCGATCATCTGAAGGACTTGGCAGACGGGAAGTCCGTCGTCTACACCGATGGTGGCTGCCTCGGAAACCCAGGACCGGGTGGCTACGCTGCCGTCGTGCTGCGTGGAGACGACCGAGAGGAGTTCTCTGGCGGGTTCAGACGGACCACAAATAACCGGATGGAGATCCTAGCCTGTATAGTCGGGCTCGAGTCTTTGCCTGAAGGATCAGACGTCGTTCTCATAAGCGATTCAAAGTACACCGTCGACGCCATGGTCAAAGGATGGGCGAAGAAGTGGCGGTCACGGAGCTGGATGCGGAATCCTACCGAGCCGGCAAAGAATCCCGATCTCTGGGAACGGATGCTTGAGGTCTGCCAAGTGAGAAACGTGACGTTTCGTTGGGTCAAGGGTCACGCTGGGACCGAAGAGAACGAACGATGTGACGAGCTCGCGGTTGCGGCGTCCAAGGGTGATGATCTGCCGGAGGACGAGGGGTTTGTCGAAGAAAGCAAGCCCCTAAGGCTGTTCTAGCCGCAGGGAGCCTGATCCTTGACGTGTCCTTTACCGAAGGAGATATTTGTAATCTAATGATGATGCCGAAGTGGTGGAACTGGTAGACGCGCTGGACTCAAAATCCAGTGGCCTTCGGGCCGTGCGGGTTCGATTCCCGCCTTCGGCACCACCAAAATCGTTGTTAAGAAGGAGTGTGCGCTGCTAATGGTGCGAACTCCTTCTTTTTATTTTGTCCGGCGAAAGTACCATTTGTGACCACCCGGGGGTATACGGGGAGACACCGCACGGCTGTTTACAGACGTGGTGAGAGTTGGTTGGCGGACTGTCACATCGGAGGTAGAACCGGGGGAGGGCTCGGAAGGCGGCCCAAACCACAAGACGTATAACAAAAAATGGGGGTTCGACTCCCTCGTGGTCACCATTCATGTGCGACAGGCCGGGTGAAATGCTACTCACCCGGCCTGTCGCTTTTTTATATTGCCATCGGGAGGTGTTGCTGGGACCATCATATCGTAGTTCCCCATAGCCTCTTAGGTGGGATCTTGATCTGATGGATCAAGTGGGCCAGGATGTTGCGCTTGAGTTCAACTTTTTAGTCAGGGTTTTGCAGGCTACTCTGCAGGTATTCAATCTCCTCAACTGCTAGGTACGAATACTAGAATAACGGCCAGGCAGGCTCTGGTGAGCAATGGTTTACGACTTCGCCAAGTATTTTGTGACAGATGGATGACGCAACAATGCCCGTCTGCAGGTTGAATCGGCCTGCACGATCAAAGACGATGCCTCAGGTACGAATCTGGGGTGTAGCACTACCTGGACAGGATGGCTATGGCGAGGGTAACTAGCGAGACGCGCAATCCACTTCTGTGGGAAGAAATTGACGATCCACTGGTGGAGAGGGTCTTGTCGGGACCGTCGGAAGAACTCGCGGAAGCTACGCGTCCCAGCTTTCTGAACAACCCACTTTCTCCGTTGATGTGGGGTGACGCTGCTTGGGATGGGCTGCAGGCGAATCAATTTGACATCTTCGATATGAAGGCGATTCGAACGGCGTTCGATGCGGAGCGATTCCTGATTGATGGTTACGCGGTGTTCGAGGCGGTAATGACGCCGCGTGCCCGGGATTTATGGGTAGAAGCGGCGGATGCAGGCCAGCAGATCAACGATGCGCTCATTCAGTCGGACTGGCGTTTGATCGATTGGGAGGGACTGGGGCGAACTGCGCCGGAGGAAATGTTGACTAAGGAGGCGATCGACGGAGCGATCGGAGGAAGTCAGAAGGTGCCTCAGTCAGACGATTCGGCAGGCGTTTTGACGCTCCGAAATCATGGCGTGTTTGCAGAGTATTTCCCGGCTGGTCACATGCCCTTCCTGATGGATGTCTTGACACATCCGCAGATGCTCGCTCTACAGCGAATGTGTCTTGGGACCGAAGAAATTTACTTCGATCATAATCAGCTCCTGACGCGTCCCCCGGGATACGTCGGTGGAGGTTGGCACAGTCACAAGATCGGAGGCGGATACGATGATGTCGGGATGACGGATCCGGAGTCCTATCGACGCCAGCCGAACACGAACCTGACGATCTGCTATCCCGATGGGTTCGAAGCGGAAGACGATGCGGGTCTGAAGATCATCCGAGGAAGCCATCTCTTCCGTGATCCGGTTGGATGTCGGTCTCCCGATGACGACACGATGGTGCGGGGGTGGCTGGAAGGAAAGATGCATCCTGTGACGGGGGAGCCACTTGTCATCGACCATCTGTCTCTGTCTCCAGGGTCGATCGTTTGCTGTTTGTCACACGGTGCTCACGGTGTTTCACCAAAAGCCCCAGATCGGTCGACGCGATGGAGCACGCTTTACTGCTACAAGAAGGCAGACTACGAGACAGGTCTGGTTCTTCCTTCGCACGCGATTCCGCCAGCGTGGTCCATCAAGGCGCATCGCGGTATGCTGCCCGAATCGCTGACGGAGCTGTTTAGGGTAAGCTTCGACCAACAACTGACTCAAGGGCGGACCGGGCCTCATGACACTTAACCAGAGGTCGAGAGCAAACGAGGAGAGGAGCGCACTCTGAGCACAACACAATCTCTTTAGCTTAGATCAAGTAATTGAACTAGAGCAAGTAAGGACTAAAAAATGGCAGAAACCACCGACGACCAACTCCCGCCGTTGGATTCGGAATACGTCGTTTCGGANGAGAAAGTCGAGCAGTTCTGGCGAGATGGCTTCATCGTCCTGCGCGGCGTTNTGAGTGACGAGGAGATCGCCGTCTATGGACCGGTGATTTGTGACACGGCGACAGAGCGCTACCGTGCGCAAGGCATGACGCCGGCAGGAGGAGGCGCATTCCTGCAAACCCTCAACATGCGCTTCGAGAACGAGGGCATGCGACAGTTTTGCCTGAGCCGTCGGTTCGGGCAGATCGTGGCCACTTTGACCCGATCGCCTGCGGTACGCATCTACCACGAGCAGGCTTTGTTCAAGCANCCTGGCGGGATCGACTCGGCCTGGCACCAGGACCAGTACTACTGGCCTGTCAACACGGATCGGTCCGTGGGATTGTGGATGCCACTTGTCGACTGCACCGAGGAGATGGGGCCCATACGATTCGTCGTCGGGTCACACCGTTACAGTAACCTTGGCGGGACACACATTAGCGATGAGTCGGCTCAGTTCTTCGACGACTTCATCCTGGAAGAAGGCTTGCAGGTCCATCAAGTGCACCACATGGCGGCCGGCGACTGTAGCTTCCACCTCGGTTGGACCGTCCACGGTGCCNCCCCCAATCGCTCGAAGGTCACGCGAGAGGCCATGATCGTGACCTACTACCCAGACGGCACCCGCGTAGATGAGTTATCCAACCCAAGCCGGATCNGAGATGCAGAGAAGTTCCTGGGTGGACGCTCCGAAGGTGACCTGGCCGACAGCGAACTCAATACAATTGTCTACAGAACACCCTGAATTAGGCACAGCGCTACCTGGTGGAAAAACTGGACACAGGCGAGATGGCGGTGAACTTGTCATCAATCTTCCAAAGCTACGCGTTTGGGTGGGGTGGCGCGCCGGCCAGGATCAGCATGAGCGAGTTCATACTTCAGGCGATAAAGGAAAAACTTGGGGAGGCAAAGAGTTAGCCGTTGCTATGGGCGCTACCCAGCAGGAACAAGGCTGTCAGGCAGTCGGTTATGGTACGTGACCTCTCGGGGTTACCAACCACCTGATGCGGAACTTGAGCAGATTGCCAAAGGCAGCGATGGGAAGGGAAGTCTGGGAGAGTGAAGGAACTCGACTAAATCCTTGGGAGGATTTGAATGGCCGAGACGAATGACAATCAGGTAAATCAGAAAAGGCCAATCAAACGATGACCAGCGCAACTCTGCTCTTGCTGTTGGTTTTTCTCAGTGGCTCTGGAGTCAACGCCGAGCCGCCGGTTTTCTCTGAACTCACTCCTCACCCCGTATCCCGCGTTGTGGATGGCGACACCGTGGAACTGCTGGTAGAAGGGCTTCCCCTCAAGGTGCGGCTTATTGGTGTAGACACGCCGGAAACAGTACATCCCCAGAAACCGGTCGAACCCTACGGAAAGGAAGCATCTGCCTTTACCCGGAACCTGCTGCGTGGTGAGTCTGTCTATCTCATTCGCGGCCAAGAAAAGGTGGACCGGTATGGACGAACGCTGGGCTACCTGTATCGTGCGCCTGATGGCCTTTTCGTCAATGCAGAGATAATCAGACAAGGCTATGGACACGCCTACACGACGTATTCCTTCCGCGAAGACCTGATGGAGCGGTTCAAAGACCTACAGAATCGAGCGAGGGAGGCAGGCAAGGGGCTCTGGGCAGCTACCCATAAACAGTCAGGNATTAACGGAAGACCTCTTGATGCCAAGTTGGATATCCCTTTAAGGNCCAAAAAGNATGTCGGCGAGGTTGTCGTTTATGCCACCAAAACGGGCAAAAAGTATCACAAGGGCAGTTGTCGTTATCTCAAGAAGAGCAGGATTCCCATGACGCTGGCTGATGCGAAAAAGGTGCTCACGCCATGCGGAGCCTGCAAACCTCTCAAGGNCGGCCCATAAACTGACCGCTGGGGCCNGGTAGATCTACTGCCGACAGGTCATTAGCCTCTAACAAGGACTTGCATATCACGATCCAATAGGCCCCATCTCCGATACCTAAATTTTTTGGTGCTCTGAGAAATCGGGGCTTTTTTTGTATCTGCAACAACCNCNCACGCTTACTCACCCGAGGAAAAGGATCTGNTGGTGGTAGGTGCGGACGGGACCTACGCAAAGCCTGGGAGCGTGACGGCACTGGACTAAATTCTTGGGAGGATTGAGGGCCGGAACCGGTTGCAGCCGATTAGACCGGGGTTGAGTAAGTATCTGGTTTTGGGGCGATCACCTGTGTTCTGATCGTGCATCGCCTTCAGCCAGTCTTGTGTAGTCAGGATGTCGAGAGCGTCGCCGATAATCTTTTTGCCAGATTTGCACGCCGCGCCTGCCCACCTTCCTTGCGGTTGTTCCGTAGCTGTCCGTATCTTGGCCCACACCGCCAATCTCAGCCGCATCCTAACTCAGGATGTGGACACATTCCAATCAGGAGGCAGTGATGAAATTCTTGGTGAAGTGGAGCATTAATGAAGAGCAGTGGTTGCCCGTACTTAAGGTGTTTTCNAGCATGACCCCGGAGCAGCGCGCAGATACCGGTGACAACGTAAAGCTGATCGGGCGGTGGCACGAAACGGCTTCAAAAACCGGCGTCGCTATCATGGAGACGACGGACCTGGCAGCCCTCGATCGCTATCTAAACCAGTGGAATCCGCTCATGAAAGTCGAAGTTGCGCCTGTGCTCGACGATGAGGAAACTGCCGCACTGGCGAAGGGCGTCCTCGCAGACCACAACCATTGAGCCATAGAGGAATTGATCTCCTGATAACTTCGTGCGCGTTCTTGTTCTGGACATCCTCCAACTCGGCACCTACAGAACCTACAAAAGGCCTTTTGTAGGTTCTGTAGGTTGTTTTTTTGGAGGATTGGGTTCTGAGGGCGCAGAATCTGGATAGCGCTCTATCAGCCAACAGGCCGATGAGCAACAACTGGGTTGAATGACGGGGATCTCTGATGCAGTTTCTCTGCTCGTTCGTGACCTTGGACTGGAGGCCGAACTCGCCGTTAGTCAATCTCTCTAGTCCTAATGACCCAAGCTTGTGTAGTTCTGGACCAGGGATCAAAATACTAGCCATACGCNAGGTAGCTTAGGCATCCCTTTCTGCCCAAGGAGAACGCAATGGGTGAGATCACCGTCGACCGACCTCAAATACCAGACGATATGGATCGGGACGATCGNGGGTTCTGGCAGCCTCCAGATGGCGCCAAGGACCCGAACCCGGTCTTCGCGTGGCCTCCCCGACCAGTCGAAGTCCTGAAGTGGGCGTGGGGATACATTTTCCCGTGGAACCTGATCTACATGGCAATTGCCACGGCGACGTGGCTCTACTGGCAGCCGGCTCTATCTCGTTGTGCCGAGTTTCGTGCGGACTGGATTCTGGAGATGTTCATTCGCAACGAGATCATGTTGATCGTCATTGTCAGTGCTTGGCATCTGCGGCTCTGGTCGGTTAAAGGTCANGGCACACGCTACAAGTACACATCAGACTGGATGGCCGAGGGCAACCGAAAGTTCCTCTGGGGAAATCAGCTATGGGACAACGTCTTCTGGAGTTGTGTGAGCGGCGGTATCATTTGGACAGGTTACGAGGCGCTCATGATGTGGGCATACGCCAACGAGATGCTCCCGTGGGTCGATCCACGGGAGCATCCCGTCTACTTTGTCCTGCTCCTCGCAGGAATCCAGCTCTGGCGACTCTTCCACTTCTACTGGGCACACCGGATCACGCACTATGCGATCCTCTACAAGTCTGCTCACTACCTGCACCACAAGAACATCAACATCGGACCGTGGTCGGGGCTGTCCATGCACCCGATCGAGCACCTGATCTATTTCAGCTGTATCCTGATTCATTGGATTGTGCCGTCTCATCCGATTCACGTATTGATGAACGCCCAGCACGCGGCGTTCACGCCCGCTCAGGGACACGTTGGATTCGAAAAGCTGACGCTCTCCGGAGNTCGCGGNGTCGGGGCGGCGTCCTTCTTCCACCAGTTGCACCACCGCTACTTCGAGTGCAACTATGGCGAACCGGACATGCCCTTTGACAAGTGGTTCGGAACNCATCACGACGGATCAGAGGATGCGCATCAAGCGATGCGGGAAAAACGGAAGGCCGCGCACAACATTACGAGCGACAAGGACTGACAAGGTTTCCATAAGGTCCTCCATCGCTCAAGTGAGTGGGACACNTANCATCCACGTGTGTGTCCCACATACGTTANGGCTACGTTAACCTANGTATTAGGTCACTAGCCTTAACAATGACACGAGACAACAGATNACNCTTCGATAGGCCCCCNNCTCCGATACCTAAATTCGGTGCTCTGAGATATCGGGGCTTTTTTGTATCTACAACAACCTCACACATTTAAAAACGGGGAGCCAGCCNATTGCGCGTNANCTGGCTCCCCGTGGTATCATCTTGGTGGTGGTGAAGCTGGAGGGATAGCAATCTCACCCCAACNAATCGCAGCAGTCCTNTCACACACTCAGTGGCTTATCGACCGGGGGAACCTCGCTGCTGCAGAGGACTTCGACCTGATTGCCGGTGGCACGTTGTTGCACTGGGACGGGAGTCGGTCAGCGGATTTGAGGAAAATACGCAAAGTCATCCGTAGTTCGGGTAAATGTTGTGACTAGAAACAGGCAGATCTGACACCGCAATAGTTTAGTGTCAATATCCCAACATCACGATCCGATAGGCCCTACCCCTTAGATACCCCGAAAAGGAGACGACGACGTGGCATACGTAGTACTGGTAGGGGAAGGCTATGCGGCCGAGGTGCTGGACGCTGCGTGGCAGCAGGGCTCGAAGCGNCTAAGAACCCACACGAAAGCGGGCGGCGCGTTGGTCGTTTACGACACGAANCTTGCACGGGAGTTCGTCCGCGACGTGAAGGAGCGTATCGCAGGCGGCAAGCTGGTGGTTTTCCGGTGTGAGGACCCGCACGATGTCGTCGAGGTGAGAGGTACGACGTGAGTGCCTACGAACCGATTGATACGGACGCNCCGGATTTCCCGTCCGAGAGGCATCTGGCGCTCATGATGTGCCGGCACATCCCGTACATCGAGCAGTACTGGGTGGACGACGATGAGGCGCACGGCCACTTTGGGTCGTTGGATGCAGATGAGTTTCAGCCGCCGGGAGGCCCGATCAACGAAATGATCGTCCGCTCGATGGCCCAGGAGCTGCAGGGCTATGCGGCACTCTACAGGAGCGAACACTTCGATCGGGCTGTGGCGGGCGTGAATCGGGANGTCCTCGCGGACCGGTTGAACCGATGCACGCGCTGGCTGTGCGCCCATCACCTCACCGGAGACCGACGAACCGAGCCGCTCGAGTGGGACGGACAATGGGGGGACGACTGGGAGTCTTCGCCGTGGACGGCTGACCTGATGATGGCCGCCCACCACGTGTGGGATGCGCTCGACGACGACGTGCAGACTGCGATGCTGNGGGTGTTGGCCTTTGAGGCGGATCGCTTTCTCGATGTGGACCCGCCGGACGGGCGTTGGGTCGACACGAAGGCTGAGGAGAATGCCTGGGACAGCTACCTGCTGGCTTGGGCGCACTGCATGATGCCCGACCATTCGCACGCTGAGCAGTGGCTCGATCGAGGGAAAACGTTCGCGATAAACACGTTCACGACAGACTTGGACCGCGTGGATACGCGCCCCATCGAAGGTAAGGCCCTAAAAGACTGGATCTGCACGCAGACGGCACACCCTGACATGACTGTGGAGAACCATGGGTCCTTTCACCCGGGATACCTTGGGTGCGGGGGGCTTTTGCTCACGGGGTGCCTTGCGTTCACACTCACTGGACGCACGCCGCCACCGCACTACCTGCACCACGTGATGGACGCGTGGCGCTTGCTTCGGCGGTTCGTACTCCTGAACGGTTTCACTGCCTACCCTTCAGGGCAGGACTGGTCCTACCATGAGCCTGAGATTGATTACCAGCAGGCCGTTATGTTCCGCGAGTTCGGCGATCCGATCGCTGGGCACCTCCTGTGGGAGGCCATTCGCTACCTGGACGAGTCGATGCGGTATCCAGCGGACGGACGGTTCAACGGCCGAATGCCGGCGGCCGCGGGCGGGCGTTACTTCCAGTTCGAAACGGGCGTGATGGCCCAGCTTGGGGTGCTGACGATCTCGGGGATTCCGAGCGTGAAGCGCCTCGCGCCAGAGGCGTTCCGACAGGAGCAGGTCGGTACTGAGTGCTACCCGTATGTGTGGCTCCAGGTGCGGCGAAGCCGACAGGGGTTGTTCTCGTTCGCCTGGCGGAGTCTCGCTCAGGGTGTGATGGGCATGGTTGTGCCGGCCGGTGGCGAGAATATCTTCGGATCGGAACAGGATGCTTTCACGGGGCGCTTCGAGATGGCCGGCGAACGGCTGAAACCAAGGCCGCTCTGTCACACGGACCACACAACCGAGCGCGGGTTCACGACGACAGGGGTCGTAGAGTACGGNGATGGGCTGATCCGACAGTCGCTGGCCGTGGTAGCTCTGGAGGATGGAGAAACGTCCATCGTTATCGACTGGACGGTCGCAGAGCCCGGTATTGACCTGACGTGCAACGAAGCCTTCGGNCTGTACGTAATGAATGACTTTATGAACGAAAACCGGGTAGCGGTTTCCTTCGAGGGCGGACGACGATCCGTGCGTGGCGTCGGCGGGAAGGCCCGGGTGATCGAAACCGGGTCTTCGTGGATCAAGGTCGCAGGTTGTCTCGGACTCGAAACGAGCGGTGATGAGATCCTGTATGAAGACGCATCGGAACGGAACACCCCATCACGGTGGAAGAGCCTGCTGCAGGACCGCATCTACCTCAGCCCCGGGGGAGACGGATCGGCGGTCCGTGACTTTGCCTGCGTGGTTCGACAGGGTCGGGCCGGTACGCGGCGCGTGGGCGGTGGCGTCGAGCGGCTCGACGTCTCAGGCGCGAAGGTTCGGGCGTTCCGGTTCGGAGCCCGGAAGGGCGTTGTCACCGTAGCGGCCAACTTTGGCCAAGAGGCGGTCAGTCTGGACGTAGTCGGTCGGACGGTCGTGCTGCCGGCGATGGATACGTTGGTGTTGGATTGAGGTGTGGTCTGGGGAATCGGATGAGTGTCGGCTTAGGCCCAGACCGGCGAGTCTTAGAGTGACATATTCGCATAGCTCGAAGAGGAGAACTCCGATGACAATAATTCATACATTTGATGGCGCTTTCTAACCAGGAAACAAGCCGGACTGGTGCGGATGCTCGCGTTGATTACCGTCGTTCTGGCGCGGAAGTAATCTCTGAAATCGTGGCTTTTTCGTATTTGAAACAACCTCTCACACATAATAAAAACGTGGAGCCAGCCGATTGCGCGTCAGCTGGCTCCACGTGGTATCATCCTGGTGGTGGTGAAGCGGAAGGGATAGCAGCCTCACTCCCACCAATTCACTTTCAACTGNATCACGTTTCTTGCATACAAAGGTTCCGGTAAAGTGCGGGTGCGGCCGGAAGAACATGCACATCAGGATGCAATAGCCCCCACCCCCGAGACCTAAATTCCACGAGCAGCTGTATATAAAGAGCGGGCCAAGTATATTGGACTTGGGATGTGAGAGCTAAGCCACCTGTAGAGGACGTTGACCGCAACGTGCGATTCTATTGAGAGGAGAAGGTCGCGATGAGTCGCCCCAATGTTCTGCTTTTTGTCGCCGATGATATGGGTTACGGCGACTTTGGCGTCTTTAATGACGGCCCGGCCCAGACGCCGNACTTGGATGCGCTGGTGGAAGAGAGCATTTGCCTAACGCAGCACTACGCCGGGGCGCCAGCATGTTCGCCGTCACGCGCTGCACTGCTGACCGGACGTTATTCACACCGCACCGGGGCTTTGACGCCGATGGAGATGCGCGGGATGGATCGCATCGCGTTGGATGAGGTAACGCTGGCCGATGCCTTCAAGAGTGCCGGATACGCCACGGGCATGATCGGCAAATGGCACAATGGTGCGCTGGATGACCGCTACCATCCCAACGCGCGCGGTTTTGACGAGTTCTATGGTTTTTGCGGCGGCTGGATGGACTATTTCGACTGGATCGTGGAGCGCAACGGCGCAAAGGAACGGGCCGACAAACGGTATCTAACCGACGTGTTCACGGATGAGGCGGTGGATTTCGTGCAGCGGCATCGTGAGGAGAGTTTCCTCCTCTGCGTNACATACAANGCGCCGCACTCGCCGCTGCAGGCTCCGAAGGACAGGTCCCAGCCTTATCTTGAAGCGGGACTGAGTCCGGGGGCGGGCATCACATACGCCATGAACGAGATAATGGACGATGGGGTGGGGCGCATTCTGGCCAAACTGGACGCGCTTGGACTACGCGACAATACTATCGTGATGTTTACCAGCGACAACGGACCGGCCTTCCATCTGCGCGACGATCAGGTACCTGAGGGATACGACACTGAGTGCCGACGCTACAATTGCGGCTTTAACGGCCAAAAAGGATCGGTTTACGAGGGCGGTATTCGTGTTCCTATGATTATACGCTGGCCAGATGGATTGGAGGCCGGTGTGTTCTCAGACGCGCAAATTCACTTCACCGACTGGCTACCGACGCTGATGGCGGCCGNGGACATAGAAAGGCCTGGCGGCAGGCCGCTAGACGGCCGTGAAGTATTGCCGGTCCTGCGCTGCGAGGACGCGGATAAAGCGCCTCCGCGTTTCTGGCAGCTAAACCAATACCAGCCCGTGGGATGGCTCAACGCGGCCATGCGCGACGGNCCGTGGAAGCTGATTCGGCCGCAACAACCGCTGAAGCCGGNCTCGGACGAGGACCGGTTGCNCATGAAGCGCTATGTGGAAATGGACATCGAGTATAAGTATTATCCGGAGAACGTCACTGAGCTGATGGACGATCCCGACCCGGAACTCATCATTCCCGATCCGGCCCCACTGGAGCTGTACAACATCGACGATGATCCGTCGGAAAAAGAGAATCTGGCCGAACACGAAAGAGCGCGGACGGCGCGCATGCTGTCGGAGCTGGAAAACTGGTTTGAGGGCGTGGAGGCTGAACGGCGGCGCATTCAAAAGGACGGTAGCATCGTGGAAGCCGTTTGAGCAAAGACGGAATGAAACTTTGGACTGACCGACAACAAGACTTCAAGCCACTTCATCAAGATCATATGTCCTCCATTCGATAGGNCCCTAATACCAATACCTGAATTTGTTGCCCTGAGAAATCGGGGCTTTTTTATACCTGCAACAACCGCTCCCACTTAGCCCAGATTGAGACGGCCCCCGGTTGAACATTTTCACGCAATTGCTTTGTCGATCCCCTCCCATCCGCCCGTGATTAGTGCGACCTTACCTTCGAGATGCAGTTCCAGTATCGCATCCTCTTGGATCAGTTATCTGTTCAACGCAACCCTTTTCCCCGACCAGGAACCCTATGCTCAAACTAAAGCCGATTCCCGATCGTCTGATTGTCTTGACGTTCGACGACGGGTGCAAATCCAACGTGGCGTTTGCCGCGCCTCTACTCTCGGAGCTTGGGTTTGGCGCGACGTTTTACATCACTGAAGGACTGAAATTTCTGAGTGATAAGACAGCTTACGCTACCTGGGAAGAAATCCAAGGGATGGACCAAGCTGGGTTCGAAATCGGGAATCATCTCGGCCGGCANATCGATGTTCGGGCCGAGTCTATGGACGCTCTCAAGGCGGATCTCGAACTGATCGAAGAACGCTGCGCAACTTATGACATCGCGCGTCCCAGGACATTTGCCTACCCGGGAAGCCATATCAGCAGGGAGATGGTTCAGATTCTGGAAGCAGCCGGGTATCCGTTTGCCAGAAGGGGTATTGGGCCGGAAATCCCGGGCGAGGAGGGCTACTTCCAGGGTGGGCGCGGCGTGATCTATGAGCCGGACATAGATCATCCGCTACTTGTTCCGTCAGCCGGTATCTCGGGTCCGCGATGGACGATGGCGGATCTGGAGTGGGCGGTGGATCAAGCGGTGGGCGGTCGGATTGCCGTGCTCACGTATCACGGAGTTCCCGATCCGCATCCACACTGCACGACGTCGCCGGCNGTGTTTGAAGGNTGGATGTCGGTCTTGAAGGNTCGCGATTGCAAGGTAATCGCCATGCGGGACCTAGCCGAGTATGTAAATTCGGGCGAAGGGTTGTCGGATCCGTGGTCAGGAATCGAGCAACGCCTGTCAGGCAGATGTAAAGCCGATGATGATGGATCCGTCGAACAGGCTCTGCGAGATTAGCAGTGTCCTAGTAACCCCCTTCTGTGTGTCTTTATCGATGTCTGATTCTGCGGCCATTTCAAAATCTCGCCGACGATCTCACGACTCGAGCTTGCTCGGAAGTATCCGGATTTCTCGTCTTTGGGATAGTAGGGCCTTTCCACCTTTAAAGACGGGGAGCCAGCCGATTGCGCTTCACCTCGTTCCCTGTGGTATCATCTTGGTGCTGGANACAATCAGAGTGTAACAGCACCATCGTCGTAACCTGCACTCTTACAACGATTAGGCGGCCACGCCGAAGTGGTCGGATTGGTAGGTGCGCTGGACTCAAAATCTAGNGGCTTTCGGGCTGTGGGGTTTGATTCCTGACTTCGGNACCACAATTGAAACACAATCGGGCGGNCCCNACAAGGGCCGCCCGGNTGTGTTTTTGTGACGATCGTAGGTTTTAGTACTAGACGAATTGGTCGTTGCTGTCGCCTCGCACGATCGTGACTTGGCCGGCCTCTTCGAGCTGCCGAACGGTCTGAACGATACGGAGCTGGACCTCTTCCACATCGCTCATTCGNACAGGGCCTGAGAAATCCATTTCTTCCTTCATCATCTCCCCAACGCGCGCTGAGACATTGCCGAAGATCCGATCTTTCATTTCGTCGCTCGCACCCTTGAGTGCTGTGCCTAAATCCTTCGAGTCGACCTCCCTGAGGATCAGCTGAATCTCTCGGTCGGTCAGGTTCGCAATGTCGTCGAAGACGAACATCTGGTTGCGAACATCCTCCGCCAGTTCGGGATCCTGTGCGTCTAGGCGCTCGAGTACCGACTTCTCGGTCGATCGCCCCGTGCTGTTCAAGATCTCGGCAACGGCCTTCGGCCCACCGATTTCGGTGACCTGACCGGAGAGGATCGTCTGGAGGTTCTCGGCAAGACTGTCCTCGAGTTCGCGCAGAATCTGAGGTGAGATACTCTCCATTGTCGCAATTCGGTAGGAGACATCTGCCTGGAGGTCTTCAGGCAGGCCGTTGATGACACCGGCCGCTTGGGCCGCTTCCAGCTGCGATAGGATGAGCGCGATCGTCTGAGGGTGTTCCTTGCTGATGAATGGAATTATCTGGTTAGGATCGACGTTCCGGAGCATGTAGAAGCCACTCGACGTGGTCGAGGAAACCCGGTCGAGAAGGGCCTGCGCCTTGCGAGGTCCCATCGCCTTTTCGAGCGCACCACGGGCGAAGTCCATACCGCCCTGCGAGACATACTGTCCCGCGATCAGCATCTGCTCGAACTCCTCGAGGACTTCGTCCTCCTGCTCGGTCGTGACGACATCGAGTTCGGCTATGTTCTGGGCGATCTGTTCGATCTCTATATCAGTGAGATACTTCATGACCTCGGCCGTGGTTTCCTGGCCGAGCGAGATCATCAGGATTGCGACTTTGGTTCCCGCTGATAGCCCTACACTATCTTCTTCTTCTGCCATGACCTTCTCCGTGTCCGGATCGAGTTGCCGTGCCGCTCGTCAGCAGAATGAGGTAATCACTCCCAAGAACAAACAGCCACATATATAGTATCGGCAATGAGGGCAAAAGGCACACTCATTCGATCACGGGTCCTCTAGCCGAGTCTCGGACCGAGAAGACTCAGCTCTGCGCGAGAGCGTTCTCGATATAGTATTGGGCGGGCAAGAACCGCGTTACACCGCGGATATTCGGCGCCGTCTAGTTCAGTCGCACGCTTACTCGGGCCTTTATAACAGCTCTTTTTTGCCGCATCACGGCGTGGGCGATACTGTTCATCNGTGACGATACCCATTCTCCCGACGGTCTCAGGACGAGTATGACGGGCTGAGGACAGAGAGCACAATCAGAGTGTTGGAGACGATCAGATACATCTCGGTCGACTCGCTATCTGCTTCAACGACCGTTTCACCGTCCCGGAATTGTCGAGTCTCGCAGAGGGTAGGGATCTTGGATGCTCCGTCATCCCCGCCTGCATTGGGGCCTTGGGTCTGAGGATTTCAGGGAGCGTATTGGTTTCCGTCGCCACACCTAAATGATGCGGTATGCAACTCCAGTTGCCGGACAAAAGGCCTCAGCAGTGTGTGCTTAGGGTCTGATCAGTTTCCGGCGAGCTTTGTCTGATCGAGACTGGCCATCAACTCATCTGCTTTCGTGCCTTCGTGGTCGGGCACGAGAGACTTGTAGCGTTCGAGAACGTGGACCGCGTGCTCTCGTTCTTCGCTCATCACAAGAACGAGCCCCAGNTTGAAGTATGTGTCCGGGAAGTCCGGCTCGACGACCGTGCAGATTTCGTAGTGCAGCTTGGCGAGGCGGAAGTCGCCCTCATCTAGATACAGGTTTCCAAGGTTATAGTGAGATTCGAAGTGGCGAGGGTCGTTGGCCAGGGAGAGGGTGAAGCAGTCAAAGGCCTGGGTTCTGTTGNCCGACTCGGATTCGAGGATACCCAGGTTACAGTATGCTTCCGCAACGCAGTCACCCTCGATGATCGCCTGCCGATACAGCTCTTCAGCGGCGGAATTTCCGTGCTCGTCGAGCAACAATGCCTCCTCAAAGGTGCTGAGTCGCCGTGGCAATTCAACAACCTGGCCCTTTGGCTCAGTGAACAGGTTGAGTTGACCGTGTTTTTCGAGGTCTGCCTGTCGTCGCAGACCCACACGTCTGTATCCGAGCTTGTTTGCCGATTGGCTCGGAAATGGAATGAGCTTCACCAAGCGGGCGTAATACTTTCTTTGTTCAGAGGTAAAGAGTGGTCAGGCAAACTGCTGTCGACTCGAGGGTTGCGCCTGATCGGGGAGAGGCGGCTCGACTGCCAGGTGTGACCGGCCTCATTGGCAGCCGATCAAAGTGCTTCCAGCTCGTCNTCACGGGGATACGGAGGATTTGCCGACCCGTTCGCGGTTGTAGTGCCAGAATTGGCGATTGTCCGCGTTCAGGGCCATAAAATCTCTGAATGAACGACGTAGATTGTGATCTACAACGACTGGAAAGTAGTATAAATCGCGATCTGAGCCAACATCGAAAAGATGATGGCAGGATGTCCTACAAGGGTTGCGTTCCTGAAGTTCCCCTATTCACCTCCGGTTGCATACGACCGTCCCTCAATACACCCTCCGCTACAAGATGCGTCTCCGGGTATTCGGGATGAACGGTGCCACATCCGCAGNAGTGATTCGCGGATCTCTTGGTCGACACTTTAAGCGACTTTGGCCTTNTTGGAGGCTGTACTTTCGGGCTGATGCGCCTTCTTTGCGCTTCGTGGACTTGAGCATCGGTTTTCGGTCCAGACGAGCTTCGCTTCTTCGGTTACGAGAACGCAGTTGATCTTCTTGTCCACATCACCGAGTTTGATGTAGTCGATCCAGGAAGAGATTTCTTAGGCTTGTTTTTCTGGAAGATGCGTTGAGCTGTGACGCCGTCGGGATACCGAAAGAGATCCACTGAGTGGACGGAGGATTGTGGGCGCAATATTTCAGGGTTTAGGTGATGACCGCGGCCTTGGTGTATAACAACTTGCCAATATTCGAGATCGTTAGCTTGCGCTTTCTAACTTGCTTAAAATGTGTTTTTCGGGCCACTGACCATCCCCGTTCGTCGCGGCAGGCCAAACGGCGCGGTGAATAAGCGAAACCATTGTCCGGGAGTGGTTTGAACACACTTGTCTACACCGCCTTGGCAGTCTTGGCCGTAGCCGTCTACCACCTCTGGATGTCAGCGGACTATCCTCGCATAGGCCTGTATGCGGGGTTTGGTGTGGGAGTCGTGTTCGGGACGACCGTTCCGGTTGAGCCAGCCGCCGGTGAGCGGCTTAGCAGAGCGCTACGGACGTCGATCGCCTTTGCGGCAACGACAGGCTTGGGGTATGCCCTATACCAGAACACGATTATCGGGGTCTCGTGGGGAGTGGGCGGACTCCTCGGTTGTATCGCTGGCATCCTCGTTGGTCAGGTTGCAAGAGACATTTACGAGGGACAGGGAAGACACGGACCACAATGATTCGCTCCGCAGCATTGGTGGGTATCTTATATATTNGGTGGTTGAGGAGGGATGTAATGACGATTCTGATGNCTAAAGACGATCCCGATGTCATGGATTTCCAGGAAAGCCACTTTTGGCGGATTAACAGCGTAGTCCTTGACGTCTTGAGTCGAGGGAGCGAGGGGCTGGGCCTGTTGGGTGGGTTCGGNGTTTTAACAAGAGGTGATGCCTTGTGAGGATCTTGTCTTCGATCCTGACACTGTACTACTACGTGATGCTCGCGCGTGTCCTGATGTCGTGGTTCAACCCGAACCCGTATAACCCGATCGTTGACGCGATCTACCGCCTGACAGAACCCGTCCTGAGTCCTATCCGTCGCGTTCTCCCATCCATGGGCGGTTTCGATCTCTCGCCGCTGGTTGTCTTTTTCGTCCTGATCTACCTGCAACGCATCCTTTTCTGACAGCCCTTCACCCCGTCCGGATCCCGTCACAACAGAGGTAGAATTTGTCTGTCNTAGCGTGCAACTTGGCTTCCTACGGACCGTTCCGGGATGAGGCATACGCGCATCTCGCCGATATCGGGGTCCGGCACGTTGAGATTCCCTGTCCCGAACCCGATGATGTGGAGGACGTGCAGCGGGAGCTGTCTTCCTTAGGTCTGACCGCATCGACCGTTATCATCCCCTGTCAGATGGATGCGGACGACGTTGTCCTGCGATTTGCACATTTCTTAGATGCCGCACAGGCGTTGGGTGTCGAGACCGTCTTTACGAGTACAAAGACCGCCGAATTGGACCTAGAGTATGTCTATGGCAGGCTGCAGAACATCGGGGATGTGGCAGCTGAGCGAGGGATCGTGGTTGCTCTCGAAACGCATCCGGATCTCGTGATCAACGGAGCAACCGGACTCGAGACAATGGAGGGCGTGGCACACCCGAACGTCCAGATCAACTTCGATACGGCCAACGTCTACTATTACAACCGGGATGTCACGGCAGAGCAGGAACTTTCCCTTGTTGCGCCGTATGTCGCATCTGTTCACCTAAAGGACACGAATGGCGTGTTCGGGGCTTGGCATTTCCCTGCGCTCGGAGAAGGTGTTGTGGACTTCCCTGCCTGTGTGAAACTCCTGAATAGGAATGAATTCAGCGGGCCCTACACGCTTGAACTGGAAGGTATTGAGGGCGAGGAGATGACTCCCTTACTCGCGAAATCCCGCGTGGAAGCGTCGCTCGAGTATTTGCGCCGGATCGGCCTGGTCGAATGATCTTGGCGATCGATATCGGCGGTACAAGGTTTCGAGTCGCTGCTGTGTCGGAGGTGGGTGATCTCGTTCGTGTAAGCCGGCGTCGTACGAACGCAGAAGGTGGTGCGGAATGGATGATCGGGCAGGTCCTAGAGATCGCGCGGAAGTATGTTGATCGCTACGATATCGATGCGATCGGTGTTGGATTCGGTGGGCCTGTTCGGTTTGACCAGCAGCGCATCGTGAATTCCACGCACGTTCCCGGATGGGACAATCTGGATTTGCCGGGCATCCTCCGCGACGAGTTCAACCTCCCTGCAATCGTTGATAATGACGCGAATGTAGGAGCGCTCGGCGAGTTCGTCTACGGAGCGGGCCGAGGTTACCAAAGCATGGTTTACTACACGGTGAGTACGGGAATCGGCGGCGGGATTATCATTGATGGGGACGTCTACCGGGGCGCCAACGGCAACGCCGGGGAATTGGGACACGTTCCCATCCTACTGAACGGTCCTCGCTGCGACTGTGGGAAGCGAGGGTGTCTCGAGGCGCTCTGTTCCGGTCCGGCGATCGGTCGGCGAGGCTCCAGACGGATGAAATGCGAAGGTCTGTCAGCGAGGGAGGTGTTCGATGCAGCCCGAAAAGGTGTTTCCGGTGCCTCTCGTGTTGTTCTGGAAACGGCACAGTACCTCGGAATGGGGATCGCAACCACGATCAACACATTGTCTCCAGACCTCGTAGTGATCGGAGGCGGCGTCGCGAAAGCCGGCCGGATTCTCCTGGATCCCCTGAGGATCAGCGTTCAAGACCTGGTGATGCCTGTCCACAGGGCCTCGGTTCGTGTTTTGTCGGCTAGGCGGGGCGATAATGCAGTCCTGATGGGCGCTGCCGCGCTAACAGGCAGCATCAATTAGTTCGGATTCCAGAACATTCTTCGGTTAATGCTCTCTCGCCAAGGCGATGGAGCGTTTTTTTTTGCTTGAATCCAAAAAAACACGCTCATCCACTAAAGACTCAAGCCCCCCCGCCGATAGTTGAGAGGAGGCCCTATATGCGGTCCTCCCCACACTCCGAAGGGAATCGGAAAGCGTTTGTAAAACAGTAGCATAACCAGGAACAGGCAGATGAGGAGCGACGGCAAGAAGTCGATTGAATCGGGTTCTACGCGACTGACCAAGCGCTCTCCTGGTATTATTAGGATCCCCAACTCATGAACCTAAATTTGCGTCAACTAGCTCAGGTCTCGTTGACCTTGATCGTCTTCACGGTTTCAGCCACCAGTCTGCGTGCACAGACGGTGTCCCTGACGCCGGACGAGGTGATCAACGGCATAGAAACGACCACTGAAGAGCAGTTCCACCAGCGAATCAACATAACGTTGGGTGCTGCTGCGGTTGGGGCCAGCCGTGCCTTTACGATCACGGTTCCAGCAGAACTGAATGTGTTGTCGAATTCTGTGACAACGACCACGAACACCGCAGGGGCATCATCTTTCTTCGCGGGGTCACCATCTGCTAACCTAGAAACGCTCAACTTTGGCATCTCGGGAACCGTGGGGGGTGTAGTCGTCTCGGTCGAATTCGACCTGAAGACACCAACCAACTTCACGGGTATCCCTAATGGTGGCCGCGCCGATACGCTATACGCCCTTGCCTTCAGCGACGCCGTTGGGGCTAAGCAGACCGTCCAGGTTTCCAAGCTGCAGAACCAACGCCTTCAGCAGTTCCAGTTCTCCGCTCCTGACTCGATAGTTGGTGACACCACGCAACTTGGTGGTCGGTTCTACAAGCTCGCCTTCCCGGCAACGCTTCCTGATCTGAGTCACACTGGGATGTCCGGACTGTCCCTAAGTAACGGGGTCTCGGATGGCAGGACGGACGTTCTCTACTCGTTTTATTTGAGTGCTGATTCGTCGCTCGTCACTCGTCCATCCACGCTCGCTCCAGTGAAGCACTTCACGCTTGGTGCAGATCGTTCACCTCTGGTTGGTCAACGGCAGAATCCCCGGTTGGTCGATCGCACGTTCATTCGGGAGGACTATGTCGCAACGTTTGGAGGTAATACTAATGCTGACAGCATCAATTGCGTGATCTCCCTTGAGGAGACTGCGGACAATACGGTGTACTATGCGTACGTGTTGGCCGACCCGGCGCCCGACAGGCTTCCGAGTGTCAACATGCTTAAAGGTGGTGGGGCCAAACGCGGGTTCGACAATTCGAGACTCGGCACGTTCACCGGCAACGCGTTCTTGGCCCGAAGCGGCCCTCTTCTCGTGAATCACCCTCCAGAGTTCATCGCCGTAGGATGGGACTACGACGACGATTCGGGAGATGACTTCTCTACCACCGGCATAATTCAGGTTCCGAGTGATATCACTGGTATGGCACCAGTTTTAGGCAACCGGAAGGACAACGTCACGGTCACCCTCGATACGGGAGTCTATGTCGCACGAGGCGCGGCACTGAGCACTTTGAACGACGGAAACCCACCGAGCCCGATAAATTCATTGAGGCTTTTGTTCAAGGCTGAGGATGTGGACAATCCCGCTGACTTTCGGATGAAGATATTTATGTCTACAAACAACGGTTTGACGANATCTGACTTTGTCGGTTCGGGTCTCGACAGCCTCCGTGGTGCAATTTTTCTAGATGGTTCCGATACACTAACGGTGAACAGTAAGACCCACGACTTGACAGCGGTTACCATTGACTCGGTTACTCAATTGGTTACGGACTATATGCCGGCGGGCACCTACACTGTCTATTTCGCAGCTACAGACGGTGATGACGACCACCGGATCCTGAGACCGGTAGTGGATGACCCCTTTATCGCCTCGCCAAGCGTTACGACGGTAACGATAACACACTCGCCGAATCTCACACCGGATTCATTTATCCTGAATGACTTCACCANNAACAATGATGGTGACCTGGATGTGATCACNGGAATCGATGTCAGTCAGATGCAGGGGGATCTGGACGGCAAAGACATCCTTCCCGGACCGGCCACGCGATTCGTCTCCATTTCCTGGGGTGAGACNGGACTGGCCGGTGACATCGACATCGATGACAATGCGCAGATCAGTCTCTATTACAGCACGATGTCAGACTTCCGGGATGCCAGCAAAAGCGATGGTTACACGAGCGGAAACTCGGACGGCACCGACTTGATCAACAGGATTAACAGTGGAGATTCGGATACCCACACGATCGCCACTGGGATCCAAGAAGACCCTGACGGCATGTTCGATAATCAGTATGCCTGGGACATCTGGAGTTACCTCTCCCCGGTGTCGGAAGGCGGGACGGTGCCGCGCACCGGGACGCGATACTATATCTACGGCATCATCTCAGGCGGCACTACTTCACGGCTGATCTCGTTTACGGAAAGTGGTGGCATTGGGAGGAGCGTTGTTTTCAAGCATCCGCCATACATCAGGGGTCTTCAGCCCGCTCGGGATATACAGGTTTCCGTCGAGGAACCCGTCGTGATTTCCTGGGAGGCTATGGATGTAGACAATGGTGGTGCAGGGGTCACGGACATACCGACAAGCGGTTTCGCTGCAGCTAACGGCAATACATCNTCGCCAAATATCCGAATAATCCTGACTTCTTCGGATTTTGGTCAGGTCACAACTTGGGCGACGATCTCTGCTGCAACGCAGAACCACCGCATGTGGTTGGCAAACTCAACAGATGGATCGCTGGGGAGCGAGATTGAGTTGAATGAGGGAGTCGATACGTCTTTTGTGATCGTTGGTAATCGACTTCGAAATAACCTGGGCGCTGGAGCATCTTCTGCCGGTCTGGAGCTACAAACAAACGGCGGATTCGGTGAAACTTACTTCGTCTACCTGGCGGTCGACAGTCGTGATCCGAACGTCGGCGTTGTCGGGAACCAGCCGGCAAACTTCGGGGGGAACTCGCCGCTTGTGAAGGCGCCCGGACGNATNACGTTCACAGGTGCCGTGCCGGCAAGCCCGGCGACATCGGTAAGGTTTATCGTTCCACCAAAGCTGTTCGTGGTTGAGGATGATACACTGCGGATTCCAATCATACCCGATGACGGAAACGCTGCTGGTCTGCAAGTCGACATTGTTGACATCTTTATGTCTCTTGATGACGAACGGTTCNAAGCTATCGATACCGATGTTTCAACGGCGGGTATTCAGCCGTTCACCCTAGGTTTGAACCCGCAGATTCAGGCGGCTAACGTCGATCAGATTGCCCACACAGTTGATGGTGACCTGAGCCTCGAGTTCATTTATCGTGANCAGATCAACGGTCTGACTTTTTTCGACGGTGTGCAGGAGCTTGTCTTCGTCAACTTCAAGGCCAATCCACTTTCAGGTGGCCCCGCGNTGACGACGTATATTTCGCTTGATGGNCGGCCCCCACGCCGNACCAAGATGCTTATCCCTCCGTTTGGGACCGACATCAACGCAAGTATCCCACCGCCTATTGAAGTGACGATTATACCCCGTGGAGGTGTTTTAGGTACGGTACCGCTACAGAGCCGAGATGTAGCTGCAGACACCATCGACTTCTTCCTCAGAGAAGTCGGCAGTTTCGAGGAGGTGGTGGACCCATTCTTCCTCCTGAACGATATCGATTCTACACGAAGGGGCGTGCAGGTTCAGACAACGGGTGTGAACGGTGACTTCAAACTGAATTCCATTCCATCGGGACGCTTCATACTGGTTGCCAAAGCTAATCGCTATCTTGCTGGTCACGATACCATTGATATGATCCCCGGNGGCACGCTCAACGAGGTTCAGCCAACAATCGACGGCCGCGGTGTCGATAGGGGTTTTTTGCTAGCGGGTGATGTTGCTGGATTCTCAGACAGTACGGGATTCAGCCTGCCCGACAACTTCATCGGGGCCGAGGACCTGAATGCCGTCAATGCGGCACTGTTCACTCGGGATGGTGAAACGAACTTTAACACCTTTGCGGACGTGAATCGTGATGGGCTCGTGAACGCGACGGACAAGGACTACGCTGCGGTCAACCTTACAGACAACACGAACGCGTCGAGCCGCATCCGGCCCGTAACGCCGACTTTCAAGCAGGCAGTTGTCACAGGTTCGAATCAGGATGCGGTGGTTCGTTTGGTTGGCGGCCCGGACGGAGTGCTTTCGGTCGGGGAAGAATTCGACGTCACGATCAAGGTCGAGGGTGCTGTTGCCGTGCGAACATACGAATTTCATCTTCACTTCGATCCGAATGTGCTGACACCGGTGGACTTGGTTTCGAACGGATCGATCTTCCAGGGTTTCACCGCCGATGTCGCCGGAAAGATTCTGGACGGAGATCTCGGCATCGTTAACTCGGTGATCGGAAAGACGGCTATCGGCGGAAACGGTGATGCTACAATGGGTACGGTCCGACTCAAGGCCATTCAGAGCACAATCAATACGACTGTATCCCTGGCGGACGTGATGCTGATCAACGTAGAACACGTATCAGAGAGACCTTCGTTGGGTGATCCGATGGTCATCGGGATCGAGGGTGGTGTGGGGACGTATCATGATGCAGCAGGGGAGGTGGTCCAGGGGCTGATCCTGCCGGAGGAAGATCCACGCGTCGATTTCAACGACTTCATCGTCTTTGTGCAGACGTTCGGTCAGACAAGCATCGATCCGGCATTCGATATTCGCGCGGACTTCAATGCTGATGGCCGTGTGGATTTCTCAGACTTCCTGATACTGAGCCTGAACTTTGGACGTGTCGCTGTCGACGCCCCGAGCTTTGGAAGCTCTACAAAGCCGGCGATCNNTACGCCNGCTTTGAGTTCGGCGTCTACGGACGGNGTTTCCATGAGGGTCGAAGAATTGCAGAACAATGGAGACAGAGTCGTGTTATCTGTCAGCATGTTCGGAACCCGGGATGTTAAAGCCTGGGGGTTCGAGCTGACGCACGATACAGAGCGATTCGAGTTTCTGGGTGCGAGATTGCCGGAGACTCACCTGCTTGAAAAGAGCGGTGTCGACACGCCACTCCTTCTCGTCAAACCGCTTGGTGACGGTCGGACGCTCCTAGCAAGCGCAACTGCCGGGGATCCTGTGTCAGGTGATGGGAAGGTGGTTGAGGCTGTGTTTGGTGTGAAGGGNGCAACAGAGCGAGGTGCTTTTAGAGTAGAAGAAGGTTTCGTGTTCGATTCGGATCATCGATCCTCAGGGCTCCTTGCCGCCGACAAGGAGGTCTACATCACCGGACCTGCGCAGTCATCTATCTTTCGCACGCTAGGATCACTGATTCGGTCCACCCGCTTTTTTTAGATCTAAACGCTTGCTAATACGGGGGGGATGGCGGTAAGAGAAAGCCTCCAGCACCGAGCGATTCGTCGCAAGGTGCTGGAGGCTTTCTTGCTTTAACGACAGGTGAGAGTCAAAGGCCTTACCTGAGAGGCTGCATAGCGAGGGGCTAGGGGAGCGCTGAAAGGCCAGGCGGATACCCTTCGACGCGCACCAAGGGACTTACGAGAACGCCTCGGGGATTCAGAATGCATCANGAGCTGTGGCTTGGCCAGTTCGCGTTAGATGGCGATCCGGCTCTCGAGGATCGAGTTATCGGCGCTGACCGGACACGGGCGATCTTCGGATGTTCTTCGTTCGGTGAGCTGCGGGTTCGCCAGCGCATTGTAGCAGATGATGAAGGCTCGTCTGTCCCGATCGGAGGTGTTCTTCTCTGATGTATGGAGCAGGTTGCAGTGGAAGAAGAGCACCGAGCCTGCAGTCATCTCGCACTTCACACGATCGAACATCGGTTCCACTGCAGAGATTCGATCGATGTCCGTGCCGGTCTGGTCGCCGACCTTGCCGTGATCGAGCCGCCCGAGCTGGTGTGATCCCCGTAACACCTGTAGGCACCCGTTCTTGGTCGTAGCATCATCCAGTGCGACGAAAGCGCTGATCATCCTCGGATACACGAACCCTTGGTTATACCAGTAGCCGTAGTCCTGGTGCCACTGCCACGCACCGCCTGTTCCAGCCTCTTTGAAAATGACTTTACCGTGGAAGAACGCTGCCTCTTCCCCGAGCAGGATACGCACGCTGTTCACGATTCTCGGTGAAGTTGAAACGGCTGACCAGACGTCCTTGCCGAGCTCGTGCCATATTGCGAGTCGCGTGATCCGGCCGTCCCCATCGTCTCGGTCGCGTGTACTCTCGGCGACTCGATCCCCTATCTCCACTGCTTTTACCATCGCCGCGATCTCTTCGCTCGAGAACACATCCCTCAGGATGACGAATCCGTCTCGCCCNTAGCTGGCGACCTTTGCAGGTGACAGATATTCCAAGTTAAAGCTTCCGATCCTTCAGGACGGTCTGGGTCTCGTAGATAGAACCGGATCGGACTGATGTGGGTAAGGGCATTCTGACGGGGGCCTCTCGCACGCGTGGCACATTTGTCGGCTCACCTCGGACGATCGCGTCGTTGAATCTGTCCCAGTCGGTGACCTGTGCGAGTGGCCAAGCATCGATCGCACAGTACTGGAAAAGCAGGAGCCTCCGCGGGTTCTGCGACCGGTTGGGGGTGGAGCCGTGGACGGTTCTGGCGTGGTGGATCGAAATGCCACCGGCCTTGAGTTCAACCGGGACGGCAGATTTGTCGTCGAATTCGGGATCGGTGATCGCTCCGCAGAAGTGTCCCTCATAGTGGTGGTCGTAGATCGGCCCCTNGTGTGAGCCGGGGACGACGAGNAGCGCACCGTTCTCGATCGTCATGTCGTCGATACAGACCCCGATTGCGAGCAGATCATCGTTCGTGTGCGGGTAAAACGCCCAGTCCTGATGCCATTCCACGGGGCTACCGAACTCAGGCAGTTTCATGTTGAGCTTGTTGCCGTTGCAGCGAAGGCCATAACCGATAAGCTGTGAGACGATTCCCAAGATCCCGACGTGATGCAGCGTGTCTCGGTAGACTTGGTGGTGCAGGATCGGACTCTTCAGGCGGCGAAGCTTGGGTTCCTCTTTAGTATGACCGGGCTCCAGGTCGAACACATCCGTATGGTCAGACACCTCTTGAGACTGCTCTACAAACTTGTCAGTCGTCTGTCTCAGCGCATTGACCTCACTCTCGGAGAGTACGTCCTCAACCCCGAGGTATCCGTTCTGGTTATATGAGTCGATCTGGTTTTGCGAGAGCATCTAAGCCCTCCTCTTAACCGAGTGTACGATGATGACGAACATGGGGAATATATGCCGCAGATCCCTTGAGCGCCATTTTGAGGCGCGGTCATTCGCTGATGACCTTTTCGATCCGTGGTGAGTCGGTGGGCAAGCCTTGTGGAGGTGACGGCAGCAGAAATCAGCTTCTCGCGGAGAGAAAGATCAAAGTCGTATTACCCGGGGCTGTGATAGTCGATCGAATCAAGGTGATTNGCAACAACGCTGAGGTATCTACTTACCGTGGTGATGGCTTGGATGTGGAGTTTTCTTGGGTCGACCAGCGGATCTGTCGAAGATCACGTAGCATCGAACGGTCAGGGGTCGTGCACAGACCTGTTACTGTTACTTTAGGGATTACGCAAGCTGACGCGAAATAGCATAGACCAGTCCCATCTGGTTTGTTTTTNGATAGATAAGTCCTTATTATTAAGTATCTTCCATTCAATCGNTTGTTGACCTGCCCGATACGATTCCATAGCTTACGAGTAGAATGGTAGTATGACTCAATCTCGACGGTCTTGCCGAGGATTCAAGATTCGAAATGCCGATTTTCGTATCCAAATTCAGCGCTGAGCGTTTGGCGAGTGCAGGGCTTGGACGTTTCCGCAATCAGCAACAGGTGGGTCGTCAGGGAAACGCCCGCGAGCCTGAGCGTGCAGAGCGGAACGAACGCGCCGAGCGTGGACAGGGCTTGCGACGAGGTGAGCGNGCTCAGGACCAGATGCCTGTGTCAACGCAGACAGCGGAGTCTATCGAGGAAGGGGTCAGGAATCGAATATCCGGCCGATTCCGAGAGGATGCGCCCGATGTAAAAATCGAGGCTGCGAGACGAACGCTACCAACGCAGGCAACCCTGCCCGGTGTAAGCTCTGTGACATCTCGCATCCGGGCTGGTACAGACAATACGTCCCACGTCGGGAGACGGGATCGGGATGCGGAAAGCCCCGAGATTCGGGCGACGCTGAACCGCTTTCAAAGTCTTCGGGGTGCCAGACGGTCGCCTACTGCAAGCGCGAGAACATCCGAGCTTCGGCAAGCTTTCCGGGAAATCCCTAACGCGGCAGACACCATCACTGGTGTCCAGGCGCGACGTCTGAACGTACAGG
This sequence comes from Gemmatimonadota bacterium, assembly GCA_002714465.1. The sequence goes on along the minus strand of PAXL01000031.1, from coordinate 9,625 downwards.
TAGATGCGTCGATCCGGTTGCTGAGATCGAACCGATAGGCGCGGCTGGATGCCACGGTCAACCAGGAGCCAGTGGGTTTGCCTGCGGTACCGAGTTCGCCCACATCTGCAGAGCGTTTTGCCGATCTTACCGGTGTTCCGGTGGTATTGAATACGTCGTTCAATCTTCAAGGTGAACCAATTGTGACGACCCCGGCAAACGCCTACAGTCCTTTCGTTCGAAGCCAAATGGATGCCTTGGTCATGGGGCACTTCGTCGTTACCAAGTCGGATTCGTAAACGTATGTCATACGTAAAACGTGTCACAGCAAAGCTGAGCATCATGGGCGAGCTTCTCGTGTTTTTCTGGGAGCGGAAGCTCTGGTGGATGATCCCGATGGTCGCAGTGTTGCTGCTGTTTGGGCTGCTCATCGTGTTCACACAGGGCACAGCTGTCGCGCNGTTCGTCTACACCCTATTCTAGTTTTTTTCGATGGCGAAAAGTTATCTACTTANANTCCTCGTTCTCTGCATCGGCTGTTCGTCAGATTCCACGTTGGAAGATGACAAGCTCAAAGTCATAATGGTGTTCGATATGGCTGGTATCGGGGATAGGGGCTTCAACGACATGGGTTGGGCGGGNATACAGAGAGCCNTAGACGAGCTCGGTGTGTCGGCTACATACATCCAATCGAGTGAGCAGGCAGATTACGTCCCGAACCTTTCGATCGCCGCAGAGCATGCAGACGTAGTGGTTGCCATGGGTTTTCTGATGATCGAGTCACTTCAGAAGGTTGCGCCCCTGTATCCTCAGACGAAGTTCTTATTCGTTGACGGCGAGGTAAAAGGGGAGAACGTTGCGAGCTTTGATTTTAAATCTCAGGAGGGCGCTTTTCTGGCGGGCATCCTGGCGGGGATGACGACGAAAACCGGGAAGGTTGGTTGTGTTATGGGAATGGATATCCCACCTGTCAGAACCTACGAGGTTGGATTCCGTGCCGGTCTCAAAGTGGTCAAAGAGAAGGAAGGGAAAACCGTTGCATATCTGTCGGCGACTATAGGAGATTTTAACGATCCCGCGCGAGGAAAANCGCTCGCCCAAGGATTGATCGNACGGGGGTGCGATATCGTGCTTCAGCTTGCGGGCAACTCTGGACTGGGTGTGATTGAGGCAGTGAAGGAGGCTCCGGAGGGCGTGTATGCAATCGGTGCAGATATGGATCAGGATGATCTGGCACCAGGGAGGGTGCTGACGAGTATCCTGAAGCGGATCGATGTTGCCGTATTCGAGGCTATCAGGCGAGTGAACGACCGCGAATTCGTGCCTGGTCACCACCTTCTCGGACTCAAGGACGATGCTTCAAAGCTGTCCAGCATGTCCCACACACGAGACCACATCGATACCAGAACTGCAACGTTGCAGTTCNTCGCGCGCGAGTGGATCCTCCAATCCAGTCGTGTACCTGACCACCCCGAAGCACTAGATGGCTTTGATGGGTCAGTCGCGAGAGGATGGTGAGACGTAGCCCTTCATCCGTGTCCGTCGGCAGTTCANTACTTGCCACGCGCTGTCTGACATTCTCTGTTGCATTCCTGCTTTGCGCAGTCACCTTCGCAACTAGTAGCTACTTCTTCGACCCGGGGCTCAAACCGAAGTTTCTTGGATTGATGGCTGCATCTCTACCCATCGCGTTTAGCGGATGGGCGCTCCGAAACACTAAGGCCTTCCATTGCCGGATTCTAGACATCCCGATCGCAATTTACGTCTTTAGCGTTGTGGTGCAATGGCCTAGGGCCTTCGATGTCTACCAAGCCTCGATCGAGGTCGCCAAAGCCGTGACACTGCTTACCGTCTATCGGACAATCTTGGGTCACTCCACGCCGTATCAATGGCGGCTATGGATCAGAATTCTGGTAATCCTGGGTTCCGCTGTGTCGGTTGTTGGCATCCTGCAATACTTCGGTCTGGCGTTCCTGGATTTACCATCGGCTGGGTTTCCGAACGGAACNTTCGCCTACAGAAACACAGCTGCTATGTTTGTTATTATGGTGCTGCCATATGCTATGTTTNAGTTCTGTACAACGCGAGCGTGGGATGCAGAGGTCTTAAACGCGATTGCTTTGACTGTCTGCTCAACCTTCGTCATCTACACGCGCACACGTGGAGCCTGGGTTGGCTGGCTGGCTGCGATTCTCTGTGCGGGCGTCATTGCGTTCGCATGGCGGCGTGATTTTCGGATACCCCGTTTTGCCTCCTTGGTCAGATCGCGAAAGGCGGCCATTCTTGTCGTCGCATTAGTCACAACGGGTTTCTTGGGTTCACTTGTCCCTTCGAAGGNAATGACCCGGGCTCCTCAGGCGGGCCACATTCCCAGAGAAAAGAAAACCGTGACAAAGGCGATCGACACAGTCATTAAGAGCGCGTCGTCGCTTCCAACGGCTAAGGCCGAGATCGGGAGCGGTCGTGTGGGCCGCTGGTTGGACACCGCTCGGATGATCGCTGACCATCCGTGGACAGGCGTCGGACTGACTAACTGGGAAAAGATCTACCCTCTGTATGGGCCACCTGTCGACAGCNGGAACAGGATCTCCCGCAGGCCTCACAANGACTATCTGTGGGTCTGGAGCGAATCAGGTGTCCTTGGCTTCGCAGCCTATGTTGCGATGTTCTTATCAGCCTTGATGCTTGTCCTCCGCATGTCGGCGCAGAATCGATACAGGTCTATCGCGCTTGCATCGCTTGCTGCTATAACCGCGATACAGGCTCACGCCTTATTCTCGTTTCCTCGAGAGCGCGTTGGCCCGCTGACAATCGAGTGGTGCGTGATCGGGATTCTTGCCGCCGTGGGCCGTCAACCTCTGCGAACTCGTGCAAGTTACCGTTCCCTTGCTCCCATCCCTTCCTTCCTTCTTGTCCTTCTGAGCGCGACGGTGGCGCTTCGAAGCAGCCTATCCGAGGCTATGACTGCAACGGGGATAGCGAGTGTCGGGGAGGCTCCCCAGCAGGCGCTCAAGTTTGTCGAAGTCGCTGGTGACCTAGGTGTGTATGACTACAAGCATCTGATGTATCACGCTGACGTTTTTGCCCAGACGGGGAGACTCGAGGAGGCTTACGCGGCCTGCGTCGAAGTCAGCAAGCGTCATCCGAACTCCGTCAACGGCTTGCAGAATCTGGGTCAGGTGTCCCGTGCGTTGTATCGGTACGAGGATGCCAAAACTGCGTATAGTAGGGCAATCGAGATTGGTCCCCGACGGGTCGTCACGTATCAGGGGCTTGGGTTGACGTATGAGGATATGGGAGAAGATGAGAAGGCCTTGAAGGTTTACGGCGTCGGTCAATCAGACCATCCAACGGTTGCTTGGTTTGCTCAGCGTATAGGAGACGTCTATTATCGAAAGAATGGTTTTGAGGAAGCCGTGGTCGCGTTTACGAGGGCTACAAACCTCGACACCACGTCGATCGATGCCATCCTCAAGCTCGGGAACGCGAGGATGAGACTCGGGGAGATCACAGAGGCCCTGGCAGCCTACACGCGAGGGCTCGAGCTCGATCCAGAGAACGCAGCCACGCATTACGCAGTCGGCGGCATTTGCGCCAGCCGAAGCGATGCTCGGCTTGCTCGTCACCATCTCGAGCTGGCCATACGTTTCAGCGAAGATCCCGACCTCACGCGAGAGGCGAAGGATGTGCTTCGGCGTATTGAAGGTTTCTAAGGAACAGGCCAGAGAGTTTCGATGGATATCGTGCCGCTATTTCAGTTCTACCTTTCAGTATTATTCAGGCGAGAGCTTTTGCAGACATGCCAGGAGGATCAGACATGAGTGAAGGTCGCGAGGCACCCAATCAGCAGATGAACGACCCCGAAGAAATAGACCTTCTTGACCTGTTGGCGCTCATGATCCGACGTAGGTGGATTATCGCCGGTGTGATCGTTGCGCTTGCTGTTCTAGGCGGGTGGAATTCAAAGAGGAGCAGTGGCGTAAAATATTTCGCTGAAATTCCCTTGTACCTCGAAGGGGCTCCTTCGGCGGCAGGAACCAAAGGGCCGGTGCTTAACGCGGATGTCATAAAGGGCTTTGAGGTGGGCAAGGGTATGATGGGACTGAAGGTTGCGAATCCGCACGTCCAGGAAGACAGTCTGTCCCTTGCTGAGTATCTGGGGGCAGGGATGAGCATCCCGAAGGCGCATCAGGAGCTGCTTGCGAAAACGAACATTCGGGAGTTTGAACCAGGCTACGTTATTCTTTCGGTTGAGGATAGCAAACCCTCTGTAGCACGAGACATCGCATTGGAATACCTAACCGCGTTAAGGACACACTACACCGATGGGCACGCTGCTATCGCACGACAGGAGCTGGGCTACATTGACACAAGGCTTGTGGAGGTCGCGAACCAACTCGCGATNGTTGAAGACTCGCTTCTGGTCTTTCGAGAGCGGATTAACAGAGGGCGAAGTAAGGGCCGTATGGANACAGGCGACNTTCTCGAATTCAGCCGAGAGCAGGCAAAGAGGCTGCGGCAAGTCGACTCTTGGAGGGCTGTTCATGAGAAGCTCCTGTCCAGAAGAGAGGACATCCTTATTCAGGGACAGAGTGGCAATCCTAAGATCAAGGCGTTGGGCGACGTCGTCGTGAGAGCGAGTTCGACCGGATTCTCGATGAAAGTAGGTGTTGCGACCGGTGCAGGTGCTGGGCTCGTGGCGGGTATGATGCTGGCCTATGTCCTGGAGTATGTGGCTCGGCGGCGCCAAGATGGTGGGATCGAAAAGCTAATCAGAGCATACAAGGGCGAATCGGTCTAGGGTGCAAAGAGCAGAAACGTTTAAGTTTAAGCCCGAAAAAAGGATTGCACGCGTATCTTAATAACCGTTGGGGCTGCATCGCATCCCCGTCGTGGAGGCCTATCTTGACCTTGAATACGAGATCTTGGTCTTCGATGATCTGACACACTGGCGAGTGTGTCCTTCCGTGACGACGAGAAGGGTCTAATTGTGGCGTTCTGCAAGACCTCAGGGTATGGCTCAGACGCGAAGGTGACAGATTGATCCAGCCACGTGAAGGCATCCTTTCGATCGATCGACTATATGATGGGCCAGCCGACGACCGAACCTGTCGATTAGACAAGAACGAGCGGATTGGGACAATCGCGGAACCAATCTGGACTGAAATGATGCTATCCTTGAAACCGAGGGATCTCATGGCCTACCCTGATCTTCCTGGGTTCCGCGATCGGGTGTCTGAATGGATTGATTTACCGCCGGATCAGATCTTGGTCACATCGGGTTCGGATCAAGCCATCAAGAGCGTCTTTGAGGCCTTTGTTTCTCCGGGTGACGAGGTTCTAATTCCATCACCGACTTTTGCGATGTATCACGTTTACAAGCAGATGTTTCGGGCGAAGGGAGTCGAAGTCACCTACGGCTCCGACATGTCCATGCCCGTAGAGAAACTTTGCAAGTCCATCAAGAAGGACACCCGGCTTCTTGCTCTTCCGAACCCGAATAGCCCAACCGGAGCAATCTATAAAGAATCCGATCTGGTCGTGATCCTGGAGCGAGCACGGGCTTCCGAAACACTGGTACTCATTGACGAAGCTTACTACCCGTTCAGTTGTGTGACCGCACTTCCTCTTATCCGCGATTACAGCAATCTATTGGTTACACGCACCTTCTCGAAGGCTGCGGGGCTGGCCGGGGCAAGAGTGGGTTTTGCTTGCGGAAACGCCCACCTGATCGATGCGCTTACACGTGTGCGTCCCATGTATGAGGCAAACGGGATCGCCCTGAAGCTAGGGACTTTCGTGATGAAACATCCTGACATAATTGACGCGTATGTGGCNGAAGTGAGTGCCGGCAAACGNTTCCTCAAAGAGAGGTTTGGACGNATTNGTACAGCATACCCCAGCGAGGGNAATTTCCAGGTTGCACGTCTTCCTAGTGGCATCCCCATCCACGATCTCGTGTCGGCGGTCGAAGATCTTGGATTTCGCATCAAGGGATGGAGTTCGGGTAACCCTATGGGTGGCTGTATTCGTATTACCGCGGGGCCCGTGGCGGTCATGGAATCGTTCTGGCAGGCATTTGAGACCATCTGGAATCTTCACGCAAGGCAGGACCCTTCCTGATAGTGCGTTTGAGTATACCCTTCCCCGGGAGCAACTGAGTGGGTTATCTGACTAAGCTAGGGAGTCCCGTTCTACAATCAGCGCTATTGTTTCGCGAGCAGAAGAAGGCTCTTCCGCAAACGCTCATCTTCTTTGTGACATCACGTTGCAATGCTAGATGCGACTTCTGTCTCTACTACGATCAGATCACCAANCCAGTTGCAAAGGAACGTGAGCTGACGATCCCAGAAGTAGAGAAGATCGCCCGAAACTATGGCAATTTGCATTACCTTGGCTTATCGGGCGGTGAGCCCTTTGTCCGTAAGGATCTGGAGCAGATATGTCAGGCCTTCATCGACCATTGTAGTACTCAGGTCATTGATATCCCGTCGAATTTCTACTATACGGACACGATGGTCGAAACGATGGAGCCTCTTGTTCGGAAGAATCCAAATGTAATCTTCGAACTTCAGATGTCGATCGACCAAATAGGTGAGGCCCACAACGAGAGTCGCAAGGTNAAAGACCTGTATCGTAAGGCAATCCAGAGTTTCAGGGCTTTGTCCAAAATACGTGAAGAACACTCGAATCTGAAGCTCAAGATCAGTATTGTACACCTTGAATCGAACCGAGAGCACCTTGATGAGATTGTTTCTGAGCTCTCACGTGAGGTCCAATATNATCGAATCCAACTAACGTTTCCTCATTCAATGGTGCCCGAAGGAGAAGATCTGGCTAGCGAGGAGGAATTGGCCGAGTATACCACCGCAGCTGATCACTTGACTAGACGAGCGACAAGCCAAAACCCGGCCGACTTGCACACAGTCGGAATTCTTTCGGTTAAGAGTATTTACCATCGTCTTCTTGCTGAAGCAGTAAAGAAACATAGAAATGTGGGCAGCTATTGTGAGGCGGGACGTTACATCGTGGTTATTAATGAGAAAGGTGATGTATTTCCGTGCGAACCGCTGTGGCATCCCATTGGAAACCTTCGAGATCATAACTATGAGATGAAGACGGTTCTCAACGGAAAAACCTATTCGGATTTTCGTGACCGGTTTCTGGGCGAGGGCAAGTGTAACTGTACCTGGTCGTGCGCAATGCACAGCACCATATCAGTGACCCCGAAGTATTTGCCGAAGTTGGCGTGGAACGCGTTCGGAATCGTGATGAGTAGGTTGCTGGGACGGGCTTCTTGAGTGGACGAAAGATGGGTTACGAAAGTCCCGAACTGTCTGTCGTAATTGCGTGCTCGCGTCCGGATACGATGAGCGCCTGCTTGGAGGGGCTTAAGAACCAGGTTGGGTGCAAGCGGTTTGAGGTGATTGTGGTCGGAGATATCAAGTGTCTCGAGGGCCTCGGCGAAGGGCTTGATATCAAGCTCATAGCGTGCGAAGAGAAGCACGCATGTGTCCGACGCAACATCGGAATCGCGACATCAACCGGCCCATTGATCGCCTTTCTTGACGATGACACGATCCCGGGCGAGAGATGGGTAAGCACCGCAGTAAGTCAGGGGGGTGGGATACCGAAAGTACTAACGGGCCCCGAGCAGCCCATCGTCCGCGGGAAAGTCAGTGAATTGGTCTTTGCAGTATCGCAGAATCTGTTCGCCGAAGGTACCCGCGCACACGTTTGCAAGGTTCGTAAGTCGGTTCACTGGTCCGATGCCCCGTTTTGTAACTTTGTCATACATCGATCCGTTTTCGATGAAGTGGGCTTGCTTGCCACAGATATTCCTTGGGATATGGATGATTTCGAGTTCTGCCATAGGGCACGGAGTATCGTTACATTTGAGAATGTGCCTGAACTGGAGATTGCCCACGACCGCTATCCCGACTCTGTAAAGGCTTTCCTGGCCTACAAGTGGCGGCTAAGGGTTCGCACNGGAGAGAAACTGATCTCTCATCCGAGCCTATATGGCAGGATTCCTTCGGTCCTGCTTTGTGCCCTGTTGCCGTGGCTGCTGCTCTCATCGTTCTGGATTGTCCCAATTCCTGCGCCTGAATGGGGTGCTGCACTTCTTCTTGTCTATGTTGCAATCCTGACANCACAGCTTGGGACTGCATACAGATTTGCTGGTATGCCAAATGTTNTCCCATATCTTGCCNTNATTGTCGCGCTGCACGTTGTAACGGGGCTGGGCGTCCAGGTAGGGCTTATGAGAGGGGTGGCGGTTGGCAAGAGACCCGATAACCTCGAGGCTGGTTAGCTGTTACGAATGCAAGTTATGTCAGAAGGTACGGGTTGTTTGGGCGCGGTAGTCCGGATTGTTCGGAGATGACCAAGAGATCAGCCGTTCTGGTTGCAATGGGTCTTCTGGTCGTGTTTCATTTCATATCTCTCGATCAGGTTCCCCCTATCGGAGTACTTGAGGGATGGCGTGTTGACTCCGCCTATTCTTTCTACACTGAGGGAACCTTCACTCCTAGCATGTTCCCTGGGCTGGCGGAATACAACCACGGTCCATTCGGTCTTGGGAAGTACAAATATCTCCTTCAGTCCTTCTCCTTTCACCTCCTTGATTTTGGCGTCTACCAGGCACGGCTTCCTTTGCTTCTTGGCGGTTTTCTTGTCGTCTACCTGGTATATCTGATCGGTTGTCTCCTCTACCACGAGGAGGCCGCTCTTATTGCGGCTGGGCTCTTCCTTCTTTCTCCGATGTTCTACGAGACGCATTTCAGCGGATCGCACGCCTGGGTAGCCGTGTGTCTGTTACTCGCGGTCTACTTCCTGCTCAGGCTACTGTCCGAAAAGCGAGCTCGGTTTTCATTTGCGTGTGGAGCCATCGTCGGACTCAGCGTTGGATTTCATCTGACAGGTGCACTCGGTGTGACTGTCCTGACACTGGTGGTAATCTATTGTTTTGCCATTAAAGAAATTGGGTTTCCTCACGTAATAAGCTATTTCCTCGGAGGGCTGGTTGCATTCGCGCTCTGGTGCTCTCTGGAGATACTGCCGATCGGTCTGGAGGTCTTTCTTCAAAAGGCTACATATGGAATTACTGTTACTCAGGCTGAGGCGATCGGAAAGCATTGGATCAGGTATTTCGTCGAGGGGAGGCGCGGAACGATAATTGAACTGCCGCTTTTTCTCGTGGTTTTGGGATCAGCCAGAGCATTCTGGATTTACCCCCGGACACGGGTTGTTTATCTGCTGTTCTTGGGACTTGTGATAGCCTACACACTTTTCTCAGGCAGTGGCTCTCTGATTGTGGTTTGGTCGGTCTTGTTCGTGTTGATAGGTAAAACAATTGCAGACTATGCCCGTGTCCCTCTGATGGATGTAGCAAGGACGGGTAAAGCCTGGATCGGATTCTTATCCGTACTTGTTGCGTATTACTCGATCGTTCAGGCCAAACGATGCTATACGACCCTTTGGGTTAAGCCGGGGGAGAGGTATGGGGAGCTCGTTGACGAACTGAGGGAGTATATACCCGAAGGTGAGATGACGATCGGGTCTCCCCTCTACTTTTTCGGTTTCGCGGGGAACAACCCATTCATTACGGGCAACTTCTATTGGGAAAGAATGAATGCCCAGACGA
>PAXL01000030.1 GCA_002714465.1 Gemmatimonadota bacterium | reverse complement strand
GACTGATGCGGGCGGTTCGTTCTATGATCGAGGGCATCAGTATACGTCCGCCATTTTTGTGGCGAATGACGAAGAGCGAGCGATCGCAGAGGCATCGAAGAAGGCGCTGGATGAATCAGACAGGTTCAGCAAGCCTATCGTTACACCGATCGTGGATGCGGTACCGTTCTACGCAGCCGAAGAGTATCATCAGGATTACTATAAGAAGAAACCGACGCACTACCAGCGCTACAGGGTCGGGTCCGGGCGTGACCGTTTCATCGAGAAGCACTGGGGGCAGGCGGACTACAGCTCGAAGTCGTCCGACTATGCCAAACCTTCTCAGGCTGAGATCAAGGCTCGGCTGACACCGATGCAGTTCAAGGTGACCCAACACGAAGGTACGGAGCCACCTTTCCAGAACGAATACTGGGATAACAAGAAGGCTGGCATCTACGTCGATATCGTGTCGGGTGAGCCGCTTTTCAGCTCAACGGACAAGTTCAAGTCCGGTACGGGGTGGCCCAGCTTCACGAAGCCTGTTCAGCCTGACCATATCGTCGAGAAGAAGGACTTCACGATGATCTGGCCGCGGACAGAGGTCCGGAGCAAGCACGCGGACTCACATCTCGGGCACGTGTTTAGCGATGGTCCTGAGCCAACTGGGTTGCGATATTGCATCAACTCGGGGGCTCTAAGGTTTGTGCCGGTGGAAGACCTTGAGGCCGAAGGGTATGGTGACTATCTGAAGCTCTTTCAATATTAGCGGAAGCAACAGAAGGTGAGGAGGGCGGTGGCTATTGAGGCTGCCGCCCTTTTTCTTTTGTCTGGCCTGAAGCCATTAATTTCGAATTATGCTCAGGCTGGGAGTTCGTACAAACTTTGTAGGCCCCGATAGTTGACGCCCCTGGGTATGGGAGCCTATCGTGATCGAACCCGTCTACACATCCTATCGACTCTGTCTTATGAAACCTGAACACATACTCGTACAAGGCCCTGTAAGCCGCGGAGAGTCGGTTCGCACTCGCCTTGCCCAGCTGGCGTGGAGGGAGGGCATTTCGGCGTTCGTTACAAACAATGTTCCGTTTTCGTTCAGCAGCGGCCGGCTGCTTGCCGGTGGGCTGGCTCACCTTATCGACGCACTTGCCGAACACGATGACGTCACGGTGATGGAGCTGGGTGCCGGGATCGGGTATTTGTCTGCCTTCAGCCTCGACGCACTTCGGGACCGTTTCCCCGAAGCATACGAGCGCTCGACCTTTCTTGTCAGCGATGGAGAGCCTTCCCTAGTCGAAGCTGCTGAGTCCAGAGGCGTCCTCAGAGACCATCGAGAGCGATCGCAGTTTACGATCGCGGATCTGCGAGATGCATCGTGTATCGTGTCACACCAGCCTCGTCTGCTGATCCTGTCCTACCTGCTGGACGCGATTCCACCTGTTCATGTGGCAAAGAGCGAAGGCGTGATGGAAACCGCGCGTGTCGCGACCTACGTTCCTGAGGATTGCTCAGTCTTTGACGGCCGTAGCTGGCCTCCCGTTTTGATGAGGGCAGAAGATATAGCACTCGTGCTCCAGGATGAAGAAAACGTGTCTCCGCCGCTCGGCCGTAAGCTCGTGTCGCTGCTTGTGGAGGAATGGTCCTGGGTCGAAGAACAGGGTCTGACTTCAGGCAGCACCCTGCTGAACTCTAGACGCCAGACGATTCACGATCTCTGTCGCATACTGGGTCAGATGCCTGAAGAGAGCGGGATTGCGATCACGGATTTCGGTTACGTGGATTCGTGCGCCATGGACCTTAGCGAGATGATGACCGAGTATGGCCTGTGCGCCTTCTGGGCTGTCGCCTTCGACGAGATCGTAGAGGTCGCTGACCGCCATGGGTTCGAGACATATCTGCACAGAGGAGACGAGGGGCAGACGCATACACTGGTAATTTACTCCGGGTCGCGAGGGAACCGCTTTCTCGACGCGTTTGTCTCCGGTTTTGAGGGCATGGTTCCGGATCGACCAGGGTGCATCCTGTACAACCTAGAAGAGGATGCCACGCTCGCGGATATCTATGAGGCGATCGACCGCATAGAGCAGACCATCTCGAACGAAGAGATTAATCTCTACGGGAACCTGTCCCGGTTCGCACACTTGCTCCTGCAGTTTGGTGATCTCGAGGGCGCTGCTGCGTTTTCTGAGCGGTGCATCGAGCGTTACCCTGAGGTCGCTGCACCTGAGATGGCGATACTCGGTTCGGTCAAAGGGAAGAAGCAGGAACTGGGAGCAGCTGAGGTGCTCTTCAAGCGAGCCGTTGAACTGGCCCCGGGACTGGCGACGCCACATCTGGGGCTGGCGGGTGTCTGCAAGGCGCGAGAGGAGTGGGAGAGCTACTTCGAGCACGTCAAAGCATATCTGGCGACGGCAAATTGCGACGTGCCTGAAGCGATGGCTCAGATAGCGGCGACGTTGAACGAGACTCAGTTGTGGGAGCCGGCGGATCAAGCGAACAGGTGGCTGGAGGAATATGGCACGTAGATCAGCGGGAGTCGAGTCCCGCGAACAGATCCGGTTCGAGCGAGATCGCGCGGTTCACGTCGATACCGCAGACCTGAGCGACGTTGGAAGCGATAGGTTTGACCTGCTTGTCGATGTAGTGTTCGTAGTCGATAGAAGCCGTGATGTAGCCGAGCGGCTGCGGCCCCTGGACGGTGATCATATAGCTGATGACGCCACGGGGATGGGGCAGCAGTCTGGCTGCCCTGACGTGAGGGGGACTAGACTTGGTGTAGCTGTCGACGCCCTTCCGCAATGCCTTCCGATACACTAGGTCATCATCCTTCTTACCTCCCCGAACTAGGTCCACCCACTCGACTAGGCGACCCTCGATCTCTGTCGGACTCACATTCCTGAACATCATGTTCAGCAGATCTCTCTGCAAATCGTGGGCCAAGTCAGTCCAGTCTCGACGTACGGCCTCAAGACCGATGATCTCGACACTTTCCACGCCCTCATCGATCCGCAGGCCGGCGTATCCCTTAGCACGGGCGCGACCCCCCGAACCTCTCATAGCCGGCAGATAGAAACGCGCGTAGTATTTCTCGAATTCGAGCTCGAGTTTCGATTCGACGTCCCATTGCCTCCGAATGTAGGCTGTCACCTCGACATTCACCCAGTCGCATAGCTCGATGCCGCGTTTTCTGGCGGTCTCTTCGTCTGCTTCAGCGTCGATGTCGGCCTCGATAAAGACCGAATCGGTATCGCCGTAGAGTATGCGAACGCCTTGCTCCTCCAGTTTGCGCTTTGTCCACCTCAGTAGATGGTGTCCGAACTCGGTGATGGCGCCCGCTAGGTCGCGCGAGGCATACCGGCACGACGAGGTCGCGAGGACACCGTAGAAGGAGTTCATTATGATTTTGTATGTGAATGAGGCAAGATCGTCGCCCTCCCGTTTGGCCTGCTCCCGGGATTGGTGGAACGTTTCGATCAGTGAGGGTAGGATGGCCGGGTCCCGAGAAAACGTGGCGTTGTTCGGTGCCTGGATAAGGCCGGACTCTCTGGCTCGCGCTTCGATGTTCGACTGCGGGTCGATGTTGAAGGTGCGGATTATCGATGGATACAGGCTCTTGAAGTCGAACACATAGACGTGCTTGAAGAGGCCAGGCTCCGGTGCAAAGACGAGTCCACCAGGTGAACCGCCTTGACCAGCCCGATCGACACCCAGTGTTGGGGCCACGCACTGTCTGCGGTGCAATTCGGAAGTGTAGAGGAAGTCGAAGGCCGCGATACTGCCCCAGGCGCCGTCGAGCGGAAGACCTGTTAGAAGGCTGCGTCGCAAAGTCAGGTCGAACAGACCCTCCTTGTCGAGGATATCCCGGACCAGTCGGCTGTCTTCAAGCACATACTCACAGAAGTCTCTCCGGTCGTTTTCGTAGGCCTTCAGAATTGCTTCTGGTGCGGTCTCCTCTTTCGCTATGTCGAAGGTCTTCCCGCGCCCAAGAATTTTACGTGCAATCGTGTCGAGGCGATAGTCATCGAAACGACGCGGTATGGCCCGCACGATTCGCATGGCGTCTACGACCTGGCGCCCCGGCAGGACCATCCTACTGCCACCCCAGCCTCGGCCGCTCCGATGCCACGCCTCGTCCTTTGTGCGCCCCATTGTGAATGAGAGACCAAGGGCTTTCGATCTATTCTGCAGCACGGGAAGGTCGAAGTCGATCAAGTTCCAGCCGGTGATAACATCGGGGTTCCACTCGTGAATCTGATTGGCAAGTTTCTCGAAGAGTGCCGTTTCTGTCCGGAGGCATTCGACCAGAGCCGGATCGTCGGGTCTCGGGTCGCCAACCAGTAGCACTCGATCCTCCGCATCGAGCGTCCCGAATGGAACAAGAGAGACCCCCAGAATGCGATTGGCATCTGCCGTTGTCTCGATGTCGAGTGAGACGATGCTCAGCTCGGGCACGTAATCGATCGGTGTAAGCTTCGGGTCCGTGTAGACCCGATTGACGCCGTTCCCAGAGCGATACCCACCCTCGATGCGAACGGCCCCCTTGATCTGTCGATGGATGGCATACTGACGTGCAGGGCTAAAGTCCGCCTCGTATGTACGGATGCCCTGTTCCAGGGCCGAATCCGCCGTTCGTCGCAGTGAAGAGAGACGGGTCGCTTTTACTGAGAGGACCGGCTCGCCGTCCATCGTACGCTCTTGGGTCTCCTCGACCTTCACGGCGGGATCGCTCGCCGCTCGAAGAAGCGATTCCGCATCCGATTTCCGGACGTAGAAAGTGGGGTGAAAACGAGTGTCAACGAGCCCGAAAGTCTCCCCGTTCTCGAGTCGGCCGACTCCGAGGATTGTGAAGCTGTGTTTTTCTCGGTGGAACAGGTGGATAAGGTATCCTTTGTCCGAACCCTCTCTCAAGACGATGCCTCGTGCGATGTCTCGATGTATGCATCTAGGTGAGCTAGCGCCCTGCCGCTCTCGATCGCGTCACGAGCCTTCGATATGGCTTCGATATGGTTCGACTCGTACCCGAGTAGCCAGTCGATTGTCCCCGTGTTCAGGACAATCCTGTCTAGGACGTGTCCGGGTTCGCCCAGTAGCGCAGATCGACCTGCCTCAGCGAAAGCTTCAGCGGAGATCTCAGGTAGACGGGGATTCTGCTCGTAGTTGAACCCGAGGTCAGCCGGATCAATGTCCAGTGCGAAGCTAACTCCATCCCGGAATCCCTCCACATTGTTCAGCGTCTTTTTTCGTGCCTCCGAAGGCGCTCGCACACGCAGTGACACTTGACTAGTCCCTTCTTCACCTTTGATCACGATGCCGGCGTCCAGACCTCGTTTCCGCATCGCACGAAGCTGCTTGTCCTCGTATCCTGGATGGAAGTAGCCAACAACCATGTCATTGCGCCCCGTTGACCGAATGAGCATCTGGGCTTTCTCTGATGCCGCCCAAGTCGGACGCTTCTTAATTTGATGCCGCAGGTCAAGCATCGCGTAGGTCTGAGGCGAGAAAACGGACTGGGATACGAAGGCGAAGCAGATCTCCGGAAGTGAGAGGAGCTCGGCTGCACGGTCGAGAGGGATTTGCGTGTCAGCGCCTAGAGCGCGGAGGATTTGTTCGTCCGTGATGCCCAGCTTTGGAGGCGCCGAATCCACACCGTGCAGGAGTGTTGGTCTGCCAAGTGCAGCTCGGGTGGCTGCAAGGAAGCAGGTCGGTTTGAAGTACCTCGCCGATCCGTTGTAGGGTTCGCCGATGGTCGTGAGCGACGAGGTCGAGACTGAAAGGATATCCTCAGGCGCGTATACAGCGTCGAGATAGGCTCGAAACTCATCGTAGTTTTCGTGGTTCATCCGCTGACCGATCAGGACCGCAGCCTTGAGGGCTTCGTCGCCGCGAGGGGACAGAACGGATGCGAGCACTTCGCGAGTGGCACGGTAAGACAGATGCTCTCCCGCCAATATGTGCCCCAAGTTCGCGAGCAGAGCGCGGTCTTCAGGCCCTTGCAGAATTTCGAGAGGCGTGCAGGGATCAATCAGGAAACGAATGGCAGGATCCGAGGACAGGAGACGCGACCGATGATCCTCGAAGGCACGTGTTTCGGCCTCGGACCAGGTTGTTTTGGGCGGATAAGCCCGTCGCAATGTCATAGCGCAAAGGAATGCTCCGATCTGTGCACGCGTTGCGGGTCCGGTGAGGCTGCCTGAAAGCGAATCAAGGACAATGCCGTAGATGCGTTGAGGATCCGGGTCGCCAGGCTTGAGACCCAGGGGGCGAGATTGGTTGGGTCCTGTGCACACCCGTGCCTGTGCTTCGAGGAGTTCTTCATTGGGCTCTGTCACGGTGTGAATTTTGGAGGTAGGTGTGGACATGAGGCGCGTTAAAAGGTTGAACTTAAAAGGNTTAAGACAACATAGCTCAGGCGCGTCCAATGTCAAGATAAGGTCTCTGTTAGGAGCCTTCCTTTACAATACTCNGGGTAGAGGATATTTTGGTCAACCTTGGTGAGCGGCATTAAAATGCATTGAAAACACGGAGAAGGCTATGNACGGCCCAAGACTTGGTGATCTCATATTCTTTAACGCCATGTATCTGGACCGACCGGGTTTGGAGGCGGTTCGCGATGCGGTAGCGCGTGCGGACTGGTCCGTAGCCAGGCGCGAGTTCGCGACGTATCTGCGTCGTCGTGAGTCCCCGAACTGGTTTTCGAACTGGCGAGACCGTCGCGATCCACATAATCGGCAGGAAGTGGAGCTTGTGAACGTGGGGAACGAGGCGGTTGATAAGGTCGACCTGGATCTGGCGAACAAAGCCGTCGGCAATACGCTGACGAGCTGCAACGTTGAGCAGGTGTTCGGGGACACTATCGACTGGGAGCTGAACCCGATTGACTANCGCGAATGGACGTGGCAGCTGTCAAGACATCCCTTCTGGGTGACGCTCGGGCAGGCCTACTGGAAGACTGGTGACGAGAAGTATGCTGAGGCTTTCGTGCGGCAGATGACGCACTGGGTCGAGAACGTAATGGTGCCCGTAGGCGAGGACGGNAATTCGTGGAAGGACGACGCACGGATGGGGTCGCCGATGACGAATTGCTGGCGGACCATCGAATGTGGGATTCGGATGGGACAGACGTGGCCGTATGCGTTTCACTATTTTCTGTCCTCCCCATCTTTCTCAGACGACGCCATCTGTTTGATGCTGAAAAGCATGGTCGAGCACGCGCGTCACCTGATACGATGGCCGCGATCTGGCAACTGGCTGACCATGGAAGCGAACGGGATGTATCACGTCGGCGTCCTGTTTCCTGAGTTCAAGGAATCGGACGAATGGCGTCGGGTTGCGATGGAACGCCAGTATAAAGAGCTCGATGCCCAAGTTTATCCAGACGGTGCGCAGATCGAGTTGTCTTCTGGGTATCATCAGGTAAGTCTGCGTAATTTCGTGATGACCTACAACGTCGCTCGGTTGAACGATCAGCCGATCCCGGGAGACTATTCGAACAAACTCGAGCGCATGTATGACTACGATCTCTACTTAGCTATGCCCGACCTACGGATGNCGGCGCTGAACGATGGAGGATGGACCGACATACGACCATGGATGCAGAACGCACTTGAGTTCTTTCCGGATCGAGAAGATTTCCGATGGGCGGCGTCCGATGGCAGAGAGGGGAAACGGCCGACGACACTGTCGACGGCGTTTCCGTATGCAGGACACTTTGTGATGCGGACCGGTTGGCTCCCCAACGACTCCTATCTCTTCTTCGACGGGGGGCCGTTCGGCTATGGGCACCAGCACGAAGATAAGCTGAACGTCGTGATATACTCGCACGGTCGTGTGCACGCGACGGATCCTGGAAACTATCCGTATGACGATTCGAAATGGCGCAAGTATGTGCTATCAACGCGTGGCCATAACACGGTTATGGTGGACGGTCTCGAGCAAAACCAGCGTGGCAAGGGTCGTGACGAGTATGTTGTCGACCAGCCGCTTCCGCACGTCTGGGTCACCCAACCCAGCTTTGATTTTGTGTCTGCGAGCTATGATTCTGGGTATGGCCCCTCGCGAGACAGATCGGTCACACACACACGCTCTATCTTGTTCGTCAAACCGNATATCTGGATCATGGTCGACTTTCTGCGAGCGACAGACGGGCGTTCTCACCGCTATGAATCCATGTTTCATCTGGACACGCTGAAGGCCGACATCGTGGGTAACCGAAAAAGTGTGGAGACCCGGAATCGCGACACGGGGAACCTAGGGATCTATGGTGTGGTGCCGGAAGGGACGGTGGTGGATGTCGTGTCCGGGCAAGCAGATCCGGTCGTTCAGGGCTGGATTCCGCGTGGGAAGCCCTATGAGTGTCAGCCCCTGCCAACGGCCATTTTCAAGACGGAAGGAAGCGGTATTACGGAAATGACATACGTGATCTGTCCAATCGCGAAGGGAGATATGTCACCCATAAGTTATGTAGAGCGGCAGTCGTCCGCAGAAGGTCGGTCGTCAGGGCGTCTGGTGATGATGGATGGTCGGTCGATTCACTATGGCATCAGGCTTCCAGGTACGGGTGAAGCTCTGTGCGGCCCGTTCAAAGCAGACAGCGATGTGTTCGCCGTGATTGAGTCCGTTGCCGGCGAAGTCTCGAGTATCCACGCGGTGGACGATGTCGCCGTCCTCCGCAACGGACAGCCGCTTGAGGTCGGTCACCGACTGCGGGACGATCCCCGCTCAACACTTTTAAATGCCAATCACGGTGACAATGTTGGTTGACACACACGCCCACATCTATCACGGCGATGAGATCGCCTATCCGATGATGGACGATCCATACAGTCCAGAGAAAGGGATCGGGACTATCGAGCACCTTCGACAGAATACTTTGGAGGTGGGTGTGGAAAGAGTGGTGCTCGTACAGACGGGTTCGGCCTACCGATGGGATAATCGCCTCCTTGCTGACACCGCGCACGAGAACAGTGACTGGTGTGTCGGTGTATGCACGCTAGACCCGGAATCATCAGAGAGCATCACGGAGCTAAAACGTCTGCGAGACGGTTACAACGTGAAGGGCGTAAGGATCGAGCCGACCAAGGCAGACTATCCGCAGTTCTACCATCCTGGATCGGTCGCGCTCTGGGAAGCAGTTGGCCGTCTCGACGCCGTAGTCTGCGCGCACGTTCAGGCGCGGTATCTGGAGCAACTCTCCGAACTTCTTGCNCGACACCCGGATGTTCCAGTCGTTCTTGATCACGCGGCCTATCCGAAGGCCATAGACGGTCCGGAATCGGAGACGGTCACCTCGGTGGTCGATTTGGCGCGGTTCAACCAGCTGTATGTAAAGCTCACCTTCGCCGTGACGGGGTCCGATGCAGCCTATCCGTTCAAAGATACCCACGCGATCGTGCATCGGATNCTCGACGCTTATGGACCCGATAGGTGTATGTGGGGATCTGATTTNCCGTGCGACCACTGGCTGAAGAAGGCCAGTTACCGTGAACACCTCGATCTTTTCCGCACTGAACTCGGGCTCTCAGAGAGCGAAAAGGCCGCGATTCTTACGACGACCGCTACGTCATTGTGGTTCGAATGATCGAACGAGCGCATCTCGTCGAGACTCTTTGATTGGGTGCTCTGCCTGAGAGTCCAGTTGATGCGGATGCCTCTCCGTATCCGAAGGCGACCGGCAGAGGGGTCCTGGTTGGCTGTTGCTTTGTGGCTTGGATCAACTTTTGGATCTCCTACGCTGAATACATCGTCCANGCGTCGCGTATGAACATCAGCCACTACCCGGTGGCGTTGTTCATCTCGTATTTCATCTTCGCAGCCTCGATTCCGCTGCTCCGACAACTTTCCAGCTGGCTGATATTGAACAGTGCAGACATGGCTATCATCTTGGCCATGGGGATGGTTGGGGCGATGGTCCCGACTTCCGGGCTGATGGGGTTCTTCCTCGGCATCATCGCAACACCTTTCTACTTCGCCACCGCGGAGAATCGGTGGGGAGAGTTCTTTCATCCTCACATACCGGAGTGGGTGGCGCCCAGAGATTATGGTCAAGCTCTCACTTGGTTCTTCGACGGACCGCCCGGGGGAGACGTCGCCATCCCTTGGATTGTCTGGATGACGCCGGTTTTTTGGTGGCTGATCCTGATCGGGGCCGTGGTCTACGCATCTGCTGCGATCGCTGCAATCTTGAGGAAACCTTGGAGCGATCACGAGCGATTGGTCTACCCGCTCCTGAGCGTGTCGCAGGATTTGATTGATGTGGGAGATGTAAGACGGAAACGTTTCTTCTGGCACGAGAAGTTCTTCTGGGTGGGGATGTCAGTCCCTCTCTTGCTGATGAGCTGGAACTATCTCGTGTTCGTGTTTCCGCTACTGCCCTTTATAAACCTGCACGGGCAGTGGCTGTCACTATCGAGAGGGTTTCCGAGCTTCCGGACGCGCATCAATTTCTTCACGCTGGGTTTTGCCTACCTGGCGAACCTCGAGGTGCTGTTTAGTATCTGGGTATTCTACATCCTCGCGGGCGCCGAAGTCTGGGGGCTGAACCGGGTTGGTTTCAAGATCACAGGAACAGAGGACTCGTGGTGCTCGATCGATGCTGCTTCCGGCTGGCAGAGCTTTGGTGGACTGACCGCGATGGTCCTTTGGGGGCTCTGGGTTGCGAGGGGACATCTGAAGNAGGTGTGGGCAGCCACGGTTGACCGAAAGAAGCCTCAGGGTGATGAGATAATGTCGTACCGTGGTTCGGTGATCGGCCTCGCAGTGAGCATCCTGATCATCGTCCTGTGGATGAATGCAGCTGGCATGAGCCGTGGGCTGGCACTGCTAATCCTGTTCGGATCGTTCATCGTGACAGTCGGTGTAGCCCGGATCGTGTCGGAGTCCGGCCTGATCTATGTCAGGGCACCGATGACACCCCAGGTCTTCTCGGTCTATTCGATCGGACCGGGAAACCTGTCGGGTCAATCCCTCACCATAAGCGCATTNTCCTACGTNTTCTTTTCGCAAGGGAAGGGGTTGTTCATGTCACCTATGGTGCACGCCACAAAGATCGCCGAGCAGATCCGGAACCGGAGCACCCTTGTGGCAGGTTCTCTTTTTCTGTCCGTCGCCGTGGGGATAGTTGTCTGNACGGGTCTTACGTTATCGTGGGGCTACGATATGGGTGCGCACAATTTCAACGATTACCCTTTCTCCTCGGGGAGCAAGAATGCGTTCAGCGTTACGATCAACAAGATGCGAGATACGCGTGGTGTTGATCTCCAGAGACTCAGTTTCTTCGGAGGGGGTGCTGCCGTCATGGGATTGCTACTCTTCCTGCGGTATCGGTTCCCTTGGTGGCCGCTTCATCCGATCGGGTTTACGATTCCTCTGACCTATCCGACGCGGAACTCGGTGTTCGCGATTTTGGTCGCCTGGATCAGCAAGTCGGTCGTGCTCCGGATCGGAGGTGTGACGCTCTACGATCGTACGCGTCCGATCTGCCTAGGGATAGTCGTCGGGTATTCACTCGGTGTAGGGATGTCATTCTTGTGTGACTATATCTGGTTCTTTGGGGATGGACACGGCGTGCACAGCTGGTAACACAGTCCTTGGGCCCACTCTGATTGGGAGAGTCGCCTTAGCCAAGGCCACGGTGAGGCAGACGTGGGTCGATTCACAGACGGACAGATGATGGTTGCAAGTCCTAATCAGATNCCCAGTACGCGGGCCCCAGCATCCAAGCTTTCTGGTCGAGGGCTCTTCATCGGCGCGCTGTGTGTTGTCTTGGTCAACCTCGCTGCGCCGTATTCGGAGTGGATCGTGCGATCCACTCTTATGACCACCAATTACTTCCCGCTCGGCCTGGCGTTCACGTTCCTGGTTGTCGTGTGTCTCGTGAATCCGGTTCTCAAATCGATNAGNGGNCANGCAGGCCTNTCTCAGGGCGATCTGNGTATCATATATATAATGCTGCTCGCTGCCGTGTCCGTGCCAACCTANGGAATCACCGGATACGTGATCTCTGTTTCGGCCTCCGCCTTCTATTTTGCAAACCCTGAGAACGGATGGGCGGAGTTTCTACATCAACACATTCCAACCTGGGCTGTTCCGCCAAGGGGACAGAAGACAGACTGGTTCTTCGAGGGGCTGCCACCCGGGGAGACGGTCCCGTGGGACATCTGGATTGTCCCTCTCTTTTGGTGGGGGACCCTGATTGTGGCGACCCTCGCCCTCAGCCTGAGCCTGATCGCTATCTTCCGATCCCAATGGATTGACAGCGAGCGACTCGGTTTTCCGCTTGTAGACGTCCCGAATGTGATGATCGAGGGGACGGTTAGGGAGCGGCTATTTCCCGTGTTCCTGTCGACGAAGCTCTTCTGGTGGGGCTTTGCTGCGTCTTTCCTCAAAGTGGCCTGGGAGATCCCGTCGTATTTCTACCCGCAGTGGCCTCGGCTGGGTCGGATTAGGCTTCGTATCAAGCGCGGCAAGATCTTCCCTGGTATATCGTCCATCCTGACGCTTCCCCTTCTCGGGATCAGCTACTTCATCAACACCGACGTGCTCCTGAGTGTCTGGCTGTTCAACCTGCTGAACTCGGCTGAGATTTCGCTTTTCAACCGGCTTGGGTTCACGATCGGCGCTTCAGAGATCTACTCGGTCAGTCCACCATCGCTGGCCTGGCAAGGCTTCGGGGCCCTTTCTGCGCTCGTTTTTGGCGGTGTATTAGTCGCGCGAGAACACCTCCGGNGAGTTTGGAAGAAAGCTTGGTCCGGTGATCCAAAGATCGATGACAGCCACGAGGTGATGTCTTATAGAGCCAGTGTTCTGGTCGTTGTCGCATCGATCGCGTTCATTTTGTTGTGGCTTCGCGCGGCGGGGATCGAGCTGCTTGTTTCCCTGCTTCTAGTGTATGCGGTGATCACACTGTATCTTGGTTTGACTCGGATCGTGGTCGAAGGTGGCCTCGTGTTCGTGCGTGGTCCCCTCCTGCCGCAGGCCTTCGCGATGCACACAATCGGTCCCGGTTCGCTCGGGCCACGTACGATGACAGGTCTGGCTCTGAGCTATGCGTGGGCCTGCGACCCGATCGCAAACTTCATGCCCTTCGGCGCGAACGCGGCTAGGATCCATACAGATCGAAAACTCCCGCGTAAGGCGTTTNTGACGGCTGTGGNCCTCGGGCTTGGCACCAGTCTGTGCGTGTCGTTCTGGTTCAGTCTCAAGCTTGCCTACGCGACGGGTGGTTACAACTTCGGTGAGTGGGTGTTCAGTCGAGGCGGACAGGTACCGTTCGACACGATCGTTGCCAAGATCAAGGNTGGTCAGGGTTTTCAGCCTTGGTACAGTGCCTTCTTCCTGATCGGTGTGGGTGCGACGGCGTTGCTTACCTGGCTGCGCCACAGATTGCCGTGGTGGAGACTCCATCCGCTCGGCTTCTCAATCGCTTCGGTCGGTCAGGTTCAGTGGACGATGTTCACGCTGTTTTGCGCATGGGGAATCAAGTTGATCATGATTCGGATCGGCGGTTTGATGCTTTACAACCGCGGTAAACCATTCTTCATTGGGCTAACTCTGGGCCATTTCGCGGCTGCCGGTCTCTCGTTTTTTGTGGATGTGCTCTGGTTCCAGGGGGATGGGCATAGTCATTACTTCTAGGGTCGAACAGTGGTTTTTTNAAATACGGAGCAGATTTGGCTGGGAGGGACCAGAATGGGGGAAGAGAGCGGCCAGGGTTCAGGGAAACCTGAAGCAAACTACGGGGATCGGATTTGGATGCATTTGGAACAGGAGGCGTAGCTTGAGGAACTTCGTGAGCCTAGGGGCGGCGTTCGGATTTCTCGCAGTGGCGTTGGGGGCATTTGGGGCACACGCGTTGAAACAGCGGCTTGAGCCGGATATGCTTGATGTGTTCGAGGTGGGAGTGCGATACCATATGTATCACGCGCTCGCACTGGTGGGCGTCGGTCTTGCGGGGATGCACTGGCCCGGTTCGGCGGTCAACGTGGCGGGATGGCTGTTCGTGGCTGGGATCCTGATCTTCTCCGGGAGCCTCTACATCCTGACGATGACAGGGATCAGGTGGCTGGGAGCGATCACCCCGATAGGAGGCCTAATCTTTCTTGCCGGGTGGGTGATTCTGGCTTGGCACGCGTGGAAGTCCTCCTGAGCGATCATCCCTATGGGCAGTGAGCTCAAGATCGGCATCGCGGGCGCAGTCGGCAGAGGCAAGAGTTTTCGAGCCGCTTTCGATGCGCATGCCGGAACTCGCATACACGCCGTCTGCGATGTGAACGTGGAGCGTCTGCCCGAAGCCGCTGATCTCCTTGGTGCAGAGCTGGTCTTTAGTGACTACAGCGAGATGCTTGGGAAAGGGGACTTGGATGCCGTCGTGCTAGGAACACCCATGCCCTTTCACGCGCCCATGGCGATCGAGGCCCTTGGGCTGGGCATCCACGTGATGAGCGAGGTTACGGCAAGTGTCTCTGTCGAGGANTCACGTGCCTTAGTCGAAGCTACCCACAGAAGTGAGGCTGTCTACATGATGGCCGAGAACTACACCTACTCGCGCCCGAACGTCCTGGTCAAGGAGCTCGTTCGAAAAGGTCTATTTGGTGAGGTCTACTATGCAGAGGGAGAATATCTGCACGAGCTCAAAGAGCTGAACGAGATCACTGTCTGGCGGCGAAGGTGGCAGACCGGGATCGATGGGGTCACATACGGGACGCACAGTCTGGGCCCGATACTTCAGTGGATGCCCGGGGATCGCGTGTCTCGAGTGTGTTGTGAAGGCAGCGGACACCACTACGAAGATCCCAGAGACGATAAATACGAGAACCAGGACTCCTGTGTGATGCTTGGCAAGATGGTCAGTGGCGGACTCGTCAAAATCCGGGTGGATATGCTCTCGGAGCGTCCCCACTCGATGTCCAACTACAGCCTCCAGGGGACAAAGGGTTGCTACGAGTCAGCGAGAAGAAGGGGTGAGTGTCCGAAAGTCTGGCTCGAGAAGATCTGCGAGGACAAGAATGCCTGGATCGACCTGATGGAACTTGAGGAAGANCATATGCCCGAGATTTGGCGAAATCCTTCAGAAGAGGCGAAGACGGCGGGACACGGCGGAGGTGACTATTTCGAGGTGCTCGACTTTGTTAACACGATCGTCGACGGCACTCCCTGTCCGATCGGGATCCACGAGGCGATGGACATGACCTTGCCCGGACTCGTGAGCCAGCAATCGATCGCTGAAGGCGGCCAATGGATGGATGTGCCGGATTCGAGAGATTGGGTGTGAGAGGAAAATGATGGGCGAGTTGTTGGGAAAAGGGATGGCTGGGGGACTGACCGAGGAGGCGATCGATGCGTTCGATCGAGACGGATTCATCGTAATCGACAATGTCTTTTCCGAGGCTGAAGTCGAGACACTCAGGGCGGCGTCCAAGGATGCGTCCGTTCGGAGTGCACAGGACGAAAAGGGATTCGCTGAGAAGACCGTTCACCTTTTGGCCATCACGACGTTCCATCCTGCGTTCATGGAACTGGCCAAGCATCCTGCAATCGTCAGCCGCATCAAGCCACTCATCGGCGAGGATATACAGCTTAATCATTCGAAGCTTGCCACGAAGCCTCCCACTAAGGGCAAGGGATTGTTCTCTTGGCATCAGGATTTTGCGTTCTTCCCTCACACGAACACGAGTCTGGTGGCCGTCATGGTAATGCTTGATGATGCTAAACCAGAAAATGGTTGCATGCAGATCGTGCGCGGGAGTCACAAATGGGGTCTTCTTGACCATATGATTGGCGGCAAGTTCACGGGTGCCTGCCAGGAACCCGATCGGTGGAGCGACCAGAGGCTAATCGCGAATGTAACGCCCAAGACTGGGGGGATCAGTATCCATCATTGCCTGTCATTGCACGGGTCGGATCCGAATCTCTCAGGCAAGCCGCGGCGGGGTCTCGTGTTCCAGTACAGAGCCGATGATGCGTATCAGCTTGCCGACAACGTGTTCAAAGACACGGGCATCCTCATTAGCGGGAGCCGCCGAGAGCGGGTTCGATGCGAAAATGCCGTGTATCGGCTGCCGAAGCGTCTACAGACTGAACATCCCTTCGGATCGGCATGGCACCAGGATGGCGAAGTGGCGGCGAAACGGGACTACGACTTTGATGCAGACGAGCGAGTTGGTGTGGAACCCTGAGCGAAGTCGACGGGTGCTCCACACTCAGTGACCATACGGCGTCGGGCTTCGACTCCGCTTAGCCTGACACTTCTCAGAGCGTGTGTACCGATGGCAATCCTATCAGCAAACTTCGATGTTGAATACTTCGTGGGTGGATTCGGCGAGGGTCTGGATCATCCAGAGTGTATCGCGTGTGGCCCCGACCACCTGGCATACGCAGGGGGAGAGGCAGGTCAGGTCTACCGGATCGATACAAGGACCCGCACGTTCGAGGAATACGCGAACACGGGCGGACATTTCGTCGGCGGAATTGCTGTAGACGCGGGAAACAATGTCTACGCGTGCAGCGGTGGTGAGGTCAAGAGGGTGACCCCGGACGGGGAGGTAACCACCTACTTCAAAGGGGTGGCGGATCGACCGATCCAGACGCCCAACTATCCCGTATTTGATGCAGATGGGAACCTGTATGTGTCCGATTCGGGCGACTGGAAGCAAGACAATGGCTGTCTGTTCAAGGTCGATGCGAACGGTGAAGGCGAGGTATGGCAGACGACTCTGACCAGCTTCCCGAACGGACTGGCCCTGTCTCCCGATGGTGCGTATCTGTATGCCGCGATCAGCGAAGTCCAGCCCCGTGTGGCAAGAGTCGCGATTCACGAGGATGGGTCTGCGGGTACGGTGTCGACTGCAGCAGAGCTTCCAGAGGCTGTTCCGGATGGCCTCGCCTTCGACAGTAATGGCAACCTGTATGTTTCTTGTTACCGGCCCGATCGAATCTACAGAGTGGCAGCAGAGGGCCCGGTCGACATTTTTTGCGACGATCCTGAAGGTACGATGCTCGCCGCACCCACAAACGTTGCATTCTGTGGTGAGGACCGAAGACTTCTCCTGAGTGCCAACCTGGGACGGTGGCATATTTCGGAGTATCGGACCGATGCTGTCGGGGCGCCCCTCCATTATCCCACCCTGTCCTGATCGTGTCCCCGGTAGATATCGACTCGTTCGTGACGGCGCTGCCGAAGTGTGAGGTCCATCTCCACTTCGAAGGCGCCGTTCCTATGCGGCTCGTTCAGGAGTGGTGCACTGAAGAGCTTCCCGAAGCCCCCCCTTGGCGCAGACGTGATTATCGATACGGGTCGTTCGCCACCGAATTCAGCGAAGTGATGCGCGTTACGTGGCGAGGCACGTGCGACACGCTCGAGCGCCTGGATGTGGCGTCGACTGAGATCTACCGCGACCTAGCCGCACAAAACGTTCTGTATCTCGAAATGTCGATCGGAATCGGCGCCTATCCTTATCCTCCTGCGGAAACTCTCGCTGCTTTCAAGAACGGAATACCCGATGGTCTCACTGTGCGTATCATCGGCGGGCTGTCCAGGGATCGGGACTTCAAGCTGATTCACGACGCGGGGACCGCATATGCAGCGTGTGGGGCTCTCAACGGCTTAGATCTCCACGGTCTCGAATCCGAAGGGGATCCGAGGATGTTCCTCGATCTGTATGAGATGGGCAGGGAGCGGGGGTTGATCCTCAAGGCTCACGCTGGTGAGATGAGCGGCCCTGATTCGATCGTGAGCATTCTGGATTCCCTGAATGTGAAGAGGATTGAGCACGGGGTCCGCGGGATNGAATCGGATGCCCTCGTTCAGCGGTACATCGACGAGGACATCACGTTGGATTTATGTCCCTGGTCGAATGTGAAGCTCGGAGTCTACCCGGATCTGAAGTGCCATCCCGTCAGGGATCTGCATCGTCGAGGCGTGCGTGTTACGGTGAACACAGACGATCCGACACCTTTCGGACAGACGCTTACGGAAGAGTACTCGTGGCTGCTGACCGAATGCGGGCTCTCTGTTGAAGAAGTCGGCGCAATCGCCAAGAACGGATTCGTAATTGCCGATCTGGATGAGCGGGCGAAAGGCCAAGCCATCAGAAAAATTGACGCACTGGTGTCGAAGTATGCGAAGGCGTCGAGATGAGCACTGCAAGGATTCTGGAAATGCTCGTCGAGGCTGTCGGTTCCAAGCAACTGATGGGTGCGGCTGTTCAGGTGACGCGCAAGGGTGAGACGGAAGATCCGATATTGGTCGGTCAACGGAGGCTGGATGACGAGTCGATGCGGGTAGAACGAAATACGATCTTCCTGGTCGCGTCGATCACAAAGCCGATCGTGTGCGCCGCGGTTATGAAGCTCGTTGAAGACGGACTGGCGATTCTTGATGATCCCGTTACGAAGTATGTGCCCGAGTTCGGAGCAAAGGGGAAGGAAGGTGTCCTGGTGCGTCACCTTCTGACGCATACATCCGGGCTCCCTGATCAGATTCCAGAGAATCGCGCCTATCGCGAAGTGAAACGTCCGCTAAGCGACTTCGTCATACGGATCTGTGAACTTCCCCTTACGTTTGCACCGGGTACTCAGGTGTCATATCAGTCATCCGGGATCGCCATGCTGGGCGAGATCTGCGAGCGTGTGACGGGGACGTCTCTGCCTGACTACCTTAACGAGACTATTTTCGATCCGATTGGTCTTCAAGATACGTCGCTGGGGATTCAGTCGCGGGACCTAAGAGAGTCCGACGTCGTTATGGCTGGCGAAGGACTGACGCATGGCGGGTCTGGAACGGGTTTCGACTGGAACTCGGACTACTGGAGAGGATTCGGCGCGCCCTGGGGCGGTATGCTGACCACGATTGAGGAGATGACGCGACTGATGCTCCTGTTTAGGAACGGCGGCGGGGTCGGAGATAAGCGTGTGCTGAGTGAATCATCTGTCTCGACCATGCTCGAAGATCATGTAACCAGAATGCCCGGTATGACGTCGGAAGGACAGAAAGGTCAGCGCTGGGGATTGGGATGGCGTCTGAGCGGTCCTCAGGTGGACGTGTTTGGTGACCTCGTGTCGGATTACACGTTTGGTCACGGTGGCGCGACCGGGACGCTCGCGTGGTGTGATCCAGTGAAAGATGTGATCTGCGTGATCTTTACGAACGATCCGGATGCGGCCAAGAGGTTGCAAGGTCGGATCTCGAACGCGGTGATGACGTCGACCTAGTCGTAAACGACCTACCGAAAAGAAGACGCCCCTTTGACTACGAGCCAAAGGGGCGTCTTCTTTTCGGGGTGCCCTGAATACGATCAGCCTTCCACTTTGGCGTTTGCGAACAGATTAGAGACCGATTCGTCGTTGTTGATGCGTCGGATGGCTTCGGCGAGGATGGGTGCAACGGAAAGAGCCTTGATCTTCCCGTTCGTGTGGCTGGCAGGAACTGGGATCGAGTTTGACACGAGAAGCTCCGACAGAACAGAGTTTTCGACGCGCTCGAGTGCAGGACCCGCAAGAACAGGGTGGACGATACAAGCGGAGATATCGAGTGCGCCTCGCTTCTTGAGCGTCGCAGCCGCTTCAACCAGCGATCCACCCGTGCTTATCAGATCATCTACGATCACCACGTTCTTTCCCTCGACCTCACCGATCAGGTTCATGGCCTCTGTGTCTGTCCCGCTCGTACGCCGCTTGTCTACGACTGCGAGATCCGCCCCCAGTAGCTCGGCGTAGGCGCGTGCCATCTTGATGTTCCCGACGTCGGGAGAAACGACCACGAGATCTTGGATGTGCTTTCTGGCAAGGTAGTCGGTGAAGATGTTGATCGAATACAGATGATCGAATGGGATGTCGAAGAAGCCCTGTATCTGGTTCGAGTGCAGGTCAAGGGCAAGTGCTCGTCGTGCTCCAGCGGTGTAGAGCATGTTGGCGACGAGCTTGGCTGTGATCGGTACGCGAGGTCGGTCCTTGCGATCCTGGCGCGCGTACCCGTAGTAGGGCAGGACGGCGGTGATTCGTTTTGCAGATGCACGCCTCGCCGCGTCGATAAGGATCAGACACTCCATCAACGCATCGTTCGGGCTAAGCTTCAGTTCTACGTTATCGCAGACCGATTGGACGATGTAGACATCCGAGCCCCGAACGTTCTCTTCGATCTGGACGTGTGTTTCGCCGCCCGGAAACTTCTCCACGGTTGCACGACCAAGATGGGTGTCGAGGTGATTGCAGATGTCTTCCGCGAGCGCTTTGTTGGTGTTTCCGGTGAGAATCTTGAGGTCGTAACCCACAGTCGCTTCCCTTCAAGGCGAGGCAGGTGAAATTCGTGTGGGGGAGCGGATCGGTGTGGCTGAGGAGGAATATAGTGGAAAGGGGAGGGGAGGGAAAGGATGGGAGGCAAGGTGTTGGATGTGAGGTATCGGGGAGATGGCACTACAGAGAAAAAACGCGGGTCTCTGGATGAGAGAACGCGCACGTATAAAGGATCACTTCAGGGGGCGCTACGTCTGCCAGTCCTTGCGCAGGGGGATCATGGTGATCTCACCGCGGTATTCACCGTCGGGGCTTCCTGATTCTCCGAAGACTAGCACATCGCTGCACACGTTGCTTCCCTCTCTCTTGTAGGGGTCGAAATGCACACACCGGGGGCTTATCCTGGCCATGTCTGCTTCCTCGAACATGGCTGACGCCCCGTCTAAGGCTGAACCGGTATGTCCTAATTGCTGGACGACTGCCAACTGATCTGTCTTCGCTGGGTGGAGTCACAGTATGGCCGCAGCCCTTTTATTTCAGATCGCCATCGTTACAGACGAGTTCCAGGTTGCCCTGATCGATTCGTCGATAGTAGCAGCCGTGCCTCGCCACACCATCACTGCCTTTAGTGTGACAGGCCCCCTGACCTTTGAGGTTAACGAGATAGAGAAGCGAGTTTTGCTCGCAATTCACCCTGACATCGACAATCTCGAGGAAGTCGCCAGACGTAGCACCCTTGATCCACAGCTGGTTCCGGGACGTGCTCCAGAACGTGGCCACGCCTTTATCTAGCGTCGTGTCTAGGGCGAGCTGGTTTGCATATCCGATCAGTAGGACATCCCCCGTGTTCGCATCCTGAACGGCTACGGGTAAGACGTCCTCCTTGGATTGGGCAACCTTCTTGAGCTTTGCGAAATCCAGCTGGATGCTGGTTCCTTCTTCCAGTTCCGGTGACACACATCCTCCTTGTCTAGACGGCCAAGATCTTTCCAAGTTTCGGGAACGGTGGCTTACCCCCCAGAATCGCACGCTCCGAAAATCGAGAAGTGATCTCCACCAAGGTTCCGGGCAGATAGGATTCGATTGGCGAATCCGAGCAGGTCTGCGATCAAGCCTTAAGGACCCGCTTCCGCTTGTCCGTCTGCCCTACATGAAGATATTCCTAGGGTTTGCAGACCTCAATACCTGTGTTGATGTCACGGACGGTCTCCCAGATCCGATCGAGGATAAGGTGAAGGCACTGGCCCTTAATGTCGTTCAATATCGAAGGTCCGGCTTTAATGCCGTGAACAAAATCAGACAACCCAAGTCGATCTTGAATGAACGACCTCCGAGCTCCTGCGTGTCCGTAGCGCTTGTTGCCTGCTCCTTCGCTTCGAACGCGAAACGGTGCGAATGCACACCCAGTAGTCTCTTGTCTTTCTTCTGCTGATGATGGATAGCAAGCGATCATCGAGACGATCTCGTTTCCGCACCACAGGAAGAAGCCCCCAACCGTATAACGGTTGAGGGCTTCCTGGTTGATCGTCGTGTTCGCTGTTCAGTTGAGCACCTTTCCTGATACCCGGTCGACATATGAAGTTATGGTCATCCTAGTGTGATGGGTGTGGATCGTCGAGTGGATGTAGGCGTTCACTGCCTTAGAAGAGAGGGCTGTGCTCTGTCTGTCTAGCTGGTCCTACACATCGTTAGTCCTTAATATTCGCGTCGTTGAACAAGATGTCCACCAGCTACCGCAGTGTAGGCGTGTTATGGCAGACGGTCAATGGATTGCTCTCAACTTAAGTGGGAACAATAGCTTACTCTTGTCCCGGCATATCGATAGCCCTACATTTCTCATGGGACATAGGCCCGCTTTTGGGCCCCGTTTTTTCAATGACGAGGCGACCTGAATGCTTTTTTGGTTGGGTGAGAACGCGTCAGAAGTCTACGGTCCAATGCGTCTTCTGACATCTTATCTGTTTCTGTACGGAGTTGGTACGGCTCTCGCAGCGACGCTGACCCTTATTTTGGTTCCCAAGCTCTGGACCCGGCTACCGGCGGACCAAGGCCGTCAGTTCGCCGTGGATGCCGAGAAAAGTCAGGGGAAGCCTGTCGGTGCCGGCGTGATCTTTGTTCCGATCTTCATTGGTGTTTGCCTTCTTGTTACACCTTTCGATGCACGCATTGTGGCGACTCTCGCGTGTGTATTCCTCGTGATGCTCGCTGGCTATGTCGACGACCGCGCCGGCGGTCTGAGCGAGTACTTCCTCGGTTTGGTCGACCTCGTAATTGGCGTGTTCGGGGCAATGGCGGTTTGTGGTCTCGAGCCTTACCACCTTTGGCTTCCATTCGTGAAGACAGAACTAACGATCTCGCCTTGGCTCTTCGTGCCTTGCGCGGCGGTTCTGATCTGGCTCGCCATCAACGCCACAAACTGCACCGACGGCGTAGACGGTTTGTCCGCAAGTCTCTGCGGTATGGGGTTCATCTACCTAGCAGGTTTCCTATATGGAATTGTTGGTCATCGCGAAGTCGCCCGATATCTGCTCGTACCGCACTATGGTGATGCGGCAACTTGGGCGACGCTTGCTTTCGTGATGTCGGGATGCCTTGCCGGCTACCTTTGGTATAACGCGAACCCGAGCAAGGTTCTGATGGGCGACGCTGGGTCTCGTCCGATGGGTCTTCTCCTCGGTGTGCTTGTCCTCGCGTGTGGAAACCCGGTGCTCATCTTCGTCGTCGCCGGTGTCGTGCTTGTGAACGGTGCGACTGGTATCCTCAAAGTCGCCCTCCTTCGCTTCTTTAAAATCTGGATCTTTAAAGAGGTTCGATATCCCCTTCACGATCACTTCCGCCACAACAAGGGCTGGTCGAACACGCAGGTTCTGGTGAGGTTTATGCTGCTCCAGGCTGTTGGAACACCGTTGTTGTTAGTGCTGTTGTTAAAGATTCGATAAATCCGCAGAAGGCAGCAGGTCGGCACTAAGGCAGATGCTAGACGGCAGACGTTTAGGCCAAATGGCTCACTTTTCTTTCGCCTGTGAAGGTCCCTTCTGATATTTGCTGTGTTTAACCCGATGAAATCGTGTCTGTATCCGCAGCGAAAAGCTATGAGTTTCTGCTCGTGGAGGTAATCGTGTGACAAGGGAAGAGCTCAAACATCGGATCTGTGAGTCCGTCGATCGGCGACGAAATCAGATCGAGGGTATCGGCGATCACATTATGGCCAATCCGGAGCTCGGGTTCAAAGAGTTCGAGACGGCAAAGCTCGTCGCAGATAGGATGGAGGAGTTCGGTTTTACGACGGAGACCGGTCTCGCTCGGACAGGAGTCAAAGCCGTTCTGAAAGGGAAGAGGCCGGGACCGACGGTTGCGCTGATCGGCGAACTGGACTCGCTTGGGGTGGCGGATCATCCGCAGGTCAACCCAGAAACGGGCGCGGCCCACGCGTGTGGTCACAACGCGCAGATTGCTGGCCTGATGGGCGCGATGATGGCTTTTGCGGATACAGGAGCGGCGGATGAGCTCGCGGGTAACGTTGTTTTCTTTGCGGTCCCTGCGGAGGAGTATGTGGAAGTGGCATTGCGGCGCGATTTGGTCAATTCTGGCGAGATTTCACTGCTCGGCGGGAAGTGTGAGTTGATCAAACAGGGCCATTTCGATGATATCGACGTGGCGATGATGATCCATACGCACAGCGACGAGACGATGAAGAAGGCCGGTGTTGCAGAGTCGAGTAATGGGTTCGTTTCGAAACTGATACGATTCGTCGGTCGCGCGGCTCACTCTGGAGGCTCGCCGCATCTCGGGATCAACGCGCTGAATGCTGCCCAGATCGCTATCAATGCGATGCACGCGCAGCGGGAGACGTTCCGAGACGGGGATGCGATTCGGGTTCATCCGATCATCACGAAGGGCGGAGATATCGTGAACGTGGTGCCGGCAGAAGTGACGATGGAGACGTATGTCCGTGGTCGCACCAAAGAAGCGATCCTCGACGCGAATGTTAAGGTCGACCGTGCGCTCAGAGCCGGTGCGCTGGCCGTGGGTGCGAAAGTTGAGATCGAGACGCTTCCCGGCTACATGCCGCTTGCGAACGACGAGACCATGATCGACATGTTTGAGCAGAATACCATTGAGTTGTTTGGCGAAGATGAGCTGACAAAGGTGGGGCATCGCACGGGTTCAACCGATATGGGAGACGTTTCCCACCTGATCCCTGCGATCCATCCGATGATGGCTGGGGCGAGCGGTCCCGGTCACAGCAGGGATTGGCACATTTCGAACAAGGAACTAGGGTATCTGGCGCCGGCTAAATCGCTTGCGATGATGGCCGTCGACATGCTTTACGATGATGCCAGTGCCGCGAAGGCCGTTATCGAAAAACATATACCTCAGATGTCAAAGACGGAATATCTGGCGTTTCAGGAGGGGGTTTTCAGGACGGAAATCTACGACGGAGAGAGTGGCGAATCAGAGGTGGTGACGTAGCCGAGTCTCTCTCACGGACGAATACGCTCAAAAGAGGCCCCCGGTCGAGAGATTGGGGGCCTTTCTGTTTGCGGAACACAACTGCGCTGACGAGTGTCAGTCCCTACAGCTCGAGCATACGTTGTACTGATCGTAAGGCCTTTACACGAATCTCTTCTGGGACGTCGATGACACGCTCGTTGTTTTTTAGCGCGTTAAGCGTGTCTTCGAGTGTTATCTCGTTCATGTGGGGACACCGGATGCTGCAGAGCCGGACCATTTCCTTCTCCGGAGCCATGGCGGCGATGTTGTCACCCATGCTGCATTCGGTCAGGAGCAGGATGTCGTGCTTATCTGATTCCTTGACGAAGTTGACCATCGCGGAGGTGCTGCTTGAGAAGTCCGAGGCCTCGACGACTTCCGGACTGCATTCCGGATGTGCGAGCACGAGGACGTCTGGGAATTGGGCGCGCACGTTCTCGATATCCTCGACGGTGAACTTCTCGTGGACCTCACACCGTCCGTGCCACCCGACGATCTGGTAGTCGATGCCGGGCTTCGGGTCGTCGACGGATTCCTTGGTCGGAAAGATGATCTTCTTTCCAGTCTCCTTTGCGACGTTTGCGGCGAGATACTCGTCAGGCAAGAAGATGATCGTTTCTTCCTCGAACGAGTTGACGACTCGAGCAGCATTCCCCGAGGTGCAGCAGACATCCGTCTCAGCCTTCACGTCTGCGTAGGTATTGATATAGGTAACGACCGGGATACCAGGAAACCGCTGTTTGAGTTCGCGGACATCCTCTGCTGTGATGCTCTCGGCTAGTGAGCAGCCCGCGCGCTTTGCCGGCAGAAGAACTGTCTTGTCCGGATTCAGGATCTTCGCGGTCTCGGCCATGAACCTGACACCACAGAAGACAATCGGGTCTGCCTCGGTCTGGGCGGCTTTGCGGCTGAGCTCGAGAGAGTCTCCAACGACATCCGGAACCGAGTGGAACAGCGCCGGCTCCATGTAATTATGACCGAGGATGATTGCGCCGCGTTCTTGCTTTAGTTGATTGATCTCGAAAGCGAGTTCTGCCTTATAGCGCAGCTCGATTTCGGGCACGATCCCCGACAGCTTCTCACGCATCGCGTCGTAGGTCGCTTCCAGCGTGTCAGCCTGAATGCCCATATTAAACAACTCCAGATATTCGTCTGTTGACCCTTGTGCCGCGCGGAAACGGGCGCGGCCTCCTAATTGATGCTTAAGATATGTAAACCGTCAGCCGGCTGCAACCCATACGATTTCAAAGGTTTACGCAACCTGGCTTAGACGTTCAGGTTTCTCCTTGCGCCCCAGCCACCGTATAACCAGAGCTTGGATATCATCGAGGATGAAGTAGAGAACCGGAACAAGGATCAGGGTGATAAACGTAGCGAAGAGCACGCCGAATCCGAGCGAGATGGCCATGGGAATCAGAAACTGGGCCTGCAGGCTCTTTTCCAAGAGTATCGGGCTTAGGCCAAGGAACGTCGTTACCGATGTCAGCAGGATTGGTCTGAATCGCTGTGACCCCGCCTCACGGATCGACTCGAAGGTCGATTTCCCTGCGTCCCTGTTCCTGTTGATAAAGTCAACCATCACAAGACTGTCGTTCACGACCACGCCTGTCAGCGCGACAACCCCGAACATAGAGAGCACCGTGAGGTCCATGCCCATGATCAGGTGACCCCAAGTGGCACCAACGATGCCGAAGGGGATGGCGCTCATGATTATTAGAGGCTGTGTGTAGGACTTGAACGGAATCGCCAGCAGGATGTAGATTAGCATCAAGGCGAGCGTGAAGCTGCCGCCAAGACCCGACATTGTCTCTGCCTGCTCTCGTTGCTCGCCCTCAAGCGAATACCGAACCCTTGGATGGTCCTGCAGGATCTCTGGTAATACGGTCGCGGTGAGGTCTGCGATAATCTCGTTCGCGTTCGTAACCTTCAGATCCACGTCTGCTGTGACGTTGACGACCTTCTGACGATCTTTCCGCTGAATCGACGCGAAACCGCGACCGATTTCTGCCTCTGCGGCAACCGAAAACGGGACCTCTGCGCCTGCAGGTGTGCGGATTCGCATGTTCTCAAGGTCGCCGAGCGACCGTCGTTCAGTCGCCGGATACCGCACCATCACCTTCACATCATCCCTTCCACGCTGAATCCGCTGTGCTTCCTCACCGTAGAAGGCTTGTCGCACCTGTCGTCCCAAATCTCCCAGGGTTAGTCCGAGGGTCTCTGCCGCTTTGGTAAGCGTGAGTTTGATTTCCTTTTTACCGGGGCGGAACGAGTCACCGATGTCATAGACACCCGGATACTCGTCCAGCCGAGTCTTGAGTTTCGTCGCGACCGTCTGGAGCTCGTCGTAGCTCTGTCCGGCGAACTGGATGTTGATCGGATCGCCCAGCGAGAAGAGGTTTGACGAGAAGGTCAAAGTTCTCGCATCCGGGATCGATCCGACGCGCTCACGCCAGCGTCTGGATACTTCAGAGGCGGTCACTGAGCGGCTCTCTGCAGGCGTTAGCTCCATGTTGACTTCACCCAGATGGGCAGCAGAGAACGCACCACCATTACCGCCCGAGTTCTGCTGCTGGACTCTGACAGAGGGCTGGTTACCGACTGAAGCCAGCATGTGTTTGAAGATCTGCTCGGGGGCATCTGTTTGGATTTCTTTGCGAATCTCCATCCCTGCTTTCTCGATCTTCGCGATTGCTTCAGCTGTGATCTCCGCAGGTGTCCCACGCGGCATTTCGAGAACGGCAACGACGTTGTCGGCGTCCACGGGTGGGAAGAAGACGAACTTGATGAAGCCGCCTCCTACCAGGCCGACCGTAATGAAGAGCGTTGCGAATCCCGAGGATAGTGTGGCATATCTCCACTCAAGAGCACGCTCTAGAGTGGGCCGGTAATATTTGTCCACGAAGCTGGCCAACCCCTTTGAGAAGAAGCGCTGAAAGCGATGCCAGCGGGTGTTCCCTTTCTCTTCGTCTTCTCTCTGCATCCGCAAGTGCCCAAGATGTGCGGGCAACACGAGGAGCGATTCGATCAATGAGAAGACGAGGGCGAGTATCACGATCTGAGGGATCAGCTTCATGATCTTGCCCGTCTGGCCGGGAACCATAAGCAAGGGGGAGAAGGCGGCGATCGACGTGAGCACGGCAAAGATTACAGGTACGGCCACTTCCTGCGCACCATCGATCGCAGCTCTGAGTCCATTTTTACCCATCTGGTAATGGCGGTAGATGTTTTCGCCGACGATAATGGCATCATCGACAACGATCCCGAGCACCACGATGAATCCGAACAGCGAGATCAGGTTGATCGATGCGTCTATCGAAGGCATCAGGCCGATCGCGCCCAGGAACGAAATCGGGATCCCGAGAGCGACCCAGAACGCGAGTCGAAGCCTCAGAAACAGAGTCAGAGAAAGGAGGACCAGGAGGGATCCCATCTGGCCGTTCCTCAGCATCAGGTCGAGTCGGCCCTGCAGGATCCGCGAAAAGTCTGCCCAAGTGGTGAGTGTGATCCCGTCGGGAAGTCTCCGTTGGGCTTCGGTAATGTAGGACTTGACGTCCTCTGCGATCTTAAGGGCGTTCTCGTCGCCTACACGCGAGACCTTGACGATGACGGTGGGCTTGCCGTCAAACCTGGAGAACTGATCGGTCTCTGCAAAGCCGTCTACGATTGATGCTACATCCTTCAAGAGAAGGTGGGTGCCGTCCGGACGCGCACGCAGGACGATGTTCTCGAAGTCTTCTCCGACGTAGGCTTGACCCTTCGTGCGAAGGAGGATCTCGCCGCCGACCGATCGGATTGAACCACCGGGAAGGTCCAGCGACGATCGACGGACCGCCTGGGCAACCTCGTTGAAGCTGAGGTTGTACTGCCGGAGGGTTGTCTCGGAGATTTCAACGGCGATTTCGTAAGGGCGTGCTGCCAGAAGAGCGACCTGGGTGATACCCGAAAGAGCCGAGATCTCATCGCGAATCTGTTCACCGACGATTTTCAGGCTTTGTTCGTCTGTATCTCCCGAGATCGCCACATAAATGACTTCCCGGCTGATGATGATTTCCTTAGAGCTCGGCTCTTCTGCCTCGTCTGGGAACGTATCAATCGCATCAATTCGGGCCTTCACATCGTCGAGCAGCTTCCGTATGTCGAATCCCTGTTGAATCTCGATATTTACCGTTCCGACGTTTTCGTTCGCCGTCGAGGAGATCTCTTTGATGCCTTCAAGGCCCTGAACGGCTTCTTCGATGCGAACACAGATCGCCTCCTCGACCTCTGCTGGGGCGGCACCCGGGTAGACGACCGATACGCTGATCACGTCTGCGGAGAATTCGGGAAAAATTTCCATCCGAAGTTTGGACACTGTCAGGACGCCGAAACCAAGGATCAGGATCATCAGCAGGTTAGCAGCGACGGTGTTGCGCGCGAACCAGGAAATGGCGGTTTTCATCCGATACCTCTTTTTACTCCAGCGCTGCTCCTAATTCGCATACCGTCTACAACGGTGTCGAGAGGCGAGATGCACACACGCTCGCCTGTCGTAAGCCCATCCGTAACGATGATGTGCTCACTGTCCGATCGAAGGACGATCACGTTTCGGAAGTAGAGCCGCTCGTCTTCCACGACCAAGACCTGGCTCCGCCCTCGCAGAGCCGATCGGGGTAGTACAAAGGCGTCGTCCACTGTCTTACCGCCTATGTCGGCCTCGACATACAGACCGACGGCTAGCGGTGGCCGAACATCATCCTCCGGCGCCGCATACGGATCGTTCACGCGTGCCACGAGGTTGACCATTCGCGTCTGTGGGTCGATCTCACCCTCCACACGAACGACCTGGCCGGCCCAGGTGTAGCGGCTTCCAGCGAAGTCAGCGTGAAACTCTACACTTGGCCCATCCTCGAGCTCGGCCTCTCCTGTCCGATGTAGCGAGACGTCGAGGTATTTCAGTTCCGGGTCCGGGATCGGTAGTCGGACTTCCGCGTAGTCGACGGCATACACACGACCGAGCGGTGTGTTAGGTCCCACGACCTGCCCTACATCGACGCGTTTTGTGCGCACTCGGCCGTCGAATGCGGCCTTGACCGATGTTCGTTCCAATTTCAGCTTCGCCATCTGGTAGCGCGCCCTTGCGGCATCGAGGGCGGCACGGGCCTGAGCGAGCTGCGGTTTACGGAGTACGAGGTCGCTCGGCACGCCTTCTCCGACCTTCTCCCACTCCGTTTGAGCCACCTTCGACTCTTCCTGCTCCTGCGCGAAGCGCACCTCTGCCTGGGCAACCTCCACGTTTGCTGTTGCCAGCGTCAACTCATAGTCGCGCTGGTCGATCTGGACTAGGATGTCGCCTTTCTCGAAGAATCCTCCGTTTGCGAACTTCCTGGAAATCTCGACGACTTGGCCGCTGACCTGTGCGATGAGATCGCTTTCGGTTCTTGGAGCGACTGTACCCTGAGTCGAGACCTTGAGCTTGAGAGACTCGGCTCGCACGTCGAGTGCTCGGATCAGGGGAGGGGGCGTCCTCGGTGGCTCTGTTTCCACGCTGGATTTGGCAGCCACAAGGACGGCGGCGCCGGCGAGCCCGAACACTAGGATTCCGATCGGGGCGACTACCTTCATGTTGAGTGTCATCGTGTCGTTTCTCCAGCTGATTCGGTTGTTGGTCGGGAGCTGAGGACGTCTTCGCGTGACTTGAAGTCGCCACCTAGAGCAAGGTGCAGGTCGATGCGAGCATCGAGACGCTGGCGTTTTAACGAGAGCAGCTGGCTTTCGGTGAGGTATGCCGCTCTCTGAGCCTGCAGCATCGTTATCAGATCCGTAATGCCTCGCTGATATCGGTTCTCTGACAACATCCGTGCTGCGCTTGCT
This sequence comes from Gemmatimonadota bacterium, assembly GCA_002714465.1. Next base: position 97,941 of record PAXL01000030.1, on the reverse strand, counting down.
TCCTCTGCCGCTATGGTCAGTTCAGCTTCCCGGGCGTTCAGAAGCTCTTCGGCGGCAAGTGCGTTTTCGACCTCGGCAAAGGCCCGCAGAACCGTGCCGATGTAGTTTGCGAGCGCCTCGTCGCGGAGTGCTTGAGTTAGGTCGATATTCCCTTGGATGCGACCTCCCTGGAACAAGGGCTGCAGCAGGCCGGCCGCGAAGTTCCAGACGGTGAAGTCGCCGCGAGATAGGTCGGAGAGTGTTTCGCTGGTCCGCCCAGTTGAACCCGTGAGCGTGATTCGGGGGAAGCGATTACGCAGGGCTTCCTTGTGGCGCATAACGCCTGACCCGAGACGGCGCTCAGCGGCAATCAGGTCGGGGCGTCTACCGAGGATCTCGGAGGGGATTCCGGCGGGTACGGGTTCAGAGAGGGTTGGGAGCGTCTGACCCGCGTCCATATGGCCGGATGGGTACCGACCGAGGATGACTTCGACCTGACGCCTTGCTCTTTCGAGTAGGAGTTGACGCTGATAGAGTTGATCTCGTGCGGCCGCTAGGTCGCTGCGGGTCAGTCGAAGGTCGAGAGATGGTCGGATACCCCTGTTATAACGGTCCTCGACTTGTCTGAGCGACGTTGTGTAGTTGTCCACCGTGGCGTGAGAAAGGTCGACCTGCCTCTGTGCTTCGATCAGAGCAAACCAAGCTTTGGACGTCTGTGCGGCGAGAGACTGTCGGGCCCCGGAAAAGGTAGCCACGGCTGCTTGCCTGTCTGCAACCGCGGCCGCACGACTGGCACTCAGCCGACCCCAGAGGTCGAGTTCCCAGGAAACATCGAGGGATACGCCGAAGCTCTCGGATTTAGATGAAGCCGGACCAGATTCCTCTGCGCCCGGGATTGGGAATCCGACGAAGACCTGTTTGCGCTTGGAGCCGGAGCCTCCGGTCGTAATCTGCGGAAGCAGAGGCGCGCCCGCGATTTTGGCCTGTCCCTGTGCTGCCCGTAATCTCGCCGAAGCGGCCTTGAGATTCAGGTTGCTCTCGAACGCTTCATCGATCAGTGCCTCCAAGGAAGCGTCCCCGAGTCGTGACCACCACGTGCCTTCGGTGCTTGCTGCGGAGTCGGCCTGAGCCCAGGCCTTAGCGACTTCCACACGCAGATCCGGTCGCTGTGTGACCGGTGCCGTCCCACACGCAGTGGCCAGCGCGCCTAGTATCAAGACACTAGTCCTCACCCTGATCCTCCTTGCTGACTGCGTCATCCTCGGTAGCTGGGGCAGCTAAGCCTCCCGAGATGAAGCGAACAAGTCTGTCGATATTTTTGTCGACGTCACTGACTTCGCCGATCTGTCTGGCCCTAGCTTCGACGATATCGCCCGCAACCATAGGGAAGGCCATGCTTCCGACCATAAAATGGAACCGCCAGAATAGCTCGACAGGATCGAGATGGGGAAGGGAGGCGCTAATCGCTGCCGTGAATCGCGTTGCGACTTCCTCGAACATGGTCAGGATCTCGAGCCTGATCTGCATTGGTTCTGTATAAAGACGACCAATCAGGACCGTCACGTTGCGGCCACCCATTTCGGGGCGACTCAGAAGCTCTAAAGCAGGGGAGACGAAGGCTCGCACGATGGCGCTCAGATCACCCGGTGTGTCACGCTCGACTGCGCCCAGGAGCGTCAGCCTGCGAGCGTTGACCGGCTTGATGCGTCGCGCAAATACCTCGAAAAGCAGGGCGTCCTTCGATCCAAAGTGGTAGTGGATGGATGCGAGGTTCGCCTTTGCTTCGGCCGTGACGGCACGCAGAGAAGTCGCGCCTATGCCGTTGGCCGCGAAGAGTTTCTCGGCGGCATCGAGAAGCCGTTCTCGTGTGTCAGATTCGGGATTCGTTGACATGGGCCCAGCTTGTTAAACACCTGATTTAATCACTTGATTTAAGCGAGTGTTTTAAAAGTATACGGTAAATATACCCAAGCCCCTGTATTGGTCAATAGTATGCCCATCGTGTTTTAAGTGACTGTAAATACAGTAATTGAAAAATAAAGGCGAAGTTTGAGCCACGGTTGGCGGCGAAAAGTCCGTGTCGGAAGCGGCAGAGATCGGTAGATTGTGGGCTGCTATGGCTTACTTGGAAGTGAAAAAACTCTGGAAGTCCTACCCCGGGATTTGGTCGCTGAAAGGCGTCTCCTTCGAGGTGGATCGTGGCCGTGTAGTCGGCGTTCTGGGTCAGAACGGATCGGGGAAAAGTACGTTGTTCCGGATTCTGGCCGGGCTGACCCTTCCGTCTGAAGGGGAGGTGTCGATCGATGGTCGGCTGCCGGGGGTAGAGACCAAGCGCGTGACTGCCTACATGCCTGAGTTGGACCCGTTCTATTCGTGGATGACGATCCCTGAAGTGCTCGACTTTGTAAGCGGGTTCTACGGAGGCTGGGACGATGGACGCGCGTCACAGCTGGTCGACTTCCTAGACCTCCCGCGGGATCGGCGGGTAGGCGCACTGTCGAGGGGGCAGAAGGGTAGGCTGAAGGTNGTGACGGCCTTCTCTAGGCCGNGCGAGCTGATCCTGATGGACGAGCCCCTCGGCGGGATTGACCAGCCTTCTCGGCGAAAGATGCTTGATGCGCTGTTCAGAGAATTCAGGACGCCGGATCAGACGATTCTGATCTCGACACACCTTGTGGACGAAGTGGAGCCCTTCCTAGACGATGTTGTTTTCATACGCGACGGCGAGATCACGCTTGCGGGTGATGCGGGTGCCCTGAAGGCAGAGAGGTCGGCGTCGCTGTCAGTCATTTTCGAGGCGGTTGCGACGTGACCGGTCTCGTTNGACTTTATCTGAAGGAGCTTCGGGAGCATCGCGTGCTTCTAGGCGGAACGGTCGGTGCGATGGCGTGTCTTTATGGATACGTGCTGGTGGGTGTGGAGGGTGAGGCGTCGACGTTTCTGCTCGCTTCTTTTCCNATATCGATCACCACGGCGGCANTGACATTCGGACTGATCTCGTCCTTCTGGGGTGAGTGGAAGGGCCAGACACACTACCTCCTGCTGTCGCTCCCTGTCTCTCGGGTTGCGATCCCTATATCGAAGTATCTGGCGGCGCTTACGGCGGGACTGATCGTTTACACAATGGCGGTCGTCAGCATCCTGAGCCTGACAGTGCCGCTGGAGACGTCGACTCAGATCCTGACCCAGTTCCAGTTACATCCGAAGACGCTGATGATCTTCTTCTGCACACAAGCCTTTGCGTGGTTGATCCTGTTGCTTGGTCTGGTGGTTGGGTGTGTGGCTCTCAGGTATGCACTCGCTCGTGCACAGGCTCTCGTGATTGCCTGCTACCTGATCTTGATGTTCTTTGGCTACTGGTACTTCCTCGGGTCGTTTGCCGAACTGTTAGGTGACGATGTCGGTTTCTTTCGAGCCCAGATCGTCTACACGCTGCTTATGGGCTTGTCGTCAACGATTGGCGGGTTCGTGTTGTTCGATCGTCGGGCGGAGATCTAGCGTTGCTAACGATGATCAGCATCCAGGTTTACAACGGTAAGGGACGGCCGATGGGTGAGTTCCAAACCTCGATCGAGGCCGTACAGCTCTGGCTTGCGAACCCGGAGAACGATCGGGACGATCGGTTGGTGTCTGCACGGGATTTGGTCGATCCTGAACGGCAGAACAAGAACTACGACTGGGATCTCTGGGTCAAAGCCTGCGAGATCGAGGAAGATCTGAGGCGCGCGTTTTGATCCTGGTTGCTGGCGGGTATTTCGATACGGNGATGGTAGGCTACAATCTCCTGATTCCCGTGCCGAGCAGGCTGTGCTGTCCGCCTGCAAAGCAAGAAACGTGGGTGAGGTCGGGATGGCTTCTGCCCGACGTGCCCTCAGCCGCTCAGAATTGCTCGAAAGTAACATCGCCGAGGCCAGGCGAAGAGGTTTGACCGATTGAGATGCAGTCTCCGATCGTGGCCCGCTTGACTGGCTGTTGAAGCATGGGGTTGAGTCACTTCCGTCCGTAGAGTATCAATTTGTNGCCGCGCATCCTGCCGTGGTGACCATCCTCACCGGCGTGTNGAGGTCGCTCATCTGGAGNAGAATGTGAAATCGATCCAAGGGCCTGTTCTGCCTGACAAGGCGATGGCTCGACTGCGTGAGATCTTTGGGAAGTTGGGGCCCCACTTGGGAATGACCCCCATAGGACAAAGCTGGTGCAATGGTCAGTTATAGAATGAACGTGGTGAAAGCAGGCTGCCTGTGAGATCGTGGAATCGCAACTTCCGGCTGCTGGCCGTCGCAGTCGGTGCACAGGGCATCTTCTTCGGTGTCCTTATGTCGCTATTCTACAATTTCGTCGTCGAACGTCTGGGGATAGAACCGCACGAGCTGGGTGGGCTGGAGGCTCTTCGTGAGGTTCCCGGTTTTTTGAACGTCCTGTTTCTTGCGGCGATGATCCGGTTCGCGCCACCGATCGTGGGCGCCGTNTCGATGGGNATAATGGGCCTCGGAATCATGGCCTATGCGGCGGCTGATTCAGTCGTGTGGCTGGCGATCTACTCGCTCGTCGCAAGCATCGGGTTCCATTGCTGGATCCCACTCGAGCAGGCCATGGCACTGGCCTTCTCTCCGGAAGGGAACAAGGGGAGGTGGCTGGGTCAGCTCAGGAGCGTCAACAGCTTCGCATGGCTCGCCACGATCGGGATATGCAACCTTGTCTTCACACACTTGGGTTACGAGGGTCTGTTCGTGATGTCCGGTGTCGCGACGATTCTTGGCGGGATCGCTGTCTTCTTCGCCGACAAGAAAAAGCCGGAGGCCCAGAAGGGGTTCGTACTCAGGCGGAGGTACAAGCTCTACTACATGCTCAATTTCCTTCAGGGTCTCCGCAAGCAGGTGTTCATCACCTTCGCGATCTACGCACTTGTGAAGGTTCACGGGATGCCGATCGNGACGACTCTCAAGCTGGTGTTCGTCAATCAGCTGCTNATCACGGTGACGGCGACCTGGATGGGCAAGCTGGTCGATCACTACGGCGAAAGGATCATGCTTAGCCTCAGCTACGCCGGNCTGGCGATCGTGTTCTTTGGTTATGCGACGATCCATCACCGACCGACGCTCTACGTGCTCTACTGTATCGACAACCTGATCTTCTTTGGCGGCATTGCGCTGACGACCTACCTCCACAAGATCGCTCCGGAAGAAGACCTGAAGCCGACGCTGTCGATGGGGGTCACGATGAATCACATGGCTGCTGTCGCAGCCCCGCTTGTCGGTGGGTTTGCGTGGCGGCTGTTCGGATACGAAGTGATCTTCCTTGCCGGATCGGCGCTCGCGGTTCTGTCACTAATCGTCAGTCAGTGGGTCGATCCGGAAGGGCTGCTCGAGCGGGAGAAACTGGGTGGGGCGCCGCGTCAGCTTGCCATCCAGCCGGCTGACTGAACTATCCCGTTCCCAACCTATTTACTTAAAAAGCAGGTGATAGATGTTCTCATACGAAAGGTGTCTGCCCCTTCTTGACCGAGCCGTCGAGAACCTGAAAGCATACCAGGTCCACGACGAGGACGATCCGCGATACGGAGGGTTCGTCCACGACGGTGTCGATGGAGGATCCCCCGGAGTCGCCTCGCTCGCGACGATGGGCTACGGCTATCTCCTGGATGGGTGCGCGCATCAGGGGTCCGAAGAACTCGTCGAAAACATCCGAATCGGTGCGGAGTGGACAAGACGAGTCAGAAGACCTTCGGGGAACTACGATCTGGTGACCACGAACTTCGACTCGTCACCCGATACGGGGTTCATCGTGAACGCGATTGCCCCTGTCGTGAAAGCCGCCAGAATGTCGGTTGAAGGCGGTGATAGCGGGGCACAGGTGATCGCAGACGAGCTGGGTGAGATCGTCAAAGCGGCTACACCCGGAATGGTCAACTGTGGTTTCCATACGCCCAATCACCGTTGGGTTCTGGTCTCGGCCCTGTCTCAGGCCTTCGACTTGTATCCGGAGCTTGAAGGCAAAGAGGTGATCGATCGTTATCTGGACGAGACGATCGACATCAACGCGGATGGCGAGTATACGGAACGGAGTACTGGCGTCTACAACGCGATCTGTAATCGCTTTCTGCGGATCGCGGCGGATCTGCTTGATCGTCCTGATCTGCTTGATGCGGTCCGCCGGAACCTGACGCTCTCATACTACCTGCTGCACGCAGATGGATCCGTCGTGACGAGTATCTCGAGCCGCCAGGACAGGGGGCAGAAGACGATCCCCGTCGGGCTTGTNGACAGCTACTACGATCTCGCCAGACAGGATGAGAATGGCTTCTTCGCAGCTTGTGCAGACTGGTTGTTCGACCTGAATCCCGGGAACGTGCCGTGGGTTCTCCACCCGTTTCTCGAACATCCGGAGTGGCGCGAGGATAGTCTGGCGCGCGAGCATCTTCCTGACAGCTACTCGAAGGTCTACCCTGCCTCAGGTATGTGGCGTGTTCGACGGGGTCGAGCAAGCGCGACTGTCGCCAAAGGTATTACGGCGCCGTTCAGCCTGACTTACGGGGATGTTGAGCTTACGGCGGTCAAGCTGTGCGCGAGCTACTTCGCCGTTGCCCAGTTCCAGGGGGCGACGATGGAGGGGGATGAGCGCGGTGCTGTGCTGAAGGATCCGGGACGAGGCTCGGTCCACGACTCCCCGGGATACTACCAGCCGATCGGGGCGCCAGTGACGTCAGAGGAGTGGGTCGAGGTCCGGAAGGGCAGAGACCACTACGGGTTGCCGGCATTCGAGGTGGATCTGGAGGTNCGAGAGGTGGATGGCGGGTTCGACCTGATCACAAGAGCGGAAGCCTACGACAAGGTGCCATTCCAGATCGCGCTGGATTTCTTGCCAGGTGGTGAACTCGATATTGAGAGCGGCGCGGTCCAAGGTCGAGCCGGTGAGGTTGCGCTGCTGAAGTCCGGCTACGCGACGTATCATGTTGGGTTGGATGCGATTTCGATNGGGCCCGGTAGCTGCGGTCATCGAATGTGGGACATGAGGGGCAGTGAAGCGGCGCCCGGTCTGTTCCGATTACTGCTGACGAGTCTGACCCCAATCAACCAGGTTGTTGCTGTNCGCTACGGAACNTGGTCGACCGCGACNGAGTCGATTATGGCGTGATNGACAGCCAGTCNTTCAGCGATGACGCGGCACGGTTCGGGTCGGATTCGCTGCGGGCGATAAAGCCGGGGACCCCGTCTCTCCCAGTAGGTAGTGCGGGGTCGCTGTAGCGGAGGTCCAGGCTCCAGCGAATCGTCTTGCTTGTGTTGGGGACAGAACGGTGGATCGTGCGATGCTGGATCACCAGCACACCTCCCTTTGGGACGGGACAGGAGACGGCTGACGAGTTGTCGACGAGGTCATCTNGGATGCCCTTGAAGTTTCCNGCTGGCCCGAGCCCCTCCACATGATCGACGTATACCTGATGGCTGCCTGGGATCACTTCCAGGCAGCCATTTTCTTTGTTCGAGTCNACGAGAGGAANCCAGAAGTTCACCATAAGGGTGTCCTGGGCATCCAGTTCGAGGTATCCCAGATCCTGGTGCCACGGTACGACCGACTGGTCTTGGTTCGGGAGTTTGGCGCGCACGTTGAACTGCGGGTGCGCCAAAATCTCGGGACCGATGATGGATTCGACGATTTCCAGAATGTCTGGATGTGTCATCAGGTCGAACATGGCATCTGACTTGTGTTTACCCCGAAGGTTCTCGAACAGAACGCATCCGGGCGTGTTTGCTGCTACCGGATCGGGTGCAGATTCGACGACTCGGGCAAGGCGCTTCTCGAACGGCTCATCGGGAAAGGTGTTGACAATTAGCCCATCTTCTAAGGCAATGGCAGCGTTTCGGTCGACGGTCGTCGTGAACTCTGCGATCAGGGCATCAAGCGTTGACGGCGAGAATGCATGGTCGACCACGAGGAAACCTTCCGATAGGAACTGACCGATTTGTGAAGGGGCAAGTCGTGGCATGGTAAGGCTTGAACCACCAAGGCACGGAGATGTGAAGGGAATAGGGTTAAGCTTGGCTATTTCTTGGTGTTCTTGTTAGGGTGGAGCCTGTCTGCGATGCCGGGATAGCATTTGCCCGGGATGAGCTTCTGTCCGTCCGAGAACCCCTCGTCCCTGGACGCCAGAACGGTGATCAGCTCGGAGCGCCACCAGTCCGTTCGTTCGGTGTGGGACTCTGGGGCGATGAGGTTACGTTCCTCTCGTGGATCCTGTGTCAGGTCGAAGAATTCTTCACGGCCGTCCGCCACATACCAGATGAACTTCTCTTTCCCGTCCGTGAGACACTGGTAGGTGGGTGCTGTTTCGATCTGGAGATACGGGCGATCGATCTCGGCCCGCCCCTGCATCCTNGGGAGCAGGCTGTGCCCGTCGACGCCCGCCGGACAGTCGACATCCGCCATGTCGAGAATCGTGGGCATCAGGTCCTCGATGCATACAGGCGTGTCGTCCACCTGGCTGGGCCGGATGCCGAATCGGTCGGGGGCCTGGATCAGGAAAGGAATGTGTGCGGACCCTTCATAGGGAAGTGACTTTCTCCAACGGTAGTGGTCACCCAGCATCTCGCCGTGGTCCGAGAAGAAGATTACGACCGTGTTCCGGTNTGTTCGGCGCGGGATGCCGTCGACGGGATTGAGCAGTCGTCTGATCTGATCNTCGATGTGGTTNATGAGACCGAAATAGCCTGCCTGAGCCGACTGGAGCATCTCGCCACGGAGATGGACGCGGTCAGCGCTGGAGTCGCTGCCGATACCGTCGTCTGGAGGGGGAGAGGACCAATCTCCGTAAGCCNNTGCCGGCAGGTCCTGCCGAAGATAGCGATCGAAGTAGAAAGCCGGTGGTACGAGCGGCGGGNGAGGGGCGAGGATCGACGTCACGAGGAAGAAGGGGCACGACGTGTCACGCCGATCCAGGAAACGCAGCGATTCCGTGACGGCCCAGTTTGTCGCGTGGAGCGACTCGCCCAGATGCCAGGTNCGAGCAGTCCAGTCATTGTGCATCACGCCCGTGCCGTAGTAGCCGCCCGATCCCTCAGGCGCATTCCGGGCGACAAAGGCGTCGTAGTCGTCNGGCACGCGGTGATCCTTGTAGACCGTGTGCTCGAACCCGTAGCGTTTTTCGGGAGGGGTCTGGTGCATCCCACGGCCCACCCACTCGGTTTGGTATCCGGCGTCCCTTAATGCGCNGGGAAGCGAGGGACCCTCCCACTCGATGCCGCCATTGTTGAATACCCCGTGTGTCGAGGGGTGCTGCCCGGTGAGAAACGTCCTGCGAGCGGGCACGCACACGGGGCACGTCGAGTATGCTCTGGAGAACCGGACACCGGCGCCACCGATGGCATCCATGTTGGGCGTCAACAGGCAGGGATGTCCCGCGGCACTCAGGCAGTCGCCGCGCTGCTGGTCGGTCATGATGATCAGGAAGTTGGGTCGGGCGTCCATCACGTCTCTTNCTCTGGTTCCGATTCGCCTGCGATGCCACGGGACTTCTCTCCCATATCCACCCGGTGACTCGGCTCTGCCTCCATCTGAGATTGATCTCTAAGGGTGCCATCCAGCCCGCGCCTGCTGAGGATGAGCCTCGGATCTCCCAACTCGTCGTCCACCAAGACCTCAAGCAGCCGGTTGATCAATCGCTGCTTCAGGTCCTGGTGATCCAGACTGTCCCACAGGTTGGTGAGATCCTCCGGGTCGTTCTTGACGTCGTAGAGCTCCCCGTAGGGGGCTGAGCCGTAGTGGAGGAGCTTCCGATTCTCGTCTTGCTCATTGCTTCCTAGATGTTTCAGTGTCTTCTTGGTTTGAGTTCCTCCTAGATTTGTGAACNGTGGATGGCTTCGACCAGCTCCATCGTNTTGATCGCGTCGTCTAGGTTGGTTTCGGGCTGTCGTCCTTCCCGAATGCAGTCCAGGAAGTGNCGGTTCATCGTATGCTCGCCATACGCACGGTACGGTTTTTTGCTACGGCTTATCTTGTGGCCGTCCAAGAGCTTGGCCGGTTTGACAGTTCCTTCCGTGAAGATACGGCCGCCTTCCTCTGGATCCCCGAAGAAGGAGATACCCTCCGAGTGCGCCTCCACAGCAAAAATCCGACGACCCATCTTGTAGCCTGACTTCAGGAAACCCGTTGCACCTGAGCTGAATGTGACCATGGCGAGAAACACGGTCAGGTGATCCGCAGCGATGCGTCGAACACTGCTCGCGACACTCAGCACTTCACCCCCGCACAGATATCTGAGTGTGTCCACTGCGTGCACGCCATCGACTGTTAGCTGGTCGGCCGCGCCCTTATAGGTTGGAGGGGAGCCAGGTGCCGTATGCTTGATGAACATGGCTTCGGCGGAGTGGACGGGTCCCACGGCTTCACACATCTCTTTACCTGTCCTGATGACAGGTGCAAACCGGCGCTGAAGTGTCACTCCTGTTATGACACCCTTCTTTCGTGCGAGAATCGCGAGCTGGCGAGTTTGCTCCGACGTTAGTGCGGGCGGTTTCTCAAGGATCAGGTTGCTGCCCATGTCGATGACGTTGGCCGCGATGTCATACACGTGATGAGGCGGCATTATCGCATACACCAGGTCGGGGCGCTCCGCCTCGACCATCTTCTGATAGCTGGTGTACTGGTTCGGTATCCGAAATTGCTTGGCGACCCTTTGGCGTCGCTCCTCGTTGAGCTCGCAAACTGCGCAGATCTCGGCGTCCTTCATCTCGCTGAGTGACGGGTAGTGCGCGCCAACAGCACGGTTGCCTGCGCCGACAAAAGCGACGCGCAACTTCGGGACTAGCGTTTTGGCCTTCTTTGATTTGGCCATATGGGCTCCTTCTGAGTCTAGTCGGTTTCGTTCCAGAGGCTTTCAATGAAGCGAACGTCGATGCGGCAGAGATCGCAGACGGTGTCGACGTCTTCACCCGAATACTCGCTGTGGAAGCTGACAGGTCCCTCAAAGTTGATTGCCTTCATGGTCTTGATCAGGGCCGGCCAGTCGCCAAAGCCGGTCCCGAGCCGGACGACGCCCGTCTTCCGCGTGCCTTGGTCGTTCCGTCCAGTAGGTCGATGACGAATCAGGTCTTTGAAGGCAAAGACCGACAGGTAGTCGCGGACGATGTCGATCGCCATCTCGATCGGTTCGCCACACAGTGAGAGATGACCCGGGTCGGCAAATATGCCGATGTGGGTGGGGTCGAATCCCTTCACAACGTTCATGGCCGCACAAGAGTGCAGGCCCATAGACTTGCCTGAGTGGTTGTGGACCACAGTCTTGACGCCCGTCTTCTCCGACAGCTTCTGGAACCCGTCCATATGCCCACGGATCTCGTCTAGATAGTTCCAGTAGTGTTTTTCGGGCGTCCAGTGCCAGTATCCAAGCTTGATGTGTCCGACGCCAGCGTTGCCACACGCCTCGTAGTAGGCCTCTACATAGTCTATATCCGGGCGTGTAAGGTCCCCGGGCGCTGTGACGAGCGGAATGACTAGACCCTCGTCAGCGAAGGCTTTTGCAGCCTCCGGCAGCGCGGTTGCGATGTTTTCGGGGTTGACGGGGTATCCCGGGCGAACACATAGGTCGGCACCCTCGACAGTCGCCGACTTGAGGCCCTGAATGACGCCCTTCAGGTCCAAGCCCTCCAGGTGTTTGGTGAACATGATCTTCTTCATCAGAAAATGCCCTCCTCTCCGGGTTTAGAGGTCCTTATGAGCCCAAGTAGGGCTGCCCGATCGGGTTTGTCAAGGTTGGCTCTGTTGCGATCGAATTCGCTTTAACGGCTATTCCGAAATCATTATATTGGATGGCGTTACGTGAAACAAACGGCACTTCGCTTGCAAGGGAGTCGCGACAAGGGGACCCCTGATGCCCAACGCTTTACTGATCAGCCCAAAGAATCCGATTACGTTCTGGAGCTTCGACGAAGCGCTCAAGATGGTTGGGAAGAAGAACGCTTTTCCCCCTCTGGGCCTTCTGACGATTGCAGGGATGATGCCGGATTCGTATCAGCTTCGTCTTATCGACATGAACTGCCGGGATCTGGTTCCGGAGGATCTGGAATGGGCGGATGTGGTGATCACGTCTTCCATGATCATTCACTGGGAGTCCCTTGAGGATGTGATCCGCCGGTGTAACGACGCCGAAGTTCCGATCCTTAACGGAGGACCGCTTCCCACACAATACCACGATGAGATCGAGGGTGAGGCGATTTTCTACCTAGGCGAAGGGGAGAACGGTTTTGTCGATCTCGTCGACGAAATGGTCGCCCACCCCGAACTTGTCGTGAGACGCACGGTCGACCGTCGTGGCGAATTCCGAGACCTCAGCTACACGCCGCTCCCGAGATGGGACTTGATCGAGTTCAACAACTACAGCAATATGGTCGTTCAGGCGACACGTGGCTGTCCCGAGAGCTGCACCTTTTGCAACATCCCTTCCCTCTATGGGAAGACGACACGGATCAAATCAAAGAGCCGGATGGTTCAAGAGCTGGACGCGCTCTACGATACGGGGTGGCGCGGTGCGGTTATGGCTGTCGACGACAACTTCGTTGGCAACGCTGATGCAATTCGCGAATCTCTTGAGCAGGATGTGATCCCTTGGCAAAAAGAGAGGGGCTACCCGTTCCAGTTCCACACACAGGCCAGCATCCGGGTCAGTGACGATGAACCTTTGCTCCAGGCCATGTGGGAAGCCGGGTTCGATAAGGTCTTTGCCGGTATTGAGTCACCCGTCGAAGAAAGCCTCAAATTCATGGGCGCTCGCAAGAACCTGCAAGGAAAGACACCGCTTCTCGACAAGGTTAAGAAGCTCCAAGCCTTTGGGTTCGAAGTTCAGGCTGGGTTCATCATGGGTCTGGATACGGATCCCGATGACATAGACGATAGGATGATCGCCTTTATCCGGGAGGCCGGAATCCCGATTGCCATGGTCGGGATCCTCGGAGTCCTACGCGACACTCCTGACCACAAACGTTTCAAGCGAGCCGGCCGCCTGATTGAGGAAGCGAAGTACTCGGGTGATTCGGGCATGTTCAGCCGACAGTTGAGCTATGTGCCGAAGATGGACCCAGAAAAGCTGATCAACATGCATCGGCACACGGTCGAGACACTCAACAGCCCCGAGATTTTCTTCGAACGATGCGCCACCTTGTTCGAAGAGCAGAATCGACGCCCTCTGGGGAGCGTCCCGATTGGATGGGCTGAAGTTCGAGCCGTTTTGCTGTCGATTTGGAAACAAGGGGTCGTCGGCAGTTACCGCAAGACTTACTGGCAGTTCCTTATCAACACGTTGTCTGCGAAACCGAGCCACTTAACGGATGCGATTCGTCTAGCGGTCCAGGGACACCACCTGATCACGACCACGCAGCAGGCGCTCCACGTGGATGCAGTTAAGACTTTCTTTGAGGTTGCTTCGTCAGAATTCGAGAAGTTCGCGAGTGGTTCGAGAGAAGCGATGCAGCAGGCAGAGGCCTATGCCTCAGACCTGATGCACGCTATTCAGGATCGATTCGATCAGAGCGCGGGCGGCGTTAGGGCGCTCAGAGCGAACGCCGATGTGCTTTTGAAGGCAGCGCAGATCTATTGTGCCTCTGTGAAAAAGGAGTTCCAGCATCAGGTGAGCGAACCGCTCGAAGCCTTCCAAGAAGAGATCGAGCGAATCGTGAGTGTCTATGCCGTCGAGGCACACAGGGTCGGCTAGCCGCATCTGCAAACAAGAATATCAAGGGCCCGATGTGAGATGCATCGGGCCCTTGCTATTTACGGTCAGGGTTTGGAAGCTAGAGCTTCCAGTAACGGTCGACGTCGCGTTGGTATGCATCGACCTTCCCGGACACGACATCTTTGACTTTGACAACCTGACCGGATTTGCCAGACTCGTAGATCGCTTCGCTCACGGCTTTGCTCAGCATGCCCTCGTGTGCATCGATCTCGACGGGTCGTCCCTTTGCGAGGGAGTCGACGAAGTCCCAGAGTTCGAGCGTCATACCGTCGGTGAGACCATATGGGAACAGCCGCTTTCTCTCACGATTGCTGATATCTTTGAGGAATAATTCCTGAAGAGCAGCCATGCTGTAGGTGATTCCGCTGTTCAGCTGCGCTTCGCCACGAGGACTAGATGCAGCCGGATGGAAGATGTCATCTGTCGCGATACTGCCCTCGCTTCCGCACATCTGCAGCTGCGTGAAGCCCTTCCCGGGTGCGCTGATCGTCCAAGACCAGGTGCCGATCACGCCGCTTTTGAAGTTGAATATGCTCGTCCAGAAGTCCTCCCTGGCATCGTTCACGAGCCGATCGCCTTTCTTGTGCGGGCGCTTCTCGATCTGCTCCACACGCGCGTAGACGCTATCGACTTCGCCGAACCAGTACCGCATTGTGTCGACCCAGTGCGCGCCGCTGTCCATGGCCATACCACAACCGCCAAGCTTTCGGTCCACCCGCCAGTGCCAATCCGGATGGTCCGCCGGGTCGTCCCATCCGTATCTGGCCGCGTGCCAGAAGCGGGGCTTGCCTAGAATCTGTCCGCTATTAAATGCCCAATGGATCGTGCGCTGACCGATGCTGCGTCGGCACTGTTCGGCGTTCGCTGCGACAAGCCCGGTCCGCCTGGCGGTCGCGATGATCTTCTTCGTCGCTTTGACCGTGATACCGATCGGTTTCTCACACAGGATGTTTACGCCGCCCCTGAGGAGTTTGCAGGACATCACGTGATGCAGCCCGTGGGGACCGCAGATGTCTGCACCGTCAACATTAAGGCGGCTGTCCAAGAGTTGGTCGATCGTACGGAACGCCTTTACTTCCCAGCCCGTCGACGCGTGGATCGTGTCGGCAAGGGCCCTAGCACGATCAAGCGCCGTATCCACCGTGGCAATGATGCGGAACCGGTCTTCCCCCGCCTTGATCAGTTCCTGATACCGTTGGAGATGAGCCCGGGCGATACCGCCGCACCCTATCATGGCAAGATTGATCATTTTTTTTGGCATGCAGAACCTCTGATTAGCGAGTCCGATATTCGTTGATAGCCTCGTGATAATATGGGCTTGGAAGCGGGCCGCTGAGACTCGGGTCGTCGACACTCTCCATCCAGTCCCATAGTCGACCGCTTAGATACTTTCGTGTCTTAGCGTAGCCAGGATTCCTAGACACATCGTTGAACTCGTTCGGATCTCTTTGGAGGTCGAACAGCTGAACGACAGGGCACTTTTCAGTTGGATGTGAATTCTTTGTCATGTCGACAGGGACGGGGAGGAGACGTCGTGCCTGGAAGTTTCGGATCAGCTTGTAGCGATCAGTACGGATACTCCTGATGTCCTTGCCCTGGAAGACGGAGAAGACTGCATCCCGCTTGGGGGAGGCGGACGTTTCTGAAACATAGTCGGCGAAACTCAGGCCCTCCACGTTGTCAGGGATCGGCACATCGATCAGGTCGAGCAGCGTCGGTAGCAGGTCGACATTACTGAGCAGTCTGTCCCGTATCTCTCCGCCCGAGATCCCACCACCGGGCCACCGGATGATCAGCGCGACTTCGATACCCGGGTCGTAGCAGAACCATTTGGCCCGTGGGAATTCGACACCGTGGTCTACGGTAAAGACGAGGATCGTGTCTTCCGCAAGGCCCGCCTTGTCTAGTGCATTGGCGATGATGGTAACGGCTTCGTCGACTCGTCTGCAGGCGCCTTGCTGAACGGCCATTTCTTGTCTGGATGTTTGGTTGTCCACCAAATACGGTGGGATGTAGACACCTTTTGAGGCGTCCGGTTGGACATCCCCGAAGTTGTGCGGACGATGAGTTTCGAAGAAACCGATCTGGGAGTAGAACGGTCTGTTCTGAGAAGCATCAGACTCACAGAAATCAGCGAAAGCACTCGCGACATCCAATGCCGTCGCCCGCTTACCGTCAGAACCTGTCTGAGCTCTCGTTTCGTTGAACCCTAGCGTGTTTGTATCCGAATCTTCGTGCTGCAGGCCGAACAGGCCTGTATGGTATCCCGCGTCTTGCAGAATGTGCGACAGATGCCGCTCTCCTTCGTTGAACGACCAGTCCCAAGGTGAGTGTGTGAGTCCAATGAGGCCGTTCGACTGCGGGTATCTGCCGGTCAGCATTGCTCCTCGGCTCGGACTGCAGACCGGGCTCGAAGTGAAGTAATTCGTGTAAAGATGTCCATCCCTAGCGAGCGCATCGATCGTTGGCGTATAGACGGTGTCGATGCCGTAACACCCGAAGTGACGGCCAGTATCGTGGCACGTGATGATCACAATATTTGGTTGATCGGCCATTATTCCCCCTTGTGTGCGCAGTATAGACCGGCCCCAAATGGCTGTCAAGAATCCGCTCGGAACCTTGACACGGTCTACTGCGAGAATACCTTACACCCCGTGATTTCGGAGGAGGAGACGGATGGAACTCGCATACTTTGCGGATGAAGTAAATAAGGAAAATTTCGACGAAGCGGTTCGACTAGGAGTGGAAGCCGGGGCCACGGGTATCGAGCTCCGCGGTGGGATCTGGGGGAAACGAGTTCAAGAGATTGATGACGACGAGGTGAAGCGCGTGCAGGACGTGCTTGTGAAATGGGGCGTCAAGATCTACTCGGTCGGATCCCCGGTGGGGAAGTGTCACCACGACGACCCAGAGGAGAGATCCGAACACCATCGGATGTTCGATCGAATGGTCGAGCTCGCTCTCGCGTTCGACACGAAAATCATCCGAGGGTTCGCTCTTTGGAACCCGCGGATAAAGGAGGAAGGCCTTGAGCGCTACAACTCGAACAAAGCTCGACCAGATCTCGATCGATATCTGGATACGGTGGTCGAATTCTTGGCGCCGATCGTAAAGACAGCGAGTGCCGAGGGCGTGACCCTGTCACTCGAGAATGAAGGCGCAACGATCGCTGGGTCGTGCGAGGAGGCCAGACGGGTCGCAGATGCACTGGACTCGGAGACCGGCGTGCCTGACGGCTTCACGTTCTGCTGGGACGTCGTAAACGGTGTGCAATGTGGTGAGTCTCACGTGCCTGATGGATACGACCAAATCAAAGGACGTGTCACACATCTGCACGTGAAGCCGAACAAGGAAAAAGAGATCTTCCCTATTCTGGGGAGCGAGGACGGATCGTATGGTGACTTGATCGAGATGATCCTGTCGGACGGCTACAAAGGCTGTGCAAGTGTCGAACATTGGGGGTCACCCGAGCTGATGATCAAGGGTATCAGGCAGCTGAGAGAGATTTTGGACGGGCTGTAGAGTGGGTGTGGGAGCTGAGATGACGTCATTGAATGGCGAGCAGAAGAGCGTATAATTCTGGAGGGAGATTGGGCGGTCGGCCTTGCTAGTTCATCCTAAAAAGCCATCCCTCAGTTGCTGAGGTATCCGGGCGAATCGCCCCTTTCGCGTGAGCAGGCTACGGATGCACTCCGGGTTCGGTGGATGTGCGCTGAGCCACTTTGATCCGGGTTCAGTTTCCTTCGTGTAGATGAAACGGAATGTGTGTTGACACTCGCGAGAGGCCGGTTGTATCTCTCGAGCTACGTGAGGTCAGAAGCAAGTGCGCCTGGGAAGCGACGGTCAGCTCGGACGCCCGCTCGCGTGTTTTCATCAGCGCGGCCTACGATGCATCGTCCTTTTGCCGTCCAACTGCCGGAAGGTCGGTCCTTCGCCCGAAGAGCAGCAAGATCGCTAGAATGGCGCTGGCGCCGATGAGCAGACCTATCCAAGTGGGATACAAGGCAGCCGAGCCGAGATAGCCGGCTGTCGCAGCAATTATCATGGTCGTCAACGCATAGGGGATCTGTGACTTCACGTGGTCTAGGTGGTCGCAGGATGAAGCGATGCTAGACATGACCGTCGTATCGCTGATTGGAGAGCAGTGATCGCCGAAGATGGCTCCGTCCAGAACGGCCGCTGCGGAAAGTATCGTCAAAGGCATGTCGCCGAGTTCATGGGCGAGTGGGACGACCGTTGGGATCAGGATCGCCATCGTTGTCCAGGATGTGCCGATCGAGAAGGCCACGATCGATGCCAGCAGGAAGATCAGCAGCGGGAGCAGGAGAGGTGAGATGACGGGGCTTAGCAGCTTGGTCAGATAATCTCCTGTGCCTACGTCGTCGCAGACAGCCTTGATCGCCCAAGCCAAGATTAGTATCGCGAAGGCATACCAGACACCCCATACACCGTTGAAGAAGGTGGAAACTGCGGACCGCACGGTGATCGCACGTTGCCCGTCGCTCCGCCGTCTCGTGAGGGCCAGGACGAAGGCGGTGGCGACACCGAGCAGAGAGGCATCAAAAAGGACACGAGCGGAGTCTGCGTTCTTGAAGGCCGCCGCCCAGTAGTCTGACGTGAAGTAGCCTTCAACAGCAGCTGTGATGACTTCCTTGTTTTCGCTCGCATCCAGGCTCATCCCGCCTATCACGGCGACGACGAGGATGAGGACGGGGATCGCAGCTACCCACCAGCGAGGCTGAACTTCTCCTTCGGCGAGGACCTCCTCATACTTGCCAGTCATCGGCTGAGACCCCTCTGCGAGAACCTGACCGGTCTCTTGTGCCCGTATCTCTGCGCGAAGCATTGGCCCGAAGTCTCGTCCCAAAAGAGTTGAAGACAACACGAAGAAGAGCGTCAGGATGCAGTAAAACCGTCCCGGAAGGGCTGCGAAGAAGAGCTGGTAGCCGGAGTATCCCGTAGCCAGGTCCTTCATTAGGTCTTCGAACAGACCGACCTCGTATCCGATCCAAGTGCTGATGATCGCTATTCCGGCGATCGGTGCCGCCGTCGAGTCCACGATGTAAGCTAACTTTTCGCGTGATACCCGGAATCGATCGGTGATCGGGCGCATCGTTGAACCTACTACGATCGTGTTAGCGTAGTCATCGAAGAAGATGGCGATCCCCATCAGGAACGTCGCCAGACGGCTGGAGCGGGCGCCACCCGCACCCCGGGACAGAAGCACTGCGATCCCTCTGTTGCCTCCGGCGAGTGAGGTGATACGTACCATGCCAATTAGGCAGGCCGTGAAGGCGAGGATGTGGCCCGAGAAGGAGTTGAAGACGGGCTCGTAAAGGTAGGTGATCAGGATTTTTTGAGCGGCGTTCGTGATGAAAGAGAAGAAGCTGGGCTCGGTCGTCGTCATGATGCCGCCCGTGATGACAGCAACGCTGAGACCAAGGATCAGACGCCGAGTCAGGATGCCAACGAGGATGGCAAGAACAGGGGGAAGCAGCCCCCATCCGTTGGCGCCATCTACATCCGGAAGGAGCGCACAGAACAAGAGGGCGAGCCCGGCTGCTGCGCCCAATCTTACCCAAGTGTTTTCCAGTATCTCAGCCAATGATTCCTCGTAGGAAGGGTTGGGTCGGCAGTATATTTTGACTCGTTGAAACTGTCAACGTAGCTTCGCTTGTCGAAGATAACTTGAGAGTCCCGGTCGCAATGAACATTCAGCACCGAACGTATGAAATCATGGAGCGCGCGGAGCACGGTGATCGAGCAAGCCGTGCCTTCGACACGTTCATTGTCACGCTCATCGGTCTCAACGTCCTGATGGTCATCGTCGAGACAGTCGACGTCGTTGCGAATACCTTTGGCAACTTCCTCGGGGCCTTCGAGACGTTCTCGGTGATCGTTTTTACAGCCGAGTACGTGCTCAGACTTTGGTCGTGCACTTCGGATCCGGAATATGCACGCGGTGTGGCGGGTAGGATCCGGTTCGGCGTCAGCGGGTTCGCATTGGTCGATCTTCTGGCGATCGCCCCTTTCTACCTCGATCTATTTCTGGATCTCGACCCGACCCTTGTCGGGGCCGTCCGCCTGCTCAGGCTATTTCGTCTTTTCAAGATGGGACGCTATATCCGGTCGATCCGTCTACTTGGATCGGTTGTCCGGGAAAAGCGGCAGGAGATGGTGCTTGTCGCGACAGTTCTGATTATCGTGCTGATTATGATCTCGAGCCTGATGTACTACGTAGAGCACGAGGCTCAGCCCGAGGCGTTCTCAAGCATTCCGTCTGCTATGTGGTGGGGTATGGTGACATTGACGACGATTGGATATGGAGATGTCTTCCCGATCACTCCACTCGGCAAGTTCTTTGGGATCCTGATCGCCATGCTGGGGATAGGCATGTTCGCCCTTCCAGCGGGGATACTGAGTTCGGGTTTCATTGAGGCTATCGCCAGGGAGAGCGATTCACCGGTTGAGACGAACGAAGAAACCGTCGCAAGGTTCGTGGAGGCCATCAATTGTCACGATCTTCAACAGGTCAAGCGACTTATTACGGACAACCACGCACCGGTCGACTCGAAAGGGGGAATAGCATCATGGGAAGTCCTGCTCGGTGCGCGATCTCAATTTGCAGTCCGTACACGGGCGATGGCCGTGAAGGAGGACATTGTTCTGCTCGTCGGCTCCATCACCACCTTTGAAGGGAAGATGGTTCCGGCAGCGATCGAGGCTAGGATTGAGAACTGGCAGATTGCCGAGTGGCGAGTTTATTACGACAACGCATCATCCTAAGGAGATATGGAGGTGGGACAACATACACTGGGAAGCACGACGCGTCCCTATAACAGTCTGGAGTTTGCAGAGGCCTGTGAACGCATCGCTGGAGCAGGCTACTTGGATGTGGCTATGTTTGCTCACAACGGCAATATGCCTATAGATTCGGCGAGCTCGGACAGTCAAGTGGCCGCAGCCCGGAAGGCGGCAGACGATGCAGGCTTGTCTTGCTCGATGGTTCTGGGGCGGACACATCTGGAGCTAGGATTGGACGGTGCGACAGACGATTACAAGAAGCTGATCAAAAATTGCGCCACATTAGGGGCGAAGTGGATTCTTGAGCTGGGAACGAGTAAGGAAGAGCAGTATGCGAACTACCCGAAGTTGATGTCTGCCGTGGCTGATCACGCGGCGGAAGCCGGGATCGGGATATCCCTGAAGCCACACGGTGGGATCAGTCTGACCGCGCAGGAACTAATATCGCTGCACGATCAGGTGGATCACCCGGCATTCCGAATCTCGTACGACCCGGGGAATATTATCTTCTACACGAAGGGGGAGGTGCGACCAGAGTCCGAGGTCGAGATGATCGCGTCAAGAACGTCGACTCTAATTGTCAAAGACTGCAGCCTCGACGGAGACAAACCCGATGTGATGATAACGGCTGGGGATGGTCTGGTCGATTTTCCCTACATCATCGAGAAGATGCAGGCAGGCGGGTTCACAGGACCTATGTATATCGAGTGCGTCGGATCAACGGAGCCCGCTGACGTCGATGAGGATCTAAAGCGGACCCACGAGTACATCTCTGGGTTGGTCGCCTAGTGCTCCGTCTGCCACCCTTAAGGCGTCTTCAGGACAGTCGACACGATTTCTTCGATGTCAGGAGGCTTGATGGCGCTGAACGAACATCGCTACCTGAACGAAGATTAGGAGAGCTCAGACAAACGTGACGGTCTTGTCTAGGCAGAGGTTGAGCTCAGAAACCAGGTCGAAACGGTTGCAAATATGCGTCTGTCTTGGCCCCCTCTGGTCACTGTTCCACACGATGCCTGACGGTCGAGGCGTGAAACGGTATCTAACAGTGCCGCATAGCGTACCCTTACTTTCTGCAGAGGGATCGGCCCCGTACTCCAGAGGAGTGCGGGGCTTTACTGTTTGTGCGCACAGTCATATTCTGTCGACGCGGGATACCTAATACTGATAACGAGAGGGGATGGGATGGCCAAGTTCAAGCGGGCGAAAGACATCAAGGTTGGCGTGATTGGATACGGTGGTGCCTTCAACATGGGGCGCCGACACCTTACGGATATGCAAATCGCAGGTATGACACCTATTGCTGTGGCTGAAGTGGACCCGGAGAGACGACAGGTTGCTGAAGAGGAGTTTCCAGAGATCGAGACCTATGCATCCGTCTCACGGATGCTTAAAAAATCCAATGTGAATCTGATTGTGCTGATTACGCCGCACAACACGCACGCGAAGCTGGCACTCCAGTGTCTGCAGTCGGGGCGGAGTGTGATTAGCGAGAAGCCGCTTGCAATCACGACGGCCGAATGCGATGCGATGATTCGAGAGGCGAAGAAGCGGAAACTTCTTCTTTCGACCTACCATAACCGTCATTGGGACGGCTGCGTCCTCGAAGCGCTCAAGCATATTCACCGGGAGAAGGCGATCGGAGATATCTACCGTGTCGAAGCGCATATCGGAGGGTATCAGATGCCGCGTGAGTGGTGGCGCTCTAGCAAATCAATCTCGGGTGGGATCCTTTATGATTGGGGCGTGCACCTGCTCGAGTATGCGCTTCAGATCATCGACGACGAGATGAAAGAGGTTACCGGGTACGCAAAAACCGGGTTCTGGGCGCGGAAGACAGCTTGGAAGAAGGACACGAACGAGGATGTGGCGTCAGCAGTGGTTCGGTTCAAGAACGGTGCCTGGCTGAACTTGACCGTATCCTCCATCGAGACGAACCCGAAAGCCGGGCAGCTGGAGATCTCGGGTACGACGGGCAGCTACATTTTCGATGGTCAGACCTACGAGATGATTCAGCAGCAGGGTGACCAGAAGGTAATCACGAAGGGACGGAACACGGCGAGCCTCTGGCCGAAGTTCTACAAGAACATCGCCGACCATCTGGTTAAGGGAACAGAACTGGTCATCACACCGGAGTGGGCCCGACGCCCGATCCACATCCTCGATCTCGCTGGTCAGAGTGCACGTAAAGGGAAAGCATTTCCGACCAAGTATCGATAAATAGGAAGGTCCACGTCGGTCCGAACGCTCAGTTAAGGTTGAGTTATGTCGGATGCATCTGAAACGGTCGTTTGTAATTGCAACCTTCGATACTCTCGCACGATCCTAACGTTTTATCTCTTCCAGAGTCAGATTTAGAAATTTTGGTCGGCGAGACCTCGTGGTCACTTCGTGCAGGCCCGGAAAGTTAGCCGAAGTCTCGAAGGCGTCGTGAAAGATAGTGACTCCGTTGCAGAGCGTGCAGAAGAACCAGAACAGAAAGAATCCACCGTAAATGAGGAACAAGAGGGGTTAAAATCCGGTAACCAGAGACCGAATAAGACGAGCTAGGAAGGAATGATGTGGGATGTCTTGAGGTCAGACCATTATCTGAACAGTCGGTGTGTGCCTAGGAGAGCCTTACGCTTGGTCCGTTCTGATGAAGTATTCCTCCAATTCCAAAGTGAGTCGCTGTCGGGAGGAGAGGCTGGCGGTCAACTCGATATCTGACTGGTGCGGCTCCCTTATTCGAAGCTTGTAGATGCCTCGCCTGCGTCGACGTATCGTCAGACCCAGTTCCTTTGAGCGAGGTCTACGATGCACGTATGCACGGAGACGTGGAAAGCTCCGTACGTACTGAAACGTGGTCGGTGTGATCCGGATTCCGTTGCTGTGTTCGAAGTAGAAGGCAAAGGCGTACAGGAAGAATGCGCTGTAGCCGACGAGCAGAAGAGGATAGGCGTTGGCCGAAAGGAAATACCAGACGAAGCCGGCCGCGCTAGTGCTCAGGCCCAGAAGAGCGAGGGGCCACTGTTCGGTAATCCAGTAGGGTGAGATGCGACGTGTACGCGCGGCCTCGGAAAAGCCGCGGTAGGGCCGGATCATCGCGCCCTGAACAATCGTAGCCAACACGCTTGGTCCACCGAACCAGAGCACCGCCGGGTTCTCGTAGACGATCACGATCAGGATCACGCAAAGCAACGTTGTCAGGCAGACGTGGAACATGATGGTCGAGGCGTTCACGGGACCGGGTTGGAACGTGGTCCCGCGCAGCTGTAGGCTCTCGACCTTTAATGCGTGCCCCGTTGCGCGCTGGAGTGCGAGAAGCCAGAGCACGAAGAAGGTCACCCATAAGAACAGACCTCTCGACATCAGCGTATCCCTTAACTCTCACTCGCAGTACTGAATCGATCCATAAGGAAAAACCGATACACGGGCCTGTTTCCCGTGGATTCGTTGAAGCTCTGCGAGCACTTCGTCCCAAGTCTTGCAGAAGGTTGCGTGTTCGCCATACATGAGCATCACGTCCCATTTGTTCAGGTTCGGTGAGAAGATGATCGTTCGCCATCTCTGGGGGGAGGGTTTCCCGCGAAGCTCGGCTCCAGCACCGAAGACGGAATGGAAACCCATACCCTCCGGCGAGGCCGTAGCGATCACGACTGTTGTATTTTCTTTCATGTTCTGGGCGTTTCCGGATTGGACAGGCACCATCGCCATACCGGCCTGCGTGAACTCCGCATCCTTCGGCCATGCGTTGAAGATGGCGATATCGGGTTTCTCCGGGAATGGGGAGGCGTACACCTTCTTCCCGATCGCGACACCCGCCCAGTAAGCGTCGACCGGATCACCCGTGACGAGCGCGTCGATTTCGAGATCCGCGTTCAGGCAGGGGTTGACGAGAAAGTCGAGGCCTACCAGTCGTGCTACCTCGTCGAGATGCTCGCGAAATCCCTCGTGAACGTAGCGGTGGTTCGCGGCAATCGACACTCGCCCGGACGCACCTGGCAGCACGAGCTTCGCCCCGCCGCCGAAGAAACCGCCTCGCGGCGTGATCATGCCCAGCGCAATCCGCACTTGACAGGCCATAAAGTCACGGTTCACCCACATTGGTATGCCCCGGCTGGTGTGACCCAGAAAGTCCAGGTTGTCGTCCGCGTTGTGACAGACTACCTGCATCCGATCGACGATGTTCTCGCCGAGCTTCTTTACAAAATCCTGTCGAATCATCGCACGGTGGGCAGCAACAGCCCCGATGATTCTTACTTGATCCTCGTGGATCCCAGCCTCTGCCAGCTCTTCTAGGATATAGGGAATCAGCCGGCCAGCTGGCGTAGGCCGGGTGAGATCATCGATCAGAATCGCGACTGAATTCTTACCATTTGCGATCTCTGACAACCTTGCCGACCCAATTGGATTCGCAAATGCTTTCCGTATCCCGGTCTCCCCGATGTCCGGCCCTCCCGCCATCTCTGAGACCTCGACTTCCCACTCGGCAGGGAACGTCATCTCGAACTTCGTATCACTGTAGTACATCCCGAACGGAACCTTAACGGTTTGCATCGGACTACCTCGGTGACTAGGATTAATAGGCGGAACCTCAGAGCCCTGCTTGGAGGATACGGAGAACATAGAGGCGTACATCTTGCGCGAAATCGCCGACAAGCTACCTGACAAAATACTGCACGGTGTGGTCAAAGTCAGCAGGCATTGGATGCCGGCTGACTCGCGATTTTTTTACGATAACGCGCTGATGGTTGAAATGCGAGAGGTTGGATTATCAGCCATCTAGCAACATGCTATGAGGGGGGCGTCTGGTTTTATGTCGCCGGCATTGTCGTTAAGGATGACGGTATCGTTGAGCTAAAATCTCCGCCAGAGATTGAAAATATCCACCAAGTCTAACTCTTAAACTACCTTCGTGTCTCCGGCCGTGGAGTAGTTTCATCCTCAAGTTCAGTAGGTAAAGGATGAGGATCACCGACTGTTTGGGTGATTATTCCCTCCGTGTCTACCAATTAGTAAACGACCCATCACTTCTTCGGAGTCGAGGCCCGTGCATGGGCTTAAAAGGATAGGCTTTTGCGGCTTCTTCATTGAACTCGATCCCCAGGCCAGGGGAGGAGGGAGCGAGCATGTAGCCATTCTCGTAGGGAGTCTGGACCGGGAATAGGTCATCCAAGACCGCATTACCTACGAGACCGGCTTCTTGGACAGCGAAGTTGTCGGTGGCGATATCAAGGTGGAGGCAGGCGGCGGCGCTGACGGGGCCGAGCGGATTGTGTGGGACGATTTTGATATAGTGCGTCTCGCACCAGTTGGCAATCTTCCGGGCCTCGGTCAGACCTCCGACGATGCAGAGGTCGATGCGGGCATAGTCCAGGAGCTCTTCCTCGATCAACTGACGGAACTCCCATTTGGTCGCGAAGTGTTCGCCGATGGCCAAAGGACAGGGTACCTGCTGCCTAACGAGCCGATAGCTCTGAGGGTTCTCGCATCGGAGCGGGTCTTCGATGAAGAACGGATCGTAAGCGTTGAGTTTTCTGCCAAGACGGATAGTGTCTGGCGGGTCGAGGCGAGTGTGGACATCTATCACGATCTCTATCTCAGGGCCCACGGCCTCCCGGACCGCAGCGAAGTGTTCGACGGCATCGCGGACGGCAGCCGGACCGTCAAGGACACCCTCCCTGTCCATCACACTAAGACGGACAAACTTGAAGCCTTCCGCTACACGATCCCTCGCGTTCTGGGCCGTCGCGGCCGGCGTCTTTCCACCGATGCCCTTATAGCAGACAACGCGATCCCGCATCTTCCCGCCAAGCAGCATATACACGGGCTGATTCAGGGCTTTCCCTTTGATGTCCCAAAGCGCGATGTCGATCGCACTCTGAGCGGCCATGTTGATCCGGCCACCAGGGAAGAAGTCGCCCCGCAACAGCAACTGCCAGAGATACTCCGTATTGAGGGGGTCCTGACCGATCAGGTCCGTCTTCATATGCTCAATCGCACCGATCCCTGCCTGTTCCTTCCAAGTGATCCCGAACTCTCCGATACCATAAAGGCCTTCGTCCGTCTCGACTTTCACGAACAGGTAGTTCCGGCTGCCCTTGAAGCACGGGAAGCATCTAACATCTGTGATCTTCATGTGGACTCCAAAAATCGAGATTGAGGGGTTAGTTGGTGTAAGGGATCGTGCCTTTCTCGTTGACCTCGAACCCCCACTTGTCGAGGTAGTATTGTGCGGGTTTGAAGGGATCGCCGCGCTCTTCAAGTAGCCTCGTCAGGTAGCTTTCGAGCTCTGCCTGAAGGGGAGCATACTCTGGCTGGTCGATCAGGTTATGGAGCTGATTGGGATCGGTTTCGTTGTCGAAGAGGAGCCAAGGGCCATCGAGCCGACGAGTGTAAGTGTATCGCGTGGTATGAACGCCACGCCAAGGAAGACCGGTATACTCTCCAAACGGCGCGATACACATGGTCAGGGCGACATCGTCACCATCTGGCTCGTGCCCAGTGAACAGGCCTGACACGTTCCGGCCCTCCACGGATTCTGGTATGTCGATACCTGAAAAGGACAGGAGGGTAGGCATGTGATCTACCATGTTAATCGGTTTGTTGACTGTCACTCCCTTCTTCTGCTGGCCCGGGCACCGAATGACGAAGGGAACACGGATCGATTCGTCCCAGGGCTTCTGCTTTCGCTGCTCACCCTGTGACCCGACCATATCCCCGTGATCCGAGGTGTAGATGAAGACGGTGTTTTCCATCAGGCCCTTCTGCTCGAGCAGGTTCTGGATCCGCCCGAGCTCGTGGTCCAGAGCGGTTACGTGAGCGTAGTAGCCTGAAAGATCCTCCTTGCTGGGCGTCTCGCAGTTCGGCCGGACCTCGGCCTCTTCGATCGGATACAACTTGAGATACTCGTTGGGGAGATCACGATACGGATTGTGGGGTGGACCCCAGGATACTACGAGTGCAAACGGTCGATCGTCCTCGTCGGCAGCAGTGATGAATTCCAGGGCGACATCGGTTTGGGATGTGGCGTCGTACCCGTCCCATTTTCGCTTCGTGGCGTCATCGTTCAGGTAGTAATCGGACGACGTATATCGATGCGTGCAGTTGAGGACAGCCCAGAAGTCCCAGCCCTGTCTTCTGGGACCTGGGGGGGTAAACCCCGCACGTTGACTTCCGTCAAGATGCCACTTTCCAATGTATCCTGTGCGGTATCCGTCGTCCTTCAGACACGTGCCTAGCGTAGGTCTGTTCGTCGAGAGCTGAAGGTCGTTCAGGAAGACCCCGTTCGTGAGGGGGTACTGACCTGTCAGAAAAGAGGCCCGCCAGGGTGTGCAGACAGGCGCGTTGGAGATACAGTTCTTGTGTGTGATACCTTCGGCTGCCATGCGTTCCAGATTGGGTGTCTGGACTGCAGCACCCTCGAGGCTGGTAGTACAGGCACGATGCTGATCGGAGAAGATGAAGACGATATTGGGTTTCACGTGATGCTATCCGATAAGATCTGAGATCTGTTTCGGCTGCCCATCTAGAGTCGTTTGCATGGCCGCTATGACCATCGCAAAGCTCTTTATGTTATCTTGGATGCGAGTCGAGGAGGGCTCGCCCCCGTCCAGCCAGTCGAGAAACTCGGCAAAAAGATACTGATGGTTCTCCCAAGGCAGCTCAGGTGCGGTGTATTGCTGAGGGGTTTCACCGACTCGCGTGATCATAACCTGATCCGTTCCCCAGACCTCCACTGTGCCTTCCTCGAACTCTGCTCGGTAGTGCTCGTTGTGCCAGCAGTTCGTGATGCCCGCAGCTGAGCTGTTTCCCTCATAAAACGTGTGTATGCCGTTGCTCATGCGCATCAGATACATGCCGCTTGAGAAGTGCTTGAAGCTCGACCAGGCGGGATTCCAGCCGAAACCGACAAGCGTCTCGCAGTCTCCGCCCGATAGGAAACGAAGCATGTCAAAGTGATGGACCGATCCCTCGAACAGAAGCCCGAAGTCCATGTCGTGACGCCACTGTTTACCCCAGGCGCCGGGCTTTCGGTAGTCGCACGCATACCGACCGATAACGTGCTGCAGGCGGCCTAGTTCGCCAGACTCCCTGATTCGTCTGAGTTCCTGCTTGTTCGGTTCGTATCGGTAGTTCTGGATGACAGCGCAGGGGAGACCCGTGCGATCTGCAGCAGCAACCATCTGGTTGGCCGATTCGAGGGTGTCTGCAATCGGTTTCTCCGTAATGACAGACATCCCGGCCTCAAGCGCGCCGATCACGGCCTGTTCGTGGAACTGCGGAGGCGTGGCGATACCAGCGATGTCCGCTTCGCAGTTCGCCAGGGCTTCTTGGGCATCGCTGAACAGCTGGTGGTCGCCGAGTCCGAGTATCTCGGCCTGCTTCTTTAGCACATCCGGGACCACATCAACTAGGCCGACGATTTCGACGCGCTCCCCGAAGCTTTGAGTTAGCCACTCGACCCACCGCCCCGCCATTCCGCTTCCGCCAAACATCAAGACTCTCTTCTTCATCTCTATGTCTCCTTCAGTCGTTCTTGATCGTCCAGCCCTGTCGCCACACAAAGCTTGATGCTGTCAGCAGCGGCCTCTTATTCAGGTGTGTGCTGCTAGCAAGAAGATCGGTATAGTCACCTGACCATTCCGCGGCGTCGATCTGGATGGTCTCGAAGTCGGTGCGCTAACAAAGTTTCAGTTTCGACTAGGCGCGTGGTGGCGCTGCTCCAGGATTGCTTTCGGGAATTGATCTCCAAAATCAGAAGGCGTTTGGTCTTCCCTGCGCACCATCCACCGGGATGGCCACCCCGTTGACCCAACTGGCTCGATCAGAAGCCAGAAATACGGTCACGTCCGCTATCTCTTCCGGAGACCCGAGACGTTTCGACGGAAACTCTCGGTCCTCGAACCTCGCATAATCCTCCGGATTTCCGGCCCGGAATCTATCCCATCCGCCACCCTCGAACACCGTCGATCCAGGACAGACGGTGTTGACGCGCACATTGATGTCGGCCAACTCCCACGCAAGTGATCCGGCGAGGAAGATCTCACCGGCCTTTGCTGCGCCATACTGCGCCCTAGAGTCAGAAGGCTTCCAACCGGAGATCGATGAGATGATCGTGATCGATCCGCCTTCACCGTTCCGGAAGTGGGGGATCGAGGCGCGCACGGCTCTGACAGCATGGAATAGGTTCAGGTCGAATGTTCGAATCCAGTTCTCGTCGGTCGAGGATTCGAGTCCCTCACCTTCGTGGCCACCGACGTTACAGATGAGGGAGTTGATTTGGCCAAGTTGTCCTACAGCATCGTTTACGAAGCGCTCGGTCTCCCCGGACTCGCTCACATCTGCAACTACACCGATCACGCGTGTGCCGTGGTGCTCTAGGTCGATGACCGCATCGTTCAGGTCCGATTCGTTCCTCGCGCAGATGGCTATATTGGCTCCCTCTGAGGCGAAGCAATCGGCGATATACCTGCCGATGCCCCTGCTCCCCCCAGTGATCAAAGCCGCCTTTCCCTTGAGATTCAGGTCCATCTCGTCTCCTTAATCCGGGTATAGCCATGGGACCCTCTGGATTATTTCGTCCCGGTGTTCCTGCATCATGACCTCAATTACGGTCGGGCCACCGAGCCCGACGACATCCGCGAAAACCGCCTCGAAACGGTCGGGTGTCTCGACACGGATTCCTCTTGCACCGAAAGCGGTTGCGGCGTCAGCGATCCTCGGTACCTGCATGTCCGTGTCGATTACCCGTCCGTTGAAGGTCTTTGCCTGCGAACCACGTATGGCACTCAAGCTCCCGTCGTTGATGACAACCACGGTGATCGCGATGCCGTGCTCGACTGCGGTCGCGAGCTCGAAGGAAGTCATCTGATACCCGCCATCACCGCAGAAGGCGATGACCTGCCGCTCCGGTCGACCCAGCTTAGCGCCGATCGCTCCCGGCAGACCGAATCCTAGGGTTACCGAGTGGCAGGGGTAGAGGTGGGTTCGTGGTTCGTAGATGGGGAGCTCGTCGAACGACCGATAACCGAAGGATGTTACATCGACACTGAAGATGGCACTGTCTTGCGTGTGCTTGCGGATGGCGCTAAAGAGTTCAAGAGGCGGTTGGGCGGATCGCAAGTCCGATACAATGCGATCTGTCGAGGTGCGCCAGTTCGTTTGCGAGCGGAGGGATAGACGGTCAGCGAGGAGGCTCAGGCTGGACTGCAGATGGCCAGCCGCACCCGCTTCGATCGGATACTCGCGTCCGATCTCGCTCGGATCTACGTCGAGCTGAACGCGTCTCTCGGGGATCGGCAGTTGCCAGCTGCGCGTATCGATTTGCGTGAAGCGGCAGCCAATTGCGATCAAACCGTCCGCCTGGGAGAGGAGCATTCTCCCGATCTTTGCGTGGATATGCCCAGCAACGGCGGGGTGGCGATCAGTGATCGCGCCCTTCCCGAGTCGTGTGAACAGGATGGGCGCGTCGAGCCTTTCGGAGAGAGCTTTCACGCCCTCTGAGGCGTCTGTGTCCTCGACGCTCTTCCCGATCAGCAGGACAGGGCGCTCGTAGCTCTCGATCTTTTCTGCCACCCGATCGATCTCGGATGGGTCGATACTCGCAATCTGTGTGTCGACTCTGGGCGGAATCTGGACGTCACCCGTAAGGGCGGCGATATCGACGGGTAGCTCAATAACCGCAGGGCCGGGTCGGGGCGCTCGAAGTGACTTGAACACACTCTCGACTGCCGATGGAATCTCTTCGACTGAAGCCGGTCGTTCGAAGGCTCGCGTGATCGGTCTGAAGAACGCTTCCTGATGGAGACCGTGGAAACACTTACTCCGGTCTCGACCATCGAGTGAGACCTCGGTGCCACCCGTTATCAGGAGCACGGGGACAGAGTCTGTGTATGCATCGACGATGCCCGTGGAGGCGTTTGTCGCACCTGGGCCAGGGACTGTCAGAGCAACACCGACCTCACCAGTCGCACGTGCGTACCCGTTGGCGATCAGCGTGGCACCTTGCTCGTTGCGGATCAGGTAGTGTTGGATCTTTGAACGGAGAAGCGCGTCATAGATCCAGATGTTCTGGTTCCCAGGCATACCGACGATAGTCGTGACGCCTTGCGCCTCTAGACATGCTACAAGGATTTCGCCTCCGGTCATGAAGCGGTTTTTGGGAAGACGGCCCGGGAAGTGACGGGGAAGTTGCCAGGGTCGCAGGCCTGACAGATCTGCACGTCGCAGGTCGCGCTCATCAGCATGTAGGCGTCCTCGAACGAAATGTGCAGCTCGCGCCGGAGCAGTGCGACCATTTCGGCGGCGGCCACTCGGAGCGAATCTGTCGGATCTTCAGCGTCGCCGGTTGTGACCCAGCAATCGGGTCGGTCAATCCACGGGCGGCTGACTTGTAGGCCTTTAATCAGCTCTATGCGGACGGTGACTGACGCTGCTGCTTCGAGACCTACCATTGTGATTTCGCCGTCGCCCATTGCCGCGTGCACATCGCCGAGTGCGAAGAGTGCGCCGGGAACGTGGACGGGCAGATGCACGGTTGAACCGTCGGTTACATAGCGATTGTCCATATTGCCGCCGTGGATTCCCGGATACGCTGTTGGGATGGCATCACCCGCAGGGGCCGTTCCGATGACGCCAACCATTGGGCGAACAGGGAAGCGATTGCCAGGATAGTGGACATAGCCGTCTCGAACATCGACTACTCGCGTCGCGGAATGTGATGCCTGAGAGCCAAGGAGCCCGATGTTCCGTTTGACGGCGACGAAAGCGCGGTCGGCGAGCTCGATGTCTAGTATGTGTATGGCCAGCGAATCGACAGGTTGGGCCTGTCGAACCCAAACGGGTCCTGTAGCGGGGTTGGATCCGTCGGGATGTGGCTGGTCGAGAAGGTCGGAATCTGCGCGGATGGTGCCAGTCCTTGCATCGTGCGTTTCGAAGACGACGGTCTCTCCCGAGTTGATCTCGAGGACGGGTGGCGTTCCTCGATCGTGAGTATACACGATCTGGTCGCGATTCAGCTTTCGGCGTGTGATGTCCATCGTTCCCCAAAGGTGATCAAGGCCGCTTATGATGCAGTCGGCCTAAGGGGGTGTCAAGTTGATCACTAGGTGGCAGGGGGCGGGCATCGTGTTATATTCCGCGTCCACTGAAGCCCAACCTGAGGACATATGATAGAGACTATTGAGGGGCTCGCTGCGGTTTGCGACGAAGCCAGAGAGGCAGGCTTGATCGGTCTGGACACCGAATTTGTCTGGGAACGTACCTATTATCCCCAACTGGGTGTCGTGCAACTTTCGATTGACCAGGAACAGTGCTATCTCGTAGATACGTTATCCCTCAATGCATTCGGTCCGTTAGGTGGAATTCTGGCGGATCCCAGCGTTGTCAAGATTGTCCACGATTCACCGCAGGACCTCACGATCCTCAAACGCCTGACCGGTCGTTCACCTAAGAATATCTTCGACACACGAATCGCGGCAGGGTTCGTCGGACTGCGAGCTTCGCTTTCACTCCAGGATCTAGCAAAGTACACTCTCGATCTGTCCCTTGAGAAGACAGAGACCCGAACGGACTGGCTTAAGAGACCCCTTTCTGAGAGACAGGTCGCCTACGCGCTTGATGATGTGCGATACCTGCCCGCGATACGTGATTGGATCATCGAGTGCGCTAGTAGGAACGGGCGGACCCAGTGGATGGAACAGGAGCTGAACGCGCTCAACGATCCTGCGGGCTACGAGCCTCGCGACCCTGAAGACCAATATACGCGTGTCAAAGGGGGGGGGCGCGTGGCCGATCGGGATCTCGGCATACTCCAAGCCGTGACAGCCTGGCGAGAGCGGCGCGCCGAGAAGCTGGATGTACCGAGACGTCACGTCGTGGGAGACGAAGTCCTCGTCGCTGTCGCAAAGGCGCGACCTGCGACGCTTGCGAAGCTTCGGCAAATACGGGCGGTTCAATCGTCCACGGTCGATCGCTATGGACGTGAGTTGATCAAGATCGTCGAGGAAGCGAAGGAAAGACGAATCAAGCCTCTTCCGAAACCTAATCAGTCGACTTCGCGGGACGATGTGCGTGTCGAGTTCGGGCTTGCCTTCGTGCGTGGGCGAGCACTCGACAAGGGGGTGGATCCGGCACTGATCGGGTCCCGCAGCGACGTGCGAGATGCGGTCCTGAACAGTGCCGCGAAGCAGGAATCGCGTTTATTGTCCGGGTGGCGAAAGGAGTTTGTCGGTGACGACTTGCAGCGTGTTCTGAAAGGGGAGTGTGCACTCCAGATCGGCGGCAAGCAGGGGCTGCCAAGAGTCGTCTAGAAGATCAAAGGCGTTGAAGAAAAGCGAGAGGCGTTTCAGGTTCAGCATAAGTTATGGAAACTGGAACGCCTCTCGCTCTTTTTAGGAACGCCTATCTGCTTCTAGTGAAAGTCTTCCTGGGCGGCCCTGGAAGCGAGCTCGTCCTCCGCTTCCTTCCTGTCTGAATCGGTCTGGATCTCTCTGACAGTAACCCCCGGAGTCGGACGCGGCATCAGAATACGGCTTGCACCGGGATCCTTCACCGCTTCGATTACCTGCTCGG
Source organism: Gemmatimonadota bacterium (assembly GCA_002714465.1). Next base: position 63,881 of record PAXL01000030.1, on the reverse strand, counting down.
GGTCGGTGGCGAGTGCGATGATCGTACCGCCTCCGCCTGCACCTGCCAGCTTTGCTCCCATTGCACCCCCTTCGATCGCGGCCTTTATGAGACTGTCGTTCTCGGGGCTTGACCCGCCGAGCTCTTTCTGGATGCTGTGATTCTCCATCATCAACTCGCCCAGCTCTTCCCAGTCTCCAGCAAGCATCGCGCGCTTACCCATCCGTGCTAGGTGCGCGATCCGGTTGTAGGATCGGAGGACTTCGCGATCTCCCTCAAGCCACCTTTCACGGATTGGTTTGTGTATGGTTCCCGAACTGCGTTTGACCCCCGTATGGGCGAGGATGAAAGGGAAATCGTTTAGGTAGGGCGCAAGAGGCTCCATTGTGGTGTAGGGTTCGTCTCCAAACGACCGGTAGAATTGCTTTCGTCGGAAGTCCATGTAGTTGACCCCACCGAAGGCGCACATATATGCGTCCTGGTACCCACAGAGAACGAGGTAGTGCAGTTCGATATGCCGAGCCATCTCTGCCCTGGAGTAGAGGTGCTCGTCTCGATCGAAGAAGGCCAAGATCGCACTGAGCATGGAGACCATCACGGCGGAGGAGGATGAGAGACCGGCGCTGAAAGGTACGTTGCAGCCCCATCGAAGCGAGAACTTCCGGTCACTTAGGTCGAGAAAGTCACAGATCGATTTGGCGACATCGAAGTAACCGCCATCGAGTTTCAGGTCGTCGGGGCTCCTGACGATAAAAGTGTCACTTGAAAGGTGAAAGGAGAGATCGTCTGACGGCTCGATCAGGACAGCAGCGCGCTCCTGCGTGGAACAGGAGATGACGCTCCCGCCATACATGTCAGTCGGATTTCCGATGATGCCGGCACGGCCAGGGGCGGTAGCCAGGAACGAACGGGTCATCTAGAAGTCGCGAAGCCTCTGCTGGAAGTACTGACGGATCTTATAGCCGTACTGCTGGTCCGACAAAGCGAAGTCGATGAAGGATCGGAAGTACGACTCCGGGTTCCCTATATCGTACCGATGCTCTTCTTTTCGGAGATGGACGCACCGAACGGTATGTCCATTCCGGATTAGGTAACGGATTGCATCGGTCAACTCGATCTCCCCGCGGTCTCCCGGAACTGTTCGATCGATCGCATTGAATATATCGGGAGTGAAGATGTATCGACCTGCCACGGCCAGACGGCTCGGGGTCTTGTCCGGTTCTGGCTTTTCGACGATGTCGTCGATCGCGAAGTCCTTCCTGCCCCGTCCGACGGGCGACACGATCCCGTATTGCGCGACTTCGTCTGGTTCGACTTTCGTTACGGCTATCGTACATGAGGCGTTGTTGTTGTTGTGTGACTTGATCATTCGGCGAATCAGCCCGGCGTGATTTCCGGATCGGATGATCGTATCACCCAAGGCAACAATAAAAGGTTCTGATGAGACGAAGTCACGCGCGGTTCTGACGGCGTCTCCGAGTCCGGCCGGTGTGTGCCGCCCCTTCGGAATCATCTGACGTGTGTAGAAGAATCGGGCCCCTTCTCTTTCATAGTCCGTCTCTTCAAGCAGGCCTTCTTCGCCGATCTGAGCTAGATGGTTGAGCAGTTCCGGGTCCCGGTCGAAATGATCCTCGATCGTTCTCTTGTCGCGTCCGGTGATAAACATGAGCTTGGTCAGGCCCTGATCCACCATTTCCTCAACGACATACTGAACAACCGGTTTTCTGCCAACCGGGAGCATCTCTTTCGGCTGGGACTTCGTCGCAGGCAAGAGACGGGTCCCGGAGCCGGCCACGGGAATCACGACCTTTTGGATATCCATTATTTCCTCGAGGTGGTTATGAAGAGGACCATCAGGAAGCTGACCGGGTTGACGGGACAAATCATAAGCCTTAATGTTTAAACGACTTACCGGTGCTTGTGTTTGGTTGGCTCTCCAAGAATGATAGGAGCGCGACTAGCGCAAATCAAGCGTCAGGTGTGCGACAAAGCTTCAAGCTGTCCAAGGTCAATGTAAACAGTCCGTGAGGTCATTGAACGATGGCAGAAGAAGAAGAGGCTGAACGCGGCGAAGAAGGCGAGGCGCCACCTAAGGAAGGGCCAAGTTCCCGTCTCTCGCAGTTCATTGTCCTGATCTTCGTGATCCTTCTGGGTCAGGGAGTCGTCGCATTTTACCTGATCACTCAGGTCTATTATCCTGGTCTGATTGAGGAACCCCCGGAGGAGGAAGGTCAGGTCAAGGAGCGTGAGCGCCCGATTTTCGAGATCGAACAGCCGCGGCTTGTCGATCTCGACGAGATGGTGATGAACCCGCCAGACGACTCGGGGATCCGGTTCCTGATGGCGAAGGTGACCGTCGAGGTCGATACGGATGAGGCACTTGCCGTGTTAGAAGATCCGCTTGCGGAAACGCAGCTCCACGATCTGGTGTTCGGTTTACTCGCCAGCACCTCCTTCAGGCGGCTGGACGAGGCGGAGGACCGGCAGCGTATCAAGGTGCGGATAAAGGACGAGATCAATGGTTCACCTCTTCTCAAGGATCTGGGCGAGGTGACGACCGTCTACTTCAAGCGATTCGTGCTCCAATGATTCCAGGAAGTTCTGAACGAAGAAGCGGTGAGCATCTGGAGATGCTCACCGCTTTCTCTTTGCCTCTCGGTCAGCGTTACGCCGCCGCGGGTTCCAGAATTCCTTGGAGCTTGTCGACCAGCTCGCTCTTCGGGACGGCTCCCACCAACTGCTCAGCCAGCTTCCCACCGTTGAAGATCAGAAGCGTGGGGATGCTTCGCACACCGAAGTCTCCTGCCAACTGCTGCTCGGCATCGACGTCGACCTTGCCGACCTTGAGTTTTCCCTCATACTCCGCAGCCAGCTCATCGATGATTGGCGCGACGGCACGGCACGGTCCACACCAGGTTGCCCAGAAATCGACGAGAACGGGCACGTCACTGTCGATAACCTCTGTTTGAAAGTTCTCCTTCGTCAGTTCCATCGCTGCAGACACGGTATCACCACCTTTCTACCACATTTTTGTAAGTTATAAATTCAATGTATCATACGCTTCAGGGCACAACAAGCGTTCAATCTATCGGGATCCCTGTTGCTGTCAAGGTTGCTTGGTCACGCAGACCTCGGTCACAGTCCTTGCCAGGGTAACGTTGTGGGTCCTCGCCCCTGACTTGATCCGGTCGTCAGACTTCAACAGCGACCGGTAGGCGGACCAGAGTTCTTCATCCGTAAATCGACCCGCCTGATCTGCATACTTCCCGACGGCAAAGGGTGGGACCTTCATCTGTTTGGCATACTGCGACCGTGGCAGCCCCGAATCCAGCAACCATCGGGTCTTTCGAAGTATGCCAATGTGACGGATCAATGGCGCGAGAATGGCGAGCGGCTTATCTCCCTGTTCCAGCAGGTTCTGGAGCAGTATGAGCGAAGTTTCTAGGTCCCGGCTTCCGACGGCATCGGTGAAATCGAATACGCTCGCATCATGGGATCCGCCTATGATCCACTTGATGTCTTCCTGGGTTACGTTACGTCTCTCGCCGACGTGGAGGTCGAGTTTTTCGAGTTCGTTAACAATCTCCCGTGGCTTTGGTCCGAGCGACAGGGCGAGGAGGTGTATCGCTTCCTTGTCCATCTTCAAACCCATGCGCTCCGCACGTTCGTTGATCCAGCCAGGTATTTCGTTCTCATACGGGATCTTGAATTCGACTGCAACGGCAGTCTTCTTCAGCGCAGAAAAGAACTTTCGTCGTCCGTCGACCTTGGTTGCCGTGAAGATCAGGACTGTGCTTTCCGCAGGCGACTCCACGATCGGAAGGAAGGCTCGGGCCGATGCTTCGGCAACGTCCTCAATACGTTTTATTACGACTACGCGACGCTGCCCCATCATCGGGAAAGCTGATGCTCGGTTGATTGCATCCGAAACATCCAGTTCGTTTCCTACGAGGATGTCGAGGTTGAATGCGCGTGAGGCCGGGTCGAGAGCCGCGTTGATGACATCTGTTACGAGCTCGTCACGCTCTAGATCATCGGGTCCATGGAAAAAATAAACGGGTGCGAAATTCTCCTTCCCGATCTCGCCTCTGACCGAGGCCGCATTCTTTCCCGGCGTCTTTCGGGCTATCCTTCTCTTTCCCATCAGATTGACTTCCTTACGGTGCAATCAGGTCGTTCGAGAATAGCCTGCCTAAGTTCCGTACCCAGACCTGGTAACTCGGGTGGATAGGCGTAGCCGTTCTCGATTCGGGGCTGATGTGTCGTGAGGTCTCGATAGAACCCGCGGTAGTAGGCCCGAACGCTCTCCTGAATCAGAGCGTTTGGGCAATGAACGGACAGATGAATCGATGCCAGGAGCGTGATGGGCCCGGTGCAGTCGTGGGACACGAACGGCAGGTTGTAGGTCTCAGCATGGGCGGCAATCCGTTTTGATTCACCGATGCCGCCGGTCCAAGTGACATCCGTCATGACGATGTCGACTGCACCGAGCTCGATTAGGTCTCTGGCCGCATAGCGTGTGAATGCCAGTTCGCTGCCACAGATCGGTATGCTGGTTTCGTCACGGAGTCGCGCGAGCGTCTTCGGGTTGTCAGGTTTGATGAAGTCCTCGATCCAGAAAGGTCGATATGGTTCGAGGGCTCGGGCGATTCGGGCTGCGGCCGGGAGGGTCCAGTATCCGTGACCCTCAAGCATTATTTCCATCTCGTCGCCTACGGCGTCCCGGATCCGCCTCACAGGCTCCAGACCGCGCTCGAGGTCCGGCAGACTGATACTCGTGCCGTTTGTCGAGACGGCGTAGGAATCGAAAGGCCAGATCTTCATGGCCGTGATACCCTCGGATAACAAGTCCTTTGCGAGTGAACCCGCGTCCGTCGTGAAGGCGGTAAGGTCCTCATACCTGTCGTCTGTGTGACGTTCCGTTTCTTTGCGTGGAACCCCCGGTACTCCTCGTCCATAAAGAGGGCCCGCGCAGGTGTTGTAAACCCGGATTCGATCTCTGAAGGCGCCTCCCAATAAACGGTATACTGGCAGACCAGCGACTTTACCGAGGATGTCCCAAAGAGCCACTTCAATCGCTGAGATCGCGCGCATCTCGTTGCCCCGGTTCCCATACACATGCGTCGCGTCGTAGAGTCGTCTCCAGTGAGTTTCGACGTCACGCGGATCCTGCCTGATCAACATCGGCCCCGCCACCTCGTGTATGAAGGCTTGCGTCTGTTCCGGGGTGTAGTAGGTCTCCCCAATACCCGTAATGCCCTCATCCGTGTGCACTCGGACAAACAGGATGTTCGTGAACTCGCCTACGTGGATGGTTTCGATTTTGGTGATCTTCACTGCTTTTTGGGTGGGTTCTTCACGTAGCTGCCCACATCGGAGATGTCTGTGAAATCCGCGTCCTGAATCGTGTTAGGATCCACGCCCAGATCGGGTGGCTGGGCGGTCTGGTGATGATTAGCGGTCAGGATTCGTTTGACGAACAGGCGAAAGAGTGCCCTGACTGCAACGAACACCAGAATCCCAAATAGGAGGATGCGATAGAGCACGACTACACGATCGAGACGCGAGTATCCTCGCCGGTAAAGGTTTCTCCGATAGCGTAGGCAGCATGACCGGCACGGGTCAGCGCTTCGATCGTTTGCTCCGCATCGTCTCGTGCGACGATCAACACGTATCCGACACCCATGTTGAAGTCTTGGAACAGCTCATCCTGCTCGATGCCTTGGCCGATATCGGCCAAGAGATCAAATATCGGCAGTTCGGGCCAGGTACCGCGCCTTACGACGGCGCTTTGGGCATCGGGGAGGGATCGAGGCACGTTGTCGATCAAGCCGCCACCCGTGATGTGCGCCATGCCTCTGATGTCGCCTGCCTTTTCGGCAATGGATACGGCGTTGACATAGGACAGATGCGGTGTCAGTAGGGCTTCGCCGACGGTCTGGTCGAGAGCATCGACGTGGGAGTCGAAAGTGTAGCCGGCTATTTCGAACAGGAGCTTTCTGGCGAGGCTATAACCGTTCGTGTGCAGACCCGCTGCTGGGAGACCGATCAGGACATCACCGGGTTCGACGCGTCTGCCGTCTACGATCCGCGGCTTGTCGACCATGCCGACAATGGTACCTGCCAGGTCATACTCGCCAGGCGCATAGAAATCCGGCATCTCGGCCATCTCGCCACCTAAGAGCGCACAGCCGCTTGCCGTGCAGCCGTCGGCCACGCCTTGGACAACGGCTTCTACGACCTCACTGTCGTGTCTGCCCATGGCGAGGTAGTCGAGGAAGAAGAGCGGCCGGGCACCTTGAACGAGAATGTCGTTTGCGCAGTGGGATACGAGGTCGGCGCCCACGGTGTTGTGGATGCCCATCAGGAAAGCGACTTTCAGCTTGGTTCCGACGCCGTCCGTGCTTGCGACGAGGACTGGATCCTCAAGGTCCCGCCATCCTGGCTGAAACAACCCCCCGAAGCCGCCAATTTCCGTGAGGACTTCGGGGCCGAAGGTTCCACGAACGATCTGCTTGATTCTGTCCTTGGTCTCGTTTGCACCGTCGATATCGACACCGGCCCAAGCATAGGCCTTCTGTTTCGACATGGGGTCTCCGTGGTGATTCGATGCCTGTGGTGTGAGCGTCCTGGAACGGATCCGCTCGGTAATGAGTGTGGTTGGCCCAGTCAGCCGGGCGAGGAGATGGCAGCTATTTCTGCTGGAGATACTCGATCTGGTTGCCCTTGATCTTTGCGTTGTCGAGAGCCTGGAGCGATCGCTTGTAGAGACCTTCCTGAAGGCTTTTTGGGGGGGCCGTGTATGATTGTATCAGCGAAAAACCCATGCTGACACCGATCAACAAAGCGTTCCCGTTTACTGTGAACCGCCGAGAGGTCAACTCCTTGTGGATGCCGTCCGCGCGCTTCCTGGCCTGATGCTCGGCAAGGTTCGGGGAGAGGATTGCAAAGTTCACTCCTTCTAGGTGGATCAAGCGCTCGCCCTTCCTGACAAGCGTTTTGAGGCATTCAGCGAACTCTTTGATCAACTTGTCACCCGACTCTCGTCCATACTTGCCGTTGATTTCTGTGATATCTTCAGGCGATATCAGGATGCAGCCTAAGGGCTGACGTTTGGCAGCTACTGCCTTGAACAGACCCGGCAGGAGGAGGCGTTTGAGCATCAAGCTGTTCGGAAGTCCCGTCAGTTCCGACGTGCTCGCAAGACGCATCCATCGGCGATTCTCCTTGTCGAGCTGTTCCACCTTCTTCTGGACGCTGGAGTCGCTGCCGTTTGCGGACGGCGGGTCGGCTGCCGCCGGTACTGCAGGCTTGGCCTTGGCCGGAGCGTCAACGGTGTCAGCTTTCGGTGTCTTTGCGGCAGCCGGTGCGGATTTCTTGGAACAGGGTGGAGGTGGTGGTGGGGAAGCGGTCTCAGATGGACCGTTCTTGTCGTAGCTGTCCTTCAGTGCACGAAGCTCTCGGCCCCGATCGCCGGATTTTTCCAGCGTGTCTTTTGCACGGTTGACGGCACCACCGACGATCGATTTGTCGTTCACGACGCTCAGGCACTTCTGCATCGTGCCGCTGAAACCATTTTGCGCTTTGGTGAAGTCGGCCTCGTCCCCGGTCTGTTCGTAAATTCGGTAGCTGATCTCGGCCATCAGCGTCATCAGTCGCATCTCGTCCTCCACACCCGCGGCGGAGGAGAGCGTCTGGAAGTTCCACTCGAAGTAGGCTATCGCGAACCTTAGGGCCTCGACCTCGTTTGCGGCGATCCCGGGTACGACTGGGTAGTTGGAGTTCGGCTTTATCTCCCGGTTCCAAGCAGGTTTGACCTCCTTGAGGAGGTTCTGGGCGGAGGATGGATCAAAGTCTGAATAAAGACGCTCCGTGTCGCGAAATATCCAAGCGACTCTGAGATATGAGCGAGCAAGTGTACCGGCGGCGGGGGCTGTCTTCAGCGTTTCCGTGTAGATCCCCGAGTAGAACTGGCTGAGGAGTCGGAGATACATGTCGGTTTCGCTATGGCCTTTCTTGAGGAGGCCAAGCGGTCCCTGTCCTAAAGTGCCCTTGGTCTTGACGTTGTCGAGGGCACCGTCGTAGAAACCACTGAGATACTTAGTGGTGTTCTTCTTCTTCCATTGTCGGAAATCGCCGTCGTCGACTTGGCCGGAGAAGTTGCAGGTCGAGCAGCACCCCCAAAAGAAGGTGAGCGGTCCCACCCAGACCGGGAAATCACCTTCGGCACGGATGGACACCTTGAGCGGGTGACCATCCGCACCAGTCGATGAGGCACGGCAGACGTCGCGAGTGTATCGTGGGAAAGGGTTCTCCGCTCCGCACGCGGGGCACGCGATCGTGTATACGCGGCAGAGCTGTTCGACCAGAGGCTTGATCATGGTAGGCTACTAGCGACGCCGTTTGGAGATTATTTCGGACGCCCGTCTCTGCGATCCGGTCGTGTTCGCTTCCGGCGGGGGTTGCCCGAGATAACCTGTGGCTTCGTAGAGCTCTTTTGGTGAAAATTGCCTGACCTTGCCGTCGTTAAATTCGATCAGCAGAGCCTGGTTTTCACCATCGTGTATGACCCTAGCGTCTCTTATTCTTGCGAAATCGGAGTTCATGAAGTCGTTTTGAGTGCTTCTGCAAAGCGATGAAGAGGAGTCAACTGGAATCTATCCTTGCCTCTAGGGTTTGTCAAGCTGACAGTGGGACGTGCTCAGCTGAGAGGAAGGTGTTGATTATTCAGTAGTTTAGGGTCGTTCCCAAGAAGCCTCGCCAGCTTTAAAGCGGTCTGCCACGAAGAGCGCTCGTCGTGCTCCCTTTACGTCATGGGCTCTGATTAAGTGCGCTCCCGCAGCGGCGCACAGGGCGAAGGCGGCGAGGCTTCCCTCCTCGCGATCTTCAGGAGGAAGCTCGTAGTCAAGACCGACGAAGGTCTTCCTAGACGGCCCGACCAGAAGCGGGTAGCCAAGGGAGAGAAGGGCATCGAGACTCCGGATGATGCCGTAGTTGTCCTCATAAGACTTTCCGAAACCTAGGCCCGGGTCAATGGCGATCCGGTCCCTGGGGATGCCGGCGACCTCTGCTTGCTCAGCACGTTCGCGAAGAAATGCCATGATCTCACCGACCAGATCTTGATATCGAGGCGCCCTCTGCATCGTTTTTGGGGTTCCCTTCATGTGCATGATGAAGACAGATGCATTAGTCGAGACGGCAGTTTCGATCGTGGCGGGATCGGCTAGTCCACTGATATCGTTGACGGCCGTTGCGCCCGCGTCCAGCGCCGATCGGGCTACGGACGGCTTGACCGTGTCAATCGAAATGGGCGTTCCGAATCGACGTACGATCTCCGAGATGATGGGAGCAGTGCGCCGCGTTTCCTCTTCTTCGGACACGCGCTCTGCCCCATCACCGTAGGGACCGGCAGGGCGCGAGCTTTCCCCGCCGACATCTATGATGTCGACACCCTCTTCGATCATCCGTTCCGCCTGACGGAGTGCAGCATCTGGGTCTAGGAATCGGCCGCCGTCAGAGAAGGAGTCAGGGGTGACGTTGAGTACGCCCATGACAAGCGTACGTTCAGTCAGGCAAAACTCTTGTGAACCGACCCTGAAGACATCGGGTTGTGGTCTATTCATAAAAAAGAAGGCAGAGCCAGCGGCTCTGCCTTGTCGTTCGGGGATCGCGCTTTTTCATTATCCGGTTTCTTCGGAGGGTTCCCCGTCATTGTCCGAGTCTGTTTCGCCCTCTACCGATTCTTTGTCAGCCTCTTCCGGGGCTGACGCTCGGCCGTTCTCTTCGATGTCGACTTTTTCGAGACGCTCACCTGCCATGAGTTTGTCCAACTGAGGGTCGTCGAGGACCTCGAATTCGAGAAGCGCTTCAGCCATCCGGTGCATAGTGTCGAGATTCGCGCGAAGGAGCTCATCGGCGCGCTCGGCAGCCTCCGTGATCATTCGCTTTATTTCATCATCGATCGCTTCAGCGGTCTTTTCGCTGTAGTCCCGGCGGTGAGCCATGTCTCTGCCGAGGAAGATCTCTTCCTGTTTCTGCCCATAGGATAAGGGACCCAAGCGCTCCGACATGCCCCAATCGCAAACCATCCGGCGAGCGAGCTCGGTTGCCTGAGCGTAGTCGTTCGTCGCACCTGTGGTGATCTCTCCGAACACGATGTTTTCGGCGATACGTCCACCTAGTGTGTAAGCCAGGCGCGCGTGGCAGTAGCTCTGCGGGTAGGTGTGACGCTCGTCGATCGGCAGATACGTCGTTAGGCCGAGCCCGCGTCCGCGTGGGATGATCGTGACCTTGTGTACGGGATCGCTTTCGGGGATCAGCTTGGCGATCAGGGCGTGGCCGATTTCGTGATAGGATGTAAGCCGCTTCTCCTTGTCGGAGATGACCATGCTCTTCCGCTCGACACCCATCATGACTTTGTCTTTTGCGTTTTCTAGATCGACCATCGTGACTCGTGAACGGTCGTGACGAGATGCCAGCAGCGCGGCCTCGTTGACAAGGTTCTCGAGGTCAGCGGGAGAGAGTCCGGGAGTACCGCGAGCGAGCACCTTAAGGTCCACGTCTTTGGCGAGTGGCGTGTTCTTCGTGTGCACGTGGAGGACGGCCTCGCGTCCCTTCACATCTGGGAGGTCAACGATAACCTGGCGGTCGAAGCGGCCAGGACGCATCAGGGCCGGATCGAGGACGTCGGGTCGATTTGTCGCCGCGATCAGGATGACGCCTTCCTTCGACTCGAATCCGTCCATCTCGACGAGTAGCTGGTTGAGCGTCTGCTCGCGCTCGTCGTGCCCACCGCCGATACCTGCGCCGCGGTGACGGCCGACGGCGTCCATCTCGTCGATGAAGATGATACAAGGTGCCTGCGTCTTGCCTTGCTCAAAGAGGTCGCGGACGCGGGAAGCACCGACGCCGACGAACATCTCGACGAAGTCGGAGCCGCTCATACTGAAGAAGGGGACATTGGCTTCACCCGCCACGGCCTTGGCCATGTAAGTCTTGCCCGTGCCCGGTGGACCGACCAGAAGGACGCCCTTCGGGATTCGGCCTCCGAGACGTTGGAACTTCCGCGGGTCACGCAGGAAGTCGATGATCTCTTGAAGCTCCTGCTTGGCTTCGTCGGCCCCCGCAACATCCTGGAACGTGATCTTCGGACGATCCTCGGACACCAGCTTTGCGCGGCTCTTGCCGAAGCTGAAGGCACCTTTGGGGCCACCCTGCATCTGCCTGAGGATGAAGAGCCACAGACCAACAAACAGGAGCCAAGGGAGGAAGTTGAAGAAGACACTGAGCCAGTTGAACGGCTTCTGTTGGAAGCGGAAATCGACGCCCTGCTTCTCCCACTCGGCGCGTGTTTCGGCGTCGATAACGCCGAGGTTGACGGTAAAGGCCTCGTAGGATCTCTGTGGTCCCCGATCCGAGGTCGTGAACTCGGGTTCTACGAGCTGGCCGTGGAACTCCGACTCGATGATCACCGCGCTGACGATCTTCCCGTCGTTCAGGAACTGCTTGTATTCCTTGTAGCTGAGGATGACCTCGTCGTTCGTTGTGTTGCTACCGAGGAATTTTGAGGCCGAGATGGCCACTAGAAGAAAAATGATCCAGAACGCGAGAGTCTTCGAGATCCTTCGCCACGGCTTCTTTCCGTCGGGATCCTCCGTCGGCTTCCTATTCACGGGTTGCCCGTTCGGGGGGTGCTCGGGCTCCTTGGGCTGCGAGAGCTGTTCCTCTTCACGTTCCTCGGTTATACCCACGTGTTCCCGGTCTTCGTGCTTTTTGGGATCGAGTTGTGCCATAATTATAATTCTAGGTGAACGGCTGCAGTGCGTCGTGGAGTCTTCGCCAGCTTCCCTCGAAATTGAACCTGACGGCGCGTGTTGCCGACTCCTCGATACGGCTCCTCTCGCTTGATCGGATCCCGATGATCCAAAGAATTTCGTCACGATCGGCGAGGACGGGAACTTCGTCCCGAAGAAGCCTGGGTAGCTTCCTGTCGATTAGGATGTCGCTGACCTTCTGCGATCCGGAGAAGCCGAAAGGCCGGATTCGATCGCCTGGCCTCGTGGTTCTCAGGATGAGATTCTTCGGAAGCGCGCTGTGATCGAACCAGATCTCGTAAGGAGGGAGCTCGGAGAAACGCGGGGGAAAGCCCGCCCTCTGGACCCCTTCTACCGTTAGATTTGCTTTGATAGACGGAATCCGGTTAACACCGAGAGTAATGTGCTCCTCGAAAACCGGAGCCGTAACCCCCAAAAGAACCAGCCGCCCAGTGTTACAAGCGGTCAGATCGGTCGTTACCTGTAGCGTCCCGCGCCCCTGTTCCATGCGGGTCAGGATTCGGTCAATCAGCGAGAATTCGATCCGGCGTGGGTCGAGCCCTAATTTGGGCAAAATCCACCGAATCAGCCGACGCTGAACCGCTACATGATAACCGAAAAACTTAGGCCCATCAAGGGCAATCTTCCTGTCAGAACGAGCGCAAATCGCAGTTTTTGAAGCGTCTAGCGCAATCGACTCGAGTAATTCGTCGTCACTCCGGAGGAGGTCTGCCGTCCGGTTGAGCGCCTCGGGCACGTGAGGTCCAAAATCGGCTTTCAAGATAGGCAAGAGGATGTTTCGGATGCGGTTTCTCGGGATCGATGTGTCCTGATTGGTCCAATCTCGACGCCAAGACAGTCCCCGGTCTTGTGCATAAACCTCTATATCAATTCGGTTTAGGGTCAGAAGGGGCCGAATCCAGAAGTCTTCAGAGATCGGTCGGATCCCGGAAAGACCGGTCGCCGAACTCCCACGGAGCAGACGCAAAAGCACGGTCTCCGCTTGATCGTTCCGGTGGTGGCCTGTGGCAACTCGGTTCGCTCCCGTGCGCTTCGCCACCGAACGGAGGAAGGTCCGCCTGACCTTGCGTCCGGCCTCTTCTAGAGACAGACCCTGGTCCCGAGCGATAGATGGACAGTCCGCACGATGCCCGTGGAAGGGGAGACCGATTTCCCCAGCAAGATGTTCAACAAACTCAGCGTCGGCCTCCGAGTCCTTGGGTCGGATACCGTGGTCGACGTGGGCGACGTGGAGGTCGAGAGACCCGAATGACACGAGCACGTCGAGCATGGCTACCGAGTCGACGCCACCGGACACGGCTACGACGAGGGTCGGGTCGTCATCCAGCAGGTGTTCGCGTTCGACATACAGGCGGACACGCTCTTGGAGAGTCTCTGGTATGTTCTCGTGGTGTCTCATCCCTTTAAATATACGTCAGCCAGTTGAAAAAGTTGCGATCCGGGAACGAAAGAGGTCCGATGCTTGTAAGCACCTTCTGGTGCCGCTATATTGCCGTGTATCCGGCATTTATACTTCTTTCGGAATAGGTCATGGTCGAAATCGGTATAGCAGGTCTCGGGTTTATGGGAATGACCCATTTTCGCGCAATACAAAAGGTGCGTGGGGGCAGCGTCAGAGCGATATGTACGCGGTCCGCAAGTAAACTGTCAGGCGACTGGCGAGGAATTAAGGGGAACTTCGGCAGTCCGGGTGGGGTCGAGGACCTTCGCCGAGTCCGAACCTATCGGCAGTATGAGGATCTGATCGCGGACCGGGCCATCGACGTGATCGACATCTGTCTGCCGACGGTTGATCACCGTGATGCGGCGATCAAGGCACTCCGCGCCGGCAAGCACGTTCTGGTAGAAAAGCCGATCGCTCTGTCGCTGAGGGATGCCGATCGAATGATTCGAGAAGCCGAGAAGGCAGGCCGGCAGTTGATGGTCGCGCACGTGTTACCGTTCTTCCCAGAGTACGCCTATCTGGCCAGCTGTGTCGCATCAGGCGAACACGGGGCGCTCCTGGGCGCTCACTTCAAACGAATCATTTCTCAGCCGGACTGGTCCGCTGATCTGACGAACCTGGAACGCAGTGGAGGACCCGGTGTGGACCTGCACATTCACGACACACATTTCATCGCGGCGGTCTGCGGGAAGCCCGATGCCGTTTCGTCCACCGGGAGATTGGTCGAGGATCGGTATGCGGCTTATTTGGCGACGGCATACAGGTTCGACTCCCGACCGGATCTCTCTGTGACCTGTACGGGAGGTGCAATATCCCAGAAGGGCCGCCCTTTTGTGCACGGGTTCGAAGCCTATTTTGAATCGGGGACGGTGCTGTATGAGTTCGCGACCCTCGCGGGAAAGCCTCATCTGTCCCAGCCTCTGACCGTCCTGACTCCAGACGGTCGGTCCATAAAACCCAGACTTGGGTCGGTCGATCCCGTAGTTGCATTCACGAAGGAGATCCAAGGCGCCGTCGATGCAATCAACACGGGCAAGGTGGATGAGGTACTGTCGGGGGCCCTTGCAAGGACGGCACTTGCGCTGTGCTTCAAGGAAGTTGAGTCGGTCAGGAAGGCCAGATCCTTGAGGGTTTGAGTCGAGGGGCCCAGGATGACGAGCACGCTAGGGAAGGGGCGTTTTGTCTCAAGCAAACAGCATAACGGATACAGTGGAGATCAGCTGGCTCGTTGTAGAGTCCCTGCGGTATTCGGACGGCCCCCAAGGGCAGAAGATGCTGGATGCTGTGGCCAAGTTCGTCGAGAGGGTGTCTACATTGCATTGCTTGTGACAGGATGGAAACTCAGGTCGTCAACAGTGTGGGTGTATCGCGGCTGGCCAAGATCATCGAGCTCTGCGGCACCGAGTCCGGTGGTGGTGTTCTACACTACGTAACCGATCCTGATGAAGAAATTTAAGGTCATGTGTCTGCTCAACAAGTTGACCACGCACGAAACCTACTTGGAAGCGCTACAGAATCTGATAGGCTGATGTTGCAAGACCGAGTTTCGGTCCACGTCGTGTAGTCAAGGGAGACTAGGCGTCACCGGAAAATCAAGCTGAGTTCCGTGAAACAGAGTGCGAAATTTCGCGAAGCCTCGACCTGAGGATCCGTTTTGAGCCAACGAGGAGTTTGAAATATGAGCGAGCAGATGCAGAAGGAGTTGAGATCGCAGGAGTGGTTCAACAACCCGGACAATCCGGGCATGACCGCGGTCTATGTCGAGCGGTATATGAACTTCGGGATAACGCGCGAAGAGTTGCAGGATGGGAGACCGATCATCGGTATTGCACAGACAGGTAACGACCTGTCGCCGTGCAACCGGCATCACATGTTCCTGTCCCAGCGTGTCAAGGAGGGGATTAGGGATGCCGGTGGATTCCCGTTCGAGTTTCCCGTTCATCCGATAGCGGAGCAGGGTAAGCGTCCGACGGCGGCCCTCGACCGGAATCTTGCGTATCTGGGGATAGTGGAGGTTCTGCACGGGTACCCGATCGATGGTGTCGTGCTCACGACAGGGTGTGACAAGACGACACCGGCCTGCATAATGGCTGCCGCAACAATGGACATTCCTTCGATCGTTCTGTCAGGCGGGCCGATGCTCGATGGGCACTGGAAGGGCATGCTGGCGGGATCCGGAAAAGTCGTGTGGGATGCGCGCGAGGAATATGCGGCAGGCAACATCGACTATGACGGGTTCATGGATATGGTTGTGTCCTCGTCCCCTAGTGTGGGACACTGTAACACGATGGGTACGGCACTGTCGATGAACTCGCTTGCTGAAGCGCTTGGGATGTCGCTGACGGGATGCGCGGCCATACCGGCTGCATACCGTGAGCGAGCCCAGATGGCCTACTACACGGGCAAGCGGATCGTGGAGATGGTCAAGGAGGATCTGACGCCGTCGAAGATCCTGACACGGCAGGCTTTCCTGAACGCGATCGTAGTCAACTCAGCGATTGGTGGGTCCACGAACGCACCGCCCCATCTGATAGCGATCGCGCGGCACATCGGCGCAGAACTCGAGATCGCTGATTTTCAGACATACGGCGCCGATATCCCTCTGCTCGTCAACTGCCAGCCCGCCGGAGAGTGGCTGGGCGAGATGTTCTACCGCGCCGGGGGTGTGCCGAGTGTGATGTCAGAGCTGTTGAAGAACGAGAAGATCGCTGGTAGCTGTCTGACCGTTACAGGGAAAACCATTGCCGAGAACCTGAAGGCTGTCGGTATTGAGGATGAGCGCGTGATCAAGTCATATGACCAGCCGCTCAAAGAAGAAGCAGGATTCATTGTCTTGGGTGGGAATATCTTCGACTCTGGTCTGATAAAGACATCGGTGATTGGTGACGAGTTCCGCTTGCGCTACCTGGCTAGGCCAGGGGACGAAAACGCCTGGGAAGGCAGGGCGATCGTCTTCGAGGGTCCTGAGGATTACCACGACCGAATCAACGATCCGGATCTCGACATCGACGAGGATAGCATTCTCTTTGTGAGAGGGTGTGGACCGGTCGGGTATCCGGGGTCTGCTGAGGTGGTGAACATGCTCCCACCGGATCGACTCGTTCAGAGAGGGATCGTCGAACTCCCGTGTGTTGGGGACGGAAGACAGAGCGGTACTTCCGGGAGCCCGTCGATTCTGAATTGCTCACCCGAAGCTGCCGTCGGGGGGAATCTGTCGATCCTGCGGACGGGGGATCCCGTTCGGATCGATTTGAACACGCGCGAGGTCAACATGCTTATAGACAAGGAGGAGCTTAAGCGTCGGAAGGATACCCTGGAGCTGAAGGTTCTGGACAACCAGACGCCGTGGGAGGAGATCTACCGCTCGACGGTTTCACAGCTGTCGGAGGGTGCTGTGATGAAGCCGGCGGTGAAGTATCAGAAGGTAAAGAATGTGCTGCCGAGGCATAGCCACTGACCCGACCGGACACCCTTCTCGGAGTGGGAGAGCTGAGGCAGGAGACAGCAGGAGGCCTCCCAGTCCAGCCAAAACAAGATGAAGATCGAAGAAATCACATTGTCGGTGTTCGAGACGAAATCGAATACGGGATTGTTTGAGCTTCACCGGGTTGCTGTCGGTGGAGGCAGGTCTCGGTGGGTGAGGAAAGCGGCGAGTTCACCAAGCCGAGAACTGCACGTACTTCATGTTCTGACGGACGATGGGGTTGAGGGCATCTGCACGGTCGGGGATGCGCGGTATACGATGATGCGGACGGAGGATCTCGAGCAACTCAGGATTCTTGCGATTGGGGAGGATCCGCTGGAGCGCGAGCGTCTTTACGGGAAGTGCAAGGCAGCGACTCGAGGGATGTTCACGGCATACGGATGGCACGGGGCTTTTGATAATTGTCTTTGGGATGTCGCGGGGAAAGCGGAAGGGAAGTCCGTCTCAGAGTTGGTGGGGCAGGGGCGTTTATGCTGCCCCGCGTACTATAACTTTGGGGGTACATCTCCTGAAACTGCCGCTGAAGATGCGACTCGGGCCGTTTCCACTGGGTTCACAGCTATTAAGGATCATTTTCACGGGACTGGCGAGGAGAATGCCGCTTGGTTCGAAGCTGCGCGAGCCGCAGTAGGACCGGACATTGATCTAATGCATGATGCGGCCGGGTGTGACTATTCGGTCGAGGAAGCGGTCGAAGTTGCTAGGGTGCTCGAGAGCCTCGAGTTCGGGTGGTTCGAAGAGCCCCTGGACGACCGAGATCTTGCGGGCCTGCAGAAGCTTTGTGCGGGAGTTGCGATTCCAGTTTTGGCTCCCGAGACCATGATGAATGACATTGATCTGAGTCGTTCTTGGTTGACTGCCGGAGCGACGGACAAGCTGCGTGTCAACGGACGGATCGGAGCCACTGCTTACTTGGAGCTGGCCGCCCTCGCGTTATCATGGGGCACGACGGTGGAACCGAACGGCCCCGGTGGCCTGTTCGGACACGTTCATGCCCATCTTTGCTGCGCTGTAAAGAATACGACCTACTACGAGTACTTCCCGAATGGATCACGAGACGAGGCAGGGAAGGAGATCGGGCTTGTGAATCCGCCGGTTCCGGCCAATGGGAAGATCACACCGTCGGGGCTTCCCGGATGGGGGGCGGAGTGGGATCGGGCCTACTTTGAGAAGCAGCGAGTGGAAATCAGGTAGACCAATGGTCGACGCGGTTCGATCAGAATGGCCTCTTGTAGAGGTCGCCGGTTCGGCCTACGACATGGGGTATGAGCACGGGGTGCAGGCATCGGAGCTTGTAGAGAGGTATCTGTTCTGGATTGAACGGATGACAGGTAGAAGCCGCGACGAGCTGTGCCGGAACGCGATGGCCTTTCTGCCGCTAATGGAGCGGTTGAGTTCTGCATATATCGAAGAGATCAGGGGGTTGTCTGAGGGGGCGAAGATCAGCTTCGATGAGGCCGTGCTCTGCCAGGCACGAGGAGAGGCCGCCCGTGTGAGCGACGAGGCCTGCACCGCATTCGCACTGACGCGAGGTGCGACACGCGGCGGGGTAACGCTTGCCGGGCAGAACCAGGACCTTGCACCCGAATACGGTGATTTCGCTGTTCTATTGAAGGGTAAGCCGTCAGACGGGCGACCGCGATTCCTGATGTTCACGTTCGCCGGGCAGCTCGGGTATTCAGGGATGAACCAACACGGCGTCGCACACTTTGCGAATGCGCTTTACGACTGTCCTTGGGAGATGGGGCTTCCTCACTACCCGCTCAAGAGGGCGGCGCTAGAGCAGGCAGACCTCAAAGGCGTAACTGGTTTGCTTTCCAAGCATCGTGTGTGTTCCGCCGGGAATATGGTCGTTTGCACGGGCGCAGGTGACATCGCTGACTACGAGATTCGGCCGGAAGGGTTCCGAGAGTATCGCGGTGGGGATCCCGATTCGATCGTCCACGCCAACCACTACGAAAGTGAGGACTTCGAGCCGTTCGAGACGAACTCGCTCGCTGACTCCTGCTCGAGAGCGGAGCGGATGCGTGTTCTCGTGGCCGAGCACTATGGCGAAATCACCGTCGAAACGATGAAAGCAGCCCTAGCTGATCACGAAGGCGACCCGGCTGCTATCTGCCGACACGGCGCTTCGGACATGATCTCATTGTCAGGATATATCGCGGATGCGACGAACCGGGTCCTGCACGTGCGTCGAGGACACGGGTGCACGGGGACCTGGACCGACTATACGGTTTAACCTGTTTGCAAGCGCAGATGGAGAAGGCCAGCCTGAGCGATTTGGCTGGCCTTCGTTTGTTTGATCGGAGAATCGGCGGTCAGTTTTCTTCGAGGATGTTCGCCATCGTCTTAAGGTAAAGTGTGACATCCGCTAGGTCGTTCTTCCTGAGAAATCTTCGGCCGTCGATTCGGCTGAGGACACGTCGGTCGGAAAGATGCTCAAGATGACGCACGTCATCCGGGGACAACCCGAAGTCCTTCAGGGTGTCGAACAGATCCTGGACCTTGGTGCCCGACCCCTCACAGTAGTCCTCGGCGTATTCTGACCATTCATCCAGCTGGTAGTCGACCGATCGGGCGATGTCGATGTCCGTTAATTTTGTGAGCGTCTGTACAAGATGGCCACAGTTGCAGCGTCCCATGTGCCCCCACTCGTATCGGGCGCCGCCTGCAAGGCGATCAGCGGTCTTTCTCAGGGCATCGATCAACTCGGGGTTCGGTTGTGGCATAGATCACTCTTCTGGATGGATGAACGCTCACGCTCTATTCGAAGTGATTATAAGCAGTAGGGGCAGGACCATCAATGGGGGGCCTGCCTGATGCAACGCGCAGGTGCTGCTGGAGCATTTCTGGACCTGCTGGCTCGCAGGGCTATACCTAACCTTTTCTGAACGCGCCTACTTCGAGCTGTCTCTCGATCTCTGCCTCGAGCTTTGGCGCAGGATCTTCCCAACCCTCCGGCTTGAGGATCTTGCCGTCTTCGCGCCGGATCACCTTGCCGTCGATGATTTTCTGCATGTTAGCGCCGTGCACGATCTCGAATAAAGGGTCGAGGTTGATCCCGTGTGTGGCGGCAAAATCGCAGATGTAGTAGATCGCGTCGACAAGCGCATCCGCCTGCTCGGCGATCGTTCCGGAAGATTCCAACTCGTCCATTTCGTCATTCACCATCTGACGAATGAAGGCGATACGCTCATTCGAGATGCGCGTGGGACGATCGGGCAGGCCTTCCTTGCAGGCCACGGTAAACTGGTGAACATCGGTGGTGTATCCCATAAGCGATTTCTCCGCTACTCTAGATGACGTGTCTGGGGGGAGGATGGTGGCAGACCGAGGATAGTGACGCCGTAAGATGCGTAACGAGGTCTTTTGTGACAAGCGAGGGACTATTTCGAAAACATGAGACTTGGCTAGGTGTTAGGTGGCTTCGAGTCTAGCCATAGGGTTACGTGCACAGACGCTTAGATGGGCTATGTTATGGCCTCCCTCTCTCTTGGACGATCACGGTTGGTAGACCCACGCCGGCGATGCGCTCGCCGATCTGGGCAAAGCATTCTTCGGAAATGCGGAAGTCTTCGCTGAGAATTCTGCGGCCAGCCTTGCTGCCCGTTAATCGAACGGCTACATTCGTTGGTAGCACACTAAGGAAAGGTGTTTTAATGCCAGATTTGCAGGTCGAAGCTCCTTTCGAGCCATCGGGTGACCAGCCTAAAGCGATCGAGGAACTGGCCCAAGGTATCGAGAGAGGGGACCGGTTTCAAACGTTGATGGGGGCGACGGGAACGGGGAAGACCTTCACTATTTCGAAGGTGATCGAGGCGATCCAGAAGCCGACGATCGTGATCTCCCACAACAAGACCTTGGCCGCTCAGTTGTATGGCGAGTTCAAGGCCTTCTTCCCGGATAATGCGGTCGAGTACTTCATCTCCTACTACGACTACTACCAGCCGGAGGCCTACAAGCCTGTTACGGATACGTATATCGATAAAGAAGTTGATATCAACGACGAGATCACGCGTCTCAGGCTGAGGGCGACGAGTGCGCTCCAGTCCAGACAAGATGTGATCATCGTCGCTAGTGTGTCCTGCATCTACGGCATCGGGAATCCGGACGAGTACGATCGTCTTCACGTGAGGCTGAAGAAGGGTGAAATGATCGATCGCGACGAGATGCTCCGTAAGCTCGTCGACATTCACTTCACGCGGAACGACCTGTCTTTCGAAGCCGGAACCTTTCGTGTTCGCGGCGATGTAGTCGAGATTCGGCCGATGGAACAGGAGCTCGCCGTTCGCGTCGAGCTCTGGGGTGACGAGGTCGAGACGGTCTCGATGATCAACATTCTTACTGGAGAGATCGTCGAAGAGACTGAAGAGATGTCGATCTTCCCGGCCAAGCACTTCGTGACTTCAGGTGACCGGATCGAACGTGCGATCATGGACATGGAAGTGGATCTGGCGAAGCGGCTGGCAGAGTTTCGGGACGAAGGGAAGTTGCTGGAAGCGCAACGTCTTGAGACCCGGACACGATACGACATCGAGATGATGCGCGAGATCGGGTTCTGCCCGGGAATCGAGAACTATTCACGCTATATCGATGGGCGACAGCCGGGACAGCCACCCTACGTGCTTCTGGATTTTTTAGGCGACGATTACCTGATGGTGATCGACGAATCCCACGTTACGATGCCGCAGATCCGAGGCATGTGGAAGGGCGACCGAACGCGCAAGGAGACGCTTGTCGAGCACGGGTTTAGGCTGCCAGCCGCGATGGACAACCGTCCGCTTTATCACGAGGAGTTTGAAGGTAAGATAAGCCAGGTAATCTTCATGTCCGCTACGCCTGCCGATTACGAACTCGAGAAGTCTGAGGGTGTGGTAGTCGAGCAGGTCATTCGGCCAACGGGTCTTCTGGATCCTGTGGTCGAGGTGCGCCCGGTCCGGGGACAGGTCGACGATTTGGTCGAGGAAGCACGTGTCCGGATCGAGAACAACGACCGCGTCCTCGTGACTACGTTGACCAAACGAATGGCAGAGGATCTCGCGGACTACATGCGAGATATTGGGATTCGGGCGCGATACCTGCACTCTGAAATCGATTCCCTCGATCGTGTTGAGCTGATTCGGGATCTGCGTCTGGGCAAGTTCGACGTGCTTGTCGGGGTCAACTTGCTCCGGGAAGGATTAGACATGCCGGAGGTGTCGCTGGTCGCGATTCTGGATGCGGACAAGGAGGGGTTTCTTCGATCCGAACGCTCGCTGATTCAGACGGCCGGTCGGGCCGCCCGGAACGCTGATGGAACGGTTGTCATGTATGGCGACAAGATAACTGACTCGATGCAACGGGCGATTAACGAGACGAACAGGCGTCGCGAGTTGCAGACAGCGCACAATGAAGCACATGGGATAATACCGGAGACGGTGTTCAAGTCCGCAGAAGAGATTCTCCAGGTGACCCGAGTGACCGAGGACGCGAGGATGGAAGAGGATCGGGCGACAGAACCCGAACCCCTGTATGACGTGGAAAAGGATCCGACCGAGCTTATTGCAGAACTTGAGAGGCAGATGTCCGTTGCGGCTGCCGAGCTGAACTTCGAGAAGGCAGCAGAGTGTCGTGACGAGATCGTGCGAATTAAGGAGAAGCTGCTTCGGGAGTCATCATGACCGACTTGAATCGACAGGACGTACAACCTTTGATCGATACGGCACTCGCAGAGGATATCGGTCCCGGCGACATCACGAGCGAGTGGACGGTCCCGGTAGACAAGACATCCTCGGCGCGGTTCGTGGCTAAGGCAGCCGGGACGGTGGCGGGGCTCGACGTGGCCGAGTGGGTGTTCGATACGGTCGACAAAAAGACCACATTCCGCACGCAGGTTGCTGACGGAGACATCGTTCGTTCTGGCGATCAGATCGCGACGGTGGTCGGTCCAGCGCGCGCGCTCCTGACCGGGGAGAGAACAGCCCTCAATTTTCTGCAGCGAATGTCAGGTGTTGCGACTTTGACATCTCGCTTTGTTAGGACCATCGCCCATACCAACGCTAAGATCCTGGACACGCGGAAGACGATTCCCGGGTGGAGACGGCTCGACAAGTATGCCGTTTCCTCCGGCGGCGGGCAGAATCACCGATTCGGTCTGTTTGACATGGTTCTGATCAAGGAGAATCATATCGAAGCGGCCGAGGGAATCGGGCCGGCGGTCTTTGGTGTGCGAGAGCACGTGAACGGGAAGGAGGGGAACTTAAAGATCGAGGTTGAAGTCAAGAACCTCGTTGAATTCGAAGAAGCTTTGATGGCCGATGTCGATTGGGTCATGTTCGACAATATGGATGTCGATACGATGGCAAAGGCCGTTCAGCAGATCAAGGAAGATGGGGGCGGACCGCTCTTGGAAGCGTCAGGCAATGTGACCCTGACGACGGTTAAAGAGATCGCCGAATCCGGGGTCGACTACATCTCGGTTGGGTCTTTGACGCACTCGGCTGTTGCTCTCGACATCAGCATGCTCTTCCGATAGTGAAGCGGCATCGTTGTGGGATCCGGACCCGGCAGATTTCTACCGGTTTTTTTGCCGATTGTCTGCACGGGCCTAGGAGGCGAACCTTGGGATGTGACATCGAGAACCGATGCTGAGACAACACTCGTAAATCCATAATCATTGCAGCCTTGCTGGCTTCTGCTGCTCGGCGCTCCCTCAGGTGGCGAGACCTGAGAGTTCTGCGTCTGTGAACCTGTTCTTCGGGATCTAGATGAACTTGAGCGACACTCCCGACTTTTCCGAGACCTGTCCGATGATCCCGGCACCGCTGAGTCCGAGGTCGTGCAGCCTCGGTACCAAGCCCTTCGCATCCTGCTCAGGTAAGGCGACCAAAAGCCCCCCGCTTGTCTGCGGATCTACCATGAGTTCTTGGTGTGTGTTAGACACAGACGCGTCGAACGAGACGTGACCTTCGATCAGGTTTTTGTTCTCTTTATTGACTCCAGTTGTAACGCCCTTCTCATACATGTCTAGTGCTTCGCTCATAAGCGGAATTTCACTGACATTGAGGTCAATACACACCTGCGATCCCTGAGCCATCTCCAGAGTGTGCCCAGCCAAACCGAATCCCGTGATGTCTGTAGCCGCGTGGATGTCAAATTCCCTTGCGATCTCGGCTCCGAGTCGATTCAGAGTCGTGATGGTTTCGATGCAACTCTTCAGTGCAGTCGCGGACACCCATCCCTTGAGGTTGCCGTTGAACAGGGCGCCACTTCCGATCGGCTTTGTGAGCACCAGCAGATCACCGGTCCGAGCGCCAGCGTTCGGCCAGTAGCTTTTCGGGTCAACGATTCCCGTGACTGCCAGGCCAAACTTCGGTTCCTCGTCTTCCATCGTATGCCCCCCGGCGAGTACGGCACCTGCTTCGTCGATTTTGCTCAGCGCCCCCTCGATGATCCCGTGCAAGACCTCTTCACCCAATTCGTTGCTTGGGAAACCTGCGAGATTTAGGCAGGTCAGCGGACTTCCCCCCATGGCGTAAACATCGCTCAGTGAATTTGCCGCTGCGATCTGGCCGAAGGTATACGGGTCGTCCACGGGTGGGGTGATGATGTCCGCTGTGACGACGATTGCCTGGTCTTCGGACAGCTTGTATATGCCCGCATCGTCGGACGTTTTGAACCCGACCAGCAGGTTAGGGTCGTCCACCCTCGGGAGTTTCTCCAGAAGCGTGTTCAGTCCGACCGGACTGATCTTGGCCGCTCAGCCACAGGTCTTCGCAAGCCCCGTGAGAGTTTTTTTTCTTGATCCGAAAAGCATGGTTCTCCTGGTTGCAGTGCGCTATTTCTCAAACCAACTCGTGAATGCCGTCCCACTCGTGCCAGATGTTTGTGTAGGCCCCGTTCCCGAAATCCTCACACTTGACGTGACGGAGCCGGAAGATGGCTGCGTAGCGGATGTTGGGTGATGTGTTCGGTGCAGCCCCGTGAACGATCTGGTGATGTACGATTACAGCATCGCCGGCGTGTCCCGTGATCTGTAGGGGCGGCTCAGGCAAGTCCAGCCGGGGCATACCGTTCTCGAGAACCTCGACGCCCACCCTCTTGAAGTGGTTCTCGAAGAATGTATGCGATTTGGGCCAGACTGTGAAGTTGCCGCTGTTCGGTGTGTCCAGATCGTTCAAGAGAATGACTGCCAGAGCCGTGAACCCACGCCTGTAGGTGCCCTTCGCGCTTCCGTTCAGCCCGCTCCCAAGTCCGTCCAGGTGACCGTTTGGCGGTGGGGGATCAATCCCGAGAGGTCGAGGAAATCGCAGTGCAATTTGTCCTCCCGTTACCTGCCGAACGCAACCGTGTCCCATCAGCGACTCTGCTGCTGCATAGACTGGCGAATCGTTGAGGAGGCTGACCACGGCGGCGTGTTCCCGGATTTCCTTACAGTAAGACTGTGCCCTGAACGTCGGTAGGTCGTCCTTGTTCATGCCCTCCTCTCCAAGCGAATGGTTGATCGCGTGTAGGACGCGGTCGATCATGACTTTCGGGACGGCACCAGGTATGGTCAGGTATCCCTGTTCGCGGAAATGGGCTTTCTGGGACTGTGTGATCATTTGTTATTCCGTGCTTTTCGAATTGGGCTAGGTCAATTCTACTGTGGTCCAGGTCGACGAGCCGGTCAAGGTGTTTCGTGTTGATCGCCTTGAAGTCGCCGTCTATTTTACCGGGAAGGAGGCACTATTTGAGATGAGTTTGACGGATCTGGAAAAAAATCAATTCGACGAGGCTGGCTACCTCGTTCGCCGTGGGCTCTTCTGCGACAAGGACATCCGGGCGATTCGGTCTGAGATAGAGGATCTGCACGATCGGATGGCGGCGGAACCTCCTGATGGTGTCGGCATCAGCTGGGAAGAGTTCGGGGATGTGAACACCCCTAGGCTGATTCGCCAACTGATGCACAGCGAAGTGGTCAGTCCGACGCTGAACCGTATGCTCCGTAGTGATACGATGCTCGACATCGTCGAAGCACTTATCGGGGAGAACGTTTCGCTTTACCACAGCAAGCTCCTGATGAAGGCTGCGAACGACGGTTCGGCCATCCCGTGGCATCAGGACTTCGCCTACTGGAAACAGGAAGCGAACGACCCTCTGATGGTCAACTGCATGGTCGCGATCGATGGAGCAGATCTCGCGAACGGCTGCACGGAGTTTGTTTCAGGCAGTCACCAGTGGGGACTGCAAGACCACGAGCGTGAGAAGACGAGCTTCGGTGTGTTTCTACCCGGACACTATCAGGATCGTGATGATGCGACAGCCGTCGAGATGGCACCGGGAGATGCGGTTTTCTTCAGTGCGCTGATCATACACGGGTCGGCGCCAAACACGTCGGGGCGCTCGCGACGGCTCAACACGTTCGCCTTCAACGTGACGGGGAATGGAGAGGGGCAGTGCAGGGAGTGGTTGAGAGGCAGTAATTCCTCAATTGCGAAATGAAATCTGCTACCATCTGACCAATCAGCCTGATTAGGCCATATAGGCGGGCATCAAGACTTGGAGTAAGGTGGGCAAACCTGTCTGTATTGAAGTGCGATTGGTCCACATAAGAGATTCTGCCCTTTCGGTTTTCCTCTGGATCTTGTCGTGGCGCACCTCTTCGTCCTTCGTGTTTTCTCCCGTCGTCCCTCTTTCTAGCTGTGTTTCTTTCAAAAAGTTGGGAAGCATTAGGATGCCAGCACAAGTGACGGGCGAGGGTTCTAGGTTTCGACCGTCCACTGGCCTAGAGGTGCCCCCTTTTCTGACCTATTCTGGTAAGGTGATCTGCAGTAAGGGGATTGAACGTGTTCAGGTCCGCACGGTTCCGGTCAGGTGCTCATCTGCTGGCGTTTCGTGACCTGGATATCACCTGATAGCTCGTAATCAGGTGGGAGATCCAGGATATCGGATGCGAGGATCTCGACAAAATCAGAAGCCTCTTGCTCGTTCGGAAAGTCCAGCAGGGCCTCTGTTTCGAGGAGGACGCACTCCGAGTACTGCTCGATTTTCGTGGCAATCGCACCTTTTACGGGAGAGAGGCGGGCAGGAAAATTGACCGATTTTCCGACTTCGAATTCGAGCCGATGAGCGTCTCCGATCTGAAGGTCGATCGTGACGAGCGCTTCTGGAAAGAGGACTAGTGCGGACACCAAGTCATTCGCCCGATCTAGGAGTGCTCGGAGGAATTGGCCTCGGCTCTCAGGATTGTGACCCGATTCGGGCAGATCCGCGTGCACGAGCTCCGCGATTCGTGTGACCTTTCGATGCCGGTTGAGCATCCAGGCTGCTCCTGCGAAGCAGAGGAGACCCGCGGCTATGGGCATCCACCCACCTACACCGAAGGATGGCGTGAGGGTTCCAGGGTGGGTCGTCTTGGCCACGTGCGGGATTGGAGCAAAGAATAAGACGGCCAGTCCGTTAAGCAGCAGCACGACGCCCGTGATCAGGAAGATGAACAGGAAAGCCCTTCTGGGGGGCGCGATTTCAAGGGCGGAATCTTTCAAGGTCTACTTCACGAGACCACGAAGCGTCGCGAGATTCTGAATGTCCTCGGCTAGGTCGTCTTCTTTAGGTGTTTCAAGGATGAACGGGATTTCTGCGAATCGCTTGTCGTTCACAAAGTTCTCGAATGCCTGTATCCCGATATAGCCCTTTCCGATGTGCTCGTGCCGGTCCTTCTTCGAACCAAACTCCATCTTGCTGTCGTTGGTGTGCACGATCTTTAGAGAGTCGAGTCCTATGATGTCATCGAATGCCCCGATTGTGTCCTCATAGTCGGAGGGCTCGGTGATTGGGTAGCCCGCCGCGAAGATGTGGCACGTGTCTAGGCAGACGCCGACGTGCTTCTTTTCTTCGACACGATCCATCATAGACGCGATCTGCTCGAAGGTGTAGCCTAGATTGCTGCCCTGCCCTGCAGTTGTCTCAAGGCAAAGCGTGACGGTGTTGTCGGGGATCGCGGCGAGGATCTCGTTCATGGCGTTCGCTATCCGGCCCATTCCCTCTTCTTCGCCGGATCCGACGTGCGATCCCGGATGGAACACAAGGTTCGGAATCTTCAAGAGGTTGCATCGCTCCGTCTCCTCCTGGAGCGAGTTTCGGGATTTGGCGCGGAGCGCGTCATCGGGGGAACCGATGTTGATCAAGTAGCTCGAGTGAGAGCAGGCGACGGAAACGCCGGTCTCTTCGATCGCCTGAAAGTACTGGTCGATTTCGTCAGGCTTCAAGACCTTCGCCCGCCACTGGTTGTTCGACTTGTTGAAGATCTGTATTGCGTCGCAGGTGGCGTTCTGCCCTCGCGTGATTGCGTTGAAAACGCCCCCGGATATCGATTCGTGTGCTCCGAATATCATGCTTGCCGGTATCCTTGGTGAGTCGGCCAGGCCGCGCCGTGATCTGTCGTGTGTGTCGAGTTGATTGTGATGACGTTGCCTCTTGGTTAGGTTACCTCGAAATCGCTGTGGAAGTCGGTTTCTTCGATACCGGGGTCCCACGAGATTTTAGCAAAGTGGAAGATGCTTCTATACACTTGACCATCAAGCCGAAGTCGGCCTTCCCTCTCTTGTGCTCAGGATCTGTGATGAATATAGGATGAGTTCCATCCAGCAGTTCAAGCATCGAGGCCCACTCGTTATTGGCTGGGTGCTTGAGTCGAAAAAATGGACTGGCTCGTCGCCTCAAGTGTGAATGTCTTCACTGCAACACGACTGATCCTGCTTACCTCGTCAATTCCTCGCTCGTGACATCTCCAGCCCAAGTGCTCCTCTCAGGTAGGCGTGCTCGTTTTTGTTCTGTCGCCAGTAGTCCGTGACTATCCTTTTCCGGAGTTTGGCTCTCGTCGTCAGTTCCGTTTCGGCCGGTCCGAAGCCCGATCTGGATGTTTCCTCCCAAGATTCGATCTCGTGGGGAAAGGCACTCCTAAACGTGATCGAAAGTCGTCTTCCTATGCGGTCGAATACGAGCGTGTAAACCCTGAGGTCGGCATCGGTAGCGTGTGCCTCGACAGCAGCCTCAGCTTCGTATACACCCCAGGCTCTGTGCTTGAGTCGCTGGTAGATTGTTCCGGGGATTATCCGAACCGATCCGCTCGGAAGGGTTGATGGGTTGAGTCGGATCCGGTTCCAGATCTCGTCTTCAGGGATTCCGTCTGACCATATCAGGTCACGGTCACCCTCACGTTCGAAGTAAGACATGAGCCGAGCGCGATAAGCACCGTCAACGAGGTTGAGCTGCGTGAACGTATGTCCGCACCATTCCTGGCTGGAGGTCGTGACTTTGAGGGTCTGCGGATACCTGTCGGCGTAGACTGGGGTGAACACCGATGTCATCATCGAGTAGGGATAGATCCCGGTGGTGAACTTCCTAGTTGTATTCAGCTTTAGGACCTTGATCGCCTCTGCTCCGGCGCTAGAAGGCTCGTCGAGCTTGACCTGCCTAGATGCAGACAGGTCTTCCGTCACGAAGATCAACACCGCGTGCCCCTCGTGAATCTCACCGTAGCGCGCCTGCGACAGGTCGTAACTAGTGATCTCTGCCTTGCCCTGATACCAGTAGGCACCGAAGGCGTCGCTCAGGGCGGGTGTGGGAAAGAGCCAGGGGGTTGAGATAAGGATCCATACGATGGNGCGGAGAGCAGGCGTCATGTAAACCTCTTCATCGCTTGACCGCGAGAGAGAGGCCATCGCCTATAGGGATTAGAGAGAAGTCGACACGCTCGTCCGCCTGCATGTGCTTGGTCAGTTTGCGGATGGCGACCGTCGAATCATCGTCGTTGTCCGGATCTGCCGTACGGCCTCCCCAAAGGACGTTGTCGATCAGGATCAGTCCCTGTGGNCGGAGAAGGTCCAGACAACGCTCGTAATAATCGGCGTAGCTCTCCTTGTCTGCGTCGATGAAGGCAATGTCGAAATTGCCCGCTTCACCTTCAGCGAGTAAGGTTTCAAGCGTTTCGACTGCGGGCCCGATCCTTAGGTCGATCTTGTGGGAGAGACCGTTCTTCTCCCAGTGCTTTTGCCCGACTGCGGGCATCTCCGCGTCGATGTCGCAGGCGATGAGCCGGCCGTCTTCGGGGAGCGCCTCAGCGACGATCAGCGCGCTGTAACCCGTGAATGTGCCGACCTCGATCGCTCTCTTCGCGCCACTGAGCTTGACGAGGAGCGCCATGAATTGGCCCTGATCAGGTGATATCTGCATGCCCGCCATCGGCAGGCCAAGCGTTTCGTCACGGAGCGCCTTGAGCTCTGGTCGATCTCTGAGCGAATTGCTCAGGATGTAGTCGTAGACGTTTTNCGGGATGTATCCGTTTCTATTGCTCATCGCTTGTCCTCGTGATCGTGTGCTTTAACGGCTCAGTCCGACTGGCTTGCTGGGTAGTTGCTCGAAGTCAAAATGGTTGTCCGATTCTGGGTCTCCGACAAAGTCCTCGACCTCGTGGGGTATCGGGGCGTGTCCCGATCCTTTAAGTATCTCAGATGCGCGCTGCTGCCTGGCCTGAGCCTCTAAAATAGCTTGGGCGGACCATCTCTCGTCAATCCTTGATTTCAGCTGATTGACGATGATCCTGTATTCGGAGTTCCCGGCTAGATCATTTCGCTCCTCCGGGTCGGATGACAGATCGAAGAGCTGGCAGGAATCGAACTCGGAGTAGTAGTTTAGTTTCCATTGGTCTGCTCGGATCATGCAGGAGGGCTCGTCGCCTAACAGCCCTGAATATTCACAGAAGACCTGGTTAGGCCAGTCGGGAATCGTCTTCCCATTTAGAAAGTTGAGAAAACTCTTCCCTAAAACATCCGGGAGGGGAGGAGCTGCTGCAATGTCGAGGACCGTCGGTCCTACGTCGATCAGGCTGGCGATTGCTCCTNTCTCCTGACCGCTCGGAAAATGGTCGGGCCACCGTGCCAGGAACGGGATCCCTGCCGATCCTTCGTAGAAGCTGCTTTTCCACCACATCCCGTGCTCGCAGCACATGTCGCCGTGATCAGAGGTGTACATGACGACGGTTGAGCCCACAAGGCCGGTGTCCTCGATTGCTTCCAGGATTCGGCCGACATTCCGGTCAAGTTCGGTGACAAGTCCCATATAGGCTGCCATTGCTCGCCGATTCTGTTCCGGGGATAGTTTGTCCACNCCTCTGCGTTCACGCCATTTGCGTACTGCAGGATGCAGACGTGCTATATAATTCTCTGGCTCCGGTTCTGGTGTCGGAACCCTTTTATCGTAGAAGTCATAGTCCGTTTTTGTGCAGATCAGCGGGTTGTGCGGGAGCATGAGTCCGACAACAAGCGCGTACGGTCTGCTGTTCTGGTCACGCTGATGTATGAAATCGCAGGCTGTCTGTGTGACAGATCTGTCGAAAGCCTGGAACCCGCTCCTGCCGTGTCCTGCGATTTCTACGGCATACCGGGTTTGTCCGTTTGTCCTGTTAAGACCCGACCCCAAGATCTCAGGCGTTATAGAGTGAGCCGAATGGTCTCCGTGTATGCGTCTCTCAAAGCCGTGAAATGGGTCATTCGGGCTGAAGTGCATGCGGCCGCACAGGACGGACTCATAGCCTGCGGCGCCAAGGGCGTGAGCAAACGTGGGTGTTCGTGAAGAGAAGAATTGTGACCCTCCGTTGTCGTAGACGCCGATNTCAGAAGGGTATTGAGCCGCCATAAAACTCGCGCGGGACGGTACGCACAAGGGATATGGACAGTAGACGTCGGTCATGCGAACACCTTGTTCTGACAGACTGTCGAGGCTGGGGGTTCGAACATGTGGATGTCCCGCACAACCCATCACGTGCTTGTTGTGTTGATCCGAGATGATCAGGACGACGTTCGGTTGCTCAGGGGGCATAAGACAGAACTTCTTGACCGGTGGATGTTTCAGTGACTCCTTGACGCTATTCNCGATGACTGGCCGGCCATCAAAGGTGACGCCGGGGTGCTATGAATGCAAGTCACCCGATGTAAGCCGCGGCCGACTATTCGCAGCTTGAGCCAGGAGGCAAGGTGCCAAGGAAAGAAGTGATACAAACNGAGAAGGCCGCCGCACCGGTGGGGCCGTATTCGCAAGCGATCCGGTATGGAGATTTTGTGTATGTGGCGGGAGAGAAGGGAATCAGNCCTGAAACGGGGAAAATCGTCGAAGGCGGGATCGCGGCTGAGACGCGACAGACGCTCGACAACGTCAAGGCGATCTTGGAAGAGGCGGGTCTATCCATGGGCGATGCCATCCGAGCCGTTGTCTACGTGACTGATCTGAGCGAGTTCGGCACGATGAACGACGTGTATGCCGAATACTTCACGGCCGACCCGCCGGGGCGAACAACGGTCGAAGTGACGTCTCTGCCTGCAGGTGCGCACGTGGAGATTGAGATCACGGCCGCGAAACAGAGCTGATCGGGCATGGCCANAATCGCTGAAGGTGCTGCAGCATCCTACGAGAAGACGGGATATTACTTGCTGCANGAACCGGTGTTCACTGAGGCCAGGTTTAGGGGTCTCAAAGACCTGTTCGAGGACCTGCTGGAGAACGCGACGGTCAGACCGGACAAGCTGGATACGCCGCACTTCACGGAACCTCGACTCCTCGATTATCTCCTCGACGACCACATCATCGNCCTCGTCGAGCCGTTTATCGGTCCGGATATCGGGCTTTGGTCAAGCCACTTCATATGCAAGGAGGCGAGTCGGGGACCTGCGTCGGCTTGGCACGCAGACTCGGATTACTGGAACGGGCGGTTCGAAGCATTTACCGGTATCTGCACGCTNTGGCTGGCTATCGATGCATCGGATCGGGAGAACGGGTGTATGCGCGTGATTCCGGGTAGTCATAAGACGGCTGGCCATTCATACCGATCCGTCGACCGTAGAACAAATACTTTCGCATCAGAGATTGTGGATGTGGACGATTCGAAGGCTGTCTACTTCGAGCTACAGGAGAACGAGTGTTCATTCCATGATTCCCGGATCGTGCACGGTGCGGAGGCCAACACGAGCAGTCGACGTCGCTGCGGATACACGATGCGCTATTTCTCGCAACAGATGAAGCTGAACCGAGCCCATCCGGGTAATGAGACGTTCAGGCTTTGGCATTGTCGGGGGACTAATCTG
This sequence comes from Gemmatimonadota bacterium, assembly GCA_002714465.1. Next base: position 31,043 of record PAXL01000030.1, on the reverse strand, counting down.
CACAGCAATCCNGTTGTGAACTAGGGNTTGTCTACGCAGCAGGCATAAGTATTTCGATCGCTGCTCGATACAGGTTTTGCGACTAATGGATCCGGCTCCAGGCGCTTGGGATGAAGCTTGCACGACTCGCAGCAATTGCAGGTTGAAACCGTTACAACAGGACAAGGAGGGGACACATTGGCATTCTTTGAGTTGAGACAGTATCGAATCAAAGATGGACGCATGAACGAATGGGTTGAGTTCATGGAGACAGAGATTATTCCCTACCAGGTGTCGAAAGGGATGGTCGTGGTCGGGAGCTTTGTGGCTGAGGAGGAAGAGGATCTCTACATCTGGATCCGAAGGTTCGAGAATGAAGAAGAGCGAGAGAAGCTCTACGAGGCCGTGTATCAGGATCCTGACTGGACGGACGGGATCAGCGACCGCGTGGGTGAGATCATGGATCGTGAGCAGATTGTAGTCACACGAATACTGCCGACGAGTCGGTCGGTGCTTCAGTAGGGGGTAAAGTGGAGATTCTGAGCAGTATTCTGATTTCGGCCGTGTGGGCAGGGCATCCCGTTCGCTTTGACCTTGTTACGCACAAGGGGCGCCAGTTCGTTGCGTTCTATGATGCCGATCGAAAGATGACGGTCGGGCAGCGAAACTTGGGAGACGATCGGTTTGAGCTCTTGCGTCTCGAGGGACGATGGCTTGAGGCTCGAGGGCGACTTTCGACTGACATCGAGTGGGATAGTCACAATTCCGTGACCATGACGATCGATCGAGACGATCACCTCCATCTGTGCGGCAACATGCACGTGNATCCATTGATTTACTTCCGGACTTCGAAACCGCTGGATGTCACAAGCTTCGAGCGCGTGGACTACATGGTCGGGGAGAACGAGGAACGTTGTACGTATCCCGTGTTTATGCCGGGACCCGAAGGGAAGCTGGTGTTCAGGTATCGAGACGGGATGAGCGGAAACGGTGTCGATTACTATAACGTATACGACGAGGGCACGCAGTCGTGGTCACGTCTCGTCGACATCCCGATTCTTGACGGGATGGATCTGATGAACGCATATGCTCGGCAGCCTGAACTGGGACCGGACAACCAGTATCACATGGTGTGGATGTGGCGCGACACAGGCGACTGCGCAACGAACCACGATATCTCTTATGCGACGAGTCAGGATCTGGTTAACTGGTCGGCCGGTGACGGGTCTAATCTTCCGCTACCGATTACAGTCAAGGCTTCGGCGTCGATCATTGATCCGGTGCCGCCCGGAGGAGGGCTAATCAACATGTGCCAGTCCCTCGGGTTCGATTCGACACATCGGCCTGTGGTGAGCTATCACAAAAACGATGAAGACGGGTTCACACAGGCCTATGTGGCTCGGTTGGAGGAGGGGAACTGGAAGATCCAGAAGCTGTCCGACTGGGACTACCACTGGGACTTCAGTGGAGGTGGGTCGATCGGCGCTGAGATTAGGTTGGGGGGGGTTGAGACTCGTGAGGAGGGATTCCTTGCTATGACCTGGTGGCACGCCAGGAAGGGGTCAGGGATTTGGAAGATCAGCGAGTCGACGCTGCAGGTTGTTGGTAGCTACCCCGAGCCGAAACCCGAATTGCCAGCGGAGCTGTTGAAGGTTGGGTCGGGTTTTCCGGGTATGAGTGTTCGGACTGCTTCGGGGCGGGGTGACGCGGACGGTACGAGGCATTTGCTGCGCTGGGAAACGCTCGGGGCAAACCGAGATCGGCCACGAGACGAGATCCCGCTGCCGAGCGATCTGGTGCTCTACGAGATCAATCCGTAGCGCCAGTTCTAGTTGGCTGTAGCCTCAGCTTCGAGGGTTTNCCGAGTTACGCCCAGCTTGGCGGCGAGTTCGCCGAGAACTTGGTCTGCAACAGACTTGAGGTTGCCACTTAACGAATGTTGATGGTATCTGAGGAGATCGATCCCGTATGATCGCGCGGCATCGAGGCGCCCCAGATTGATAAGGGTTGTGACCATGTCCAGCCGGAATTCGGTTCTTTCAGGCTTGTCCGAGATCAGCTTGTTCAGAATACCGTAGGCATCCTCGTATCTCTCCGACTTGATGTAGAATAAGGCCAGGTCGTTTCGTAATGTGATTGACTGCGGCTCGAGCTTCAGGGCATGGTTGTAGGCCATCTCCGCTTCTTCGGCATTTCCCAATTCAACGGCACACCGGGCGATCGTCTGCAGGGCGACGCGTGACTTCGGGCTCAGCTTGAAGGCTTCCCTTGCGTGTTCGGATGCCTTCGCGTGGTTACCTACCTGCTCGTATGCCTGGGCGAGACCGAGTCGGAGTTGAGGATTCCGTGGGGCCAGGTTCACGGCATCCGTGAATGCAGCGATTGCCTCGTTGAACCTGCTCTGGCTGAAGTGCAAGATCCCCAGGTTGAGCATGACGTTCGATTCGGTTCGCATCCGTGGAACGACACGTTCGTAGACGGACCTCGCTGTTTGGAAATCTCCTGCTTGGTGGAACATCGTCCCGAGCGCATACAGCTTCTGCCAGTTCGCCGGATCGCGTGCATCGCGATCGATCAGGTTCTCAAAAGCCCGTAGCTTCTCCCTCAGCTTCGCCAATTTCCCTTTTTTGTCCTCGAATCCGAGAAACTCGTAGACCATCGTCTGCGATTCCTCATAGGTCTGCACGGGGAAAAAGCTCGACCCGTGTGCCTGGATCGCAGGGATCAGGACACGTGCTGTCGAACCAAACAAGACGTCGGCGACGACGTAGTCCGCTTTCGCATCATCGAGTGCTTTCAGTAGGGATGTGGGCTCGATCCACGGATAGGTCAGGGTTGTGCGCCCTGACATGACGTGCATAAGGAAGGGTTTTCTGCAGACGATGATCGCGTCTTCAGGCGTGTTGTAGCGGACCCAGTCAGCGCTGTCGAAGTAGTTTCGCCAGGCAGCGTGATAGGGTTTGTGATCGACCTGCATCATAGCCGACCGAACTCCGTTAGCTCCTAACACTGAGATCGCTATTACCAGTGGTACCCACTTGCAGTAGGGCGCCGGAATCGGCAGTCTCCCCAGCAGGTCGCGTATGCTCCATACGATCCCGTAGATCGCGAGCGGGATGATTGGTATCACGAAGCGTGTGTCCGCCCAGACGGCAGGCCAAAGCAGTACAACGATNAGATAGAGNGNCAGGTAAACTGGGATAGACGCATCCTTCCGGGATCGCCGGAGGCAAACGACGAGGTAGTATAGCAGGAGCAGGTCGACGACCAGACCGACACTGACCGATAGAAGCGTTGGTGGATATCGATGGTCGATGAATGGAGCGAAGGCCCAAGGGAAAAATGTGAACCCGTAACGGTCAAGGTTCTTGAGTAGGCGCTCTCCGAGGAACCCAATCGAGATCATCGGACTTTCATCGGTTTTGTACGGATTCACGCTCGAGAACTGGTCGAGGTAGGCGGAACTGTGAAGCACCCAGGGCAATATCAGGATCGCAGCGGCGGTGCCGACAAGGAAGCCGATCTTGAACCGACGATCGAGGAACTGGGTACACACGAGAGCCCCTATCACGGTGAGACCGATTGTCCGGATGTAGTAGGCTGCGACAGCGAGACATACCAGAATTGCAAGAGATCGAATGTCAGTTGTAGAACGCCATCGGATCAGATACAGGATGCCTGCCATCGAGACCGCCGCGTAGGGGACCTCCGACAAAACCTGGTGAGAGAATTCAATCAGATGTGGTGACAACAAGGATGCAACGGCGACGATGTATGCCGTAAGCTCGTCATCGATTTCCCGCACAACGAGCCAGGTTAGCGGGATGAGAAGCGCAAAGAAGAAAACGGAAATACTCTTCATGAGGTTGACGTTATTTGTCGTGAAGAGCTGGGTGACGGCTAGGATCGCCGGATACCCGGGAGGGAACTTGCGCGCAGGTTCCGGTTCGGGACCGTGCACGAAAGACATGCCGTGCCCAGTCGCGAGACCTTTGGATATCACGATGAACTCTGCGTTGTCTCCGAGCCTGGAGAGCCGCTCGTCNAAGCAAATCCAGCCCACAGCGATGCTCGCTGCAAACAGGATCAAAAGTATACGGTTGGTCTGGTCCACAGTCATCCTTGTCTACGTCCATTGGTCAACATCGTTGAATATCAGACGAACTCGGGTTGCTGGCAATGGACCGCAGTGCGGAGGAAGTTTGCGATCCCTGTATCCTCGCTATATTGGGCGCCGCACGTGCACCGAAATCCAGCAGAGGGAGGGAGACCTTGTATCCGGGAACGCAATACTTCGGCACATCGCGTCACGAAATGGAGTTTCTGACCCGTCACGGCGTGACCCACTTCGACGCTACCGTCGATGGCTACGACACGGACACGCTGATCCGGCACAAAGAAGAGGCCGCGGAGAACGGTGTAGAGCTNGAGATGATCCATATCCCGTGGCAGGAAGAAATCGGTCTTGCGCAGGATCCGGATCGCGACAAGGCGATCGACAAGGTCTGCGGATGGATCGAGAACGCAGCGAAGGCCGGGCTGCGGGGCCTCAACTACAACTTTCTTGTTCTCAGAGCCGATGACGCGGGCGGCGGGGTTCAGCGAACGGAACGCAGATCGGGAAGGGGCGGTTCCACGTGCAGTTCGTTTGAGCTGTCCAAATATGACAACGAAAAAAGATACGCGGCCGGTGATGTGTCTCGTGAGGAGTGCTTCGAGCGAGCAGCCTACTACCTCGAGCGGATCATTCCTGTAGCCGAAGAGAACAAGATTCAGATGGCGTGTCACCTTAACGACCCGCCTGCACCCGTACTGAATGGTGTGGAAAAATGGAACTATCCGGTCTTCGAGGGCCTGAAGCGATTCAGCGAGCTTGTCGACAGTGAATGCCACGGCTTCAACTTCTGCTGCGGCGTGGCTGCTGAGGGACTTGAAGACCCGAGTAAGGAGCTAGCACCGATCGTCAAGTATTTCGCNGAGCGGAAGAAGATCTTCAATGTGCATTTTCGGAATATCCACGGAGGTCTTCACGATTTTACGGAAACCTGGCCCGATGAAGGGGACGTGGATATGCGNGAGATCGTGAAGGTGCTTCACGAAGCCGGTTACAAGTACATGCTGATGCCCGATCACGCACCGCACCACCCTGACGATGTTGCACCGGAGGGTGTGACCGGACGGGTCAGGCAGGCTTGGGCGTTCCAGTTCGGGTATATCATCGCGCTGATCCAGGCTGTCAGGAGCGAGATCTGAACCACAAATGCAACAAGATACGAAGCTAGCCGTCGGGAACAGCGAACGCTGCTCTTAGACACGCTCGGGATGAGCTTCCCGAAAGAGTAAAAAGAGAAAGAGGTGTTTTTATGTATGTAGGATGTCAGGGGTTCGGAACATCGAAGCACGAGTTGCAGTTTATGACGCGTCACGGGGTAACGCACATGGACACGACGATCGAGCCGGGCGATCTGGACAGTCTGAAACGATCTCGCGAAGAAGCAGCGGTCGAAGGGGTCCAGCTCGAGATGATTCACATTCCAATCGCAGAGAGCATCACACACAAGCTCGATGATCGGGACCGTGATATCGACGAGGTCTGCGGTTGGATCGAGAATGCCGGCAAGGCNGGCCTGCGAGGCCTGAACTACAATTTCTCTGTTGTGGGCTATCAGAGGACCGAAGCGCGATACGGTCGAGGNGGATCGCAGTTCAGTTCGTTCGAGTTNTCGAAATATGATAATGATGAGCCGCACAAGGGTGGACAAGTTGATCGTGACGAGATTCTCGGACGCGCGCAGTACTTCCTCGAACGAGTGATTCCCGTGGCCGAGGAACACAAGGTGCAGATGGCTAGCCATCTGCCCGATCCGCCGGCACCCGAGCTCAGGGGCGAAGTGCGGTGGAACTATCCGGTCAAAGAGGGTCTGACACAGTTCAGCGAGCTTGTCGACAGTGAATACCACGGCTTCAACTTCTGCTGCGGTGTGGCCGCCGAAGGCTTGGAGGATCCCGCGACGGAGCTTCCTCCGATTGTCGATTANTTCTCAGAGAGGAGAAAGATTTTCAACGTCCACTTCCGGAACATCAGGGGNGGNCTAGACGATTTCGTAGAAGTCTGGCCNGACGAGGGGGACGTCAACATGTTTGAAATCGCTCAGATCTTTCATCGCACAGGCTATCCGTATATGCTGATGCCGGATCANGCACCACTTCATCCGGACGATATCGCGCCAGATGGTGTGTCCAGACGTGTCCGCCAGGGATGGGCCTTCCAGTTCGGATACATCCGCGCGATGATCCAGGCTGTCGGAGGGAAGCCGGAGATTTCTGCGAACTCAGGCCGCTAGTCGGGCGAATAATTGCGGAATCGGTAGNGATCCGCTATTCTGACAAATCGGTATAGCAGGATGGCCTGTAACGCAGGAAATCATGTGGCTCGAGGTATCCGGCCGCCGGATGACATTCCGCTGAGAGGGTGGATCCGGGGCATTCTTGGTGAGGAGGAGGTAAAGATTTGCGCGCGCCAAACGTCATTTTTATTCTGGCCGACGACATGGGATACGGTGACTTCAGCCGGTTCAACGACGGACTGTCGAACACCCCTGTATTGGATGGCCTGATTGGCGAGAGCGTGTGTCTGGCTCAATACTACTCGGCTTCGCCGATTTGTGCGCCGGCCCGTGCTGCCTTCCTGACCGGACGGTATCCACACCGAACAGGTGCGATTGAGACGAGAGAGCTTCGGGGACTGTGTAACCTGGCCGTTCGGGAAACGACGATCGCCGATCTGTTCAAGCGCGGCGGGNATGCGACAGGTCTGATAGGGAAATGGCATAACGGTTGCATCCAAGAACGTTTCAGCCCGAATGCTCGGGGGTTCGACGAGTTTGTCGGGTTCCGGAGTGGCTGGCAGGACTACTACGCCTGGGTTCTTGATCGTAACGGGTTGCACGAGAAGTCGGACGGTCGGTATCTCACAGATGTATTTACTGAGGAAGCTGTCGACTTCATCGATCGACACGCGCACGAGCCGTTCTTCCTACATCTTGCATACAACGCGCCACACACGCCGCTTCAGGCCCCCGAGGGAGACATCGCGCCGTTTCGTGAGAAGGGAGATCTCACGGAGGCTGTCAGCACGATCTACGGGATGAATCAGAGGATGGATGCAGGGATAGGTCGCCTGCTCGAAAAGCTGAAATCGACGGGAATCGACGGCAACACGATCGTGGTGTTTACTAGCGACAACGGTCCTCAGTTCGGTGGGAACGGAGAGGGGGCGATGGTCCGTTTCAATTGCGGGTTCAACGGTGCGAAGGGCAATGTGTACGAAGGGGGGATTCGGGTTCCGGCCCTCGTTCGCTGGCCTGACGGGCTTCCATCCGGTATGAAGAATGATGACATGATCCACGGCTGTGACTGGCTCCCCACGCTGACCACGCTCTGTGGCGTCGACCCAGACGGTACGCTGCTCCTGGACGGGCGAGATGCGTTCAGTTCNTTGAAAGGCCTGCGAGGCCAGATGCCCGATCAACGTTTCTGGCAATGGAATCGCTACGATCCGATACCGACCTCTAACGCGGCGTTCAGAGACGGCGACTGGAAACTGGTCAGACCCGTGATCAAGGAAGCTTCGTGGACAGACCCCGAAGAACAGAAGCTGGACTCGGCCTTTCGGGATGAACCGTGGGAAGACTACGAGCCGATCACGTCAGAGCCAAACCGGATCCTGATCCCGGATCCGCATCCACCCGAACTCTACAACATTNCTGACGACCCACTTGAACGAAACGACTTGGCGGCACTGGATCCCCATCGTGTGAGCAAAATGATGATGGGGCTTGAGACCTGGTTCGAGGATGTGGAGAGGGATAGGAGGGAGATTGGAGGCGCGTGGGCCGATGAGAATTGAAAATTGCACAATGAATTTTGAAATTGGTATGTGGACTCCTTCCTGTGTCAGTGGCAGAGGATAGGCTGNGCCCCAAGAGGGTCAGGGCCGACTGCAAGGAAGACAAAGCGGTAGACTTTCTGCAGAGAGGCGAGAGCAGAGGAGCGGTAGTGTGAGCCGGCAGGAGCGTTATATGCGGAGGTAGATCTTGACGAAGGAACAAAGAGAANCTGGAGAGGCGTCCGCCCCATCGGCGTTGGGGCGGATGAGACTATGACCCAAGCAAAGCAAGCGGGCGGATGAGACTATGACCCAAGCAAAGCAAGCGGACAGTCGAAAACGAGACCAACTTGTCGAGGAGGGGTACTGCGTCTTCGAGGATATCCTCGAAGATGGGATTCTAACACGAATCACTGAGGTGTCGAATCGTCTGCTGGACGCCAAGGATCCCGATGCCTTCGAGGAGACGCGATCGACTGGGTGGATGATCTGTGTCTGGGACGATCCTGCTTTCGCAGAGCTGATCGGGTGGCAGCCTGCGCTCGAAGCACTTGGTTCGATGGGATACGACCGGCCGACTTTCTCTACCGGATTTGTGATCAGTAAGGAGCCTCACTCGCCTCCACTATTCTGGCACCAGGACTGGTGGGGCTGGAATCACCCTCACAGCTACACGGCCGTCCCGCAGCAAATATTCTTCATGTATTATCTGATCGATACAACGCCGGAGAACGGGTGTCTTCGTCTGATCCCGGGCAGCCATCTNAAGCGGCACGAGATGCACGACTCACTTCCCGCTGCCCATACACGTGAGATCAAGCGAGCAGAAAACCTGAGTCTGCCGGCGTTTGTGCCGCATCCGGATGAGGTCGAGGTCTGTGTCAAAGCCGGCGATCTGGTGATGGGGGACAGCCGTCTCCTTCACTCCGCTCGTGCAAATACGACGGATGACCGACGCACGGTGATCACGCTTTGGTATCACCCCGTCTTCTACGAGCTCCCTGAACCGATGCAGGCTCATCTGGGGGCACCCGATCGCGGTGCTCGTGTTCGCTACCCAGACTGGTCCCAGGAAGCGCAAAGGTATGTTTGTGACCTCGTGCCGGTCTACGATGGAGAGACAGAAGCGCTCGAATGGAATCGAACACCCGGGCCCATGCTGAGATAGGGCGTGATCAATGCATCTCTCTTGTCGATGGGGCTGTTGTCGGACGGAGGCGCACAGGACTGGTATCCCGCACCGACCAACATCCGCCGATCGGTTCAGCGTGCGACCGCGTTGTGTTGGGAACGGGTCGAAGACATTGCGAAGCTAGCTATCCAGTTCAGTGTTTCGAATGAGTTGATCGCGTCCAAGCTTGTTGGGACGGCGAATTCTGCGAACATTGAACAAAACGNCGCGTGGGTGCTCGAANAAGCGAGCCGACAACTGTTGGAAGAGGTGGCCGAGCGGTCGTCCGGAGAACAGCGATGCGTGAGACGCGAAACCTGTTGTTGAGGGGATGATATGGATGAGAGACAGAGATTCGGGAAGGTGATCGGTGTTCGAGAGGAGAAGCTCGGCGAATATATGGAGCTTCATCGGAACGTATGGCCCGAAGTAGAATCGATGATCCAGCAGTGCAACATGGAGAATTTTTCGATCTGGCTGCGGAAGCTGCCTGACGGGAATCATTACCTGTTCATGTATTTCGAGTACACGGGTGAAGATATCGACGCGGACAACGCGAAGATGGCGGCCGATCCGAAGACGCAGGAGTGGTGGACGTATTGCGAGCCCTGTCAGAAGCCACTTGAGGATCGGGAAGAAGGGGAATGGTGGGCGGACATGGAACCGGCCTACTACCTTGCCTGACGCGAAGGCGAAACGAGACCGAGTGACGCTTCCGGGGTCGCACTTCTAATCGTGCTCGCGATCTAGATTGCCGTGGGGAACATTAGGCGGCACGCTTTCGGGTCTATGCTCGAGAGGGTGCCGCACCGATCGCGCTCCCTATTAAGTGACCGCGATCAGGATCCTCGCGGTCGTTCTGTATTGTTGTGTCACGGAGGGGATAGCTTGGGTCCTGTGGTTTTTCATACCTTTCGCGTTGTTTCAAGTCACGCTTAGACAGGTCAAGTTCAGAGATGGTGATGACCGTGATGTAGATCGAGCGAGGTCGGACAGTCAAACGGGACAAACTAGTTTAGGCACCTGCGGGTGCTGACGAGGAGGAGGTCAGCATGAGAGTCGTATCGATCGGTGGCGTTCAGGTTTCGGGGCTCTGTATCGGCGGGAATCCTTTCAGCGGCTTTGCGCACCAGACGAAAGAGCGCGGTAAGGAGATGACCGACTTTTACACGGACGCGATGATTAAGCAGGCGCTTCGTGAGTCGGAAGAGGCTGGGATCAATACGTTCTTCGGTCGGACTGACGATCACATCTTCGGTGTGCTGAGGCAGTACTGGGACGAGGGCGGCACGATTCAGTGGTTCGCCCAAGTCCGAATCGAACGTGATGAGGGCGGAGAAGATGCCTGGCGAGACTGGCTGCAGAAGTCGATCGATCACGGGTGCGTGGGTGCGTATATCCACGGTGGGGTGGTGGACAACTGGTATGCGAGCGAGAAGTGGGACAACTTCCACGAGTCTGCCGAACTGATGAAAGCTGGGAATATCTCGGGNGGGTATGCAGGCCACATGTTCGGAGCCCACGCTTGGATCAGAGACAACTTGGATATCGACTTTCAGATGTGCAGCTACTATAACCCGACGGACCGATCTATCGTAGCCCATCACTCGGATGAGGGCGAGAAATGGGAGGACGTCGATCGGGAAGCGATGTTTGAGGTCATTTCATCGATTCAGACACCGGTGGTTCACTACAAGGTGTTTGCTGCCGGGAATCGTCCGATCCGCGAGGGCTTCGAGTTCATGCGTGACAACATGCGGGAAGGGGATATCGCGTGCGTCGGGATGTTTACGAAGGACGACCCGGAGATGATCCGGAAGAACGTGAGTCTCTTCGAAGAGTACGTGGACGGAGTTGCCGTGTCGGCGTAAGTAGAGCAACAGAATCACGAAGGCCCGACTTCCATTCAGAGGTCGGGCCTTCGTCGTGCATGCTCATCTCAATCGTCGGCCGTGAACGTGCTCCCTGCAGCGGACCTCGGTTGACCTTCGCGGAAGCGAGTGAGGAACGTTTCAGCGCTGGCCGCGTCGACATATCTCTGATACTGCGCCGGCATGTTGCCGTTGACCATACAGCCCGGCTCGATCGGCGGATACAGCTCGTCGAATCGGAGGATCTTGCTCGATCCGACCCTGTGGTAGATGTCATCGCGCGACATCTCTTCCGGGTGTTGCTGACCCGACGCCGCAAGCAACTCTCCGAGTGCTTTCACCGTTTCCTCGTGGAAGTTTCGGATCCGGGGCGCNTTCTGGTCGACGACGAGCCCGGCGACGAGAGCGGGTTTCTGTGTGGTGATCCCAGTTGGACACTTGTTCTGATTGCACTCCAGCGCCTGAATGCAGCCGAGAGCCAGCATCATGCCGCGCGCGCTGTAGCAGAGGTCAGCCCCTAGTGCGAGGGCTCTCGCCATGTGGAACGCGGTCAATATTTTTCCGCTGGCGATGATCTTGATGTCCGGTCTAAGCCCGAACCCGGTGAGTGCGTCGTCGACGAAAGCGAGACCGTCTCGGAGGGGCATGCCGACAGAGTTCGAGTACTCCGGGGGGGCCGCTCCCGTGCCGCCTTCACCGCCGTCCACGGTGATAAAGTCGGGTTTGATGCCGGTCTGTATCATCGCCTTGCAGACGGCGAAAAATTCTGCACGCTCTCCCACACAGATCTTGAAGCCGATCGGCTTTCCATCCGTTAGATACCGAAGCTGCTTTACGAACTCCAGAAGCTCGANCGGCGTGTTGAACTCCGTGTGCGCNGGAGGAGAAACGACTTCGGTTCCGACTTCCACACCGCGGATCGCGGCGATCTCGGGTGTGTTCTTGCTTGCGGGGAGGATTCCGCCGTGCCCCGGTTTGGCACCTTGCGACATCTTGATTTCGATCATCTTAACGCTCGGGAGCCTGGATTTCTCACGGAACGTGTCCGGACAGAATCTCCCCTCCCGCGTGCGGGTCCCGAAGTAGGCTGTACCGATTTGCCATATCAGGTCTCCGCCCGGCTCGAGATGAAACGGGCTGATCGAACCCTCTCCCGTGTTGTGAGCGAAGTTACCCATCTTCGCGCCCGCATTGAGCGCCAAGATTGCGTTCTTGCTGAGCGCCCCGTAGCTCATGGCTGAGATGTTCAGGATGCTTGCCGAGTAAGGGTGCTTGCAGTCCGGGCCTCCGACGGTGACGCGGATGTCCTCATCGAAGAACCGTGCGTCTTTTGGCGCCATGGAGTGTTGCATCCACTCGTAGCCGACACGATACACATCGAATGCCGTCCCAAACGGAACGGTGTCGAGTTCCTTCTGAGCCCGCTGGTAGACTACGTTACGAAATACGCGATTGACCGGAGTTCCGTCGATGTCGGATTCGATGAAGTACTGATAAATCTTGGGTCTCAGGGACTCCATGATGTAGCGCCCTCGCCCAAGAAGGGGGAAGTTGCGCAGCAGCGTTCGTCTGGGTTGGAAGAAGTCGTAGAAGCCGAGCACGACGATCGGGATCACCACCACATACGTCCACAGGACAGGTCTCCAGAATTGTGCAGCAGCTGCTATCCCGCCGCACACAAGAATTGAGATATAGACAAAATCCCTGCGCATACATCAGTCTCCGATTCCGGTCGTGAACAAGCGAGAGGAGCAGACCGATTTAGGGCATGCTCCAGAGTAGTCAAAAAGAATATAGGTGAGATCCCGGTGCTGTGTCAGGTGTCGGGTTCTTGTGAAAGTCCTTTAGGTCTTGCTGTTAGAACAGCGGAGAGGGCCTCCTCGTGACCGANCAAGTGAAGTATACCATGATGATCGGCAGGCCCATCCCGCTTGGAGCCAGTACGGCGTGGGACAGGAAGATCTGGGTGGTCATTGGGCCACAGCAGCACGAGTGAGAGAGCCACGAATATACTGACGAGCCGGGGCGTTCCACCAACGGTCAGATCTGGAGCAAGGGGAAGAAGTAGCCCGTTGTGCTAAGGCCCCCCATCAGCGCACCTGCCGCCTCGGGCATCGGTGGAACCGGGATGGACCCTAGGAATCCGTTCAGACCGAAGACGAAGTAGAGCAGACCGAGCAGGACCCGTGCAGTCAGCGCTACTTTCGNTATAGCTACCTATTCAGCGTGGAAGGACCAGAATACAGAAGAGCCTGGATCTCCCATATCTCGAAGGCAAGCTTGTCTTTGTGGTGCCATTAGTATCCCTGCCGACAGCCTCTACTAGGGATACCGGTGTTGACGGAGGCACACTATCTTGCCAAAGTCATACACGNCAGAGAGGAGGTACCCTTGAGTGCACGCAACGTCATCTGGATATTTGGCGACCAGCACAGAGCCCAGGCTCTTGGCTGCAACGGTGATCCAAATGTCTTCACACCCAATGTCGACCGTCTTTCCTCCGAAGGTCTGAATTTTGGAAACGCCCTGTCCGGGTTCCCGCTGTGTTGTCCGGCCAGAGGCTCTTTGTTGACCGGTACCTACCCGCACAATTGTGTACCTGGCCACGAGCAACAGATGCCGCCTGATTCGCAGACGATTGCACACGCCTTCAAGGCCGAGGGGTATCACACAGCCTACTTCGGGAAATGGCACCTAGACGGCTTCAAAGAGCGCACAGGGCGCGCAGCCATGCATATTATCCCGCCGGAAAGGCGGGGCGGGTTCGACGAGTGGGTTGGTTTCGAGAACAACAACAGCCAGTGGGACTGCTGGGTGCACGGAGGGGAAGGTGACGACGCCTTCCACGAGCGTTTGTCCGGCTATGAAACGGATAGCCTGACGGACATGCTCGTTCGCTACATCGAAGACCGAGGAAGGTTGGAGAAGGAGGGGAGCGATCAGCCCTTCTTCGCGGCGCTATCCGTGCAGCCGCCGCACGATCCNTACGTCGGACCGGCCGATTTCATGTCAAGGCATACACCAGGAGACGTTCGTCTTAGAGAGAACGTTCCTTCAATCAATTGGGTCGAGGCGCGAGCTCGGAGAGATCTGGCTGGATATTACGCGATGATCGAGAATTTGGACTGGAACGTCGGTCGGGTCCGATCCGCCTTGGCAACTGCGGGACTCGATCACGANACCCACCTCGTCTTCTTCTCTGACCATGGNGACATGCACGGCTCACACGGGCAGTTCAGGAAGACATCACCCTGGGAAGAGTCGATTCGCGTACCCTTCATCGTGGGTGGCATCCAGCCTCGCTACGAAGGGAAATCGGGCCGATCCGAAAGCCTTATGAACCACGTCGATGTAGCCCCGACAACGCTTGGTCTGTGCGGGATTGACAAGCCAAGGTGGATGGCCGGACACGACTACTCGGGTGAACGGTTTGAGGGATTGTCCGAGAGCGCGCCGGATTCAGCCTTCCTGCAGGCCGTAATTTCGACAGGACACGGAGACAGCATCGATCGGCCTTGGAGAGGTGTCGTTACGGATGATGGTTGGAAGTATGTGGCACTGGAGGGTCAGCCATGGATGCTCTTCAACCTGAACGAGGATCCCTACGAACTCGCGAATCACGCGCACAACTCGAAATATCGTGTAGATCGGAAGCGATTGCAGGATCGGCTGGGGCAGTGGATTGCGGATACGGGGGATAGCTTTGAACTACCAGAGGTATAGGAATTCAGGAAGAAGCCTTAGTTCAGAAAAGCCAGACTCTCGGACTCGAACACCAGATAGGTAAGCGTGCCGCTATCTGAGTAAAGCACAGGCCTCGATTGATGTTTTAGGTAGGTGCACGTTTAANAGAACGTTGTGTGCGTATGANCNCCCGTTGATCGGGAAAGATTNAACAGGGGCTGGAGGCAGGTTTGAATCGCCGATGGGAAAGCGAGAAACACGAAGGTGCCAAGCACGAATTAGATGTCCATATGTTGGGAGAGGGTGCGCCAGCGAGAGGCAAAGATCGAAGAAAGACAAAGGAACAGAAAGCGCCATGTCAGAAGGAGGCGCCTGAAGGTGTCTGAACTACANTGGGGTGACCGAGAGTCTCGGTCACCCCATTGTAGTCACCCCGAAGTCGCTGTACGATTCATTCGGGTTCGGGCTCTCTATCCGGAGCAGGATGCGTCGTAAATCGCTTGCACCGAGCTGTCGAGTAAGGCATCGAACTCATCACCGCTCTGCTGCGCGGTGAGCCCTTCGGTCAGCGCACGAGAGAAGCTCGCAATCATCCCTTTGTTTCGACTCAGCCGGGAGTTTGCGTCATCGCGTGCGTAGCCGCCCGACAGTGCGACAACCCTGAGGATGTTGGGGTGCTCGATGAAGGGCGCATAGAGGTTGTCCTCGTCGGGGATCGTTAGCTTGAGCATCACGGTCTCGCCATCACCCAGAACGTCGAGTCCCTTCTGAATCTCAGCCAGCAGCACCGCTTCTGCACCCGCCTTGTCCGGGCAGTTGATGTCGACCTCGGGCTCGATGATCGGGACCAGACCGGTGTCGATGATCGTCTTCGCTATCTCGAACTGCTGTGCTGCGTTCACAGCGATCCCGGAGGCGTCGTTCTCCTTGATCACAGAACGCATCTTCGTGCCGAAGATTCCCTTGCTCCTGCCCTTCTCGAGAAGTTCTCCCAATCCATCGATCGGCTTCATGAGCTGAACGCCATCGGCTTCATCGGCGAGGCCCTTGTCCACCTTCAGGAGTGGGACGACGTTCTTGTCTTCCCATAGGAACGAGGCTGCCGGCTTGCCAGCGATGTTGTTGTCCATCGTGTGCTCGAATAGGATCGCGGCGATGATCCGGTCTCCGCCAAAGGACTTGCTCGTGATGATGCGCGATCGCATCTGGTGGATCAAACCAAACATCTCGTCGTCATTCGACCACGCATCCTCTCCGATCCCATATAGTCCAAGCGCCTTGGGGCTGCTGCCCCCGCTCTGATCAAGCGCGGCAATGAACCCGGGTGCGCCACCCATCTTTTCTTTCTGCTGGTCGTAGTCCTTCACGTGCGCCTCCCTGTACCCGTTTCAAAACGGCAGTTTGTTGTCTGTAAGTGTGGTTATTTACCGGATTGAATGTATACAAAAACGTCTCTAAGCGGTGAAGATATGCTGATTATTCGCCCGTTCCGTAAAGGTGTCTCTTGCACAAAGGATTTTGTCGATGCAGTGACCAAATATGTGCAGTATGCAACGACCGGGTCTGGAGCCTAGCGGGGTCTGGCTACCAAGCCGGTGGCTTAGCGCTTGCGCTGTACTTGGGCCTCGTATGCCTCCATGTCGTCGATCCAGGATGCGCCTGGAGCTACACTTGACTTGAGGCAGAGCATGTCCCAGACGGCGGAAACCGGGAGGGTCTTCATGTCTTCCATCAACCCGAGCTTCGCTGCTAGCTTACCTTCCTGCTCGAGTTGCTTTAGTCGCTCTGTTGGGTCAAGGAGACCGAAGAGGATGGCTTTACGTGTGGATCGTGTGCCGATAACGTAAGCGCCGACGCGATTGATGCTCGCGTCGAAGAAGTCGAGTCCGACATATAGGCGGTCGAGTGCATCTGCACGCGCAACTTCGAGGAAAACGTTGCGGACGTCATCACTGAAAAGGACGACGTGATCGGAGTCCCAACGAATCGGGCGACTTGTGTGTAGAAGGAGCTTTTTGTGGAAGGGGAGGTGGGCAGTGATCTTGTCGGCGATCGACTCGGTCGGATGGAAGTGGCCCATGTCTAGGCAAAGCACCTGGTTGCGCGATAGGGCGTAGTTCGCGTAGAAATCGTTAGAACCGACCGTATAGTCCTCGACACCAAGGCCGAAGAGTTTTCCCTCGACGGCATCGACGCATAGAGATCCGACGCCGTGCTTTGCGTCAAAGATCTCGTCGAGTGACTCCACGAGTCTTTCGCGAGGCGCTAACCTGTCGGCCGGATGGTCTTTGGCTCCATCGGGGATCCAGTGGTTGTTGATACAGTCTCCGCCTTGAACTTCACCCATAGCGTGAGCAATGTGACGGCTGGAGACGGCGTGCCGAATCCAGAAGTCCCGGATCTCCTTGTCGGGATGGGCGAGCGTCAGGAGATCGTTCGCTTTCGGATGTGCAAAGTAGGTCGGGTTGAAGTCCAGCCCGATCCCGATCTCCTTTGCCCAGTCGATCCAGCTGGAGAAGTGCTTCGGCTCGAGCGCATCCCGATCGACGACTTGGTCACCGGTCTCGCAATAAAAGGCGTGTAGGTTGACTCGTTGCGCACCGGGTAGCAGGTCGATCGCTTTCTTCAGGTCCTGACGCAACTCTGCGGCGGTGCGGGCCTTACCGGGAAAGTTGCCGGTTGCCATGATTCCGCCGCCTTCGACGGCCTCATCCTTCGTTTCGAAACCGCCTACATCGTCTCCCTGCCAGCAGTGTAGCGAAATCGGAACAGCAAGCGCTGCGTCTATCGCTGAGTCCGTATCAACATCGAAAGCGGCGTAGCGGGATTTGGCGGCGTCGTAAGCGGATTCGATGGATTTGTCGGTGAGGGATGTGTCGTAAGCCATATGGGTTCTCGTATATGCGATAGAAGCGAACAGAAAGAAGATAGATGATATAAAAATAAAGCGGGTCGGCGATGGTTTTTTGCTGCATTTAGCCCTGAAATTGCTGTGTAGTAAGATTTGCGGAGCTCAAGGGAAGCTCCTTGTATTTACCCCAAACCCCCTGTTGCCTTCGGGCTTTCTGCGGTTCCTAGCTTTTGCCTTTCTTGGCGGGGCGTTTCTTGTATTTTGCGATCTCGGGACTGTCTGGGTAGAAGTCGGCGATCAGCTTGGCTTCAACAGACTTTGTGGAGTGTCGCCAGAGGCTTTTACCTTTGGCCCGTGCTTTCAGCGGCTTGAGGGAAAGGAAGCTGCTGGTCGTGGCAAGGGCTTCAAAGATGCGATGCGCGATGAGTCGATGCCCCAGATCGTTTGCGTGGAGATCTCCGGTCCCGTCGGGGCTCGAGAAGGTCCAAGGAGAGCGGACCTGCGTCCCGTGAATGTCGACAAACAGGAGGCCTTGTTCTTCAGAAACGTCGTTGAGCATCAGGTTATAGAGCGTTTGTGTCTCTCTGTTTCCGTGGTTCCAGTGGTTGCCGGAACCGGTGTCGCCTGATTTGTTCTCATACCCTTCACCGGGTATGGCGTAGGTGTTCAGTAGCACGATGAGCGCGTCTGTTTCAGACTTGAGATCCTTCAGGATGGTCTCGAGATCTTGGCGGAAGTCTTTGATGGGTGTTCCAGCTCGAAGGTCGTTGTATCCGTAGCTTAGGATGACGAGATCGGGCCGTTCTTCGATGATATGCTTGCGGTAGCGCTCGATACCGATTGGGCGCTTACCCTCATACTCTTCGTAGAGCGGGCATGCCTTCGACAGAACGTCGGCACCAAGACTCCGATTGATCAGTTCGATAGAGCCATCCTGAAATGTCCCGATCAGATCTCCCAAAACTTCTGCCCAACCCATCTGCTCTGCCGATGCCGCGATTCCGACGCCGTGGCTCTCGCCGAACACGACGATGCGCTTGACCTGCGCGTCTCTGTGGTCGTTAATGCCGCGGTTCATATAGCCCTTTCGTTCCGTTCACTTGGGTCCCCAGATGCATTCGAATCTACCTTGTCTCCTGAATCCGCGAGTGAAGACAGGGCAGATTCTACATACTTAGTATGCCAGTCCCTGACCATCTGGTCAAAGTACTGCTCGCCGGGGCGCGGATAAGATACCAAGCGTGGTGTAAGAATCCAATTCAGGGAAAATGACAGAAGTCAAATTTCAAAACTAAAACCCTCGAAATTTACCCGAGAACCTGAAGGAACGAATGGGATCGAATAGCGAAGCAGCGAAGTGGAGGGCGATATGGCTATACTGATAACGGGCGGAAGCGGATTTATAGCGAGGGAGTTCGCGAAGGATATGGCGGTTGACCACGAGGTGGTCACAATCAGCCGTCAGGATCCCGAGACGGCTCAGCGGTGGATCAAGGGGGATTTCGCGTTGTTCGAGGACCTGCGCCAGTTGGACGATACGGCGATCGATTCGGTGGTGCATCTAGGAGCGGTGACCGGCGGGTGCACGGAGCGAGACGCGATGCAGGTGAATGTTGAAGGGTCCCGCGTGCTTATGCGTTATGCGATCGATCGTGGCTGTGAGAAGTTTGTGATGGCGAGTTCGATCGCAGCGGTCGGGATGCAGAGCGTGAACTTCAGACCGAACGAGGTGCCGATTTTGGATGAACACCCGTGTCTGGATCGAGATGGCTACGGGTGGTCAAAGTTTCTGATGGAAGAGGTGACCAAATACTACAGTCGGCAGAACCCCGGGATCGACGTGATCAATCTTCGTTTGTCCTCCGTCGTGCCGGACGATAAGCCGCCACCTCTAAGAGAAGTTGCCCCTCCAAGGCAGTGGGGTCTGGGCAGTCTGACGATCGTGGCGCTCAGTGACGCCATCCGGGCGTTCCGATCCGCGGCAGAGTCCCCGTGTGTTCCGGGCGTTCGGGTCCTGAATGCGGCCGGCCCCAAGGCTTGGGTCAAGGATCCAGTTGCGGAGATTCTACGGAACTGGTGGGCGGACGATGTCGATCTTTCTCACTTCGAATCACTAGACCACCAGTATGACTCGGTCTACGATGTGCGCCAAATCAAGCAGGCTCTCGGTTTCGAAGCTCAACACCTTCCCGGCTAGAGGTAGCTAAAAAACCACTGGGTGCGCGAGAGCCAGGAGCCGAACTCGAAGAGCAACAGCCCCGCGTGCATCAGGTGAGCCACCCAGGATAAAGGTCTCAAGGTTCAGAAATCACGATCAGCAGGACCCCCACAAGATGGCCCCGAATTGCGACATTGAGAGCCTCCTGGATAGCTATGACCATCCAGTGATACGATGTCCAGTCGTGTGTCTACAAGGTTAGTAGAAGGAGGAAGAGTGAATACAGGACGCCCGAACATTGTGTTTATAATGACGGACGATCACGCGTCGCACGCAATGAGCTGCTATGGCAGCCGAATCAACACGACACCCAATCTCGACCGGATCGCTAATGAGGGGATGCGGTTCGATAACTGCTTCTGCACGAACTCCATCTGCGCGCCAAGTCGGGCGACGATCCTGACTGGGACGTATAACCACATAAACGGTGTGACGACCCTAGCCACGCCGATCGACGGTCGTCAGAACTCGTTTATCAAGGTGCTGAAATCCGCAGGATACCGGACGGCCATTGTCGGGAAATGGCATCTTGGCCACGGCGGGCACAGCGATCCCAAGGGGTTCGACTACTGGAATGTCCTGCCGGGGCAGGGAGACTACCACAACCCGATGATGATAGAAATGGGCGCGGAGAAGCAGTATGAAGGGTATGTCACGGACATCATAACCGATCTGAGCATCGATTGGCTAGATGGTCGTGACAAAGAAGCGCCCTTCTGCCTGATGTATCACCACAAGGCGCCTCACCGGTGGTGGGAGCCAGACGACAAACACGCAGACATGTACAAGGATGCGGATATCCCGGAGCCCGAGACGTTCTGGGATGACTACAGCAACCGCGCGAGCGCTGCACGAGAAGCCAAGATGCGTGTGGACCGGGATCTGGACGAGCGCGATCTCAAAGGTCCGGCCCCTGAGGGTCTGGACCCTGCAGATGAGAAGCGCTGGAAGTATCAGCGATACATTAAAGACTATCTGAGATGCGTAGCGTCTGTAGACGACAATGTTGGCCGAATGCTAGATTATCTGGACGAACAGGGACTGAAGGAGAACACGATCGTGGTCTATACGTCCGACCAGGGCTTCTTCCTCGGCGATCATGGCTGGTATGACAAGCGGTTCATGTATGAAGAGGCGCTTCGGATGCCCCTCCTGGTCCGATACCCGAATGGGATCGAAGCCGGCACAGTAAGCGACGACATGGTTCTGAATGTCGATTTTCCGGCCACCTTCCTCGACTATGCAGGCCTGGCCATCCCAGAAGAGTTCCAGGGACGCAGCATTCGCCCGATCCTCGAAGGAAGCACACCCGATGACTGGCGGACGTCGATGTACTACCGCTACTGGATGCATCTGGCGCATCATCACGTCTACGCCCACTATGGTATCCGGACGCACAAGCACAAGCTGATCTACTACTACGCAGACGCACTCGGACAAGGTGGTGCTATCGATGATCCCAAGGAACCGGAATGGGAGCTGTTCGATCTTGTCGCGGATCCGCTCGAGATGACCAGTGTATACGGGGACCCGACCTATGCCGAAATTACTGCGGAGTTGAAGAAGGAGATGTATCGGTTGCAGGCCGAGGTGGATGATGAGAGGTATGAGAAGGACAGGGGGTAGGGGTTTGGGGAGTAATTGATTGCAGAACGAGCGGGGCTTCAAGGATTGCAGCACGCTGAATGCAGCCTTGAAGCGCGTTGAAGGCATCACCCCAAGGCGGTATCGGCAGACGATGGCGGGGTTTTTGTTTCGCAAAATAAAAACTCAAGATGCAAAACAGGTAGTAGCGCAGCTGCCAGGTGTCTCTAGAAGCTTTGCAGGTGATGGTCGCTCTTCGGTCTTCCCTTCAGAGTATTCCAATGTATATTGGCCGTGGATTAACCTCCCTCGGGTGGTTTTCGTCGTAAGGCTGTGCTATCCCCCTTTGCCGACGGTTGTCCAAGTTGGCGTTTAGAAAGGAATCTGTCGTGGCAGAGAAAGCTCCCTGGATTACCTATCGACCGACGCTCAAAGTGCTCGATTGCACGATCCGAGACGGCGGACTGATTAACGATCACAAGTTCACCGACCAGACTGTTCGAGCGGTTTACGATACCTGTATCGCTGCCGGTATCGACTATATGGAGGTTGGTTACAAGAACTCGGCCAAGCTGTTTCCCAAATCGGACTTCGGAGACTGGCGGCATTGCGATGAAGAGGATATTCGACGTGTGGTGGGCGACCACGATTCTGAGGCTACGGGTCTGAAGCTTTCGGCAATGGCCGATGCGGGCAAGAGCGACTGGAAGGAGAAGGTCGAGCCGTCAAAGGACAGCGTGCTCGACATCATACGGATCGCCTTCTACGCGAACCAGGTTTCAGAGGCCGTGGAGATGGTGCATCACGCCCACGAGCAGGGATATGAGGTTGTCGCAAACCTGATGGCCGTTTCGAACATTACAGAGGCCGAGATCGACACGGTTCTCGAGGCCATCCGTCCGACGCCTGCAGGCACGATGGTGATAGTGGACAGTTTTGGTCATCTGTATCGAGAGCAGATCGATCTGCTCTACAATAAGTACTCTGCGGCGATGGAAGGAACGGGGAAGGAGATCGGGATCCACGCGCACAACAACTGTCAGCTCGCGTTTGCAAACACTATCGAGGCGATCATCCTAGGATCGGATAGGGCGGATGCGACGATGGCCGGGATGGGGCGAGGAGCCGGGAACTGTCCGATGGAGTTGCTCCTCGGTTTCCTTCGGAATCCAAAGTTCGATTTGCGCCCGGTCGTAGAGCTTATCGAGAATCATATCGAACCCTTGAAGAAGGATGTGGAGTGGGGAGCGCTCGTCCCCTACAACATCACCGGACAGCTCAACCTGCACCCCAGAGCGGCAATGGAGTTCCGCGCGTCAAAGGAGAAGGACAAGCTTTTGAAGTTCTACGATTCGATCGTCTCGGATATCTGATCTGGAAGACTTAACGTGAAGGATGCCGAGGGAAGACGGGGTGGAGACAATGCTTGGGTGGGAAAGGGAAGACTCCAGGAAATTTGCTGAAGGATGGAGGGCCGTGGGGGCAACTCACGGCCCTTCGCTTTATGGGTGCGTATGAAGATTACAAAGGTCAATGTCATAGAGGTTACTGGTGGAACGAGGTCCGATCTGGCGCTATACGAGATACACCGAGGTGGTATGGAGCCAGG
This sequence comes from Gemmatimonadota bacterium, assembly GCA_002714465.1. The sequence continues at coordinate 8,188 of PAXL01000030.1, read as the reverse complement.
TGAAGTTTCTCCGTATCGACAGCGGTTCACGAGGATCGACACGGACGAAGGTGTCTACGGACTGGCGATAGGTGGTAACACTGAGGTCAAGGAACTGGGTCGGTCGTTGGTCGGAGAGGACCCCACGGCATATGAGCGAATCTGGCACCGTTTAACGTCCCGGCCTCACAGTGTCGACGGGTGCTCGAGGGGTTTGTCGACGCTTGATGTCGCCCTCTGGGATCTGGTCGGAAAGGCCCAAGACCGGTCGGTGTGTGGCGTGCTCGGGGGACCTGTTCAGGATTCGATCCGGGCATATGCGGCCATGCTTGGCTTTCTGCCTGAACCCGAAGCCGCCGCTGCACGCTCACGTGAGATGGTCGGACAAGGGTTTACCGGTGTGAAGTGGTATCTGCCGCATAACGAGCTGGCCGGTCCGAAAGGGTTCGATCACAACGTCGACATGATCACGGCGGTGCGAGAGGCCGTCGGACCCGGGGTCGACGTGATGGTGGATTGTATTCTTTCGGATTCCAGCCAGAATTCCCTGCAGTATGCGGTCAAGCTGGCACGCGCATTCGAGCCTCTGAACGTTACGTGGTTAGAGGAGCCGCTTCGTCCAGAGGATCTGAGTGTGTATGAGCGGCTCAGACAGGAGACACGAACACAGATCGCCTTTGGCGAACGACTCAGACATCGTGACCTGTTTCTCCGTGCCCTGAGAGACAGGGTCGCCTGCGTCATTCAGCCCGAGATGCACGCTGTCGGCGGGATGACGGAGATGCGGAAGCTTGCAGCCCTTGCTTCGACTTTCGGGATCCCGTTTATCCCGCACGCAAACGAGTCGTGTCGGAACTCTATTCACCTGTCGTTTGCGAACCCGAAGCGAACGTGCCCCCTTGCAGAGTGGGGTGTGAAGATTAATCATAACGTTCAGTACTTTTTCAAGGATTTCTATCGACCTGTCGGCGGTTTTTTTCAGCCACCTTCGGGACCGGGATTCGGTTACGAAATCGATCCCGAAAAAGTAGAGACTACGGTCGAGCTGTAGTGTAGGTGTTCTGTGCCAGAACGTCTGAACACTGTTCAACTTCGAGCCCCTCGCGATGGACGAGGAGATCGAGGTCGCGGCATTTCGGTTCGCGTGCAAGGCCAGGGAGCCACAGAGCCGTCGGAAACGAGAGAGCGGAGCCGCAAACGGTTTGCCCGACTTTAGACAGGCATTGGCCAACGTCTATTAACCATTGAGGAATGTTGAGCAATGAAGGTGCTGATTGGTGGGAATCCGATGGGGTTGGAGGAGTTGCTTCCTCCTACGGGAGTGCGTTTTCCGGATGTAACGTTCTTGTACGAGCCTGACGGCGGAAAGCTCGTCGAAGCGATCGCAGACGCGGATATCTATGTCGGATGGATTGGAGAGGAAGTGTTCGAGGCGGCTCGGCAACTCAAGTGGATTCAGTCACCAAGCTCTGGGACAAACTACTACTTGCAGATCAAGTCACTTGTAGAAAGCGACGTGCTGTTGACGAGTGCAAGAGGCACGCACGCGGCGTGTGTAGCCGACAGCGCCTTGGCGATGATTCTTTCGTTTACACGCGGCGTTCGGGACTGTGTGATGGCTCAGCCAAACCGTGATTGGGGTGTTGCGAAGGCTGTGCGCCCCAAGCTTGTGGAACTGACCGGAAGCACCATGGGCATCGTTGGAATCGGTGCCATCGGCAAGGCAATCGCGAAACGGGCGAAAGCATTCGGGATGCGTGTCGTAGCCGTGGACGCGTTCACGAACCAAGGGGGGCCGGATGTCGACGCAGTATGGCCGCTCGAGTCCCTCGGTGATCTGATGTGCGATTCTGACTACGTGGTGGTCACGCTGCCATGGACCCCAGGAACCGATGGATTGATCGACGCCGGTATGATCAGGAAGATGAAGCCAACGGCGATTATGGTCGGGGTGTCGCGTGGCGGGATCATCGATCAGGATGCGCTCGGTCAAGCGCTCCGAGAGAACCGTATTGCCTGTGCGGCACTCGACGTATTCGCCCCTGAGCCGTTGCCTCCGGAAAGTGATCTTTGGGATCTTAACAACCTGCTGATCACGCCTCATATCGCAGGAGGTACGCAGCTAGAGGGGCAATACATCGCGGAGATATTCGGGGAAAATCTTGGGAAGATTGTTCGAGGAGAAAGGCCACTGAGGAATGAGGTGGATAAGAGCAGGGGGTTTTAGGGAGGGAGGGGGTGTAGGGCTTGGGGTGTCGGAAGGCGAGAANNAGGCCCGATGGCAGAAGAGCAGACGGCAGAGAGGNNAAAGGCACANAATACCGTTTGTCGGAAGGTGAGACGGCAGAAGCACACGAAAAAGGATGGTTACTGTGAGTGAGGCGAAGGCGTTTGCAGAGAACGGGTGTGAGAAGATGCTGTATGACATCCGGATGGGGCCGCAGGCGCTTTTTCACGATGGCGTAATCTATTGTGTCTACCAATCCGGTGCTGAGGGGCCCGAGGGGCATCCGCATCTGCGTGCGTATGACGTGGATAAGCGATCGTGGTCCGAGGAGATACGGCTCGGGACCGTAAGTAAATATGACCATCACTTCTGCCCCGTCGTGTGGGTCGATAATCGTGACCATATTCACGTGCTCTACCACTGTCACGGAGGGGCAGGTACTCACCTTGTTTCAGCCAGGCCCAGGGCGATCAATGCGTGGTCCGATGGTCATGATATTGCACCTTCGATTAGCTATCCTCGTGTGGTGGTCCTACCAGGAGGCCGTTGGCTGATGTATTCACGGAATTTTGGCCATATGGGCTACTGGGTCTTCAGAACTTCGGACGACGGGGTAAGATGGTCAGATTCCATTCCGGTCGTCGATTTCGACCGAGATCCGCACAGCAATATGGACACCTGGGCGGGCACCTACCACAGTTTCTGTGTCGATGCGATCGGCACTGGATTGCACATCAGCTTCAACACTTTCAATGAACGTGAAGGAGTGAGGAAGATCCCGAATCCCCTGTATGGTCGGCACGTGTCACACTGCCAACGTTACAACCTCTACTACGCGCACGTTGACATTGCGACCGGAAAGTTGACGACGATCGAGGGGACATCTATCGATGCTCCGATGAACAAGCTGGCGGGAGAGGCGTGCAAGGTATGGGATTCTGGGGATCGCCTCGCCAATCAGCCTGCGATTGTTGACGATGGGAATGGACAGCCATTGATGCTGCTCCCGATGACGGGCGATACCAGCCCTTGGCGGGGTCACTACTTCTATGTTCGATGGAAAGAAGACGAGTGGCGCTACACGTCGATGGCAGAGATCAACAATATATGGGATGGGTGTTGGCTGCTCAAAGAGCCGGCCGGAGAACTGGCGGCTCTAGTAGCGACAGGAGAGGTGGACGGGTCTCGCCTCGTGTATGGTGGTGGGAGTCGGATAGAGAAGTGGGTTACGCGCAACGGAGGTGAGTCGTGGGAGGTTGGTGCGGACCTGACAGCCGTCGACGGTATGCTGTTCAACAACCCAAGACCTGTTGTCATGTCTAGTGGTGGAGAGCTGGATGGGTTCTTCACCGTATTCGGGTGGGAAGGCCCGGACAGTATCGGGAGGGACTCGACGGCGCCAGGGGGAGGGAATCGAGGGAAAGCCTATTTGTACGGAGATGGGGAGTGGCGGTGAGGAAAGGTCATATGCCCAGGGAGAATTGAAAATTACAGAATTCTAGAGAGGCATGAGATGATGACGGTCCGACCGAATGTGGTGGTGTTCTTTGTGGATGACATGGGGTACGGGGACGTACAGTGTCTGAATCCACGGGGAAAAATTCCGACCCCAAACTTCGATCGGCTTGCCCGTGAAGGGATGGNGTTTANGGATGNGCNCTCGACCTCGGCTGTCTGCTCGCCTTCGCGGTACGGTCTGCTGACGGGGCGTTACAACTGGAGGACTTCACTGCAGTCGGGGATCGTAGGGCACTACGGCGATCCACTGATCTCAGAGAATCGGATAACGGTGGCGTCGTTCTTAAAGAAGCACGGATATCGTACGGGCTGCTTCGGGAAGTGGCACTTGGGGATGGGCTGGGATTTCGATATCACGAAAGAGTTTCTCCCCGACCGGGATCGATTCAGCCAGCACCCGTATCCCTGCAGTTCGGAGGTGACTGAAGAGACGTGTATGATATGGGAAGAAGCCTTCAGAAAGGCGACGTGGGGTGGTCCGACCACACGAGGCTTCGATCAGTACTTTGGAGTAGATGTGCCGAACTGGCCGCCCTACTGCTACATCGACAACGACCGTACGGTTGGGGTCCCGTCCGAGTATCTGCCGGCGAGGCTTCTGAATCACAACCAGGCGAGCTACCCTGGTCCTGCGGTGCCATACTGGCACTTCGAGCAGCTGCTGCCGAAGTGGGCGGAGAAGGCGGACGCGTTTATTTCGGAAAGCGCTCGGGACAAGGAGCCTTTCTTTCTGTATTTGCCGATGACTTCTCCGCATACGCCACTTTCCGTGAACGCGGAATGGATCGGGAAGAGCGGGTTGGACAACCTGTATGCTGATCTGGTGATGGAAACGGACGACGTCTTTGGGCAGGTGCTCGATGCGCTCGAGAAGTATGGCGTCGCGGAAAACACGCTCGTTTTGTTCACATCCGACAACGGGTGTGCGCACTACATCGGCGTCGACATGATGGAGGAACAGGGTCACTATGCGAGTGCCGATCTCCGAGGCTACAAGAGTGATGTCTGGGACGGTGGGCATCGAATCCCGTTTATCGCACGGTGGCCCGGTGTGATCAAGCCCGGGGCTGAGTGCGATCGACTGGTTTGTCTGTCGGATTTGCTCGCGACGTGTGCGGACATTGCAGGAGACACGTTGCCGGACACGGCAGGTGAGGACAGTGTTAGCCTGCTTCCGTTGCTGCAGGGCTCGAACGAGCCGGTGCGAGAATCGGTAGTACATCACTCGTTGCGAGGGAAGTTCGCGCTGAGAGATACGAAGTGGAAGCTCGTGTTGTCTCCCGGATCCGGCGGATGGGCAAAGGACGATGCCGAAGCAGCCGCAGAAGGACTCCCGATCGTCCAGCTGTACGACATGGAGAAGGACCTCGGAGAGAAGAATAATCTTGAAGGGCAGGAACGAGATCGGGTCAGGGAGATGATTCGTAGGCTCGAACGGATCGTGTTGGACGGACGGAGCACGCCGGGGGAGCATCAAGAAAACGATGTGGATGTTGATATTTGGAAGCTGGAGACTATGCCCGCTGTGGATGCATCGGTGCTGGATGATTATTAGCGAACACAACCTGATGAAAGCCCGTCCCTCCGTCAGAGACAATGGTGTTAATTGCCATTGACCACTCACTTTGAACCAATGAAGCATCGATATAGTCGGGCATATTGGTTCGTTAGACTGACAACGACGACGGCTCTCGGATTCCTTTCCTCGTGTCTACCATCTGATCAGGCACAGCGTGAAACGGCTATCAGCACTGCCATTGATGATGCCGTTCAGATTACCTCTGCGCCTGCCCGACTGGATCCACACATCCTTGCCAGCCGTTCGTTCATCGAAGCGCCTCAACTTACTTGGATGGTCGAACGCGGAGAGTTGCCTCCTGTGGCAAAGCGCTTACCGGAGAGGCCGCTAGTTGTTGTACCAGTCTCCGAGATCGGTCGGTATGGCGGGACGATTCGACGCGCATTGACTGGAGATATTGTGCAGACGCCCGGTGTGAGCAAGACGCTGGGTGAGAACCTGATGGGCTACGAGCGGCCGCTGCCTAAACGTGTCCTGTATAACCTTGCGGACTCCCTGACCTATGAAGACGACGGACACGTCGCCGTGTTCAGAATTCGACGGGGGATCCGGTGGTCTGACGGCACGCCCTTTACGGTCGACGACATCTTGTTTTGGTATGAGGACATGATGCTTGACCAGGATGCTCGGAGTGCGGCAGCGTTCTCATCTTACCACGTGGTCGACGGCGTGCCTCTCAAAGCGGAGAAGGTGGATAATCTTACGATCCGGTTCCGAGGTAGAAAGCCCCTCGGGCGAATCAGGCAAGCCTTTGCGACCGATCTCTGCGCAATGCCAAAGCACTATTTTTCGAAATTTCATCCCCGCTATAACCCCCAGATGACATACGATGCCTGTCGCGACAGCACGACGAACGCGATGCGTCTGTATCGGCCCGGCACGCCGGTCCTGTCCGCGTGGATGCCCATAGAGTGGACGCGCGGTCAACGGATTGTATTTGAGCGGAACCCGTACTATTGGAAGGTCGACAGCGCTGGACATCAGTTGCCCTATGCCGACAGGCTGATTTTCAATGTGATTCAGGACCAACAGGTGATCCTGCTGAAGTTTGTGAACGGTGAGCTCGATTTGCTGGGCCGCTACTCGCAGATCAACATGTATCCGACGTTGAAGTCCGAGGAGCGCAAGGGCAAGATCCGGATCCGTCTGGGGACACCACAGATGGTGTCGCAATTCCGGATGAATTGGGACGCGCCTCGCTCTGAAGTCCGGGAGGCCGTCAGAGATCGTCGCGTGCGGCTCGCGCTGTCCTATGCCCTTAACCGTGAGGAGATCGGCGAGATTCTGTATCACGGTCTTCTGACGCCTGCAAGTCATTCGTTCGGTCCCGCCAGCCCGTTCTTCTCGGAAGAGACGGCAAAACGCCATGCGGTTTTCGACCCTAAACGATCCCGAGATCTGCTAGACGAGGCGGGCTACCTCGATTCGGACGGCGATGGAATTCGCGAATTCCTGAACGGTGAGCCTTTCGCCGTTACCCTCAACGTGACGCCTGGGATCGGCGTGGATGTATGTCAGCTTGCCGTCGACTACTGGAGGGAGATCGGGATCCTCGTCCACATGAATGTCGCATTGAGGGATATCGTGTTCCCCATGTGGTCGAACGGTGAGTTCGAGTTCTTCTGGTGGGGAGCATGGTCTGAAGATCCTGGTGCCCGGCCGATGGACTGGGGAGCGATCGGAGATACGCGACCGACCTGGCATCGGCACGCGGCGACCGAAGGGCCAGATTGGCTACGAGAATCCACGGAGCTTATTCTCGAGACCCACAACACGCTGGATGAATCGAAGCTGGCGAGGAATATGGCCCGTGTTCGAGAGCTGCACACCGAGCAGGTACCCCTGATCATCACGGGTTATGCATACAAAGTGTGGGGATATAATCGACGGTTGGGGAACGTGCCGGAGCAGAATACGGGATCGGATGGATATCGGGGATGGAGTCGGCCGATTTTCCACGAACAGTTATATGTTAGAGGCAACGAGTAGTTAGCAGTGAGTGGGACTGCAGTGACTAGACTTCGAGCGTGATGGATCTTGTTACTCCACAAATGACGATGGAAATGGGAATCGATGACGGGCTTCGGAAACTCGGTTTTGAGGCGTTCAGGCCCGGTCAGCGTGAGGCCATCGATACACTTCTCGAATCGCGGCGGTTGTTGCTCGTGGCACCGACAGGTGGCGGAAAGAGTCTGACATATCAGCTTCCTGCTGCGATTCTGCCCGGGACGACGCTGGTCGTTTCGCCACTGATTGCCCTGATGCACGATCAGGTTCAGGCGCTGGAGGAGCGAGGTATTCCTGCGACCTATCTGGCCGGTACGCTCACCAGTGACGAAATGCGTCGTCGCATGGCGGAAGCATCTCGTGGCATCTACAAGCTGATCTACGTGGCCCCGGAACGCCTGACGTTCGACGGCTTCCGCGGTATGGTCGGCCGGCTGAACTGCCCGCTCGTCGCTGTCGATGAAGCACACTGTATCAGCGAATGGGGACACGATTTCCGACCGGACTACATGCGGATCGGTGATTTGATAGAGTCTCTGGCCGATGCCCGTGTGTTGGCGTGCACGGCTACGGCGACACCGGTCGTGCGTGACGAGATTCTCGAACGGCTCGGGCTTCCGGTGGAAACACCGCAGATGGTCCGAGGCTTCGCTCGGCCGAACCTGGCACTCCGTGTGCGTGAGATTCAGAGCCGCGCCGAGGGCAAGACTCACGTTGACCTGTTCCTCAAAGAGTGGCTCGGCAAGCCGGGTCAGGCGACGGGTACGGCGATCGTGTACAGCCCGACGCGGAAACGGACGGATCAGGAGGCCGAGCGACTTAGCGATGCCGGTTGGCTTGCGCAACCCTATCACGCGGGCATGCAGCCGCGCGAGCGG
>PAXL01000066.1 GCA_002714465.1 Gemmatimonadota bacterium | reverse complement strand
GCTTTCTTCAGGCTGGCTCGGCCATGCTGGGCGGTCTCTCGCTGCCAGCTCTGATGGACCTGCAGGCCAGCGGAGCGGTTGATGCTTCGAAGGCGAAGATTAAGAACTGCATCACGCTCTTTCTGGTTGGCTCGCCAGGTCACGTCGACACCTGGGATATGAAGCCTGAGGCTCCTGATGATATTCGCGGAGCTTTCAAGCCGATCGACACGAACGTGCCCGGCATTCAGATTTGCGAGCACTTTCCGCTGATGGCCCGGATGATGGACAAGGTCGCCCTCATTCGAAGTCTGCATCACAAGACGGGGGCGTCGCACGAAAACGGCCAGCGGTGGATGATGAGCGGCCACGACTTCAATGCCGCCAGCCCGCAGCCATACATGGGGTCGGTCATTTCGAGAGTCTTCGGGCAGAAGGGCAATCTGCCGCCGAACATCATTCTGCCGGCGAAGATCGGCAACACCGGCACGGCGACGCCGCACGGCCAGGAAGCCGCCTACCTGGGCAGTGCTCACCAGCCGTTTTTCCTCGGCGGTGATCCGGCTCGACCGGACTTCAAAGTCGCAAACCTCGAACCGCCCAAAGGTCAGACGACCCTGCGGATCAATGCCCGGCAGCAGCTGTTCAAGCAGGTCGACGACCTGCAGCGCCGGACCGAGACTTCTTCGACGCTCGAGCGGGACACGGCTTACTCGCGAGCGTTCAATCTCCTGACCTCACCCGAAACCAAACAGTCTTTCGATCTCGACAAGGAGAATGAGAAACTTCGGGATCGCTACGGACACAACACATTCGGCCAGAGCTGTCTGATGGCTCGCCGGCTGATTGAGCGGGGTACGCGTTTCGTCACGGTCAACCACTTCGACACGGTCTTCAACATTACGTGCTGGGACATGCACGCCGACGGCGGCGGGCTTAACAACACGCACAAAGATTACGAGCGGCATCTGTGTCCGCAGTTCGACCAGGCCTTCACCGCGCTGCTTGAGGACCTGGAGGAACGAGGGCTTCTTGAGGAAACTGTCATCGCGGTCCTCAGCGAATTTGGCCGGACCCCGAAGCTCAACCCGCGAGGTGGCCGCGATCACTACCCGTCGGCCTGGACAAACTTCTTCGCCGGCGGAGGCATCAAAGGCGGACAGGTCATCGGCTCAACGGACAAGATCGGAGCCGCTCCGCACGACCGCCCGGTCCGCCCGCCGGAAGTCGTCGCGTCGGTTTACCGAGCGATGGGCATCGACCTGGAAACGACGATGATGCCCGGCCCCGGCAGCCGTCCCATCCGCCTGATCGACGCCGAGCCGATTCGCGAACTGTTCTGAGATNGTCGGGACGAATGCGCCCTGGGAGAATGCAAATGCTCGGCTGGGTTAAACTCTTTCGACGCTCGACAATCATGTAACGGCATCCCATCACAAGATTCTGAGATCGCAGACGATTTCTACACGTTGTGGTCGATCGCTTCGGTGTGAAAGATTCTCCAACTACCGGCTAGTCCGCTCGTGCAAAATCGCTTCGCTTCGCTCTCTTGTGCCTGATGCTCTTAACGTTGTCCGGCTGTGTCAGCCAAACAGAGGATACCGGCACAAGAACTATCACGTATGAGCCGGCCCTTCCTCCATCGCTCTTTTTGGGGGGCTCATCGCGGGCTTTTTCGGTTGGAAAACTCACAAGGAGAGTCGCTTCGGCGGTATTCTGTTAGTTACCTGCAGGATCCCTGTTTTGTTGATGGCGCCATCCTTTTACCTGATGCGCGCAACGATCTCGGACGATGGATTCGAAGTAACAGATGGGTTTTGGGGAAGCAGAACGATCNAGGTGGCTTTTGACGACATCGCCCACGTACANCTGACGGCGGACGGAAGAAAGAACGATCGCTATTGGACGTACCGGCTTCGGTCAGGTGAAGAAGTGCAATTGAACATCGGAAACAACGTCACAGATCAAGCCGGCCTAGAAATCGTTGCCCGGCTGAAAGCACGAGGGATACATCCGGAAGAGGCACCCCCAAAGAAGTAAGGGCTTCTGCAATCACAAGCCCGCCGTCTGAAGCACGACAATAGCTGGATACCGAGTACGTTGGCAGTCTTGCAGGTGTCAGAAACGCGATTGCGACACAGTCTGCAACCTGCGAGAAGTGACGGTCTTCCCTCAACTTCATTTTGTCGCGAAACAGAACAACTTCGACTCGGTCCGCACGTAGACGCGGCCGCCGGCGATGGCGGGGCTTGGGTAGCAGGGTTCGCCGAAGGTGTCGCTCGAGAGGACTTCCCATTCCGGCGCGGCGGTGACGACAGTGATCTCGCCACGGTCGCTGGCGAAGTAGATCTTGCCGTCTCCCAACACTGGCGAGCCAAAGTATTTTCCGCCGGCCGGCGTGCGGGCCATCTTGACAATCTCGCCCGACTCGGCGTTCAGCGACACAAACACGCCTCGATCGTTGATGCAGTACAAATGGCCATCGTAGTAGATCGGCGAGGCCGTTCGCGGGATGCCCTTCTTGACCTGCCAGAGCATGGCGGAGTCCGTGCGATTGAACGAGAGCTGGGACGCTGGCTTGCCGGACACGGCGAGCATTCCGTTCTGGCAGAAGTGCAGATACTTGTGCACGGCATCGTGCTCCGACTTCGAAAGAACGCCGTCCGAGTCCTCGTCGTAGTCCGGAAAAATTTCGTTGAGGAACCCGGTCTTCAGCTCGGTGTGCTCCAGTTTGCCGTTCGAGTTCGCATCGTCGCGCTCGACCAACTGCTCGAAAGTCAGCTGCCCTTCACGCTTCGGCCCGGGATTCGCGCTGGCGACAAACAGGCGGTCCTTCCCGTCGGTGACGGCCGTCGCGTTGGCAACGCTCGAAGTGCCACGGACAATCCACGCCGCTTTGCCGGATGCCAGATCGTAGGTGGTCACTAGACCGGACCCGACGGCGACCAGCAAAGGCTTTTCGTTAGGACTCCAGACGATCGGCGTGTTGTAACTGCGGGCGAAGAAAGTGCGGTCCGCTCGCCAGACCGTCTTGCCTGTCGTCAGGTCAAACGTCTCCAGAAACGAGCCACCTTCGTGGTCCTGCAGCAGGACGGCTTTGCCATCGACGATAATCGGCGAGGACGTTGCACCCCGGCGATCTTTGAACGGACCGCGGTCCTGGTGCCACAACACTTCGCCGCTGACCGAGTAGCATAGCAGGCCACTCGACCCAAAAAAGCTGACTACGCGCTGCCCGTCCGTCGCGCAGCTGGGAGTTGCCAGGCGGCCCTTCGGTTTTTTGTCTGTTGCCTCGATCTCGTGAAGCGGCGCCGCCTTCTCCCACAGCAAAGATCCGTCGGCAGTGCTCAGCGCAAACGTGACGAGCTTCCGGCTTGGCTTCTCACCGGTGAGGAAGATCCGCTCGCTATGAATCACGGGTGAGGACACGCCCGGAGGAATCTCAACCTGCCACAGAACGTTTTTCCCCGGCCCGATCTCAGCGGGAAGTGGAGCTGCCTCGCGAGACACACCGCTCGCATTCGGCCCGCGAAACTGAGGCCACGAATCGGCGGAAGCCTCACCAGCAAGAAAGCCACTCATCACAGCAGCGATAAAAATCGAACAGCAACGGATCATCGGAATTCTCAATCAGACAAAGAATCGAAAACCTGAGTGGGCCTGTAAGCCGGGTCTTGTCGGGGGCGATCATTTCTCTGGGAGGACGGTTGCCCGGCCTCTCAAGCAGCCTACCCGAAGGTGCAACGAGCCGGACCGACTCGTGCCGCGGCGAACCACGACTTCCTTCTGCTTGGCCTTGCTCCGGGTGGGGTTTACCAGGCGACCGAGTCACCCCGGCCACCGGTGCGCTCTTACCGCACCATTTCACCCTTACCTGTTCCGAGGAAACCTCGGCCATCGGCGGTGTATTTTCTGTTGCACTTTCCCTGGCCTCACGGCCGGTCGGAGTTACCGACCACCCTTGTCCTCTGGAGCCCGGACTTTCCTCGACGACGCCTCAACGAGTGCCGCCGCGATCGCCTGGCCCACTCAGGTCTTTCGATTATGGAGAGGGGCGGCAATGAGCGAAAGCCGCCTGCGATGATTGCTGATCAATCCTGGCCGGATTCTGCAGGAACTCAAAAAGCCCGGCATCCGCATCTTAAGTGCTCCCTTCGTCGAGGCATCGCACGCAATTCCGTCGCAGTCGCAGACGACCCGGCTGTAATTCAAAGCCCCGGCGGTCGCTTCCTCATGCAACTCTACACCTTGAGCGAGGCCATGACCTGGTCCGTGATCATCTTGACTAGAGCTTCACTGTCGACGCCCGCCGGAGCGGCTCCGCCTTCGTAGGTCGGCTTCTGAAGATAACCCGGGTACGACGGAGCCGACTCAAAGGCACACTGCACCGGAGCGTCTTCTTTGTAGCCCTCACGGAAGGCACTGTTGCCACACAGGTCGCAGTCTTCTTTGTGGAAGCGAGGATCGTCGAAGCCCAGCCGCTTTTTCAGATCCAGCAGCTCGCGGGATTTCTGTTCGCTCAGGTAGTCGACCTGACCGAGGTCCTTCGCCAGCATCAGGATCTTGCAGTATGCGTCGAGGATTTCCGTCTTCCAGTAAGCCTCTTCCAGGTGAGCTCCGAAGCTGACCGTTCCGTGGTTCTTCAGGATGATCGTGTTTGTCGACTTGAGGAACGGGGTCACCGTTGAGGCGAACTCCTGGCCACCGGGAGTCTCATACGGAGCCACCGGAACCTCACCCATGAAGACTTCGATCTCGGGCAGAATGCACTGAGGAATCTGCTCGTTAGCAACCGCGAACGCCGTCGCGTGAGGCGGATGGCAATGCACGCACGCCTTGACGTCAGGGCGGTGCCGCATGATTTCCAAGTGCAGCAGAATCTCGCTGGTCCGCTTCCGCTTTCCGGCAATCTGGTTACCCTCCATGTCGACCGCACAAATGTCTTCAGGCTTCATAAAGCCTTTGCAGATCATCGTCGGCGAGCAAAGCACGGCATTCTCGCCGACTCGGATCGAGATGTTGCCATCGTTCGCCGCGGCGAAGCCTTTGTTGTAAACACGTCGGCCGATCTCACAGATGAGTTCCTTGAGCGATCGGTCGTTGATTCCACTGTTCCACTGGTTCATTACTCGTTCCTCGCAATGGGCAAGGGATAAGAGGCGAGGGGCAAGGGATCATGTCTCCCTTGCCGCTTGCCCCTCACCTCTCAGCCCAGGTCCACTTCATCCAGGATCGCGGCCGCATAGCCGTCGATCGGTTTGACTTCGGGGTGAAACGGAGCCGCCGCTTCGGCTCCTTCGCTGATTCCAATAAGCGATCCTTCGCCGCTGCCGATTTCATCGAACACGATGAACGGCTCGCTCCGTCCCGATTCGTTTCCGGCCAGCCCGCCGCGATCGAGAGCCACCACCACACGCCATGACGCACCGTCCAGACTCGGATGAGCCCGGTTGAGTGTCACTTTGCCGATGACTTCTGCAATACGCATTGCCTGACCTATTTCCATCCGGCGGGAACTTTGGGAGCTCCGCCGGCAAACACGCTTTTCAAAATGTTCCGCAGTTCGAAAAAGCTGAGCCCACTCGCGTCGATCACGAACAGATTGCAGCCCATCGAATTCTGAACCCGCCTGGCGCCGGAAACATTCCCGACCGCCGCCGCTCGACTGCACGCTTCGCGATTGGCGAGACACGCGACCGTGTCGGCTACCGTCGAAAACGCGACGACTCCGTGAGCATTCCCCGATCGAAGATCGAGCGTAGCCCTCCGAGCCGCAGCAGCTGCAGATTCAACCGTCTCTGTTTTCAAACTGACTGATCGCGCCGCATCGTCGAGNACTGNCAAAACCGACTCGCTGCCAGAATGGACGACTGCNAGCCACCGTGCCGAGGTTGCCGCTTGTGTTTTCGTTTCGCCGCGAACGACTTCGACCTTTCGACCGCGAAGCCAATCCCGAGCGGATGGAGTCANAATCGCCNTGGANGCGATCTGGATGACNCCAGGNCCGTTGACATTTTCGCTCAGCAGATCGCCAGTGATCACACGATCGCTGAACGAGACCGCGGACCCGTTTTNTGTCTTCGGAGTCGCAGCAGTCTTTGTTCCCGTTGGAAATGCAGGCTCATCGTCGGTCACGAGTCGGCTCATGACTTCCGCAACAATNGTTTCGATGAGTGCCTGATCCATGGTTGTTTCTATTCGTCGGCGATTCCGAGNGTGNCCCATCTCACCGGTGAGTTCTCCGTTTTCATCATCTCGCGCACATGTTTGCCGTCGCTCGTGATGATGATCCTGTCGCCTCGGCCACTNCCCAGTTCGTCAATCACGAGAATCGGGTCACCGTCATTCTGTCCGCGAATGCCCAGCGGCTGTGCGATCAGCAGCCGCCAACCATCCATCGATGGATGCTTGATCGTCGAGACCGCTCGGCCAATGACTTCCGCAATCTGCATTGAGTTTCCGCTGGCTCAGATGATTCGAAGGTCGTCCACAAGCGTGCAGCGCCTTTGCCGAGTGAACGTCAGTGGGTTCGTGACTCCCTCGCCGGTCGGAGTCGCGATGGAGAAGCTCAGGTAGCCTTCGCCGCCGAGTCCCAGGCCGGATCCACACGGGCCGTTTTTGATGAACAGAGTGGTTTCCATCAGCTTGCCCATCTTCGTCATCGTGTTGACGTTTCGGGTGTGGATGATGCTGGTGTGACGGAATCCATGTTCATATTCGAGGGCCATGTCGATCGCATGGNCCGAATTCTTCGCTCGGACGAACGGGACGAACGGCATCATCTGCTCTTCGGGAACGAACGGGTTGGACGTGTCCGTTTCACCAAAGAGGATTTGCGTGTTCGCGGGAACGGTCAGNCCAATGGCCTTTGCGAGGACCGCAGCGTCTTTGCCGACCAGGTCGCGATTGAGAATCCAGTGGCCACCTGACTCTTTCGGTGGTGAGAACGCTTTCTTCGAGAGAGCGTCGATCTGGCGAGCATCNAGGCGGTAGCCACCATGGCGGCTGACCNCGTTGAGCAGGTCGTCAAAGATCGACTCGACAGCGAAGACTTCCTTCTCGCCGATGCACAGCAGGTTGTTGTCGTAAGCGGCTCCAACAACGATCGAGCGAGCGGCGTTGTCGATGTCAGCGGTCTCGTCAACAACGACCGGCGGGTTGCCAGGGCCGGCGACGATCGCTNGNTTGTTGCTGGCCAGNGCAGCTCGCGCAACGGCCGGACCACCGGTGACGCAAAGCAGCTTGACTCCGCGATGCTTGAAAATCGCATCGGCCGATTCGATCGTCGGGTTGCCGATGATCGTGACCAGATTGTTGATGCCGATCGCTGCGTGGATCGCTTTGTTGAAGCGACGAACGCCCTCGCAGGCGATCTTCGCTCCACTCGGATGTGGGTTGCAGACAATTGTGTTTCCCGACGAGACCATGTTCACGAAATTCGCGGCGAGCGTTGGCAGCGAGTGCGTGACGGGCGTGATCGCTCCGATGACTCCGAACGGAGCGTACTCCGTCACGGTGAGTCCGTTGTCTCCGCTGACCGCGTCGCACTTGAGGTACTCCATGCCAGGCACTTNGGAGATGATCTGGAGCTTCTCGATCTTGTGGTCGAGCCGCCCGATCTGAGTCTCTTCCAGTTCGGCTTTGCCCAGCTCTTCGGCCTGGTCGCTGCAGATGTCCTTGACGATCTGAATGGCCTTACCCCGGTCCTCCATCGATGCCGTCTTGAGCTGCTCGAAGGCGGCATTCGCAGCTGCGACAGCTGCGTCGACGTCTGTGAAGACGCCCCAGTCTCCGCCATTCTGATTCGCCGATCCGTTGGCTTTCGATGCGACTCCGTTCGACTGTGTCAGCTGAGCAAGCACTTCCTGAACGACGGCTCGCACGGTCTGTTCGGTCGAAACTGTGGTCATGAGATTTCCTCTATCAGTTCCCGGAGGGGCCGGTGAATGGTCTTTGTCTCTTCAGTTATTCTGCTGGTGAGCCGTCCGGTCCTTCTGGATTCAGCTCGAAAATTTGCACCTCAATCCANTCCAGCACTCGCTGCCGGAACGGAAACGACGAGATCATTACGACGAGAATGAAGACGACGACTCCCAGTGCGAGGCCGTTGGGCTCCAACATCCAGGCGATGATCGCGAAGAAGGCCGAGCCCTCGCACAAAGCCATGCCGATGATCATTCGCGTCTGGTAGATGCCGGCGAGTCGTTTTCGTCCTTCATCCGAATCGGTGATGTCGTGCCGCTGAAGTTGAATCTGGTTTTTCGGAATGACGCCTATCAGGACGGCTCGAATGCTGAGGTTGATCAGCGTGAAGCCGGCGGCCATGTAGGTCATCATCGGAGCACCGGCATTCGGGTCCGGGTCACTTNTGATGAACCACGCCACAGCCAGAAACCCGATCACTCCTGTGATCAGAGCCTGAGCGATGATCGGCATCGTTTTCAGACTTTGTTCGAGTGCCATTCCCTGGTCTCCTGACAAACTCTCTCCGTCGGTACGGCCTGCCATCCCAGGCGAGCCGNAAACTCAATCCGTTGATTTGAAAATCGTGCTTCCCGCCACGGTCACTTCGTCCACGATGCCGATAATGGCCGCGTCAATCGGCAGCTTCTTTGTGTCCTCGGTAAACCGGGCACTCGATCCCTGAACGATGAGAACGGTCTCGCCCACTCCACTGCCGACCGTGTCGACGCAGATGAAGGTTCGGCCCGTTCCCTGAAGATCGCTTTTGTCTTTCTCGTTCACACGCAGCGGTTCCACGACGAGCAGCTTCTGCCCAATCATGATTTCCGCCTTCTGTGTCGAGACGACACTGCCGGTGACTTTGGCAAGGAACATGATTCTTCCCTCGAAACTGAGACAGCCGCTCCGTCAGCCGCCAATGGCTTCGACTGTCTGCCTCGCCACGACGATCTCCTCGTTCGTCGGGACGACCCAGATTTGAGTCTTTGAATTGCCGCTCGAAACGCAGCTCTCGCTGCCTCGATTGACGCTTGTGTTTTTCGTTTCGTCGAGAACGATGCCGGCCCACTCGAGGCCTTCGCACACGTCTCTTCGAATCCGCTCGCTGTTCTCTCCGATGCCTCCGGTGAAGACGATGGCGTCCGCTCCGCCGAGTACGATCAGGTATGAGCCCAAGTACTGACGGATCGAAGCGACAAACACCTTCAGAGCGAAGTCCGCTCGCTCGTGCCCGTTGGCCGCAGCCTCTTCCAGGTCGCGGACATCGCTGCTGAGACCGGACAGTCCCAACAGCCCTCCATTCGATGACATCTCTTTGAGCAGTTCGTCCATCGACTTGCCGCTCAGCCGCATCAGCAGCGGCAGAGCAAACGGGTCGAAGTCACCCACTCGGTTGTTGTGCAGCAGGCCGGTTTGAGGGCTCATGCCGAGGCTGTTGGCCATCGACCTGTTTCCCCGCTGAGCACACAGCGAATTGCTGCCGCCCAAGTGACACGAGATNACCCGCAGATCATCGTTGCCAAGAATCTCGCCGATGCGGCCGCCAATGAATCGATGGCTCGCTCCGTGAAAGCCCCAGCGTTTCGTCTCGTATTCGTCCTGCCACTCGAACGGAACGGCATACGCCCGGTTCTCTGGCGGGATGGTCTCGTGAAACGCCGTCTCCAGCGCCGCCACGAGCGGAATCTGCGGAAACGCCTCGCGAAGCTGCCTCATCGCCCGGGCGTACGGCGGGTTGTGAGCCGGAGCCACATCCGCCAGTTCCTCCATCCGGGNGAGGAGTTCTTCGTCGACGATCCGCACGCCACTGAGCTTCCCGGCGAAGACGGCTTTGAAACCGATGCCAGCCAGCTCGGACNCATCNTGCAGACATCCATGCTCGGAATCGGACAACTGTTCGAGGCAGATGTTGACGGCCGCCGCGTGGTCGGGGATGTGAGTCACCCGCTCCTCGCTCCAGTCGCCGATCTCAACCGAACAGTTGCTGTCTTCAAGCCCGATCCGATCAATGCCACCTCGAGCAAGCTGCTCTTCGGTCGACATNTCNAACAGCCGGTACTTGAAGCTGGTTGATCCGAGGTTTGCTACGAGAACCTTCATGAGCACCTCCGTGCTGGCTCAAATTCCAGTGACTTAAACGAAGGAAGCCAGAGTGCTGGCATCCGGTCGCGGCATGACGTGAGCCGAAACGAGTTCACCGCTTGCGGAAGCTGCAGCAGCTCCTGCATCGACGGCTGCTCGAACCGAGCCAACATCACCAGAGATAATNGTGGTCACAAAAGCACCGCCGATCTGAACCTGCTTGACGAGACTCACGCTGGCGGACTTCAGCATCGCGTCAGAGGCTTCGATCGTGGCGACGAGGCCTTTGGTCTCAACGAGACCGATTGCTTCACCTTTCATGGTGTTTCCTTATTCATGAAATCTGCATCAGAGTTTGAGATTACTTGCCACCTTTGGCCGACGGCAGAACGGCACCGAGTTCTTCATGCGGTCGAGGAATCACCTGAACCGAAACGACTTCGCCGATCTTGCTGGCAGCACTGGCACCGGCGTCGAGAGCCGCTTTGACAGCCGCGACGTCGCCGACAACGAAGGCGGTCACCAGCCCACTTCCCACTTTTTCCCAGCCCGTCATCTGCACGTTGGCAGATTTGAGCATTGCATCCACAGCCTCGATGAGACACACGAGACCTTTGGTCTCCAGCATCCCGAGGGCTTCCGAAGCTTTCGCCATTTGAGGTTCCCCTTCAAAAAGAGTTAATTGCTGAGCATTCATCTGGTTGAATTTTGAACCAAGCACCACTCATGCCTGTTCGATTACGCATGACACTCGCACGGCTTCTGATGCAGAAGCTCGACCTTCGTCGCGTTCTCAAGGTTGCACGCATTTCCCTCGTCCGTGTCGAGGTGCACCTCAAGTTTCGTGTCTTCCGTCACACGCACGACGAGATCTTCCAGAGTCGTCGTGCAGCCCTCCGAAACAATTCGAAGGTCCATCATGTCTCCGGCTTTGACACCGAAGTGTTCCAGATCGGCCGGGCCCATGTGGACATGCCGCATCGCCCGGATAACTCCTGATTCCAGTTCCACCGAACCGGCCGGGCCAACGAGCAGGCAGCCAGGAGTATCGTGGTGATCGCCGCTGATTCGCACGGGAGCGTCGATGCCGAGTGAGATGGCGTCGGTAAATGCCAGCTCGACCTGAGTCGGTCGAACGGGGCCAAGGACTCGCACTTCGGGAAGCATGCGGCGGCGAGGTCCCACGACCATCACCGTTTGCTTCGCCGCGAAAAAACCGTCCTGGTAGAGCGGCTTGTGAACTTCCAGCTCGGCCCCTTTGCCGAAGAGCACTTCGACATGCTCCTGCGACAGATGAATGTGCCGGGCGCTGATGTTGACTCGAAGCGGATTCGGCTTGCCGTCTGCTGGTGGCGCGGCCGGAGCCGATGCTCCACCGGTTCCCAACTGAGAAGTCAGGACCTTGCGGACAAGTTGCTCGATATCGCTGCGACTGATGTCTGCTGTTGTCATCGTAGAGGCGTCTCGCCGAATGGGAAATCTGATTCGCTGCCTCAGGAACTGACGGCACTCGGGATCGAAACCTCGACCCCAACATTGTCCAGCCGCGACTGCCATTCCTGAGTGATTCCATCATCCGTGATCAGCCTCGAAACGCGGTTGAGCGGGCACAGCGGCGAAAGCGATGATCGCCCGAACTTGCTACTGTCCGTCACCACCCAGACTTCGTCCGAGGAATCCATCATCTGCCGCTCGGTTTCCACAAGCAGGTTGTTCGTGTTGAACAGCCGCTCCTCGCGAATCCCGCCGACCGACATGATCAACCGAGTGGCCTGAATCTCCTTCAGTGCCGCCCGTGCGATCGGC
>PAXL01000065.1 GCA_002714465.1 Gemmatimonadota bacterium | reverse complement strand
CGAAATTTTCGGCAAACCGCTCAAATTCAGGAGCCGCGATCAGCCGCTCGGTCTCGCTTTTCAGTGTGACAGAGTCGCGGAGCTTTCCCTGCTGTGCCAGCTTCAGCAGCGCGTCGTCAGGACGCGAATTTGTCAGGAAATGAGACAGCCGTGAGGCAATCGCAAACTGCTCAACATCGCGCGTCGTCGAATCGGATGGGTCACGCAGATAAAGGAAGCTGCTGGAACACAGGAACGCCTTGTAGCCAGTCAGCATGGCCTGCTGAAAAGGCGTCTGTTTTTCCAGGCGAGAGAGAATGAGTTTTTCGTAGCTCGCCAGAGTCTGCTCGTCGACTGGTTCCCGCGCGGCTCGTTTGACAAATCGTCTCAGCAAACGTCTGGCAGATTTCGCCGGATCAGCCGGTGCAATTCCAAGGTTGTCAAACAGCACTCGGTGTGACGCCGGTGGCCAGATCTTTGGCGGGATCGGACCTTCCAGTTCAAGCCACTGAACGGCGACGCCCGGTTGGCCTCCCTCGGGGAACGGCGGATACCGGTAGGTGGGCGGACCGCCGTCGACATTTCGGGNCAGCGGGACCGGCAAACCCAGCACGCTGTACTCAAACGTCTCCGTGGGAAGCAGCCAGATCGTTGTTTCGAAAGTCTTCGCTTCCGGCAAAATGTCCATCAGCCCGCCGGTGGCTCGCACGTCTCCGGAAACATCCGGCCCGGACGGCTTGCGGGCTCGGAAGGTCATTGGCACGGGTCGCTTCCCAGGCTTCAGTTGAAACCCGTCAGTCTGCAACACCGACCTGGCGGAAAACCGGACCCGGTACTCACCGGGAAGCTTTGCGACGAAGCCTCGGGGATAACCGTAGTAGGGCCAGTGAGCGGATCGGAATAAAGCCAGTTCCAGCGCTGGATCATCCGGNGAGGCTTCCAGGTCTTCATTCGATACGGCCTGGTTCTTTTTGACGAAGAACATGGCCTGGCGACCGCCGAACGTCCCCGTCGCTGAGAACAACNGCCGCCCGGCGGCACGATACTTTGTCACTGAAGGCGGCTTTGCCTCCGTCACCGTGGCNTGGCGCAGGGCAATGTCAACGGCGTCGAGATACGCAGCCAGCTGAATGCGAGACATGTCGAGTGCGTCCGCTGTCCGGTTGAATCCGTGCTTGACACGGTCTTCCGGCAACCTGTNCTGGATATCGAGCCGCGGCAGCTTGAGGATGTCTCGCAGATTCTGCTCGAACTCGCCGCGTGTTAGTCGTCTCATCGGCCCTCGGCCATTNGCCAGGACTTCCTTCCTGTCCGCTGCCGCGATGACCTTGTGGAGCGACTTGAGCAACAACTCTCGCTGAGATTCTGCAAGGCCCTTCGGGTCGGGCGGCATCTCGCGTTTTGTGACTCGATCGTAAATCTGAATCCAGCGGTTCCGAACGGTTCCGTCATCTAGTTCGATAGAGAGCGAAGTCAGATCGAGGCCGCCTTGTCGAGTGGACTCGTTGTGGCAAGCGACACAGTGTTCGTTTACCAGCGCCCGAACTTCGTCCCTTGCTTTTAAAGTGGAGGACAGCNCCGAAAGAAGAGTCAGCGCAATCGCGAGGCGAGTGAACTCACTCGCGATGCNTNGCATTCGCATNGTGCCGAGTTGTCGTGACGTCTGCTGCATGGCTCGCTCTGAGATGACGGGNNCGATTTATTCTCCACGAATAAAGCACGGGTCGAAAGGCAGCCTGCCTCGCCTCGGGTTGCGCACAAAGTCGCGGTTACCACTGATGTCGAGCGGCNAGTCGCTGTGCCACGAAGTGCCAGATCAGTCCAGTGACGATCAGCNCCANGGCAAGCCCCAGGAACGAATGCGGNAAAAAGACGACCAGTGACGCGCANCCGCCCAGCCCGGCGACGGNGACGATGCGCGGGACGCGGCGTTCCTCGGTCGGTTGATGCAGTGCGCACAGATTGGCGGTGGCGTAGTAAATCAGCACGGTGAGGGCACTCAGCGACCAGGCCATNTTNGGATGGCCGGCNACCAGAATGAGTGTGGANATTCCGACGGCGACNAGNAGGACTGCGCGGTTCGGNGATTCCCCGGATTCTGCGATGACGCTCAGGGCGGAAGGCAGGTCACCTCGCCGGGCCATNGCGAGGACGACTCGTGAGAGGCCGAGCAGCAGGTTCATCAGAACGCCCAGCATCGCCGTGATGGCACCGACGATGATGAACGTCGTCAGCCACGCCGGACTGCTGGCAACGGCGTCGATCAGCGGCGCGACCTCGCTGTCCTGGCCGNGGCTGACTCGAACGAGGACCAGTGCGACGGCTCCGTANATCAGCGCNGACNCTCCNACGGTCATCGCGACGGCGATCGGAATGTTCTTCGCCGGGTCGCGGATTTCCTCACCCATCGTCGCGACGCGTCCGTAGCCGGTGAACGCAACGAACAGCAGAGCCGTCGCATGCAGAAAAGACATGGCTTCGAATGGTTCTTTTGCCGGAGCCGCGTTGACCTCAATGGTGAGGCCGTAGCCGACGAATACCGCGAGTGCAGTAACACTTACCGCCACCAGGATTGCATTCGCCCGGGCTGACCGCTTCAGTCCACTCAGGACGATCCCTGTCAGCACCACGACCGAAACAAGAGCCGGAATCCTCGGATTGGTTTCGGCCAGCAGCGGCACCAGTCGCGAAAGGTAGATGGCGAATCCGTAGGCCGCCGTTGCTGCGGATGCCCCCTTCGCGACCAGAAACATCCACCCGGCCGTGAAGCCGAGAGCTGGGTTGAGATACCGGTATCCGTATTCGTAGGATCCACCACTGACAGGATGCGCGGCAGCAAGCTGCGCACTGCTGAGCCCGTTGCAAAGTGCCAGCAGGCCAGCCAGCAGAACGGCCAGCGGAGTCCACTCGCCAGCGACGTTGATTGCAAAGGCGATGCTGACAAAAACGCCCGTGCCGACAATCGAGCCCAAGCCCAGCACNGTCGCGCCAAAGAGTCCGACGGTTCGTTTGAGGGGGGCAGGTTTCTGGCCAGGCTCGCTCACGGAAGGTTCTCAAAAGAGTTCGGTTGAGGGTGCCGAGTATCTGGCGAGACTCACTCCCTATCAAATGAAGCCTCACCGGAAGAGAACGCCTGGTCGAGCGCAATTCTTTTGATTGCAAACGTCATGTTGTTTTTGCTGGTCCTGATTCAGAACGNTGCGCAGCGGCAAATGCTGCTCGCCCTGCAAACGATCGCTCCGGTTTATCAGAATGTTACCGCTTTGACGGCTTGCGGTAGTTCAGCGGCGGCTTTTGGCCGGGCTCCATCAGCGAGCGGTATTTGCGGGCTCCCAGTCGCCGGTCGTGTTCCTCCTGAGCCGTCCTGAGTTCACCAGGGCTCGTCATCAGATCCCAGGCAGACGCGGCGAGGACTCGGGAGGCCAGGTGCAGACCTTTGCGGCCGATCGATGTGCCGCCCGCAGCGACCGCCTGCCACGAGTGCCCCGACGTTCCGGGAACCCAGCATGCCGTTGAGAAGCCGGTCGTCGGTACCAGCCACGAGACGTCGCCGACATCGGTCGATCCTTTGCCGATCGTGCCGCTTCGATCGGTGACNTCCTTGATCGTGGTCAGCGGAACTTTCCGTGTGAAAGTCTCCTGAATCCGCAGGGCGAACGCTGTTTCCTCTTCACCATAGCTGAGGTCATTCAACTCGCGCAGGTTGCGGGCCGTGATCTGAGCCAGTGTGTTGTTCGGCAGGATCTCGCGGATGCCTCCCTCAAAGCCGACCTCGAGTTTCGTTTCGGTCGCGAGGGCTCCGGCCTGAGCACAAAGCACCAGCCGCCGGTAGAGATCCCTCACCACATCGCCATCCGGATGACGGATGTAGTAGTAAACTTCCGCGTAAGCCGGCACNACGTTGGGAGCTTCGCCACCGGACAGGATGACGTGGTGAATCCGAGTGAAGTCAGGTGTGTGTTCGCGAAGCAACTGAGCCGCAAAGTTCGTCAANTCGACCGCGTCGAGGGCCGAGCGGCCGCGTTCGGGAGCTCCGGCTGCGTGAGCGGCTTTGCCGCGGAAACGGAACTTCACTGCCATCCNCGCGAGGCTGGATCGATCGCCGGCTGCGTTTTCGTGGCTGGGATGCCAGTGCAGAACGGCCGCACAATCCTGAAAGAGCCCGGCCTGAGCCATGAAGACTTTTCCGCTGCCGCCTTCTTCCGCCGGGCATCCGTAATAGCGGACGGTGCCTTTCAGGTCACCGGCCTTGATCCGCTCGGCAATGGCGATCGCTGCGGCCGCCGAGGCGGCTCCGAAGAGATGATGCCCGCAGGCGTGTCCGTACGTGTTGCTCTCCCTCGGCTGGCGATACGACACGGCGTCCTGCGAGAGACCCGGCAGTGCATCGAACTCGCCGAGGATTCCGATGACCGGTTCGCCCTCGCCAAACGTCGCGGTGAATGCCGTCGGGATGGCGGCCGCTTTGCGTTTGACCTCAAAGCCCGCCACCTCGAGGTGGCGGGCCAGCAGTTTTGAGGACTGCTCTTCCTGGTAGCCAGGCTCGGCGAACTCCCAGATCTTTCGGGCGAGTTTCCAAGTCGACTCTTCCCGCTCGGTGACGGACTTGATCGCGTCTGCTTTTTCTGCGCGGGCAGGACTTGCGGTAAGAAGTGTGAGTGCAAAGACGAACGGCAGGATGAGAGTCGTTCGAGCGGGCATGGCAGGCTCCGTGGCAGGCTTCGGTCTGTCCGCAAGCGGGAAGCTTACGCCACGGCACACTACTCGATCAGATCCTGCAGCACGAGTCGCTGGCGACGGTGCATGCGGTCGTTTGCCTGGCGGATCGCCTGCGGGTTCACGCCCAGCTCTTCGGCGATTTCGGTCGCGCTGTTTCCGTCGATGGCGACTTTCAGAAACGCCTTCCGGTTCTGCTCACTGAACTCGGGCCGGATCAGCTCCATCGCTCGCTGAACGATCATCGTGTGCTCGTCCTCAGCAGCCTCTTCGTCGTCCTCGCCCAGCGGATCGGCGAGAGGGTCCACGACGTTTCCGATCCTTATTGCAGCTTTGGTGCCACACTGACCGGCCGGCTGATTGTTGAGCTTGCGAAAATGATCGAGCAATTTTCGGTACGGCCGAAAGATCAGGAATCTTCTTTGAGTCAAAAACTCGCACCCGAGCGGGTTCCCGCTATTCGATTGTCGCGAATTTCGACAGACTGCCGCGAGTGATCTCAACTGAGCCGTGCCGTGAAGGAGCTTCTGATGTCACCGATTCGAATTGGAGTCACCGGGTCCGGGTTCATGGGGCGGACTCATGTCGATGCCGCCGCGAAGCTGGACTCGACGGTGCCGGTCGCGGTGACCGGTGGCAGCCGGGCGGGAAAACTTGCCGAGGACTACGGCATCGCCGCGGAGCCGGACCTGGCCAGCCTGCTCGCGCGGGGAGACGTCGACGCGGTGATCATCTCGACGCCGCACTGGCTGCACTGCGAAGAAGCATTGGCGTGTGCCGAGGCCGGAGTCCACGTGCTCGTGGAAAAACCGATGGCAACCTCGGTGGAGGACTGCGACCGGATGACCGCAGCATTTTCGGAAAAGGGACTCGTCCTGTCTCTCGGTTATCACCAGCGGTTTCGCGAGTCGAATAAAACGGCTCAGCGGCTGGTCAAAGAGGGAGCGATCGGCAAGGTCCGCTGCATTCAGACGTCGGCGCTCTTCGACATCGCGGCGATGCGGTCGGACCCGGGATTCGGCGGGGCGTGGAGTTGGTGGACGGACCCGCGAGCCGTCGCGCATCTGATCAACAGTGCCCCTCACACGATCGACCTCTGCCGCTGGTGCCTGGGCGCGGACCTCGTTTCGGCCTCCGCTCAGAGCGGCACGTTTCGCGAGGAGAACCCCAACGAAAACACGACGATGGCACTGCTCTCGTTTTCCGACGGGACGATGGTCTCGTTCTGGTCGTCGAGCGTTTGCCCGGCTCCCGTCTTTTCCGGTGAGGAGTTTCGCTTCCGCATCATGGGCGACGAGGGGATTATCGATCACGACCCGTACGCCCGTGTGCAGCTTGGCAAAGGCGGCGAGTGGACGACCGTTTTTGAGCAGCCGCCGGTGGGACACACCGACGCGAACTCGGCGTTCAGCATGAACCGGATGCAGGCCTATTGCGATCAGGTCCAGGCCTTTGTGAATTCGATCCACGGTCATCCAGGTGGCGAGGGAACTCCGGCGGACGGTCGGGCGGGAGTCGCGGCCGTCCTGGCGATGCTGGCCGCGTCGGAATCCGGACAGACACAGACTCTATGAATAGTCGAAGATCGTTCGATGTGGAGTGCGAATTCGGGCTTCAAAGAAACTTTATAAATCGTGCTTTGGCCTCTTTACACTCATCGCCAGGCACCGATACAACACCGGCCCTCTTGACTGTCCCCACCTGCCGATCAAGCAGCGATGTCGAGCCAAAAATCAACCACGCAGTCACCCCGCGTCCTCATCCTTATTGGCCTCGCCGCCTGGATCGCGACGTTCATTGCTCTCCACGGGCCCAAGGTGATCCTCGGGTACCTGGCCCTCCAGGTCGTGACCTCGGGCGTCTTCGCATATTCCATGTGGAAGGCCGAGCAGCAACCGGCTTCGCCTGGTTCCACCGGCGAAGAGGCTGGCGAATCCGCGTCTCCTCAGTGAACGCGGCTGGCGAGCCCGGAAAGAGACGAGAGGCAGCCGTCGTCCTCGTACAATGAGTTTCTGCAATACGCCGATGAGCCATCGCGAGGGCTTACGGGAAAACACAGCCCGGTGGAAGCCGCAGCAGTTTCTCCTCGCCTTTGCCGTGGTGCTCTCTGCCTGAATTCTGCTCACTTGGCTGTACCTGAAGCCCCGGCAGACACCAGAGAGCCTGTGATCACGATGCTGAAGAGGCTTGCTGGACGATCTCGCGCATCCGGACGAAATCGTCCCGAAACTGCGTCTGCTGAGCTTCCGTCACGAGGGCCGTGCCGAGCTGTTCCAAGATGACCGCTTCGAGATTCGGGCAGAGTCCGATGGCCGTTTCGAGTAAATCGAAAATCTCTTTCGGCACTGAGCCATCGTGAGTGTCCCGTCGGATCGTTCTGGACTCGACAGACGATTCCGACCACGAGCCGCCGGAGATGTGCATCTCCCGAACGCGGGACAGTGGGTACGAGCTCAGCAGGTCTTCGGCCTGGCAGTCGAAGTTGCGCAGCTGGCAGTCAAGGTTGTGCAGGTCCAGAAGCAGGAAGCCGTCCACCGGTTCGAGCAGCTCGTCCAGAAATTCGCCCTGACCTCGAACGTCGTCGAGGCCGAACGCAAACGCGAGGTTTTCCAACCCGACCGGAACGCCCGCGATTTCCGAAAGCGTCTTCAATCGGTCCTGACCGATCCGCAACGTAGTCTCATTCCGTGGAACGGGAAGCGGAGCGGCCTGATGAAAGTCGCCGGCATCCATAAATCCGAAATACTCGGAAACGTGCCGCATCGGAGTGACCGCAACCTCGTGCCGGAATCGCTCCAGCTAGGCCTGCTGTCGCTCTGACAGGCGACCTGACGGGCAGGAAAAGTTGACGCCATGCCCGAGTAAGGCATCCCGCTGCGAGAAGTCGGCCAGTGTTTCCTGAAGCCACGGCGAAAGCCCGGGAAGCTCCCAGGCCATGTCGAACGACCACTCGACAACGTCAACCACCGAATCCCCAAACAGCGGAGAAACCGTTTGCTCAAACACCTCGCCCAGCATTAGACAGACGCCGCACTCGATCGTTGTCTCAGGCAGGTCGAAGGCGTTCGGACTCACAATACGATCCTTCTGCCAACTGCCCGGCCACATCGCCTACTGCGTGTACGAGCGGTACTCGTAGAACTTTGCCCGGAAGGCAAACAAAACGGCCGCGGCGGCCATCAAGCCGGCAAACAGCCAGAAGAAGCCCGTCAGATCGAGGTCCCCGAATCCGGTGAGCAAGGCCGTCAGTTTGTTTCCGAGCGACACGGTCAGCAGCCAGAGGCCCATGATTGTGGACTTCATCTTTTTGGGAGCCTGCGTGTAAGCAAATTCCAGGCCCGTGATGGACACCATGACTTCCGCCTGGGTCATGATCAGATACGGAGCGATCTGCCAGAGCACGCTGACAGTGCCTTCGCCTCCAGTGGCAATGGCTGCCTGGATGAGGGCGACGGCAGCAAACGAGAATGCGGCAACAAACATCCCCACAGACATTCTTCGCAGCGGAGTCATCTCGTAGCCGCGTTTCTCAAGAAACGGGTACAGGAAGAAATTGTTGAACGGAATCAGTGCCATCACCATCAACGGATTGAGCGACCCAATCTGGCTCGGCAGCAGCTCGAGGAAGCCCTTCGACACCCACTTCTGGCCGAACAGCTCAAAGTTGTAGGTGAACCAGGGCATTTTCAGGTTCATCATTTTGGCCTGTCGAACCCAGCTGGAACCGTGCTGGTCGAAGAGAGCCCAGAAGACACTTACTAGGAAGAAGATGCTGATGATTCTCAGGACAGCCTTCGGTCCCTCGGCAGCTTCCTCGCCGTATTTTTCGGCGGCCGAAGAAAAGAAGCCGCTCTTGTTCTTCCCACTGAGCGTCGCTTCGATCGAGTGGAGCATGATCGACAGGAAGCCGTCGTCTTCTTCGATGGCCTGCCTCTCATAAAAGACCCACAGGCCCGCAGCGATTGTAAAGATCGTCAGGATGACGCAGATCGAGTTCGGCAGCACTCCCCAGAAAAACAGAGGCAGACCGATCGCTCCGGTAAACAACAACAGCCCGCCAATCGTGTCGAGCAGACCAGTGCGTCCACCAGGGCTCGGTGGAACGTGCACGAAATCCTTGCGGCCCATCCAGAAAAAGACGGTCGCGATAAACATCAGAATGCCAGGAATCGCGAAAGCAACGCTCGTCCCGAACAGCTTTCGTGTCAGAGGAATGGAAATCGTGGCGAAAAACGAACCGAAATTGATGATGAAGTAGAAAGCCTGAAAAACCTTCTCGACCAGATTCCAGTTCCCTTTGCCGAACTGGTCTCCCACATGAGCAGAGACGCACGGCTTGATGCCGCCGGAACCGATCGCAATCAAAGCCAGTCCCAGCCACATTCCGCCGATCGAGTTCTCGCCCACCGCGAGCACGGCGTGCCCAAGGCAGTACACGATCGAAAGCGAAAGGATTGTGTGATACTTACCCAGCAGCCGGTCGGAGATAATTGCGCCGACCATAGGCAGGGCATAAGTGGCAGCCACGAAGAGGTGGTACATGTGCTGAGCACTGTCGCCAGCCGCCTTTTCCAGCATCCCCGTTGCGACAAACAACGAAGTCAGA
The DNA here is from genome assembly GCA_002714465.1 of Gemmatimonadota bacterium. Next base: position 10,541 of record PAXL01000065.1, on the reverse strand, counting down.
TGCACCTGCAGAATCGCCCGCATGCCGTAAAAGCTGAACCGCTCGCAGCCTTCATTTCCGATGATGTACTTCACACCACTTGGCCAGCCGGTCTGGTTCGGATCGGGAGCGGTCAGGTACTTGCTTTCGGCCATGAGTGCCTCGTCTCGGCGGGATGCGTCTGCGGATGGAGTGCCCGGGTCTTAAATTGACCGGGAAGGATAGCGGCTCTGCGCAGAGAGGCACAACGCGGCCAACCTCGCCTGTGGCTGGACATCCACTTAACCTGATCCCGGTCGTATTGGCAGAGCCGGCGCGACATCTCGCGTCGGATATTCGGCAAGCGAGTGCGATCAGCTGTCCGCGTCGAGCTTCCAGACTCGGGCCGTTCGGTCGAAGGCTCCCGAGGCCAGCCACCCGTCATCCGCCGCCCAGTCCAGATCGTAGACGGTGTTCCGGTGACCGGTGAGCGTTGCCTGGAACTCTCCGGAATTCACATTCCAGAAACGGATCGTCGAGTCAGAACTGCCGGATGCGAGAGTCTCTCCGGAGTGAGAATACGCGAGTGCCTTCACCGTCCTCGTGTGTCCGGCCAGCGTCGTGAGCTTCTGGCCAGACTCGCGATTCCAGAGCGTGATGCCATAGGCATCGTCCCCGGCCGCGATCGTTTTGCTGTCGGGAGAAAACGCGACACTTTGAATCGGCTTTTCGTGAGGACCCAGTTCGGCGATCTGCCTGCGGGCTTCGACGTCCCAGACTCGAACCAGCAGATCGTGCCCACCGGTCGCGAGCAGTTTGTTGTCCGAAGAGAACTTCACGCAGTTCACAAAGTCGGTGTGCCCGTTGAGAGTCGCCGCCGCTTTGCCACCAACGACGTCCCACAGGATGATCGTTTTGTCCTGCGCCGAAGACGCTGCCAGATTTCCGTCGCTGGCACAGGCCATCCCTGTCAGATAGCCGGAGTGGCCGGACATCGTTTTCTCGTTCGCACCCGATTCGACATTCCAGATGCGGACGGTCTTGTCGAGACTCGCCGAGATCAACTTGTCGTTGCCGGGCAGAAAATGCACAGCGCAGACGGACTCACCGTGGCCTCGCAGTTGCTTCAGCTCTTTGCCTTCGGGCAGGGACCACAGCTTGATTGACTTGTCGAGGCTGCCGCTGGCCACTTGCTTCCCGTCGGACGAAAACGCGACGGAGTAGACGGCGTTGTTGTGGCGGAAGGTGTGAATCAGGCGGGCAGGCATGGGCTTCAGTCAGTCCTCTGCGCAAAAGCGCAGAGATTCGCAAAGAAGTATCCGGAGTCTGTTGTCTCTTTGCGGCCCTTTGCAGCTTCGCGTCATTGCGTTGAGGACCGCGTACTCGTCAAACGATCTCGTGAAGTGGCTGATATTTGTCGTGCTCGACCAGGTACTGTGGCCGGCCGGCTAGATCCTCGATCGTCGTCGTGTCGACATTGAAGCCGAGNTTCTGATAGAGCGTTGCAAAGACTTCCTGGAAATGAACAGGCCGCTCCGTCGCGTGTTCGGCTCGCGAGTTCGTGGCTCCGATGACCTGGCCNCCTCGAATGCCGCCGCCCGTCAACATCGCACAGGCCACTCGCGGCCAGTGATCGCGGCCACCCTTTTTGTTGATCTTCGGAGTCCGGCCGAACTCGCCCCAGACGACAACCGAAACGTCGTCTTCCATGCCTCGCTCTTTGAGGTCATCCATCAGTGCGGACAGCGACTGATCCAGGCCAGGGATATGATCTCGGGCGTTGTCGAAGTTCGTGCCGTGCGGCTGGCCGTGCCAGTCCCAGCGACCGTACGAAAGCGTGACGACTCTCGCCCCGGCCTCAACAAGTCGGCGAGCCACCAGGAAATCCTCGTTCCGCATCCAGCCGGCATCGCCATAGCCAGCGGGCTCGGTGGATCCGTAGCCGTATTTTTCCCGGACTTCCGGTGGCTCCTGATCAAAGTCGAGAGCCTGAGCCAGACGGCCGGAGGTCAGAATGTCGAAGGCCTGCTGGTAGTAGGTGTCCATCCCGTCGACGGCGTCCGAGGCGTCGAGCTGCGACTTCAGCAGATCGATCCGGCTGAGCAGTTCTCGCCGATTGCGGAGCATCTTCAGGTTCATGCCGTCCAGTACGAGGTCCTGTGTTCCGGACGCGTTGGGAGCAAACGGAGCGTGAGCCATTCCGGCAAAACCAGGCTGTCCGGGGTCACGCCAGCCGGCTCCGCCGATCTTCGGCTGCAGCGCAACGGCTGCGGGAATTTCGTTATTGACGGGCCCTTTCAGCCGCGAAACCGCCGAACCGAAACACGGCCAGCCACCAGGCGGCTGATTGCGGTTCGAGTGACCGTGGAGGCACTGATAGGCCGAGTGCTGGCCGATCGAACCAACCAGCGAGCGAATGACCGCAAGGCGATCCATCCGCTGAGCCAGCCGCGGCATGTACTCACACACGTCGATGCCGTCGACGTTGGTGTTGATTGGTGAGAATTCTCCGCGATATTCCAGCGGAGCTTTCGGCTTCAAGTCAACCATGTCCTGGTGAGGCGGCCCGCCCGTCAGGAAGACCATGATCACAGACTTGTGAGAACGCCCGAGTCCGTTTTCCGCCTCGGCTCGCAACAGCTGCGGAAGACTGAGGCCGCCCATTGCGAGGCCGCCGATCTTCAGAAACGACCGCCGCGAAAGTCCGTCACAAAGCTCAAAGCCGGAGCCAGTTAAATTCAGCATCGTTGACCTCATCAGGCGTGCGTTTCGAGGCACGGTTGAGAGAGCGAATCAGTTCTTTGTTATTCCTCGTCAGATGCGACAGGAAGCAGCAACTATTCTCGCCGATCCGTTTTGACTGACGCAATCGCGATCTGCCGGTGCGGGCTCGCGCCGAGTGTCACTTTTTCTTCGCAAACTTCGTTTGGACGTAGTCGCTTTGCAGATGCTTCAGCACGTCCAGCGGCTCGCAGTTGTTGTCGTCTCCGTAATCAATGTCGACCGTGCCGATCGCCTTTGCCGCTTTGATCGCCGCCTTGTTGAGTTTCTTATTCCGCTTGCCGATTCCCATNAGAGCTCCGTTCATCGCCTCGCGGACCCACATNCTCTCCTCGTCGTGAATGGAATTCTGGATGTCCGAAATGCNCTCGAGCAGGAACTCGTCGGTCATCCCGTCGACTTTTTTCATTTTGGAGAACTCGTAGAGCAACCCGTAAGCACAACGCCGGCGCATCGAGTNATTGCTCTCCAGCCACTCGCACGCCACTTCAAACGCGAAGGGAGCCTTCGGCAGCGTCGCGTCGCACGACGAAAAGACGTGAGAGAGATAACCACCCTCCAGCCCCTCGACCTGCTCTTCAATCTGCTCGCGAGTCAGCTTCTTTGGTTCATCGATCAGCAGGCCCACGACCTTCGCGTCGTCGTAGTCGCTGTTCCAGAGCGACCTCGCCAGTCGATGATNGCGGCCAACTTTTTTGGCAATCTTCCTCAGTTGGGTNAGGCCGATNCCGAAGCTCTTCAGGCTCGTTCCCTTCTCGCCCTGTTTCTTCCAGTTGGCGATGCCTCGTTCGTTCTTGTTCTCACGCAGCAGTTTGATGACTTCGGCTTTCGTCATGGTGAGACTCCCTGGCAGTCAAGCAGATTCATTTTTGAGCGAGGCAGGCATCGGCGAGTCGCTTTCCGAGCTCGACGATTCCGGCCGTGTCGATGACCAGTTTCTTTTCCTGAGGTGGCAGGTCGAACATTTTGAGATGAACGAAGTGCTCGTCGTTGGCCGCGATCTTCTCAATCTCCGCAGTGACCTNGATCGAGTTCACTCGTTTGTCATCGGTCGGTGGCTGCTGGCTGACAAACCAGGTCAGCTGCGGCAGCTTCAGGTCCTTGCGACTTTGCTCGATGGTGGACTTCAGCCAGCCGGGAGCCTGCTTGCGATACGGATACATCGACATTTCATTCTCGCCGACGTGGTAAACGATTCCGGCCAGTTCGACCTCGTGGCCTCTGTCCTGCAGTTGCTTGAGGCTGCTTTGAATGAACTCGATGAACTGCGGATAGATGTGCCGACCGGGGGCCTGACTACTTCCCTCCGGCGTCCAGTCGTTCATCTGCGAGCCACTGTGAGTGAACTTGGCGAGCACGATGTTGCTCTGGCCTTGGCTGAGCAGACGGTGGCCGAAGCTGACTTCCGGCCCGAAGGTGTCGTAGTAACCGGCAGGTCTGAGTGGCTCCCATCCGTTGGATTTTCGAACGCCGCCGCCCAGGCTGTAACGGAACGCGATGCGACTGTCGTCACTGAGAAGCGGGTCGTCCGGCTTGAGGTCCTGAACGAAGGCCCGCTCGCCTTCCATGTTGCGGTGTCCGGCGAGGACGTACAGCTTGACCTTGCTGCCTTTTTTGTACGGCCACTTCTTGAGCGACCGAATCGTGCGCGGAAGTTTGCCGATCGTCTTGAGATAAGCGTCTGCGTAATTCTCACCGTGCTCCAGTTGACCCAACGTTCCGTAGTGGTAGTGGAGCCCGACGCCGGCTCCGATCTCGACACCGACATGAGCCGTCGGAATGTATTCGGCCAGTGGATCGGTCGATGTCACCGCCTTCTGGCCCAGGCTGATCGCGTACATTCTCGGCCGCAGGTCCATGCCCCAGATCGTCTTGGTGCACAGCTCGCCGATGTAGAACTTCAGTTTCGGAGCCTTCAGATCTCGTCGCCAGCGGGCGAGAAACTCTTTGAGGTTCTCGCCGTACGAGGTTTTGTAATCCTCGTTAAACATGTCGTTCTCGCCCTGGTGCCACATGAAGCCTTCCAGGCGATAGTCGATGCGCTGCCTGTCGAGCTCCGCGAGCGATGACCGGATCAGTTCCAGAGTCAGTGGGTACATCTTGAACCCCTGCGGCTCCTCGGGATTCCAGTCACCCCCGAGGTGCGTGCCACCCGCCGCGCATTTGATGATCGCGATCGGGGCATCGATGTGCCGAGAGACTTTCCGGGCGAAGCTCAGTTCCGGCCCAACGATATTGTTGACTGGTTGAAGGTCGACCCAGCCGTTTGACCTCGTCTTGTTCTGCCGCCCGATGCAGTACGAGAAGCGGACTGCGGGCTGCGGCTTCTCGAGCCCTCGAAACGGCGGGAACCGGTCAATGTCTTTGACCTTCGAATCCGAGCCCACCATGTTCGACTGCCCGGCGAAGATAAAGACGCGAACAGGCTCGGCGGCGGAAGCCGGGAGGGCAAAAATTGTGACCACAAGAAGGCAGAATGTGCGTCGGATCATTTTGGGCTCAGATGTCGTTCGAAGTTGCGAGTGATCTTGAAAATGAGAGAGGTCACTTCTTCGCAGGAATAATGGCGAGAGCTTTTTCCGAGCCAGTTCGAAAATAGCCAAGCGGTTCGTCGTTGAGCGTTGTGACCAGCCAGCTGGCTTCCGAGAAAGTGTTCTGATCTCGAACCTTGCCTGGTTCGAGCGTGCCGTAAAGTTTCAGCTCGCCACCGTAACTCACCCAGAGAATCCTGACCGTCTCCTTCGAGCGGTTTTCAAAGACGATTCGCGTGTTCGATCCCAGCTTCGATTTCGGCGGCGTTTCTCCGACAGCGATCTCCAGCCACTTCAGTTCGCTCTTTGGCTTCTCCACCTTCTCCTTCGGTGGAGCGGCCGGCAGTTTGCTCAGATCGATCCCCAAGACGACTTTCAGATCCGGTCGCTGCTTCCGAAGCCGGGCGACTCCGCCTTTTGTGACGGCCGTGTTCCAGACGTAAAGCCGCTTCAATTTCTTCAGGCTGGCGAGAGTCGGCAGCGACCGGTCAGTCACCTTTGTCCCGTACAGATTCAGATAGATGAGATTCTCAAGCGACTTTAATTGAGCGGCCCCTTTGTCACCGACTCTTGTCTTTTCCAGGTGAAGATGCCGCAGCGATTTCAGTTCGCGCAGGTGGGCGAGACCTTTGTCGGTGATCTGCGTGTTCCTGAGATTGAGCGAGACGACGTTCGACAGGTTCGCCACGTGACCCAGGCCCGCGTCTGTGAGATTCCGGCCTCGCAATTGAAACGCGACTTCGATACCGCCGCCGGTCACGGGTTGCACGCTGCCGCCGAGTTTCCGGATCGCCTCGATGCCGGCCACTTCGTCTGTGTTCGGTGGCTCTGCACGGTCGCTTGCTACAGAAACGGTGACGATCACAGCCAGACTGAAGGCAATCAACAAAGGTAAACGATTCATCAGAATTCCAGCACAGGGTTGATTAAGGCAATTCAGACCTCGCCATTCTAACGGGGAAAACCGCGTCCCTCGACTGGCATACCAGGGAAGCGGACCGGACAAAGAAACAATCTCAATTCACCGCACGCCAGGATTCGATTAAGTTGAAAGGCATCCCAGCGGAATATCACGAGCCTCTTATGATCGAACTTCAGCATTCGCGACGAGACGTTTTGCGATCCAGTGTCGGACTGGCCGGGTTGACTGTGCCGATGATGCTTCAGCTGCAGTCGCAGGCGGCCGTTTTTCCTCAGGCGAAGTCCTGTATCGTGATCTTCTGCTGGGGAGGAATCAGTCATTACGAATCGTGGGATCCCAAACCGGATGCCCCGTCGGAGCTGCGTGGCGAGTTCTCCTCAATCGGCACAAACGTGCCAGGCATCCGTTTCTGCGAGCACATTCCGCAGATGGCCAGGCACGCCGACAAGCTGGCGATCATCCGGTCGGTCAGCCACGACCAGGGCGGGCATCAGCAGGGCATGTACATCAGCCTGACCGGTCACAAACTGGCGGGTGGCCGCGCGAAAGATCGCAACAACTGGCCGTCGGTCGGGGCGATGGTCTCGCGGTTTCAGGATCCGCTCGCGGGAACACCGGCCGCCATTCGCCTGCCGTACTCGATGTACGACAACGGCACGCTGATGGCCGGCGAGTATGGCGGGTGGCTCGGCGCAGACTATGACCCGATTCTCATGAAGACTCCGGCCGGCAAACCGTTCGGCGGCGTCTCGCGGTACACCAGCCGCGAACTCGATCTGAAGCTCCACGTTAAAGAAGAGCGGATCACCGAACGGCGCGAGCTGCTCGCGCAGTTTGATCGCGACCTCAGCACGAAGGAGAAGTTTGAGCGGCACGATCGGTTTCGCGAGATGGCCGCCGACATGCTGCTGGGGACGGGCGTGAAAGAGGCGTACGATCTTGAGAAGGAAGACCCGCGAATCCGCACGATGTACGGTAATCACATCGGCGGGCAGAGCATGCTGCTCGCGCGGCGGCTGGTTGAGGCCGGTGTTCCCGTCGTTCAGGTTTGCGCCGGAGCTGGCGATCTGGCAGGGGGTGGTGGAGACAACTGGGACACTCACCGCGGCCATTTCCCGAAAATGAAGAACCGGCTGCTGCCGGTGTTCGATCGGTCGGTTTCCTCGCTGCTGACGGACCTCGACATGCGAGGGATGCTCGACGAAACGCTCGTCGTTTTCCTGACGGACTTCGGCCGGACTCCCAAGGTCAACAACGCCGGCGGCCGCGATCATTACCCGGCGGTCTATTCGGTTGCGCTGGCCGGTGGCGGAATTCGAGGCGGGCAGGTCTACGGCAGCAGCAACGTGAACGGCTCGCAGGTCGCATCCGGCCTGTGCTCGCCGAGTGACGTTCATGCAACGGTTTACCAGGCGATGGGCATCCCGCACCATTCCGAGCTGCACGATCAGCTTGACCGCCCATTCCAGATCTGCGACGGCCAGCCACTGCAGCTGACGTAGCGTTGGAGAGAACTTCACACGAAATGTGAGCCGCAGGGGGGCAGGCACCGGATCTCAATCGAATCCGGCCGCTTACGGATGGCGGCTCACAAGCGGTCGGCTGAATCCGGATGAGACAGTCGTAACTGTCGTACTCAAATCACGGCCTGCTGACGATCGTCGCGGCCGGAATCTCGATTTTGACCGGCTTCATCTGAAGAACCGGCAGTCCCGCTGAAACGATTGCCTCTGTCACGGATCTGCACAGTGCGGCTTGCGGTGAGCAATCTGCGTCGACATCCCGCGCGGGGCGAGTCGATCTCGAACAAGAAGATCAGCAGGCCAACGCAAATACATCGAGATGCTCATCCCGTGACGGAGAATGGTTGTGATTCCTCAGCTCGCCAAACTCGACAAAACCCGGTCGCCGCTTGCACTGATCCTTTTCGCTGGAGCTTTTGCTGTCAGTGGGTGTGCTGTGCCGCAGAGTCGTTACACCGAGGACGTGGCCGCGCGGTGTAAGGACTGTCGCGGCAATATGCACGTCATTTTTGTTCGCTCACCTGTCGATGTTGCGGACGTTGCCGGACTGGCGAATGTCGCGGAGTCGATGCGACTGGCCGGTTTTTGCAACACGAAGATTTTCAACACGTTTCACGATGGCGGGGCCGAGGACCTGGCCTGTCGCGTACGGAAGATTTATCAGTGTCATCCTGCTTGCCGCGTGATGCTCGTCGGCTTCAGCTCGGGAGCTTTGATTGCCCGCAACGCCGCAAAGCGTTTGGAAGCCGATCAGGTCTGCATCGACTCGCTGGTCTACGTCGACTCATCGGTGCTGCACTTTGTTGGCTGTGGCGACGAGCCGTGTAACGTGCGGCGGCATCTGCTGATTTATCGAGACGGCACGGCTTTGCCCGCGACGTGCTGTGGCGAGGTCTCGGTCTGCCGAATTCCCGAATGGAATCATCTGAAGGTTCCCTCGCACGAGTGCACCGTCGATGCTCTGTTCTGTGAGGCGATTCGACTGTCGGATGAAGCCAGCCGCTGTCAGTCGACGCCGCTGCCGCTGCCGACAGAGGAACCGCAGAAGAAGCCCGACAGGACAAAACGAAAGAAGAAACGGAAACCGAAAGTGACGTACGAGTCTCTTCCGCAGCTTTCCAAACCGGAATCAAAACGAGGAATCCCACTGCAGCCGGTCCCGGAACTCCGGTCCATCCCTCGATCGGAAAGCACTCAGGTCAACCTGCTGCGCGTTTCGCCGAGGATGGAGCCAGTTCAGCTGACCGGTCGTGTCGAGTTCAATGAGCCGCGAATTGTCAGCAAGCCACTCGAGCTTCACTGATCCAAACGCTCGATCTGCAGTGGCTGGTGTTGAGTGATCAAGTCGTGATCCCCGCTGTGAGTGTCATTTCCTTGTCACGTAAACCGGGCTGCTCCAGGCGAGGGACTGATCCACCTGGGTGACGCGAATCCAGTAGGGGAACTCGCCATCGACTGCCTCTTCGTCCGTCGTTTCCATTTCGAAGTCTGTTGTTCCTTTTGTGTCTGGAGGCAGACCGATCTCGACGAAGCGGCCGACTCCTCCGGCGTTGACGTGGTGAGTCTCACTTCGAATCTGACCGAGTGAGACGTCAAAGCTGGTCGGACCGGATTCGAACGAGAGCTTCGTTGAGTCATCGCCGATGACTCGAAGGAGAACTCCTGCGGCGTTGCCGGCGGACTTGTTTTGCCACGTGATTCGAGAACCCGTTCCGTCGGCCTGAGCCGAATCGTCGTATGACTGGAAGTTGATTGGCTCGACGAGTTCCACAATTCCGCCCTCGACGGAGAAGCGGCCGGTCCAGTCGACTCGCTGCAGTCGCGCCGTGCCTTTTCTCTCGGTGCCTCCCCAGAGGACTCGCAGCAGAGTTGAGTCTGCCGGTTGTGGAGCGGGATCGGCAACCGTCCAGGATTGGATGATGTCGACTCCGCGAAACAGTTCGACTCGTTCAATCGCCTTCGTGCCTTCGACGAGAAAGCGAATCTGCGGCGACTCGGTCATTTCGAGTTCCGAACCCATCATCACGTCGTTGACAGAGAAGCAGAGCCGGATTCGCTCGCCGGTTGTGGCGTAACAGCGTCTAGCCTGGAAGGCCTCCCAGAGAGCCTCGCGCGTGAGTTCCTCGGCATAGACCGCGGTCAGGCCGTTGCGGAGATTCCGGATCAGCCGCCGGCCGGGATGGCAGGCTCCAGGACGGCCCATGACTCCATCGGTTCCGGCAGTCAGACCGACTTTGTAGCCGCGCGAAAGGGCGTCCATGAAGAACCACTCGACGGTGCCGTGAGTCGAGTGCGTCTCGCAGAGCTTCTCGATTTTCTGCTCGTACCAGTCGAGGTTCGTCATCCGGCCGCCGACGTGGATATTCACCAGGACGTCCAGGTCGCGGAACGCGTCGTGAAATTCGGGAGCCGTCGGCACGTCCGGCGTCGGGTCCGGATCGTCTTCGCGGAAAAACCGGTCGCTGCGACGGATCCGGGGCTCGTCGTAATTATAGATGACATTGCGGTCGCCACCGTCCTTCGTAAACGGGCTCCACTCGCAACCAAGGAATGGGACATAGGCGCCCGGTTCGTAGAATTCGTCGGTGACTTCCCGCGTGTGAGCCCAGTCGTCCGGCGTGACGTAGTGATCGTTGGCCTGATGGGTGAGAAACTGCAGCCCTGCGCAGTCACGGCCGAAGGCGTAGGACTCGGCGAGAGTTCCTGATCCGCAGCCGATCTCTGTCTGGCCGGAGTGGAGGTCTCCCCAAAAGAGCGACCGTTCCGGTTTCGAGTTGTGTACGGTCAACGCATTCGAGGTCGCCGCGAGGTTTCCCGAGGACGCCT
>PAXL01000029.1 GCA_002714465.1 Gemmatimonadota bacterium | reverse complement strand
CACACCGGACGATTTTCCTGGGGAGCGCGTCGTCGTCGTTGGTGGTGGACGATCAGCTGACTGGGCGGCGACCGAGCTTCACGATGCGGGCCGATACGTCACGTATGTGCAGCGTCAACCGGAGTCCCAGCACGCTCCCCTCATTCGGGACAGTCTGTATCTGCCATACTATGCCCGGATCGCACAGATCATGGAGGAGGCTTCACCCCGGTTTGACTGTCGATACGAGACGACCATCACTCGGATAGATCCTGACGGCACACTTCATCTGTCATCCAAAGTTGGGACCACTACAATCCAGGTCGATCACGTGATCGTGGAAATCGGCGGGGTCGCAGATTACAGTCTCTTCGAAGGCTTCCCGGACATCCAGCTTGTCGACAAATACGACGACTATCGGTTCCAGGTCAGACAGATGCGAGTACACCCACACAGCTATGAATCGATCGATGTCGCGAACCTGTATCCGGGAGGCTATCTTGCAGAGGGAATCGGACTAGTCGTCTACGCTATGCACGGAACAACCTATCCGATAGCTGCAAGCATCCTGCAGAAAGAGGGTGTGATACGCCCGACGCATTGAACGAGAAAATGCTCCTGACCGGGGCTTCACATAACCAGGCTCAGCACACATGCCCGTCACAATCAAAGATATCAAGACTATCCTGACACAACCTGCCGGCTCCAGACTGATCATCGTCAAGGTCACAACCTCTGACGACGGGCTCTACGGACTCGGCTGCGCGACCTTCACACAACGCTTTAACGCAGTCGTCACCGCCATCGAAGAGCACCTCAAGCCGTTTCTGATCGGGCGTGACGTAGACCGGATCGAAGAGACCTGGCAGATGTCGTCCGTCAACAGCTACTGGCGGAACGGACCAGTGCTCAACAACGCGATCTCAGGCGTAGATCAGGCACTGTGGGACATCAAGGGCAAGCGAGCGGGGATGCCTGTCTACCAGCTGCTCGGCGGCAAGTGCCGTGAAGCTGCGGACACGTATGCGCACGCAAGTGGCAAGGACAAGCACGAGGTCGTCGATAATGTCCGGAAGTATATGGAGAAGGGCTACCGCCATATTCGAATCCAGATGGGAGGGTATGGCGGCCAGTCGAGCACGATCCAGAAGCCCGATGGCGCACCGGACGGAGCCTACTACCATCCGCGCGAATACTTGCGACTGATGACAGAGATGATCGAGCACGTTCGGACGGAGGTTGGCCCGGAGATCGAGCTTCTGCACGACATACACGAGCGGCTCCGTCCGATCGATGCCCTGCAGTTCGCCAAAGACGTCGAACCCTTCAAGCTGTTCTTTCTTGAAGACGCACTCGCCCCTGAAGACATCAAGTGGTTCGATAACATACGTCAGCAGTGCGCTACCCCACTTGCAATGGGCGAACTCTTCAACCACCCACTTGAGTGGACACCGCTAATCGAAGGACGACTGATCGACTTCATCAGAATGCACGTCAGCCAGATGGGCGGCATCACACCCGCCCGACACGTCGCGGCCTTCGCAAACATATACAATGTCCGGACCGCCTGGCACGGTCCCGGCGACACATCCCCGGTTGGCCACGCGGCGAACCTGCATCTCGATCTCTGGGCTCCGAACTTCGGAATCCAAGAATGGTGCCGTTTCAACGACCTATGCTACGAGATCTTCCCCGGTCTCCCCGAGGTCCGAAAAGGTTACATGTATCCGAACGAGCAACCCGGCCTAGGCATCGACATCAATGAGAAACTGGCCGCCCAGCATCCGTGCACAAACCCCGTCATCGAATGGACCCAAACCCGATCCCCCGATGGCTCTCCCATGCGCCCCTGATTCCGTCACGCATCACGAGGCGTCGACTGAGTGGTTCCTGACGTCACCATGAAGATTCGGTGACAAGCTTAGCGCGACACGGCTTTTTCGGGCAGAGCCCGCGCGTTTCACAGTCTGTCCGGACAATCGAACTATCAGGGTCGCCTCAATCGTCGAGCTGCGTCCCCTCCGTGTCCGGAGCCCTGCTCTGAGCGAAGTCGAGGGGTGTTCTGTGTGGTTCCATCGCCTTTGGAGGTTCTCTTGAACTGGAATGACAAACAGAAAATCATCGACCTGACACCTGAAAATCCGTACGACCGCTTCCCCGATGGTCGACCGAAGGTTCCGGACGACATCATCAGACGGATGAAACGTGTGACAAGCGAGGAAGCCTGGGGTGTACTGAACTCGAACGATTACAAGCTCCAGTTTGAGGGCAATTGGCAGATCCTGCATCCGGACGAGATCCTCGTCGGGCGCGCGGTGACCTGCCGCTATGTCCCGACGCGTCCCGATCTTAACGCCGTCATCGAGGAAACAGGCAAGAAGGAAGGCCGTGTCGGCGGCCAGAACTCCTGGGCAATCGATACACTGGTCGAAGGTGACGTGATCGTCGTTGACCTGTTCGGGAAAATCGTCTGGGGAACCTTCGTCGGCGACAACCTCTCCACCGCGATTGCAGCCAACACGAAGGGCACCGGCGGCATGGTCGTCGATGGCGGTATGCGTGACTACCAGCGAGTCGTCGAACTCGGGAACTTCAACGGCTTCATAAAGGGTCTTGACCCGACGCCCATCCAAGAAGTCTGTCTGCCCGAAATCAACGTCCCTATCCGAATAGGAGCTGCAACCTGTCTCCCCGGCGATGTCGTCCTGGGGACTCCGACAGGCGTGACCTTCATCCCGCCACATCTCGCCAAGAATATTGTAGAACGCAGCGAAAATGTCCGGTTACGAGACTACTTCGGTCAGTTGCGAATCCGCGAAGGGGTTTACACGCCTGGCGAGGTCGACCGGAAGTGGTCGGATCTAATGGAAGAGGACTTTGCGAAGTGGTCTAAGACCCACGACCTCAAGACCGAGGGATTGGAGTAGCGATCTCTCTTGGTTCCCTTCGGGAACAGCACTCTTCTCTGTGAGAGGGAAGTCGACTCTCTCGTCGACAGGGGGAGGTCGACCGACACACAGGAGATAAAATGCAAGAACCGAACAACACAGCATCCCGCCCATCAGACCTACGGATCACCGACATGCGTATCGTGCGACTCAAGAATGTCCCGATGCGATCCAGCAACCTGATCCGTCTGGACACTAACCAAGGCATCTACGGTCTGGGCGAGATCCGAGACGGTGCGAGCTTTGCCTATGCCTTGATACTCAAACGTGTCATCGTAGGCGAGAACCCGTGCAACGTAGATCAGGTATTCCGCAAGATCAAACAGTTCGGTGGGCACGCGCGGCAGGGCGGTGGTGTGTGCGCCGTTGAAATGGCACTGATGGATCTGGCAGGCAAGGCCTATGGCGTTCCGGCCTATCAGCTCGTGGGTGGGAAGTTCCGAGACAAAGTCCGCATTTACTGCGACACGGACTCGACTCAGGATGCCGCCGAGATGGGCGACCGTCTCAAGAAGCGAATGGAGAGCGGATTCACCTTCCTGAAGATGGACATCGGGCTCCGGCTTCTTCGAAGCGTAGACGGAGCCGTATCGGCACCGGCAGGCATGCTCGAGACCAACAATGTGATGCACCCCTTTACGGGCATCCACATCACGGAGAAGGGTTGCGACTGGCTGGTCGACTATGTCGAGAGGGTACGCAACACAATCGGATACGAGATTCCTCTTGCGTCAGATCATTTCGGTCACATCGGCATCGAATCGTGCATCAAGCTGGGCAAGAAGCTCGACCGTTTCAACCTTGCGTGGTATGAGGACATGGTGCCCTGGCAGTTCACCGATCAGTATGTGCGCCTGACGAATGCGTGTGACACACCGATCTGCACCGGTGAGGACATCTACCTGAAGGAGGGCTTCAAAGACCTGATCGAGAACCGCGCCGTGGGCATCATCCATCCCGACCTCGCGACATCCGGCGGGATTACCGAGACGAAGAGGATCGGTGATTACGCGCAGGAGCACGGGATCGCGATGGCTATGCACATGGCCGCGACACCAGTCGCTCAGATGGCGAGCGTGCACTGTGCCGCGGCGACCGAAAACTTCTTAGCACTCGAGTGTCACGCGATCGACTACCCAGAGTGGAACGACCTTGTCACAGGGATCTCGAATCCCATCGTGCAGAATGGCTACATTGACGTCCCCGAAACACCGGGGTTGGGTATTGATTTGAACGAAGAAGCGATCAAGACGCACATCGACCCGGACTGCCCGGGGTATTTCGAACCAACGCCCGAATGGGACGGCGAACACGTCAACGACCGACTCTGGAGCTGACGTGTTGGAATCCCACAGACTGAGGTCACCATGATCAATATTGGAATCGTAGGTGCCGAGAACAGCCACACTGTTGCGATCGCCAAGACCCTGAACATCGAGAAGCGTGTTCCCGGATTCCGGGTCGTCAGCGTCTGGGGAGAGAGTCGGACATACGCACGCGACGCCCAGGAGCGAGGCCAAATCCCCGAGATCGTTTCAGATCCTTCAGACATGATCGGAAACGTCGATGCAGCCATCGTCGACCATCGACACGCTAGGTTCCACCTGCCGGCCGTGCGTCCCCTGCTCGAGAAAAAAATCCCGCTTTTCGTCGACAAGCCCTTCTGTTACCGCATCCGGGAAGGACGTGAATTCCTGGATCGCGCAAAACATCTCCGCGTTCCCGTGACATCCTTCTCGGTCCTCCCGAAGCAGGCCGCATTCGCTGACTTCGCAAGAGATGCCAGGAAGCTCGGCAAGATCCAGTCCGTGGTCTCGACCGGGCCGTGTGACATCAAATCCAAGCACGGCGGCGTCTTCTTCTATGGCATCCATCAGGTCGACATGGTCGTTCGCCTTCTTGGCTGGGATGTCACCCACGCTGAACTCCACCGGGGCAAGACCAACCATACCGCCACCCTCTATTCGTCGAGCGGTGCCATCTCGACGATAAATCTGATCAGTGAAGGACGTCCCGCGTTCCATCTCTCCGCCGTGGGCGAGAAGGGCCGCATCGATCGCGTCATCAAATACGACGACAACACATACCTGACTGGAATCCGTTCGTTCTGCCGCACGTTCAAAACAGGCAAGACCGACGAAACTCGCGAGTCTATCCTGACTCCCGTCGCCGCGCTGGAAGCCCTGGAGAAATCCCAGAAATCCCGCAAGAAGACCAAGCTACCGAATATCGCCTGACTCCAAGAACACGAGACTCCAATGTGGCCACGCTACCTCCCGCTGCCCAATAAACGCGTCTGCGACCTTAACCCCAAACAGACAAGTGTCTTCCGTACTTGGATGGGCCTAACCGAATCCGGCACATCTATCGATGCGATCCCTTATGCGACACCCCAAGAGAAGGCATCTCGTGCGTCTCGTGAACGATGGAAACGGCGCTTCGCGGGTAAATGCAGGACAGAACCATCACTCCTGATTCGGGGTGAGCAGATCGCTCGCCTGCAGAAAAACGCGAAAGTCGACGCGACCGCCCGCAGACATCGAGACGGCATCCTCGACGATGCAGACACAGTCGCTTCACTCCCTCCCGGGTTCTTTCACAGCTTCATCCCCGACTTGGGCCCATGGAATCCGGGCGGCAACTTCTGTCCTCACTGCGTTTATAACAAATCACCAGAGGGTATCAACAACTACTTCTGGGACTGGGACTGGCGGGACCCCGAAAGACTGACCTGTCCATACTGCAGAACTACATTCCCAAACGCAGACTACCAGGACAACGCGACACTGTTGCTGCCGCGCCTCGGACTCGCCTACAAGTTTCACGTTCGCAAAGCTGAGCTCAAGACAAAGGACTGGAGGCTTGGACAGAGGGCAGAGCGATTCGTAGCCCAGCCAATCCACGTTTCTTTCAGCGGCAACATCCGCAGTCTCCGGATCAACTGGTCGATCGAACGCCTGAACTCACTGGGCCGCGCATATGCGCTGACTCGAGAGACACGCTACGCCGACCGAGTCGGGGAGATTCTCCAACGTTTCGCTGACGTCTACCACGGGTATCCCCTGCAGAGCTACTTCCAGGATGTCGTCGACGCCGATCCCGGTTTCGCCGTGGACAATGCCGACAGCATTCCGACAGTGTTCAAACGGAACGCCTGCATCGGTGTGTATGACGGGAGCTTCGGATATAACCACGAGAAGACTACGACCGTCAGTACGCGTGTGGCCACGGGTCTCTGGGGATCGAGCCGCATCGCGCGTGAGTTGACGACGACGGGACACGCTTTCCTTACCACCTTCCAGGCCTACGACCTCACCAAGTCAGCCATAGACCCGGTTGTTCGGCGTGATATCGAGCAACGATTCCTGCTCGAACTGTATCTGGACACGAGAGCTTACGAGTACATCACGAACAAGGCGGGGAACATCAGAGCTGCGCGAGTCGCATTTGGTCAAGTCTACAGAAACGCCAGGGAGACACGCGAAGGAGTAAAGGGCTTCCACGCCATCCTGGGCGGTCAGTTCCACGAGGACGGCTCACACAGGGAGACCCCACTTTACGGGCACAAACCGATTGGCGAGAATCTGTGGCAAATCCCCGAGATGCTTCGCGGCAGCGATGATCTCTACGAGAAAAGCCTGCTTCGACCTGCCTTTGATGCCTTCTCGAAGATCCTGACACCGTGGGGCACTGCGCCCCCACTTGATGACACTTTTGTTTACCGGGGGATCCCCGTCGAATCGTTCGACATTGCCCGCGAACGTTTCGATATCCATATCCCCGGTGAGCCTGGACCTCCATCGGAGTTCGCGCTCTACAACTCCGATCTCACCCGACGCCCACGAAGGCAGTCGACTACGAAGGCGATCAATCACTACTTCAAAGGTCGACACCTAGCGTGTGTCGGCTTTGGCTCGGGCAAGACGTCAACACAGGTCTATGTGCTGGGCGAGGACGGGTGTCGCATACACAGGCACGCCGCCCCACTCAATCTTCAGTTGTACACCCACAACTGGGAGGTCTTCCCCGACCTTGGGTACATATGCGACCACCCCGGCAATCAATGGGTTAAAGCGACCCCGAGTCACCAGACCGTCACAATCGACGGAGAGAACGGCTATTCGGAGGAGCCAAGCGAGCTTGTGTCGTTCGAAACGAAGGGTTCGCATCGATATATCGAGAAACTGCTCACCCTGAAGGACGGACACCACATGCGAAGGGCCGTGACACTGATCCGCAAACCAAACGGATGGCCGATCCTGATCGATCTGCTCGAGATAGAAGGGGGACGCACACAGGACTACGCCACTCGGGTCGACGCCCCGCTACGTGCTTTCACCGTGAGCGAACACACAGAGCCACGAAAGACGAAGCTCTACCAGAACCACTCGTTCTATCCCTTGGAGAACTTCCGGACAGGCGGCCGCATCGGATTGCCGTTCAACGTATCGTGGGGCTCACGAGACAGGTCGGTCTATGCCACAATTCTTACTGAATGCTCTGAACTAATCACATACGAGTCGCCGGGCTGGCGATCGCAGTACGAGATTGCAGAAGACCCGAAGAAATACTTCAACACGGCTATACTCAGAAACAGGGGTAAGTCTGCTCGTTTCCTCGTCGTTTACGATGTCGGCCCCGGCCCACGCGTCACCCCGACGATCACCGACTCAGATGATACCAGTCTGTCACTCCGCCTCTCCCTTCGCAATACACGCGACTGGCACATCCTCCTCCCCCTCCATCCCGGCGCACCACTCCATATCGCAAGGAAGTAACGCCTTTCAATCCTCTATCTTCGATATTCCATCCTCCACCCACCTCCTCAATCAGCTTACGGTTCCCGTCTAGCACCTTACTCAGAAACGGATTTTGCGCATTTTCCTTCGGTTCTTGACTCTCGTTGCTTTGTAATCAACACCAAGCACTACGCGCGCATCTGCGGCGACTGATACGGCATGCCCAGTATCGAATACACCTCATCCTCCGAACGCATCAAGATCTCGCTCTGGTCCTGGCGTTGTATGAGATGATTTTCTGGCTGGAGACGTAGCTTCCGCTCGCGGGCACGTAGATCCAGCTTGCGGAGGTGGTGTACGCTGCCCGTGGCGACAACCAAAGCAACAGCGAACCGGGAAGGCTTGGTAAAGTAGATGTCGACCGGAACTTCTTCGAAGATGAACCTGGCGTGATCAGGTCCCCACGACACGATCTCACCTTCACGTGCGATGATAGCTTCTCTCAGACAAGAACGTGGGTTCTGCTCGGGAGCCATCAGGTCGTCAGGGGTGCGAGATATGCTCACCACGATATCGATGTCGTGGACGTGACGGGCACGACGCCGGAGGCTCCCGGCCAGCTGACAGAGCGGTTTGCCGGACGGAGACCGGAGGCAGTGTTTCAAAAGAATCGGCTTGAGCCGGCTGGCAACAAGGATTGCGCGTGCCCTTGTAAACGACACATCCACGTGATCCATCACACCGGGCAGAGCCGCCTGAGGATCTGAAGGGGAATCAGATTTCACAATCACCTCGGGGGTAAAGCGGATGTTTACTAAAAAACCGAGCGACTTGTTCCAGGTCAACGATCCGTGAGTTGATCAAGGATCCGGGTCGCGCTGTCTGCCGTACCTGGGTCGCCTTGCCACGACCAGAGAAACTCGCTCAAAGCAAGACGTGCGGAATCCACCTGACCGGATCTTGCAAAGAGCTGCCCCATCCTGAACCGGCTGAACACGCCGACCTCTCCCCCCCCAACCCACGACGTTCGGAAAGCTCTCAGGGCCTCAGTCGACCGACCAGTTCTTTCCAATTCAACGCCAAGATTGTAGGCCACCTGGTATGCGTCCGGGTCAGACTTCAGCAGATCCTGGTAGACAAGGATGGTCGCGTCCGAATTACCTGCCTGCCGAAACAGCATACCCAGGTTGATGGCTGCATCTGCATACGACGGAGACAGATCGAGCGCCCGCCGATAAGCCGCAATGGCGCGGTTGTGATCCAGCCTTTCTTCAGCAACACCGAGGTTGAAGTGAACGGTCGACCTCTCTGGCGCAACCCTCGCGGCCGACCTGAGCAGCTCCACACCCGCATCCGCATTTCCTGATCGTACGAGCAGAATGCCCCTATTCACGAGCGCACTCACGTGATCCGGCTGCGCGTCCAGCGCCGTCTGATACGATGACAGCGCCTCATCGATTCTCTCCGCATCCTGGTAGATCACGCCAGCATTGTAGTGAACCTCTGCGTAGCCCGGATAGATATCCACCGCCCTTCGATACGCGTCAAGTGCACCAGCTTGATTGCCGGTGTCCCGCAAGGCGTTCCCGAAGTTGAAGTATGCCTTCGCGCTGTTTGGCGACACCTGAACGGCTGACGAAAACAGTGTGAAGTCGTCCTTCCAGTCTACGTTTCGAACGGATGTCCTTGCACCGAATAGCACACACACAGTGAGCGCAAATGCCCAAGGCGGGCAGAACCCAAGCCCGGCTTCCAGCCGTGCGTATCCGGCGGCTCCCATGATTGCAAATCCGACCATAGGCATATACATCAGCCGCTCTGCCATCGGAGTACCGATCGGAAACAGCAGGTTCGACGTCGGAAGCCAGGCCAGACCGACGACGAAACAGGCGAGACCTAGTACGCCATCTATCGAGCCTACGATCGAACGTTGGATGGTTTGCAGGAAGACAGCAAGCAGGATGATGCCAGCGATCACGTGACCATTCACTAGGTCCACAGCAATCGGAATCTGACCGAAAGAGTAGTCTACCGACAATGCCATCGGCACCAACACCAGACCGACGTAGCGAGACAGAATCCCAATCCCTGTCGCCACCCGTTCGAACCCACCCACGTGAGCGAGCGGGTTATCGACATAGTCAGGCACAGAAGGCAGCACAACCGACCCCACCACGTATGCGCGGATCGACAGGACGATCAAACCGGCAGCGGCAAAGGGCACGTAGCGCCCCCAATCCTGCCGCATTTCAACCAGTCGCTCCCGAATTGGGGTCTCTTTCTTAAGAAAGTCTTCTGCAATCACGAACGCAGGAAACACAAGGGCGTGTTCCTTCGACAATGATGCGAGTATGTAGGCAAGAACACTGACCCCGATGACGTGTCGATGTTCTTCGGAACGTCGATGGGCGAGCCACGCAAGGAGCATCCAGCCACACGACAGCAATTCTGCGCGACCAACGACAGCATTGACGGATTCGGTCTGGATCGGGTGCAAACCAAACATAGCCGCACCAGCAGCGGCTGCTCCCCGCCCGTAGAACGGCAGCAACACCAAATAAAGCAGCCACACAACCAGCGCGTGAAACAGGATGTTCACGACCCGGTATCCGAGCGGGTCGAGACCATTCACCCAGCGGTTCGCCGACAGTGTGAGCAGTGTGACTGGGCGGTAAAGACCGTGTTCTGGCTGATTCGGCCAGAAAGGTGATGCTGCGATCTCGCGAACCGACCCCTCAGCCAGGACAGGGTTTCGTTCGATGATCGCGTGATCATCGAAGGTAAAACTATTGGTCAGGCTGTTTGAGTAGACAAACGCGATACCCACCACGATCAGCAGCAGGACGAGAAGGTCATTCCGAGACGGAGACACGTGCAATCAACGATGCCAAAAGGGGCTGGCGATCTCGGAGAACGCGACACGACCGAAGTCGACAGGGGAATGGAACTGCGGTTCGGGTGTCTTGCTTGCCGACCACTGGCTGTATTGCTCGTTGGTCTGACCGCCAAGACGATTGAGGTTCAGGTGCCAAACATCACCGGTGTGGGGCGGGTTGTGCTTTGCGACGTGAGCGAAGTTCTTGAACGGTATCGCAACTTCCAGGATCCAGTGCTCGTCTGTATCCGAGTCGTCGTTGAGTGTGCCGGAAACGCTCGTTGCGATTCGGATCCCTTCTCCGTCCCACTCTCCCTTTACGGGCACATCTGAACCTTCCGGGTGATACTGATCCAGGAAGATCCCTAGCACGTTCATCTCGATGTTGAAGTAGGCTTTCGGTCTATCAGGATTCGGAGCAGTAAAAACCTCAACGGTGTCGTCTTTCCAGACCTCAGAGTCACGCTCTGTGTGTGTTGCCCAGATGTGTGCATCCTCGCAGAGGAACGCGGCATAGAGGTTCTCATCGTCCCACAGCATCTTCGCAACAGTCTGCTCCTGCTTGCCTTCCTCATACCACGGGAAGACGAACGGGCTTAAACCGGGTGCAGCATACCACGCGGGCTCGTCTAGGCGGCCGTCGATCGTGATCGGCGTTCCCGCCCGATAGATGGTGTATTCGTTCTCAGCCAATACGTCCTCCACAACCAGCGTGCAGATGAAGAGCGCGACACACCAGACCGTCGCACGCATCCAGGCTATTCCTCCAGGTAGACCGATTCGTGTCCGGTCGGCCAGGGATACCTGAAGTGATCGTTCGCATCCTCATTCCCAGGCTGTTGTAGGATGTCTTCGAGTGCCCCAAAAGCCTGCTTGTAGGATCGTGTCTGGCCACTGTTGAGCGCTTCCCAGAGCAGCATGCTTTTGTCACCAGTCCGATATGCCTCCAAGCCGTGTTCCATGTTCAGGATCATGGGCAAGAGCTGCTCGAGCATGATCTTCTTGGGCAATCGACCAACCTGGATCGGCTGAATCCCCTTCGAGTTGATGATCGCTGGGACCTCTACAACTACGTCGTCGTCGACCCCCTCGATCGCGCCGTTGTTCTGGACGTTTACCTGGAACTGTCCTTCGACGTTGTTTGTAAGGGCATTGATGATCGGCACCTGCTGCTCGCGTGTTTTCTCGGTCCCGAACAGCTCCGTCATCTTTGCCGCGGGATCCTCACTGGCTTCACGTATCTGGTTCAGCCGCTTCTCCAGGTTCTCGACGTGAACGGGCCGGGCGATGTGTGTGTCGGGACCCCCGAAGGGTTCACCGAACCACCACTTCTTCGTGTCAATATCGGTGTGATACCACCAGTTCCCCAGCCGTGGCGAGTCACCGATCGGGAAAAGCCCATACAGTCGATACTGATGGACGGTCCCGCGTGAAAGCTGGATGTCGTGTGTCCCTTCTGCCACGTGCGATTCCCAGTAGGTCGGCCCTTCTTCTTCGATCCACTTGTCGATCAGCGGATACGCATCCTCACCATCGTATATGAAGTGCGTCATCCAGATGCAGTGATTGACTCCGGGCGCCTGGAAATCGATCCGGTCGATGTCCAGACCGAGCGTTCGGGCGATATGGTAGTAGCCGTAATGCCCGTGGCATAGTCCGCAGACCTTGATGCTTGTTTCACGGGTCATGAGCGTACACCCGTCGAAGACCGGATTACCTGACTGAATCAACCACGCGTCCGGACAGATCCGCTCTATGTCGCGCGCCACATCCAACATCAGGTTGAAGTTGTAGTAGCTCCCGAATCCGGGTCCACGGTAGTAGTAGCCGTGCGTAGCATACACAGCACGCATATCCACCTGGTGGTAATGGCTCTGCGCCGCAGCCGTATTGATTACGAAATCGGCATCGGCAAGAGCGACTTCCCTCGATGTTGTCTGCTCGAACGACAGATTCGAACCGATCTCCTGCGTGTAGCGCTCGGCCATCTTGGTGACAGCTTCGAGTCGATCTCCATCGATATCCATGAAAGTCACGTGACTGCCCGTCAGGTTCTCCGTCAGACAGAGATCCTTCACGAGGCCGAGGGAGAAAGTCGCGCTTCCCGCACCGATAACACCTATCTTCACTGCCTTTGGCATACTAACTCACTTTAATTCCGCTGGGCCCTGCCCAGCTGCCATTTTACCCTACTTTGACTGGTCGCCGTGTCGGCACGTTGACCCGCCGAACGCTTGCTTCAACTATAGAGAGTCACACAACTCCCGCAAGAAAGCCGCATCCGCCTTCAAAGCAGATTCAGGGTCATCCTCTTTCACGAACTCGACCTCTAGATACCCGTCAAAACCAAAAGCTCGGAAGATTCCTATGACGGTTCTATATTCGACGAGTCCTTCCGAGATCAGCGATCGCACATTCTTCCCCGTTTCGACGTAATTCTGCGCGTGTACGGTCGTCACAAACGGCGAAATCTGCTGTGCCGCATCCAAAATCTGGTCCGGGGTTTCCGTATACATCGGCTGATAATTCATCCTGAAGTTGTCCCGGCCGACACCCTCTATCAGGCGAACGCAACCATCGACCGTGTCCGACAACCGACCGTTGTGCATCTCAACGACCAAGGACATCCCCTTCTCCGCCGCGCAATCGCAAAAAGTTGCGAAACCTTCGATAGCCTTCGCCCATTGGGCATCATCCGCATCTGCCGATCCACACGACCCCACCCATACTCGAATCTTGTCGGTCTCATAGATCTCAGAGGTCGCTATCGCATCCGCCATCTGCTGGTCGAACAACTCGTCCGTCGGGTTCGCATACGAACCATACTGCGCCACTTCCAAACCCCGCTCCTTGACAGCATCCGAATACTTTCTGATGACGTCTGCGTCAAAAGGCTCAGGTGTATGGTCCGGCTTGCCCCAAGGCTCAACTCCATCGAATCCTGCGGCGACGGCGAGATCCAGAACTGCCTCAAAGGGGCGATCCCTGAAAGCGATTGTGCATAGTCCAGTCTTCACAGATGACTCCCTAATTTGGGGGGTGATGGCGCAAAATAGACGGCCTTACCGGGCCTGTCAACTACCCCCTAATCTCTCAAACAGTTGTAATAATTGACATTCCGGGCAGCCGAAACCAAAGCTCCAGCCTGACGGCAGACGGTACGCAGCCGGATCATTCCTGCCTTAGCGACCACAGCCAGACTCTTATAGATGTGCCGGTTAGAGGCATCCACAGAGTTTGCGATAAGCAGATTCTCAACCGGAACTCTGCAAAATGTTCTTCGGTCCAACTGGATCAATATCTTCTTCGTGCTGTGGCTTTCCAATTCGACAATGTTGAGCTAGGCGTGAGAGCAAAGGACTACCTGTTCACTGAGCCATTGCGCGAAGGCGGCTTCGAACCCGCTTATCGGACTGCAGTGTTCCCAATGCTTCAGCTATCAGCAGAGCCGAACATCCGAGCGGCAGTACGTGCAAGTCCTTTTAAAACAAGGTCTATTACGATCCGGTGGGGAGTCTTCAAGTGGCCAGTTAGTCGTGCGGCATCGCCCCCTGTCAGAATAACGTCAACCTGATTGAACCCAGCACGGCTAGCCATTTCGTGTACCAGCCGGTCGACTGACCCAGCCGCTCCGATTAGCAGACCCGTCTGGAGGTTTGCTTCGGTTGTCTGCGGAACCGTCCCTGGTTCACTGTCGGTGCTGACCTCAGGGAGAAGGCTAGTCCGCTCGGCAAGCGCCCACGCCGAGAGACCCAGTCCGGCCGAGATAGTCCCGCCCCTATAGACGCCATCCCCCCCAACAACATCGAGTGTAATCGCCGTGCCCGTCCCGACGACGATCGTCGGCTTACCTGTCAGGGCAAACGCCTCTCCAGCAAGCAGCAGTCTGTCGATACCTACGGACATCGGATCCGGGACATCGACCCGCAGGCCCAGCGGCAATTCAGGCGTCGCCTCGATCAGCTCAATTGACCAGACACGGTTGACACTCGACGCAAACACACCACTGACATCTCGAACGACGCTCCCGAGTATCACGACTGAAGGTGGATCTGGAACCTCCTCGCGAAGAACATCATCGAGAGACACATCGGCGTAGCCGCCGGTCTCCAAGGTAAAAACCCGGCGAAGCTCCAGCCCCTCGAACACACCCGCCTTGATACGCGTGTTCCCAACGTCGAATGCGAGCAGTCTGCCGGTTGCTGTCATGTCGAGGCCCTGACTCGAGTCACATCGCCTGTGTAAATCGACAACTCCTCACCGCTTTCCGTACCTATCACAAGCACGCCGTCGTTACCCAACCTGATCGCCTCACCTTCCACAAGGGTCTCTCCGAACTGAACCTGCACGTGCTGTCCCCAGAGTGAGCATCGATCTGACCATCGATCCAGCAAGTGCTGTGGGTCCTGCGCAAGCGAGCCTTCCAGCCGTATGAGGATCTCAACTAAAAGATCCGAACGTTTACATCGTCCACCTACGGACTGTAGCGAGCACGCAATCTCTCGAAGCTCGGGAGGAAACTCTTCACGATCCTGAAGAACGTTCACACCTATCCCGACAATCGAGTGAGTCAGCCGGCCCGACTCTGCTCTCGACTCCGTAAGGATACCCGCCACTTTCATCCCGTCTATCTGGACGTCATTCGGCCACTTCAGCGACGATTCGAGCGTTGTCAAAGCGTCGATCGACTCCGCTAGGGCGAGACCTGCCCCGAGCGTAACCCTCCACCCCTTATCCATCGCAAGGTCGTGTCGGCGAAGAACAGAAAACCAGAGTCCCGACCCGACCGGAGAGTGCCACGTGCGACCCAGTCGCCCACGTCCACGCGTCTGGTGCTCGGCAAAGAACGTCGTGCCATCGCTCGCACCCTTCGCAGCGGCTTCAGATGCAAGATCGTTCGTCGACTCGGTCTCGAGGAATCCTTCGACCCGCCAATCAATTCCGCGGTCTAGCAAGCTGTCCATCACGCGCGCTTGGTCTATCAGGTCGTATGGAACCGGGATTCGAAGACCGTAGGCCGGATGCCGATCCACGGGGATCCCCAGACGCTCCAGGACCTCGACGGCCTGGTCAGCAGCCAAACCGGTCGTCTCGAGTAGCTCGCTCTCTGTGACATAGTCTGACCCGGACTGTGCTAGGACCTCGAGCGCCGTATAGACGGAATCCGGCAATGTCTAAACCTTTCCGACGATCTTGTTGACGCTGACGAGAAGTTCATCGGGCTCGAACACTTTCTTCCAGTCCGACTGGAACAGATTCGCCTTCGCCTCCTTGATCGCATTCTTGGCGCCATCCGAGAACTCCCAGTCAATCACCTCAAACACAATCGCGAGTTCAACATTGATGTGTCCCATCATGAAATCTCTGGCAGCCTGTGCGGGTACGCCTCTTCGAATCGCCTCGTCCATCGCCTCACGCATCACCGTGATACACGTAGCCGCAACGGTCTCGGACATAGCGGGCTCCAGCATTGCCATCTGTTCGAGCGTCACACGGTGCGAGCGAAGGATCGGTCGGAACATCTTTGCGGCAATCGCTTCTGCTTTAGCGTAGTGTTCCTCCGGGCCCTGAATGAGCGCGTTTACGATGGCCTGTTTTGCCTGGCCGCTCCCGAAGAAGTCGCGACGCGCATCTTTGTCGGTCTCGTCATTGAAGACCGGTGGATGTGCCGGGTGAGTCACAAAGTAAGTAACGTCTTCTCTCTCCGGCAGTTCTCCCGCGTAGGGTGCTGCGGGATCCAAACAGATCAGTATTGCACTCGACGCCATATTGGGCACGAGTTGTTCAGCGATCGTCCCAACAAGAATATCCGGGACCGTCATCAGCACCACGTCGGCCTGCCCGACCGCATCCGACTGCGACACGGGTTCGATTCCACGCTCACGGAGAACCGCCTCTCCTTTTTCGCTTTCCACAGGCAAGAGCTTGTAGTCGGGATCGTCCTTCAGTGAATTCAAGGCACGGGTGCCCATGCTGCCAGCGGCCCCGATCAGCGCAATCTTGATCATCTGGTCTCTCCCTTTAAAACCGAGTCCATCAACATCGGATCACGGCCTGCCGTTCCTGTATGCAAGATGTCTTTCCAACCCTAAAGTGCCGAGCCAATGCTAACCATAAGTGAAGGACCGCTCACCCGATCGGGAATCAATCTCAGACACATTCCCACAGGAGTCAGGTCCCACAAAATCGTGACCAAACTCTACCTTCCGAACAAAACAGTCTTGAAAAAATCCAACTTCCCTACCTGTCCACCTTTGAAGGTTACCTCACACCCATCCAAATCTGAGCCTGGGGCAAATACCCTGCACAGTGGTGAGCCGGGGGCCATGGGGGCAACAGCTTCGAGAGCAGTCACGCCCATCTCCTTTGCCACATAGTAGGAGGTATCGCCACCCGTCGTCGCCGCCCTCCGAAGACCGGTCTCTTCCAAGACCCCTCTGAGCAAATGCCCAAGCCCTCGCCCGATCCGCTCCGCAGTCGTCATTCGTGCCGTCTCGCCTGTGAGTCCCTGCTGCTCGAGGGCTACCATCGTCTCTGCGATTCTCGGGTCGTCTGGACCGCGTCCAGTATGCGCAATCACCGACTTGCCCTTACTAACGAGAGCGCATACATCTAGTATGGCCCGCTCAACAACACGGTCCCGTCGATCATCCACAAACCCCGCTGTGTCCAGAGGACACAAAACGAATCCCTCCACTTCAGCCGCATCGATTTGGTCGGCTGTCACGGGCGAACAGCTACCGGAAACAACAACGATCTGCTCGACCGGATCTGCCGTCAGCATAGGGGTAGGCGAGACCTCTCCCGTTTGCTCCCAGTATGCGACTAGCGCGTACTCCAAGCCTGAAGAACCCACAACGAACGGTCCGAACTTCCGCTTTTCCCATATCGCCTGGCCCACCTTGACCAGATCCGTGTCCGAAACAGTATCGAACAACACAACCTCGCATCCCTGCTCGATCAGGGTATCGACCTTCGCTTCTGCCTGATCGAGTTCGCAGACATCCACGAGCCCGATCTGCCTGTCCGTTTGCCGACTAAGATGTACGCGGATATCCGCCTCATTCATCGGCGTCGTTGGATGACACGACATGGTCGGATGTCGGTCCAGGCGGAACATCTCGCTGTCTAGGCCACTGGATGCGAACACGTTACCGAACGCACAGTAACGTCTTAGAATCGGAGCACCAACGATGAGGGGCACATACGAAGGTTCGAACACGTCTACCCCGACATCTACCGCCCGCCCAATGCTGCCGATCTCCGGTGAGGAATCGAAGGTGGAGCAAGTCTTATAGTGCACGATCGGTGTATTCAGAAGACGGAAGGCTTCCCAGACGGGGCGCAGTTCCTGCTCAGCCTCGTTAGGCGGCATGGCTCGTGTGCGGCCGGCGACACCGACACCTCGGACTTCACCCAGTTCCGCGACCTGCCCCCGTGTAGGCGGATCGAGGAAAAGGACAGTCCGAAGCCCCGCGAACGTCAAGGACTCCATTACGTCGGTGGATCCTGTGAAATCATCACCGTAGTAACTGATCAGGAGCCCGCTATCCAAACAATCGACCTCCGTATCCAGCAGGAGACGAAGCGACCACATCTATCAGCGGCTTCCTTAAGTATGCGCTCTCGATGACGAGATATCCGTTCTCTTTGAAGAAATTCCGCTCTGTGTTAGACAGCACGTGTTGATGAATCCCTTGTTGGGTCGACGACGAATAGTTTCAAATACATACCTGTGAACATGAATCCAATTCCGCTGAACGCAATCAGACCGGCTGGACCATATGCCTCGAGCAGATAGCCTCCGACTACTCCACCGAGTGCCCCCCCCACCCCCCCGCACATCATCAGGAGCGACATTCTGCTCCCCACCGAACGTGCAGGTCCTAAACCTGCGATGACGGCGGAAGCGATGCTATGGGAAAAAGCAGCGGGGAGACCGGCCACAACCTGGAGTCCGATCACGTGAGTCCTAGCCTCGACTAAGCTCAGGCCGAGTCTGCACAGTGCAAACACCACAAGACCACCGAACAGCAGGTTCACGTTCCCCACCCGGCCTGCGTATCGACCTGCAATCAAGACGATCGGGATGCTCGCCAGGCTCGAAACGGAGTGCATCGAAGTGATAAACGTCAGGGACAGCCCGATATCACTGAGACGAAGGGGGAATGCAATCTCGGACCACTGGAACGAGAACGACTGAAACATCATCGCGGCACAGAACAGCAGGAGAGGCTTGCCCATCGATTGGGTGTCGATGTCTGTGTCGTCCTGCGCTTGCACCCGGTGACGGTCACAAATCCCGAGCGCCGCAAGCATGGCCAGCATCCAGAACACCGTCATCGTCTTGAACAGCCCTGGATACCCCCACGCTTCTACGATTCGCCCCCCCGCGAGGCCCCCGATCACGAAGGACGCCGGTGATGCGATCGCCAATCGCGCGAAGGCCCGATCCCGCTGATCCGTCGCGAAGTTCAGTGCGACGATCGCGCGTGTCAGACTGATCGCGCTCGCACCAAAAGTCCAGAGAAGGGTATTCAGAAAGCAGGCTACCCAGAGCTGGTCCGTGGTCCCCATCAACCAACACACCGGAACCTGTATGGCAAGACATCCTACGACGAGCCGATCCCGCAGATGCCATCGGTCGCTGACCCAACCCAACGCCACAGGTCCAAAGGACAATGACACGAGGATAATCGCCGAATAGTGACCGATCTCGACGTCCGTCGCGTTCAGAAACCTCAGGTAGATCGGAATGATCGGGAGGAAAAGTGCAGCTCCTGTCCACGCGAAAATCTGCGACGCGAACGCAAATACAAGCAGTCGCCCGTTCACTGACTCGTTCGCCTCGGATTCGCTCACATCACGCCCAAGACGGGGCGAGGTCTCCCGCCGCGAACCGCTTCATCTTCCGGAAGAGATCACCGAAGATCGCATCGCGTCTCAAAGAATGCGCGATGGCCACAGAGTGACGACCCTCGTCCACAGACCACGTAACCTGATCTGTCAGGATCGGACTCGAAACAATCGTCACGGGCACCCAGGTTGGATCGATGACATAGCCGGTTGCCGAGATGTCCCAGATCTCTTTCGATCTCGCGTACTGGTTCTTTCGATACGCCGCAAATGTCTCATACAAAAACTGCCCGACCTCTCCCTGGGACTTCACGTATGCTTCCATCTCGGGAATCGTCGTCAACAGGTGTGAAGCGACTGTAGCACAAGGGATCTGTACAAACGGGACGCCCGAATCCAGCACGAGCTGAGCAGCACGGACGTCCTGCTTGAGGTTGAACTCCAGTGCACTCGGCCAGTGTCGGGGCTGTCCACCCAGCCAAACCACCACAATCCGCTTGATCACTCCCGGATCCATCAAAATGGCCGACGCGACATTTGTGATCGCACCAATCGCCACGACATACACGGGCCCTTCACCAGACTTCGACATCTCGACGATTGCTTCAGCCGCATCACTTTCGATAGGCTTTTCTCGAGAAAGCAGATACGCGGTCGATCCTCGGAAGACACGATCCCGTTCGGAAACCCCGAGCCGTTCCAACAACCGGATGATTTCTTCGTAGCTCTTTTCCATCCCGTCAGCGGGTCCATCCGATCGGTTGTTGTGGAAGGGTGCCGCCGTGATCGCTTCGAGGGAGATCCGGTCCGGTGAGAGCAGTGCGTGAACGACAGCGAACTGATCATCGACTTCGTTATATGTGTCTGTATCGAGGATCACTCTCAGCCGACCCTCCGGAGGTGTCAAACGCGACCTGCGCCACTCCTCCGCAATGCTCGGAAAAACCATATAGCCTCTTGTCTGTTCTCGTTATCTCTTCGCTTTATGGGCCCTCGCCCAGATCGCTGTAAGAGTGTTTTCCGTGGCCCCGCACCTATCCGTGGCCGCCGAACTTCTCGATCGATTGTGCAAGTTCCGTATGGTCCTTCGCGTAATCTTGGAGCGGGATGCCCTTCACTGCAGCCTCCCAGCATTGCCTCAACGCGATGTTCCCCGCTGGTGGACCGCCCGGGTGTGCCATGATCCCGCCGCCCGCGAGATACATCACATCGACGCTTTGAATACGAGTATAGGTTTCCGGAGCCTGACCGCCCCATTGTCCTGATGAGATCACGGGCATCACGGGGTATCCGCCTAGTATCGGCTCGAAACACGCCTGGATCGACGCCACCACCGAATCGTCCGGTTCCCAGAACTTGTTCTGCAGTCCATTGACGTGTATGTGATCCACACCCGCAACACGCCAAATCTTTTGATACGCTCTGAATCCGATCCCCAGATGTGGCGACCGTGTATACATCCCCCACCCATTCCTATGACCGTGAATTGGAAGCTCACAGTGTCTTCGCAGATGGGCAAGCGCGACGGGACCAATACTGTTCAGACTCACCATGACGCACGTACCGCCTGCGTCACGAACCAGATCGTGATGCATCAGCATTGCATCAAGTTCATCGGTGATGTTGAACGCGAACATCACCTGCTTGCCCGAAGCATCAGCTGCTGCGTTGATCACGGCCATCACCTTCTCGACACGCTTCTCTATCGGTGAATTCGGTCCGTTCGCCATCAATTCGTCGTCCTTCACAAAGTCGATATTCGCACCAGCTAAGTCGCCGACGAGATCAGCCGTTGCTTCTGGGGTCAGCCCCACACTAGGCTTTACGATAGTGCCGATGATCGGCCGATCGTGAACACTTGCCAGGTCGCGTGTGCCCTGTATCCCGAACTGCGGTCCTGGATAGATGGCCTTTAAGTCATCGGGAAGCTCGAGGTCGATCAGCTTGAGGCCGGACACATCCCGAAGCTCGAAAAGATTCCCGGCTACGGTGGCTATCAGATTCGGGAGACTAGGCCCCATGTTTTCGATCGGAAACGATATCTTCACCTCTGCTCGACGATACACACCGTCTTTTGAAGGCAAAGCACCCGGCAAGCTGGGTGCATCCCCATCCTCGAGACGCTCGATCGATTCGATTCGTGCCCTTGAGCGTTTCTTCAGATCGGCCGTCTCGCCTGGCACCTGGACAAAGGTGCCAGAGGACTGCTCACCACTCACAACATCAGCAGCCCTCTCCACGTCGAAGGGCGTCTCCATCCAGTATGTCGCCACAATCCGGTTCCCCATCTCGCTTCTAACTCCCTTCCACCTGGCCCGTGCCAGTGGCTCTGCTTCATCATAGCAGCGGTACATACCCCATACCAGCACCTGCCGATACGGGAAGCCACCTGCTTGACCGGTCAGGATCCTCTTTCATCACCTTACGTCCGACCTCTTCGGACCGCCTAGTGCCTTTCCGTGTCGCTATCAAGTACTTTTCGTATCTTGATCCGCCCGAGTTAACACCATCCATAGACAATCGCAAACTATCCACAAGTCGACTGCACATGATCAGCCCACAGACACCTGCCTTCTTCCAGGGCGAGGACCTCGACCTGCGACTATTCATCGAAACATGCTCACGGCAACCGGACAGCGGAGTATACGCCAACTCCTCAAACAACGAGCAACGAATCATTGTTTATGACGGAGATGGGATTCGCAGTAAGCTGTCGCATCCTAGCACACGTAAGAGGATCGCATCCGAATGGTGCCACGTGCTACGTGATGGCCCCGGCATTCTCATGATTCGGAATGCCTTCGAGAGTATTACCACGATCGATCGGAGCACATTCTTGTTCAGCGAAATCGTGCAAAAAGAGAGACGGGCCGACCGCGGACAGGGCGATCACTTCGGGGACAACGAACGCATATGGAACGCGATCCAGAAGGTGTGCGAGCGAGATCCTGAGCTTTTTATAGAATACTACGGCAACCCGATACTCGCGCTTGCCTGCGAATCCTGGCTTGGACCGGCCTACCGTGTCACGGCCCAGATGAACAACGTCAGACCGGGCAGCGCAGAGCAATCGGTCCACCGCGACTATCATCTCGGCTTCCAGTCTCCGGAGACCATCGAGCGCTACCCGGCGCACGCCCAGGTGATGTCACAATACCTGACGCTGCAGGGAGCTGTCGCACATTCCGACATGCCAGTCGAATCTGGACCGACCTGCCTGCTCCCCTACTCCCACCACTTCGCTCCAGGCTACCAGGCCTACCGACACCCGGACTTCCAAGCCTTCTTCGCAGAACACCGGTCACAGGTCGAAATGCAGAAGGGCGACATGATTTTTTTTAGTCCTGCTGTATACCACGCCGCCGGCGCCAACCGTACAGAGTCAGATAGAATCGCAAACCTGCTGCAGATCTCTTCCGCCTTCGGGCGAACCATGGAGACGCTCGACACAGATGCCATGCTCCTACACATCTATCCACACCTGTTGCGTCAGATCAATACGGGTGACCTGACCATAGATCAGGCGCGTTTTTGTATCGCCGCGTCTGCGGATGGATACGCGTTTCCCACAAACATGGATCTTGATCCGCCGGTCAACGGGAATGCGCCAGAGACATGTCAGGAGATGGCGATGCGTGCGCTTGAGAAGAACTGTCCGCCAGACGAAGTACAGGAGCAACTTGCCGACTACGCACTAAGACGACAGGGCATGAGAGAGATCTGAAACCGAGCGTCAAGAGTGCGTTCCTGACCGTTTAGGAGATCGTGCGAAGATGATTCCAGCGTGTCCACTGCACTAGATAGGCGGACCACTCGGCACAACCGGATTCTGTATAAGGGTCCGAGACGCCCAATATGTTGTTCAACCGAACATTGATGACCATAGTCACGNAGAACCCGCCGACCAGGTAGTATAGGGATCCCGGAAGCAGATAGCCGATCCGGAAGGGTTCGGTCTAGGACAGGGATCAGATATACATTACGAGAATCTGAGGTAGCTGATTTAGAACGCACAGGCTGATATGATGGCGACTACCGCAACGCCAACCTGCTTTCTGACCCGGTTTATGGTACCGACATCCGACATCTCAGTCGGCTATTTGTCCTTTCACACACAGCACAGCGTAGGGATTCAGGTCCACAACGAAAGACCCGCCGCTGGTCTCCATATTCGTGATATCCTTCCGGCTCCTGAAGGACCAAGGCTCCGCAGTCGCACGTTCGACAACATGTTCATCCAGTGGCTCGATTCTTACTGCACCGGACAGTCCTGGGCAGTTGATGCGCGCGGACTGCTTCTCTGCCGTCAGGTTCGCAACCAGGATACGGATCCACTCTCCCTTCATCAGCGCAAGAGCATCCAACTTCAAAGGAACAGTCGACTCTGTCAGGCAGGCGTGTCCATCCTTCATCCCGCCGAACCAGGCAAACACGTGAGCCATCGGGAAAGTGCCATCTGTGACCGAAGGAAACGGAGAAGGTGAGCCTCGCTCGCTGTCCATCACACCCTTCCATCCGNTCGTCTCGAAGTATGTCACAGTAGACGCACCGGACCGCGTCAAATACTTCAGGCTACCGACGGTCCACGCCGCCCCGAGAAGTGACATCTGTCGCGCATCGACCGAGGACGGGAGCTCGCCTTCGGGCAAGTCGGATTCAGGACCTGTTGCATTCGGGTTGAAGCGAGGCAATAGCGTCACAGGGCTGACGTGTATCGGAAGCGGACCTGCGAAGGCACGCGTGCTCTCGACAGTCCAGCCCTGTGCAACCAGCGTCTCCATAAGAGATGCATCGTCAAAGGCGTGGACCTGCGGATTGAGCGAGTAGCACACACCATCGAGTGCATTGAAATCAGGTCTGTTCCGATTTAGTTCTGTAAAGTACGCGTTCGCGCCTGAAACGATCGACGCCCCTGTCTTCGAGAGCTTCCCTCTTGCCAGATCGATCCACCTTCGGTTGGCAGCAATCTCGGCAATGTGGAAGACCAGCACACGGACGACGGGCGTATCACATCCCGCTAGGCAGGCAGCCAGAGCATCCAGCTCAGCTGAGGCCGCGTCACTCACGTACGCCGCGACTTCGAGCGCCACACCGATCGCCGATGCCTCACGGGCCGCGCCCTGAAATGCCGTCTCCCAACCGGGCTCTGACAGCCTAGCATCCACACGCAGATGAGACAGGTGTAGGGTCTGTAAACGAAGAACCTGATCTTCGCTCAGTTCCTCGTCCTGACTCGCGCACCCCAGCCCTATCTCAGGAAGCGGAGTCCTGTCTGCCGGGTTCACCAAGACGACCACCTGCTCAGATACACTGTTTACCACGTCAGGCCAGCTGGANACCGATATCGTCACCGACTGGCGGATCTTCGTACCGGCAGCCACGTCCACGGGATACGGATTTGCGAGAGGCGTGCAGTATGTTTTGTACGAGGCATCCGTCCAATTCCGCTGGTCCTCCATCTCGAACACGTCCCCTTCGAACCGAACCTCGGCTGTCACACCCGCCACGACCTCATGCCGGATCGCGCGCATATCCAGGAACGGTTGATGCGGCGAGATCTGCTCGGGAAATCGACCTTGCTCCTCCGTCCCATCATCCTTTAAGACCGTACACGGCTTGCCTGCAACGTGGGCAGGTGAATGCAGGACACAAAAGCCAATCCTGTTCCTCTTGAAGTCCGATTGAGCCTCGCCATCCATCGAGAAGGTGACAGTACCATCTTCGGTCCCGGTGATCTCTCCGCGCCACCGGAAGTCTATGTCGCGTTCAGAGTGTGCCANGTTGAAGTTGATGTCGAAACATCGCTCTGAGACATCAACGGAGAGATCCGTGAGCTTGGGTGCGATCGTGTCCCAGTTGTGATCTCTTACCGCCGAGTAAAGTCCACGCAGGATCTCTTGATCGCCGAACCGGATGTATCTCAGGAACCCAATTGAAGGTTCAAAGACCATGTCGAGNGGACCGGCCTGAAGGTGGATACGTTCTGATGCGGGTGTATCAGTACCGCGGAGATACTGAGCTTCTGAGGGCATGTTGTGATCCTGCTATGGCTGAGGTCCTGTGTGACTAATATCGGGACTAAGGTAATGGCAGCCGTCCCGCCGCGTAACTGCAAAACAATGGACGCCGTCGAGGAGCGTGTTCTGGTTGATCCTAACTACTAAACTAGCGCGGAGCCTAACCTGTAAAGGGGCATAACTCTCGACCTCACAAGCAAATGAAAGCAGTTGGGATACGAAGCTCAGTATTATATTGACTGAAGCGCAGCCNCTTATCGCGCTTGATTTGTAGTTCTGTACGCGCCCTAAGGGCTTTCACTGGGAGAAGAAGATGGTCATCAGAAACTGGCAGTCCGTCACCCCATACGTAGGTCACGAGACGGCCTTGATCTGGCCGATCTTCAGGAAGAAAAACACCAAGGATCTGTCGGAAGAGGAAGCCCCGCTGCTGGGAACGGAGGGATTCACACTTCACAGGATGCAGCCCGGGATGGAAGGTGACTACCATGATCACAAGGATCGAGAGCAGATTTACTACTTCACTAAGGGTCGAGGAAAGATGAAAATAAACGACGAAGTCTTCAATGTGCGGGAAGGAGACGCCATTCACTTGCCGCCCAAGACCAGACACCAGCTGATCAACGATTCAGAAGACTGGGTCGAGCACCTGATCATCACGGCAGAAGTGCCTTGATCTAACAGTCAGAACCAACGGTATCGGAACCCAACAGCCACCAAGGCCGCAGCGCGTCGAGGTAATGCGTAGGACGCGATCGATTACGGACTGATAGCCAAAGATATAGAGCAAGGCTGCCGAACCAAGCGTTCCGATTAGGATAGGCAGAAATTCTGGAGTCTGCACCGTCGGGAATTTCGGCAGTGAAAAGCAGGTGGACAGCACGATCATCGGACGTGTCGACAAAACCGTCGCCGGGCTCGAAGCCATCCTCGATCCGAGATCGATCCTGATCAGCGATACCGTCCACAAGACTGTTCCTGCAGCCCGAACATTACCCGCGGTCTTCGTGGGATCGAAGTAGAACTGGCCACCTGGGTCGCCACGATATAACCTGCAAAAAATGCCCCCCGGGTCCGCCGCTGGCCTATGTTAAGGATTCAGCCATCTGAACACGAAGAACCGCACGATCCGTTTGGTCAACATGTCTGCACTTTCCGTCACACTCGTCACACCGACTTACAACGAACGAGAGAATATTCCGCTCCTCGTCGAGGAAATCTTCTCTGCCCTCGATCCCGAGAAAGACATCGATCTCGAGCTCGTGGTCGTCGACGACAACTCTCCTGACGGTACAGGTGAAGTCGCGGAGTCTCTTACCGACCGTTATCCGCTCCGTGTGATACACCGTGCCGGAAAGCAGGGACTCGGAAGCGCGGTCATGGAAGGCTGGCGGTCCTCCCACCGAGATCTAATCGGCGTGATGGATGCCGACCTCAGCCACGATCCCGTTATCCTCGCCAAACTCATCCGGAATCTCGAGCACGTGGACATCTCGATCGGAAGCCGATACGACCCCGAAAGCCGCGTCGAGAAATGGCCCTGGTATCGCAAGGTCATCTCGCAAAGCGGTGTTTTTCTGGCGAAGCAGCTGACTGGTGTTCAGGATCCTCTTGCAGGCTTCTTCTTCCTCCACAGACGCGTAATCGACGGCGTCGAACTCACCTCATCAGGTTACAAGATCCTGCTCGAAATCCTCGTCAAGGGACGCTGGGACAAATATTCTGAGACACCCTTCATATTCCGCAACCGAGAGTTCAGTAGCAGCAAGCTGAACGTCAAGGAATACTACCTCTTCCTGAAGCAACTATACGTCTTCAGTATCCTCAAGCTGCGAGGCTGACCGTGCACTACCGGGATCTCGGCAGGACGGGTCTGCGCATTTCGGAAGTCGGTCTGGGTTGTAATCGCATAGGTGAGCCGATCGCATCCGACCAGGANTGGGACCTTCTGGTTAAGCACTCACTCGACTTGGGTGTCAACATTTTCGATACAGCTGAGGTCTATCAGAAAGGTCGAAGTGAAGAGGTGCTAGGTCGAGTGATTCCGAAGGATGACCGTACGATCATCGCGACAAAATACAGCCCGCGTCAAGATGACGAAGGCANCGTCAGCTTCACGATCGACACAGTGGAGCAGGCACTCGATAACAGTCTGAAGCGTCTNCAGCGCGAGGCCGTCGACATCNTCCAGATCCACAGCCCNAGNNTATCCGACCTCCGGGATGGACTCTGGCACGAGACATTCACCGCACTGCGCGAAAAGGGCAAGATCCGACACATCGCCATTGCCGTGAACCGAGCCGACGAAGCTAAGTGGCTGATCGAGCAACGCCTTGTCGAGGTCCTTCAGATCACCTACAACCTGATCGACCGAGCGGTAGAGGAGCGCGTCCTGGACCTCGCAGCGAGGGAAGGTGTGGGTCTGCTCGTCCGCAAACCCCTCTCAAGGGGCGTTTTGAGCGGCAAATTCCATCCGGGTCAGCCCGTACCCGAGCACCATCGCGCGACCAACGACAAGGATGCCCTGCCCGGTCGAATCGAGCTCGCTGAACGTTTCCGTCCGCTTGGTGACGCCTACCCCGGCGGCCTGACTCGTCTCGCCCATCACTTCAGCCTCTCTCATCCCGCCGTCTCCTGCATCATCCCCGGTGCACGCAACATCAAACAGCTCGAGGAAAACGTTTCTGCTTCCAACGGCTTTGGATTGCCCACTGAAATCAAGACTCAAATCCCAGCGCTTTAGCTTGCAGACTGATAGATAGGTGACTTCTGGCCATCCGGGTGCTTCGCTTGATCCTGAGNCGCGTTCCGACGTTCATACCCCTTCCGGCTCGACCGCCGTCATATACGACGTCCAATCGGACCGATGCGGCAGATCAACGTTGATGGAACACACAGTTTGCGGGTCTGCTCGCACGTCCTGACTTGTCGTGAAAACTCGCAGGACTGCCTGGGTATGTTTCGAGCTATGAGTCAAGGCACCAGGCATAGGGCCCCGGNCCGGTCTTCTGTATCATTTCTTGTATCAACGTCTTCAGATGCGCGATCCGNTCAGTCTGCTCGTCACCCTCGGCGAGATTGGCCACCTCAAGTGGATCGTCATCCAGGTTATAAAGCTCATCCGAGTCTGTTCGGTTACAGACATACTTCCAGCTGCCTTCTCTGACCATCACACGCACCGCCAGATCTTCAGGAGCCGTCGACCGGAAGTTGATCCCTTCCGATGTCCCGATCTCCGCAAAAACAGGAATGGGNTCAGGTTGTTGCTGCTGCCTGACCTCTGCCGCGACACTACGTCCATCGATTGTCCCGTCGAAAGAAAGTCCGCAGAGTTCGAGCAGAGTGGGCGCAAGATCAACACCACCAAGGGGCGTACTGACGTGAAAACCTTGCGGTAACCCACCCGGCCAACTGACAACACAGGGCACGCGCACCGACGCCTCCCAGAACATCCGTTTCTGAATCGCGTGATGCTCGCCAAGCTGCTCGCCGTGATCGCTGATAAAGGCCACGATCGTATCGTCGGACAGACCCAAGCCATCGAGATGTCGCATCAATCTGCCAACCTGATCGTCGATATGCGTGATCAGCGCAAAGTAGTGCGCCATCATCCTGCGAAACCCAGACTCGTCGATGTCCTGAGGCAGTCGTCCCTTGTCTTTCTCCATATATGTGGGTCTTCCCTCTAGATCGTCCTGCCAGGTTTCNNACAGCTCGATCTGATCGACCGGATACTGATCAATCAGCTCCTGTGACACTGCAATCAAAGGGTGTGGATCTTTGATGCTCAGGTAGAGGAAGAACGGACGGCCGTCTCTCGTATCCAGAAATTTCACTCCTTGATCAATCGTCCACGTCGTCCTCTGCTGTCTGGGATCCTCGATTGGTGTATAATCCATCCCGTGATTCTGGATGCTCGGATGCTTGCCAGAATAGATATTCGGTACACCTTCCTGCTCAAAATATTCGAACAGAATGTCAGGATGATCCCCCTGATATCGATAGACACGCCAGAACTCCTCGAACCCGTGCTGCGGCAAATGGTCCTGCCCGAGATGCCAAGGCCCTGCGATCCCGCATCGATACCCGACAGAGTTGTAGACATCACCTAGAGTAACCGCGTCCGGTCTCATCACGGCCATCGCCTCCGGGATCAGCCGCTCAGGACCGTAGTTCGCAAGCTGTCTGTGGTAGTGCGGATACGTTCCCGTCATCCAGGAGGCCCGAGCTGGGGAGCAAACAGGTGAGGCACAATATGTCGTATCGAACACCACACCCCGTTTTGCCAACCTATCGATGTTCGGTGTCTTGACCAGCGGATGACCGGCGTAACCAAGGCAGTCATATCTGAGCTGATCGCACAGGATGAACACCAGGTTCGGACGATTTGTTTCACTCATAAATTCTCCCTCGTTGTAAGATTGATCACTAAATATCGATACCTTGTTCTGGTAGAGCCAGCCTCTCGCCGCATTGGAGAATCGGCATCGGCGCATTAGCTTTCGGTGCAAACCATCAGCCATTCATAGAAGGAGCACGCAATGCCAGCATACACGATGAACCACATTCATCACGAAACCACAGACGTTCACGCTGCGGCGGACTGGTATATGAAGCTGTTTGAGGGCAAGATGGACGAGCCGTTCGAGAGAGGTGGAGCAACCTGGATAAGGGTTCACTCAGGCAACATCACCTTCACGATCACGGATCGCGAATCGGAGGAAGTCAACCTTGCACGACTGCAGGGCTACGACCACATCGGCATCCAGACAGATGATTTCGACGCAACCATGGCACGAATAGAGGAATTGGGTGTCGAGATCTGGGACGGACCGAAGGATGGCGGCGGCTTCCGCATCGTCTTCGTCAACGGACCCGACAACGCCAAGATTGAACTTATGGAAACCGCTTAGTCTACACCATCCTCGCGCGTATTCAGAAAGGTGCTCCGGATCTTGCCAGCGCAGAGAGCCTGACGAAGCAGCCCCGCTAGTTTCGCTACCTCCTCCCTGAACAACTCTGTCAACTCGATCGGAAACCAAACAGTATCGAAGGATAAGGTTTGAACCCAATACATCGCCCACCTTAGACCAACACATCAGTGGCTGATCGGCCGATTGGCGTTCGCGTCGGGAGGCTCTAGCCCGTTCCAGAATCTCTCGGCTACTCCAATAATTCCGACGGATCTGTCCAGAAAAGCCTGCCTGTCTGAAAACAGGTCGTCATACAGAAGGACGAGGCTCCAATCCCGCTAAAAGTATAAAGGGTCCCTTGACACCTTGATTCCTTGTGTCCCAGAATTACCATGTGTCGAATAGTAAACCCGTCATCGAGGAGACGANAACACGTGAGACCCGAAAGAATCCCAGTCAACAGCGTGATACCCGCTGTTCTGACACCCTTCGATGTCAATTTCGAAGTGGATATTCCAGAGTTCC
This sequence comes from Gemmatimonadota bacterium, assembly GCA_002714465.1. The sequence continues at coordinate 57,814 of PAXL01000029.1, read as the reverse complement.
GTCGGCACATCGCCGAGGTCACCTCCGTTGACGGCGTGACCGCGATTATGGTCAACGGAGCATCGGGTCAGGACACCACGATGCCCCCTGAGCAGAAGACCAAGCTCTTGTGCGAAGCGATCGCCACGAGCGAAGGACGAACACCCGTGATCGGTGCCGTCCGCGAATCCGAGTTCGAATCGGACCTGGGTGTCCTGACGCGTGACGCCGAATCGGCCGGTGTCGAGGCGATTCTCGTCATGCCGCCANGAAACGAACAGGACAGCACAACGGACGGTGCGCTTGCGCGGTTTGATGCCGTCTTTGAGGCTACCGATCTACCGATTGCATTTTATCAGGTTTCACCCGCCCGCCTCGGATATTCAGTTGAAACGNTAGTTGCACTCGCCGAAACAGGCAGGATCTTCGCGATCAAGGAGGGCAGTGGTAATCCGCAGACCTCGGAGACGGACATGCGAGCCGTCCGGGCTGCAAACCCCGAGATCGCAATCTGGTCGACGCACAGCAGATGGCTCCTGCAGGACATGGCGATCGGCACGGACGGAATTCTGTCGGGAATGGGTAGCATCAGCGCCGACCTCCACGTGGCACTATGCCGGGCCGTGTGGAGCAGCGATCTCAAGGAGGCAAGAAAGGTCAGCGATATACTATTCAGGCTAACCCAGGTCTTCTATGCCCCGGGTCAGAATCCGCACACACGCATGAAGCACGCACTCAAGCGACTGGGGCGAATGGCAAATGACGTCGTGCGTCCGCCTCAGGAACCGCTCGACCAGGCGGAGAAGGATCGTATCGAACAGGTGCTAGATGATCTGCGACCCGGCATCGATTAAAAAATACGTCGAGCACCTTCGGGACGAAGGCTTCTGCATCATCGAGCGCCTCATNCCCGAGGATCGCGTTGACCAGATCAGGGAGGATGTGGAAGCCGGTCACCAGCAGGCGACTGCTGACTATGAAGCCTGGGGCGGATCGCTCGGCTTCCAGACCGGACNAAACGGGGAACGCGGAAAGAATGTCGTCGCCTATGTATCGACGCTCTCTCCCTACTTTGGCGACGAACGCGTCCTCGGGATCGCCCAGACAATGCTCGACCCTCACGTTCGAATCTCACAAACCGAGTTCAAGACCCGTCCTCCAAACGACACGAGAGCAGATTTCCGCGCTTGGCATACGGACTTCCCGCACGACCTNACCGATAGAGAAGAAGCGGGCTCGGTGATGATGCCTTTTCCCAATGTCACCATGGGGCTGACCACGCTCTGGATTCTCTCCCCCTTCGCGCCAAACACCGGAGGCACGTGGGTCGTTCCTCATAGTCATCGCGACCTTCGCAATCCTCGCAGTCATCTGAACCCGAAGAACCCTCCCGAACTCTACGACGACATCNCGGTAGGAAAACCGATTCCCGGAGAAAAGCAACTGTCAGGACCTGCTGGCAGCGTGGCCATCATCGACAGCCGAATCTGGCACTCGAACGCCGCCAACCCTAGCCCGGACCCCCGCGTAACGGTGCTTGCCCGCTATTCGCCGTGGTGGCTGGGCCTTGAGTTTGGCGGCCGCAACAATGCGATCGTGCCTCGCGAGACCTATAAAGCCATGCCCGATGCCGTGAAGTTACTGTATCGACATCGAGCTGAGGGCCAGTCGGATCCTATTCGCCACACTCACGCCTTCAAGTCACAACGAGACGGATAAACTGTGAAAAAGAGCAAACCTGTCTATCAGAGTCTCTGTGACGGCAATAAAATAAAAGTGCACGGTCCTTCCAGGTCAGCCGGAATATGTCACTATGAGTCCCGCAGGCCATGGAACGCCGCTCCGGCCAATGCCTTTCCCCTCCGGCCGAAAAACAAGGTCGCGATCCAGCGAGGCAAAGATCTGTTGGCCGGATACGACAAGGGGAATTCGTTTCGGCCTTGGTACAATCGCTGCGGGTCCGGTCTGCTCAACAGGAAGCGGGCTCAGAAATTCACGATCACCTACACCNGTGTGCTCGCCCGGTCAGGCTACGTCCGGGTCCCAACCTNTCACATCCACCGTGACGAGTCGGTCTTCGACATCCAGCATGATCTGACGAAATATGTCGACAAAACGACCAAGTGGGGCGGGTCAGGTCGTCTTCTGGAAGAAGCTCCAGAAACACGAATACGATCGCTTATCGAATCGCCGTGTTCGTAAAAGACAAACCCTTGGGTCCTCGAGTCACGGAAATTGGTCGGGCGTTTGGCCGTCTTTTCTACGAAGGCACGCTCGACACATCAATCGATGACATAGCATCCTTCAGCATTGAGGACGCCTACCTTATGCAAGACGCTGCAATTGCCTTTCGCGAATCTCGGGGTGAGGACGTGGCGGGATACAAGGTTGGGNGCATGAGTTCGGCCATACGACAACAGTTCGGTCTAGAAAATCCGGTCCACGGGCGCCTGCCTCGACAACACATACGAGTAGGCTCTCACCATACGGTCGACCTCTCTCATCTCGTAGGATGCGCGATCGAGCCAGAGCTGGTCATTCGACTCGGTCGTAACCTGGATCCGAGCCGTCTCAGTGACGACAACCTGATGGCATCAATCTCCTCNCTATCGCCAGGAATCGAGCTGCACAACTACCAATTTTGGCACCAGACACCGACGGCGCAGGAACTGATCGCATCGAATTGCCTGTTTGCGGGACTCCTTGTCGGGAAATCCCACGTATCTCCGAAACAGTTCCATTTTGAAGATGCTCTGTTCAGCGTCCACATCGACGACGCGCCAGTAACGTCGGGCAGAGCCTCCGAGATCATCGGAGGTCTGCTCGAATCGCTGCGATGGCTCGTAACAGCCCTTGCCGAACGTGGACAGGAGGTCGTTGCCGGAGACTGGGTGATCCCGGGATCACCNGTCGAGCTTGTTCGCGTGCAGTCTGGGACAAACCTAACGGTCAATATCGACGGAGCCGGCACCTTATCAGCAAGCTTTCACCATCCTGATCGGATGAATGAGGTAGAGACGTGCTATGAATCACGTTGATTGGACGCCTGAGCAGATTGCCGATTATGAACGAGCAGGCCATAAGAAAGCCATTAGTCTCGACAACAGGGGGCCAATTCAGTTTGCATCTAATGGCTCCCTTGCTCCATCGATCATTAAGACATACTGGAAGTATGGGTTCTACGTCTTAGAGGGATTGATCGAACCTGATGAACTCGAAGACCTGAGATCAGACTTCCAGACGGTTCTGAATCGTGCGCCTGCCCAGAGGGGGTCGGACCTCGACAAGCACGGCAATCCCGCGCTTGCTTCGAATATCGACAGGGAGATCTACCGGTTCAGAAAGCCTCTGAGCGANCCGCACGGAGGGACCTCACAGAACCAAAGCCGATACGAAGTCACGATGGCTGAACCCGATGCGCCTGCGGATGCACCTGAAAACGTTATCTGCAATGTTGGCTGTCATCTGCAGCTCATGGACGCTTCGCTCCGACTGTATGGGCATCCGCAGCTGCTGACCGTCGCTTCCGAAATCAACGGGCCCGACTTCACACCCTTCACTGAATCGATCATCATCAAGCAGCCCGGGTTGGGCCCCTCGGTCGCTTGGCATCAGGACGGAACGCGTCGATGGGACCACCCGGAATGGGATCAGGGGACCCACGGCTTCAACTTCATGGCCCAGCTCTACTGCAGCACAGCAGCGAACGGTGTCTGGGTGATACCGGGTTCACACAAGCTAGGAAAGCTCGACATCAGAAAGATCAAAGCTGAGAACGGCGGCACGGACCGATTCGCCGACGCCGTCCCGATGGTGGCGTCAGCCGGCGATGTAGTCATGGCCAACAGGCAGGTCCTGCACGGTTCGTTTGCCAACACCTCCTCCGACCTTCGCGTAACCATCAACTTCGGCTTCCACAGACGATCCTCGGTGATTGGTGTGAAGCGAGAAGACGGGGCCATTTATGACGAGGAACACATCAAGGCAAGAAGTCGAATCATCGCCCTCGCGATCGATGCNAGGAGACAGAGATTCCCTGAGGAAACATCGTTCGTATACAAGCCGCTGGTCGATGATCCAGATGACACGACCTGGAACGAACAGACGCGCGAGCAACTGCTTAAGAACTATCAACTTCTCGACTTGCCGCTCTGAGACCCAAGCGTGACATCCAGTAGTAGCTTGCGATCGTCCAGTACAATCGTATGCTGCTACCGAAAATCTAGGACGGCACTCTGGCTTCCTAGGTCATCCCCCGGAGGCGAGGGCGAAGACAGGAATCCGAAGAGGCAATAACTAGCACTTCTGTAATTCGTGGGATTGTGTATGACCGTCCCTCGCTAAACCCTCTGCCGCGAAGATCACGGCTTCGAAAACTCGGGATGACCGATGCGCGCGTGCAACGGTCGTAAACACACCGTCCGAACCCCTGCTAAGAACAAGGAGACCGCATGACCCCATTCCAGGAGCGCCTCCAGGGCAGTATACCGGCCTTGGTGACACCGCTAAAACAGGACTTCACCGTCGATTCCGATGCCATTAAGAAGACAGCCATACGCGCTCTGGATAACGGATCTCAAGGTGTCGTGGTTGTGGGTACGTCAGGCGAGTTCGCAGGTATCAATGACGGTCAGAGAGCAGTTGCTATTAAGTCCGTCGTCGAGGCCTCTGGGGGGCGCGGNCCAGTCATCGTGGGCTGCGGTCAGCCCAACGTCGCCCAAACGCACGACCAGGCAAGAGAAGCGGCCGATCTGGGCGCAGACGGTATCCTCGTCAACCCGCCCTTCTACTTCCCTATGTCGCAGGACGAGGTCGTCAACTTCTTTGCCGACCTCGTCAAAACCTCGCCCATACCTGTTATGCTCTACAACATCCCGAGTATGACAAAGGTGAGTGTTGAACCGAGTACACTGCCCCGTTTGAGGGATGAAGGTGTACAGGGCTGCAAGGACAGCTCGGACCGCCCATCCAACACACTCGCCTACCTGAAGGCTGTGGGTAAAGGGTCTGACTTCAGAATCATCGTGGGTGGTGAGTCTTTCTTCCTCCACCTTCTGGATGCAGGCGTCTGCGGTACAACGGGTCTGGTGCCAGGAATCGCGCCTCAACATGCGGCCGGCGTCTACGAGGCATGGGCTTCGGGTGATCACTCAGCTGCCTTCAAAGCGCAGCACGATGCGAACGCCTTTGCGGACATCATCCGAAACTATGGTCCCTTCCCTATCGGATCGGGCAAAGCCGTACTGAGTGGGCTGAACTTGATGGAGAGATGGGTAGCTCCACCCAAGTCGCCTCTTNCGGAAGAGGAAGCTGGCAAGGTTTTTGAGTTGGCGAAGCCCTATCTACCCGAATTCGCAGAAACCCTGTATCCCTGATAAGCCCCTACCAGACGCTGGTTCGGTCATAGAAGAAGAACAACAGGTTACGCAGCCTCACAGTCGATAAACCTTTGAGGCCGTTCGGCGGAACAGAGCGTCTTTCTCATCCTCGCTAAAGTCGGCGGCGATCTTCTTGAACGCGTTGTATAGAACGTGGTAAGAGACCGATGCCTTCTCAACGGGGAAGTTGCTCTCAAACATACATCGGTCCACTCCCAAACACGAGATTGCGTGCAAATAGTATGACCTTTGGTCTTCAGCGATCTCATCCGATGTCGGCGGCAGATCTCGATCTTCCCATTCTCTTCCGTTCACACCCTGAGCCAGACCACCGATCTTGCCATAGACATTCGGACAGTCACTTAGCGCAGTATAGCTCCTGCTCCACTCCTCAAAGACTTCGACTCGCCGCGACGCATACGGGCCGATGCCGAGCACGCCACCTAGGTGATTCAGGATGATCGTTGTCTCAGGGCAGGCGCGTGCAAGCTTCACAACCTCGGGAATCTGCGGGTGATAACACCACGCATCAAAGCTCAACCCCATGTCACCAAGCGTTCGAACACCAGCCTGAAAGTCGGCATCCAGGAACAGATTTGGTGGAGGATCGATCCGTGAGTTTGGCACATCAGGGCTGGCATCCCAGCTCCCGTGGTGCCGGATTCCCCTGAACAATCCTTTCCCCGCTTCAACGTGAGCTCTAAGCACTGCTCGGACATCAGAGCCGACGCTCAGGTCTGCGTGTCCTACGATCCCGGCCACGGTCGCTCTCCCATCGCCTCTAGATTCTTCTGCGAGCTCGACAACAAACTTGGTCTCTCCGACTGGGGCCATCTTGCCCTGATAGTCACGATACTCCGCACCACACTCGACAAAAACAGTCTGCTGGATGTTGTGTCCTGAATTCGTATCCTCCCACAGATGGTCGAGCAGATAGGGGTATCCTCTGGGAGGTCCATCGTTCCAAAAGTGATGGTGGGGATCCACGATAGGACGATCCGGATCTATGATCTCTTCGGTGATCTGTGAAAGCCATTCTGGTCTTACGAACACTATTTCCTCGATTTGTTTTTTCGTCCCAGCCGAAACATCTATGAACAAGACGCTTCGGGCAGATCATTTGAACAAAGCTGAGAGCATCCCACAGAACCGGGCAGAGTGTCGTTCCCTGAACTGTCGACGTTACGGAGAGGATGTCTGACAACAGACCGGCTTGCGCGCATTCAGGTGACGATATACAATCTGAGCGAACAGGCAGTCCGCAGTCTTGTGGCTTTCTCAAGAACCTGTTCACAGATCAGGCCGGGTAGATATCTCCCCAAGGCATCGGGTATCTTCGCTCCCACCCGGGTCGACCGAACTCGGAGCTGCTCGAATGGCTGAAGGTGTAGACCCGCTCGGAGAAGCTTCCCTCGTCCATCGATCGCATGACCTCGGTCGTCAACGCCACGTCCAGCCTTCTGAACACGTCAGCACAGGCCGGATCCCCCGCCCGATTCTGCTCCTCAGTCGGNTCATCCTTTAGGTTGAACAGGTGGTAGCCCTGAGGATATTTAACGAATTTCCACTCGCCGTCGCACGCCATCCAACCGCTTCTCAGCATCCCGAAAACGACATCGCGGGACTCGTCACCAATCCCGATCCCGGGCAAGGGTCTTGCATCTACATACGATGGGATCGACGCACCCGAAAGACCGATCAGCGTAGCGGTGACATCTGTCAAGGTCACGAGGTTCGATGAAACAGTCGGGGCCATTTCTGGATGTCGAACGAGCATCGGCACGTGACAGGAACCCTCGTAAAATGTCCCCTTCCCGCTCAGCCCGTGGTCACCCAGGTAGTCTCCGTGGTCTGACGAAAAGATAATGATCGTGTTGTCTAGTAGCCCCTTCGCGTCTAGCGCGGACACGATTCGTCCGACCTCCAGATCGATCTGCTTCACGAGTCCCGCATAGTAAGCTCTTTGTCTCGCATAGGTCGCATCGGTAGGGGGATTGTCATTCTTTACAGCATACCAGCTCTTGCGTGAAGAGTCGGAACGTGATCGTCTCGGAGCACGCATTACGGCTAGATCCTCAACGTTCTGGGGAATCGGTTCTGGCATCGCCGATTCATCGAAGGTCGCGTAGTCTTCCGCGGGATCGTAAGGTGAGTGTGGACCCGGGAAACCGACCATCATCGCAAANGGTGCATCGCCGTCGTAGGCCTCGATCCACTCCGAAGTTTTCACACCCACAAAATGATCAACGTTGTACTCCCACGGCAGTGGGCTGACGCACGCCTGATGGTATTTGTGATACTCGGGAACGTCGGCAAACGAGCGCTTGCTATATCCCGCCTTGTCCAGAAAGTGATGGTAGTCGTCTTCTATATATCCCCAGAGCTTGTCCTCAGCGATGATCCGATCCTGGAAACCAAACCGTTTCTCCCACGGGTAGAAGTGCATCTTCCCCGTCGCCAGGGTGACGTAGCCCTGATCGTTCAGGATCTCCGGCCACGTTTGCAGCCCACACGAGCCATAGTCGGGCCTCAGATACTGTCCGTTGTCCATCACCCCTGTCTTAATTGCATTCATCCCCATCAGCAAGGCCGCGCGAGCGGGCACGCAAACAGGATGCTCCGAGTAGCAGTTCTCGAATCGTACGCCAGACTCGCATAGAGCATCAATGTTGGGTGTGTCGATAAACGAGGCGCCATAGCAGCTCAAAAAATCGTGTCTGAGCTGATCTGGCATGATGAAAAGAAGGTTGGGCTTATTGGTCATGTGAGTTCTGAGAGAAAAAGTGTTTCTAACTTGTCCATAAAGGGTTCCGGAAGCAGCGAGGCTTCAGAATGAAGGAATAAATGGCTGTTGGTCTATGGATATTTTTGATTGAACAATGCCTTTCTGTTTCTACTGATCTATTACTGATCCATCCACGTGCAGTCGCGTATTCCGTTTCCGATTGATGAAGGGGTATTTCTCCTGCGCATCTTCCGCGAGCTCCACACCGATACCTGGCCGGTCCGGTATCGTGATGAACCCGTCTTTACACTCGAGCACTTCCTTCACGATTTCTGATTTCGGTGGCTCGCCTTCGCCCGTTGGATATTCCTGAAGCGCGAAGTTGGGAACNCTGGCNGCAATCTGGATACAGGCGGCCGTACTGACCGGGCTCAACGGATTGTGAGGCACAACGCCGACGTGATTCGCTTCAGCCAGCGCAGCTATCTTCTTGGCGTGTGTGATTCCGCCGCACATACATACGTCCGGCCGGACATACTGGACCGCATTCCGAGCCAACAGCATCTGAAACTCGTAGATCGTGTGTAGACGTTCTCCCGTCGCGATCGGTATGTTGATCTTCTGAGCCACCTCGGCCATAGCATCGAAATTATCTGGCCGAATCGGGTCTTCGAAAAAGAAGGGTCGATATGGTTCGATCGCACGACCGAGTGCGATCGCTTCGTGCGGCTCCATACGTCGATGGATTTCGATACACAGGTCGACCGAATCGCCGACAGCATCCCGATACGCCGCCACGGTGTCTGTCGCATCCTTGACCTTGTCGGAATGCGACATGTAATANGGCTTCTCTCGCTGCTCATCTAGGAACGGCGTCAGGTGTCCAACGGCCTTGAAGCCCTGCTTCTTCGCGTCCACACAACCCTGGATCAATTTCTCCTTCGTGTCNCCTTTGACGTGGTAGTATACTCGCGCCTTGTCACGCACCTTCCCGCCGAGCAGCTGATACACGGGCACATCGAAATGCTTGCCCGCAATGTCCCAGAGAGCAATGTCGATGGCACTGATCGCACCCATGATCGCCGCGCCCCTGAAGTGTGTGCCTCGATACAGATTCTGCCAATGGTGTTCGATCAGAAGCGGATCCTTACCGACGAGATAATCACGGTAGCTCTCCATCACGGAAGCAGAAGCCTGCAGGTAGCCCCACGTGCCGGATTCTCCGAGACCCGTGATTCCGGCATCCGTGTGGATCTTCAGGAACAGGTATCGGTTGATTGGCAGGATTTCNAGATCTGTGATCTTCATTGTGATTCCTATGNGGTCTTATCGTTTGTCCAAGTATTTCTATCGTGCCGGTGTTAGCCAGTCTTCGGTCGCTAAAGGCGTCACACCTGCCGCTTGATCCTTTAGGAAGGCGATTTCATCCGCTTCGATCGGCGAAAATTCATGTGCAAGCTCGACGGCCATCCGAAACAGCCCAGGGTCGCCCGGAGGAATGGCNGCTGTGATCGGCTGCGACAACGCGAACCGCAGCGCGAGCTTCGCCAGCTCCGCATCGTCCACCGGCTCATACCAGCAGCGGTCATATTGTCGTTCGCCACCTTTGGGAATCCGCCCTCTCGCCAGCGCCTTAAGTGCCAGCTTCCCCATCCCTTTACCCGTCGCCTTCTCCAGAACACAGGGACCAAAATCCGCCTCGAGGAAGTTCACCCAGTTGATCGGGAAGAGTACGGAGTCGAACTCGAAAGCATCCATCAAGGCGAGTGCCACCNCATCCGAATGCGCCGAGAACCCGAGATATCGAACCAAGCCTTTCTCACGCGCCTCGATGAAAGTTTCAAGCGCTCCATTCGGGGCGGTCACCTGGTCGAAATCGTCCCAGGACTTCATTGCGTGTAGCTGATAGAGATCGAAGTGATCCGTTCGGAGACGCTTTAGAGACCTTTCGAGCTCCTCACGCGCACCTTCCTTGTCGCGGACACCGGTCTTGCACGCGAGAAAGACATCCTTCCGATACGATTCGAGTGCCGGCCCCAGACAGATTTCCGCAGTCCCGTATCCGGGTGCGACATCGAAGTAGTTGATCCCGTTTTCGACGGCGAAAGCCACCCGCTCGTTTGCCTCTTCGGGCGTTGTATCTCTAGCGACGATACCGCCAAACCCAATGAGCGANAGCATCTCAGCTGTGTTCCCGTATGCTCGCTTGTCCATTGATTCTCCTAGTTTCCCGTGCGCCTGTTAGTTTCCGTAGTCCTTCTGGTGTGCTTCATTCAGGATCTTTGCGGTCTTGTCCGNAAACCTGATTGCGCTGTTGTCCTTGGGCGCATACCCGATTACACGCTTTGCGTTCGCAAGACTCCAGAAATTGTGCGAGTTCCCACTTATCCCGTAGAAAATCTGGAACGGGACTCCATTCGCATCGTTGATATTTTTCGTCTCGAGACTCTTCACGACCAGCTGAATCTGGTCGCGCACGCTCAGGTAAGCGCCAAGTCCGCGATGCATACTCTTCAGATCTTCGGCCGAAGCGCGAAGGATATCGGTCTCACGAGGGCCACCGATCCGCAGCTGCACCACCTCAAGCTTCTTTCCTTCGGAAACGTTGCCCGTCGCGAAGGCGAAACCTAGAAGCTCATACGCTGCCTTGGCCCAACCGTAAAAGTTGTCTGACAGCGGGACCATATCCGGCGTGACGTATTCCATCCGGTCCGACCAGATCAGCCGCTCGTAATAGTCGGCTGCGTGGTTCGAACTGATCACAACGACGCGTCTCACACTTTCTTCGACACACGTCTGGTACACGTTGTAGGCCATCTTCACATTATCGTGCTCAGCGAAGAAGCGGCCCTCGGGCGTGTCCGACCGCGTGAAACCGCAGTGGAGGACCGCATCAGTACCCTGGAAGTGTTCGCGATAATTATCTCGGTTCTCGTCCAGCAGATCCGTAACAACGATCCCCGGGATCTTGTTCCCCTGCCGATCCGTCGACTTAACGTCGAGAAGAGTCAGGTCGTATCGCTCGCGGAGTGCATCGAGCATCCGGCCCGCCACATACCCAGAGGCTCCTGTGATCACCAGCTTCATCGTTCTTCGGCCTCCCATAATAAATAAACGGCCATTTATGCAATACACACTCTATACCCAGATGTTCACGATGTCAAGCTGGGTGCTCCACCAGATCAATTCGAGGATCCTTTCCAAACACAAAGACACGCCCTTCCGGATAGNAAGACAGGATTAGACTTAGCTAAAGATCCAGCAATGAAGGCGGTTTTCTCGGGCGGCGAAGATTATTTATATATCTCTTCCTGTTCACTTAGCTATGGCTCGATGAAATCACTAGAGCCTCTTCTTCAAGGAGTCTGCCGATTTTGTTCCAAACCGATTTCAGAAAAGAGGAGTTCATCGCAAGACGCACGCGAGTTGCCAACACAATTGGCGAGGGCGCTGTCGCGGTCATCCAAGGTGGACCTAAGGAGCCCTCACACGACCTGTTCCGCCAGACCAACGACTTCTATTATTTATGTGGCGTGGAAGTCCCGCACGCCTACCTCGTGATCCAGGGGGGGGCCGGATCGTCGACGCTGTTCCTTCCGCATCAACCCGACGAACGCGCCGAAGCCGAAGGTGAAATACTATCCCCTGCCAGTGCCGAAGCGGCGTGCACGCTGACGGGTCTCGACCAGGTGTCAGGCATCGAGATGCTGGTTTACACTCTTGGGAACAGCCTAAACATCCACATCCCAATGCGTGAGGCTGAAGGTGCCCGTATGAGCTGGGACACCCTTAGACGAGCGCATCAGGAGGCGATGGCCGATCCTTGGGACGGTCAACCTGAGCGTGGACGCGCATTCATCAGCCTGATCCGATCGCATTTTTCTCGTGCAGAGATACACGACCTCGCTCCCGTAATCGATTCGCTTAGGCTTATTAAGAGTGACGCAGAGGGAGACTTTTCGCGCATGGCGGGCAGGCTGACTGCTTTGGCAGTGGTCGAAGCGATGCGGTCGACACGACCAGGTGTGATGGAATATCAGCTGGAAGCAGCCATGCGTTATGTCTACCTCGTCAACGGATCACGGGATGCGGGTTACAGAGCGATCATTGCGAGTGGCGAAAACACTTGGTATGGCCACTACGTGGCGAACGATCAGCCACTCACCGATGGTGACCTAGTCCTCGCTGATTGTGCACCCGACTACCACTACTATACAAGCGACATCGGCAGAATGTGGCCGGTCAACGGACGATACTCGGACATACAACGTGAGCTGTACGGGTTTATCGTTGAGTATCACAAGGTTCTTCTCGATGTCATCCGTCCGGGTGTACACCCGGACGAGATCGCAGCGCAGGCAGCCAGCAGAATGACGACTGTCGTGGACAACACCGAATGGTCTAAACCGGCATACGAAGCATCGGCTCGTCGGTCGCTCGAGAAGATGCACCTGACCCACCCGGTCGGTATGGCCGTGCACGATGTCGGCCACTACACGGATAAGCCGCTCCGTCCTGGTCTGATCATCACGCTGGATCCGATGATGTGGGTTCCAGAAGAACGACGGTATATTCGGGTAGAGGATACCCTCCTGATCACGGAAGACGGGTATGAGAACTTGACGGCTGAGGCGCCGCTCGATCTCGACGATGTGGANGCTGTCATCGGAACCGGCGGTATGGTCCAGAGCCACCCTGCCATTCTGTAAGCGACGTGCGNAGAGAATTCCATGACGACTGAATTCAATCCCTTTATCGGTGTCACACCGGCGATCCTGACACCCTTCAAAGGGGGGACCGGCAGCATTGACTTTGATGCTCTGCTGGAAAACGCAAACGCCTCGTCGAAGCGGATATGGCATCGAAGGTGTGGCCGGGCACCATGAGAAACTGGCCGCATTTGACCCCGAAAAACTTAAGGAGGGGTTGGCTCTGCTGATCGCCAAGGAGATGGAGTCGAAGCTCGCCGAATCCTAAGGTCCCTGATCGACTGCCCTACCTAGATGGTTGCCAGAAACATATCGAACCCTAGCTCCTTACAAGTAACAGAGGGAGGCGGACGAACTTACTCACTCATTTTCTCTTCCGAGATACAGTAGAGTGAGTTTCTGCCACGAATGTAGAGTCTGCCTCCTGACAACGCGATCGACGCATCGACATAGTCGTCGAGACTGTTTCTGCTCAGCACCTTGTATTCATCCCCACTCTTGATCACGAGCGTCGTACCACCTCGCCCCGTCAGGTATACACATCCATTCGCCGCCACGGGCGACGCATAAACCTCCGAGATGCCTTCTAAACGCTGCCTCGTGTAGACGGGCTCCCCTGTCCTGGCATCCAGACAGCTCAGGATGCCCCTGTTCCCCTTAAGAAAATAGATCCTGTCTTCATACACGAGCGTGGATGGTACATACGGAGTGTCCTGTCCGTATCGCCACACGACTGCTTCCGATTCGGTCAAATCTCCCCTGGCCTTTTCAGGATCGATCGCCTGAAGCGCCGCTCCTCGAAAGCCACTCGCAAGGTAGACCAGTCCGTTCGCATAGACGGGTGACGGAATCACGTTAAAAGTCATNCCGCTGCTCACCCATATCTCCTCACCGGTATTCAGATCGTAACCACGGGAATGGTTTGTCGCAGCCACGATCACTTGGGGCCTACTGCTGAAATCCCTCACGAGTGGCGTGGACCAGGATGTCCCTTCGTCCCGCTCCCGACGCCACCGCTCGCTGCCCGTCCGCTTGTCGAGCACTACAAGGAACGAGGCCCCNTCGTGATCCCAGTTAACAACGAGGTTTTTGCCATACAATGCGGGTGAACTGCCTTCACCGAAGGCAAGCCGTGTCTGTTGATTACCCAGATCTTTCGACCAAAGTTCCTTTCCGTTCAGGTCAAAACAAAAGATACCACGCGACCCAAAGAAGGCTATTAGATGTTCGCCATCGGTGACCGGTGAATTCGATGCCCACGTTCCGTCTCTATGAGTTCCCTCGTGCGGGGTATCCGTGATCGCCGTCCTCTGCCAGATGACCTCACCTGTTGAAGCATCCAGCGCCAGAACAGCGTAATCAAGCTTACCGGAAGGCACGATCCCCTGACGCCATCCGAATCCTGACTCAACACCGACACTTCCTTCAGACGAAATGGCCGTCGTCAGGTAGATCCGNCCGTCCCAGATGATCGGTGTCGAGTTGCCACGCCCTGGGATGGACTTTTTCCATAGTACGTTCTCGCTTTCACTCCAGCTCACTGGCGGATTCGAGTAGTGTGCGATTCCAGAACCGTCCGCGCCTCGCCAGGCCGGCCAATTTGCGTCGCCCCAGGCCCCTGAACTCAGAATGCCCAACCAGATCGCAAACAATAACACAACGCTGGCTTTCTTCATCGAACTCCTTGAACCTTGTTGGATGTGGCTGTATCGGGTATCAATATAGATTAAACGCTCACGGCCGTCCCGCCACTGACAATCGACTTGACCAAAATTTCCAAAGGAAAGCCAAGTGAAGGATCCAAAACCCACTCGCCTGGGGCTGCTTTACACGATCCTATTGCTATCCACTATCGCTCTGGCATACATCTGGATACCGTCAACCGGACATCGCCAGATGAACGTCATGTTGACAATATCGACGGTCGTCGTAGCCATTCTGCTCATTTTCATATGGGCAATGGCCTTTGCCAGACTCCCTGGAGGAATACGCCTCAGAATCGCCGGCGCCTTCATGCTCTTCCTCATCCTGGCATTCTCGACCCTCCGGATCAGAGGCGTTACGGGGGACCTTGTCCCCATTCTCGCGTGGCGCTGGTCAGAGCAGTCCTTCGGCACCGTCCTCTTTTCGTCGGAAGTCAGCGGTGTGCAGACGCAAGATTTTCCGCAATTCNTGGGGCCTTACNGAAACGGGACGATCGGCGACAAGGAGCTAATCTCNTGGGAATCGAACCCTCCCAAGGAGGTCTGGCGCATCAAGGTTGGTGAGGGATGGGCCGCCTTCGCCGTTTCCGGACAGATCGCGGTGACCCAAGAGCAACGTGGTGAAGAGGAGTGTGTTGTCGCGTACGATTTAGCCACGGGTGAACAGCTATGGGTTCACGCGGACGAAGCCCGATATGCCTCGGCGCTCGGCGGCGTGGGACCACGCGCAACCCCAACGATCGACGAAGACCGCGTCTACACGATCGGGTCGACGGGCCTCTTCAACTGTCTGGACGTAGAGACCGGATCTCTCCACTGGTCAAAAAACATCCTAGATGAAAACAGCGGGCGTCAGCCGGAATGGGGACTCGCGGGATCTCCTCTCATCCTGGACAAGCTCGTCATCGTCAGTCCCGGCGGCAGCGCCGATCGCTCACTTGTCGCATACAGCAAAGACACGGGTGCATTCGTGTGGGGCGGAGGAACTGTCCGCGCCGGTTACAGCTCACCTTCACTGCACACGGTGGCCGGTCGAGAGCAGATCCTGATTTTCAACGGCGGCTCCGTAGCTGGACACGACCCGGCTGACGGCAAAGTACTGTGGGAAGTCGACTGGCCTTTGACCTATGGGTGCGTCGCCCAGCCGCTCCCAATATCAGAAAACCGTGTCTTCGTCTCGACCGGATACGGCATCGGCTGCAAGCTATTTGAGATCAGCACAGAAAACGGACAGTTTCGTGCAGACCTCCTCTACGAGACACCCAGACTAAAGGCCAAGTTCGCAAACTTCGTCCACTACGAGGGATACATTTACGGGCTTGACGATGGTGTCTTCGTGTGCTTGGATCCGGAAACCGGCCAGCGAAAGTGGAAGCGCGGCCGCTATGGTCATGGTCAAATCCTGCGCGTTGGAGGCAAGCTGATCGTGCAGACGGAAGATGGGGAAATCGTGCTCGTCGAATTGAACCCAGAGAAGCTGATAGAACTGGCGAAACTTCCGGCTCTGAACAGCAAGACCTGGAACAACCCGATTCTGGCGGGATCACTGATGATCGTCAGGAACGATCGAGAGGCGGTCTGTTACGAGGTCGGGCTGGAAGACGATGCCATCTAGCCTTACAAGCCATAAAGGCCAGCCACGAAAGGCACGAAGCAGAATCACCCGCTCACAACTATCCTAGTGCTCGACCTTCAGCGTCTGGATTATCGGCGCCCTGAGTGCGGCACTGGCAGCCAAGCGGCCAAACAGGATGCCCGCTACTGCCACAGCCAATAGAAGAAACAGGACCTCCTGCAGCGGAATCGAACCGGCACGTTCCAGGATGGTCGGTAGGACTGCGAATATACCGGATACAGTTCCGATCAAAACGCCCAGCACGACCAACAGGCTGGTCTCATACAGAAGCATCATCTGCAGGTTTCGCTTCGAGAATCCAATCGCTCGCATGCCGGCAAGCTCTCCCCGACGCTCTGCCGCATTCCGAACCATCATTACTGCAATACCCAACATACCGAGCAAGGCGCCCAAACCGCCGATCATTTGAAACGTTGCCATGTAGGTGTTTTCGACGGCTCTGTAACGGGCGAGTCTAAATTGGCTTGTCACGACATCCATCCCGTATGCCGACAGATTTTTCTCCCACCACGACCCTGCTTTGTCTTGCGCACCCATTGTGTTCAACGCGAAGAAACTGTAACCGTAAACAGACGGGAACAGCTCGGTAAACGGCTTCTCCCCAATCATCACCTCGCTCTGAAGCACACTGCCTTTCAGCAAGGCCACGAATCGAAGTTTGACTGGTTTTCCCTGTTCATCCTGAATCACAATATCTTGACCCAGTCCGGAGTGCAGAATCCACTGAACGGAGTTGAAATCACCGATGGCGGGTATCGCGCCGTCTTCGAGCGGCGTTTCGAGTCCACGCCACGGGTTCTGTACGTCGACACCCTCCGCCACGGCCTGGAACTCGAACCCTCCTCGATCGACCGTACGCTCAGGAACCCCGAGAATCCTAGGCTGCCCTGGTCGATGCAGATTCAAACAACTCACATCCTCGCCCGGACGCAGTCGGTATCTATGAACCTCAACTGGTCCCATCTGACCAAGCTGACTTGGCGAAAACCCAAAGTCCATCAGGACTTTCCGGTCACCAAGGTCCTCCCCGATCTGGATCGTAGACTCACCGATCCATCGGAATCCACCAGCTCCGGCCGGGATTCTGCTTCCTGAATCCTCGTTACGATTCAGGGCCACCGTGACCAGCACAAACACGGCCAAGGACACGAGCGTTACACTGGCCATCGTGCGTCCCGGGAAACGCAACAACTGAGTCTGGGCAAGAGCAAACGTCGATCGTCCCGGCTCGCCACTCCTTGTAGCAAGCACTCTCACAGCAGCAAGCAGGGCGGTCAGTGCGAGCGTTCCCACCCCAAAGAACAAAACTATCCGATCCGCTGGCTTCATAATGATCGAGCCACCTGCCAGCAGTACTGCAAGCATTCCCGATACCCTTGCCAGCATCCGGATCCGTGTTGACATAGGTCGTTCAACATCCGAACCTCGATGACGAAGCAGATCTACAATAACCCCTCGACTCTCACGACCGACGGCGCGCCAAACAACAAGGCCCACGAGTAAAACGCTGAGTAGCCATCCGATCAGAAACGAAACAGTCGAACCATCGTAGATAAGCAGGCTTGTTCCAACCGCGCCGATCCACCAAGTCGAGAGACCATGAATCATCAAACGAGCGTAGGCCGCGGCACCCAGAAATCCTGCCAAACCGCCCAATACTGCAAGCGTGACCCCTTCGATAATCAAGAGTCGACTGACCGATCCGGTTTTGAAACCAACCGCCTTCATAAGACCGATTTCGGATCGCCGGTCCTCCACACCCAGCTTAAACAGCTGTGACACCATCGTCAGGCTGGCGACAAGGAGGAACGTGCTGAACCCGAAGAACAGCCCTCTGAAATCAGCCGTTCCTCTGGCCGCTTCGAGTCCGTTCGCTCTCAATGCCAGTACGCGAATACCTTGGTTCTCTGGGCTCAACCGTTCGAGCAAACCACGCACTATGTCGTCCCGACTCACATCAGATACAAAACGAACTGAGGTCAGATTGCCAAACCTGTTCTTCCAAATCCGCTGACCCAAAGCGAGTGGTAAAAACGCCTTTGGCGTAGCTCCGTGTTCGTCCCAGTAGTCTTCATCCAGAGTCGTTATTGCGCCGAGATCAACGGGGAAGGGCGCGTCCCAGTCCGCCATGTTGTTCGCGTCGCGCACCCCGGGAAACTCCGGCGTCAGCGTCCGATCGGCTGCTACTCCATTTATCGCAACAGGCTCTCGCATTGGAAGACGGATCTCCGTCTCAACGAATCCCTCATCTCGTTCCAACTCGTAATATCGAATCGTAACCGTATCTCCCTTCACGGCGCCGAGCCTGGCTGCAGCGTGACCATTGAGAATCACATACGAATCAACGGAGTCATCGGTTTCGTCCAGACGTCCCATCGCCGATATCATCGAGTATGGAACGCTACCACGATCCGTCGACATCCGATTCGCCAAATAAGTGAGGACACCGTCTGCACTTACACCGTACTGAACGGCCGCGTGCCGTGCTGCCTCCGCCACAAGCTCTTTCAGAAAGAATTGATCGCTCTCCAGGATCAACGTTTCCCCCGACCTCTTCAGCTCGAGACCATAGTCTTCCAGGTCGACAAATCCGTCGAGACGGACGAGTTCATTCTGACTCGATTCAATCAGGATCCGGTTGACCCGTCCATCGACCTTCAAAAACTTCTGGAGCGCACGAAGTTGTACAAAAGCGACAAGCGGAATGCTCTGGTTGGGCTCAAACGAGAATCGTCCCCCGGCTTCATCTTCAGCCGTCGCTCCGGCGCTTACCCTGCGTCGGATTACACGATCTTCTGCGCCACCCTCGCCGAACAGAAACTCCCGGTGTATATCCGTATGTGTTTCTATCGAAAGGATGAGAGCATCTCCTTCTTCGATCTCGAGTGTGCGCTTCAGAGGACCGTTTGGATGGAGTATGCGGAGTCGGCTGGATCGTGACGAATCGGTTGGCGAGTGCTCAAAAAACCCACCAAATCGCTCGTCAACACCGAACAGCAACACCTTATTCGCCCGTCGCCCCGATGAGGCCACCTGGATTGATGCGTGAACGGCGATCATCGGCGCCGTCCGAGTGACTGCCTCGTTGTTGCTCAATTCGTCTGCCAAATGCTGACGAACATATCGAGACGCCACAACGCACTGATCAACACGGCCAAGACGTCCGAGTGTCAACTGTCTGAGGCTCTCCTCGACAGAGTCACCAACCAAAAGCGCGCCTGTCAGGACCGAAGTCGCGACAGCCGCGCCAAGCAGCACTGCGAGGTGGATTCTCCAGTAGTGGGTCAGACTTCGTAGCATTGCCCTTCACGCAACCTAAAATGTCGGTTTGTCCGGCTCGCGAGCGTGTCGCTATGTGTGATCAGGATCAGTGCGCGATCTTCCCCATCACTTGTCTTCAAGATGGTCTCGGTGACCTGATCCGCCGTCTGCTGGTCGAGGTTTCCCGTCGGCTCATCGCATAGCAGAAGTCGCGGTCGCATGATCAGGCTTCTCGCGATCGCCACCCTCTGCCTCTCTCCACCGGATAACTGTGCTGGCAGATGCGTCAACCGTTCGCCCAGCCCAACTGTCTGGAGAAGATCGCGCCCTCTAGCCTGATCATTCTCCGTGACATTCCCAAACGCCCGTATCGGCAAGAGCACGTTTTCGAGCACTGAAAACTGTGGCAACAGATAGGCATCCTGAAACACGAACCCAATTCGCTCGTTACGAAACCGGGAAAGGGCACCATCATCAAGCTTGCTCGGGTCCTCCCCTTCGATCATAACGAATCCCGAAGTCGGTTCGTCCAAGGTACCGATGATGTGGAGCAAGGTGCTCTTTCCAGAACCAGAGGGGCCGGTGATAGAAATGGATTCGCCGGCCTGCACAGATATAGTTATGTCGGTCAGGATGGATAGAGAACCGTAGGATTTTGAAAGACTTTTCGTTATAAGGACAGGCATAAATGAATCGGCAAGATGGCAAACGCTAGGATCTGCGTCTGTTCCCTTCAATTGAGATAATAAGATTCCATAGCATACGACCAAGGCAAGATGTAGCGCGCCGTGTTGGCACCTTAGCTTCTTCGGTCACATAGTGGCCAGCCAGCTCAGCCAGCGTCTTCAGTTCCTTGAGTGAACCGTGGGCTGCTGAGAAACCGAACGTAGTCACCCTGGCTTGCACGACCCTATCCCTCTGCGATCTTCGCCGGAGCGGCTACAGTAGCGCGACGGAGCTATTACGCAAGTCCGAATTTCTCCTCGTTTGGAAAAGTACCCAACAACCGATAGGCCATACCTACGAGATCCATCCCAACCTACACCACCTGAAAATCCGCCCAGAATCCATAAGCCTTTCTTTTTTTGGCCCACATCGCTCTGGATGTCCTCGCAAAGTCTGCAGTAACCCTGCCCCCTGCCCTTCAGCCTCGCCTGCCACATATCGTTCCCCCATTACCTTGCCTACTTTCGCTCTATCCGTACTCTTTGATCTTCCCAGCTACCTCCCTCGGAATCTCAACCGCCCTCATCTTCTCCCCCGGATTACACACGCAGCAAGCAACCCCTATCTCGCCTTCTGCAATTAGCGTATCTCCTCTCATTATCGTGTGCGCATAGGTCAGCGACCGGTTACTCTTCCTCTTCACCCACAAGGTGATCGTGAGCTCGTCTTCAAAGAAGGCTGGCGATTTATAGTCGCACGAAGCACTCATTCGGGGCCAACCAATATGGACGCCGTCTCGCTCGGACAGTACGGACGTACCGAGCAGTCTCAGGAACTCGTGCTCGACCGATTCCATGTAGATAAAAAATCTCGAAAAATGCACGATCCCTGCCAGATCGGTGTCGGAGAACTCGACGCGACGCGTCGTCGTGTAGGTGCTGTAGACCTGTCCCACCTAGTGCGGCCTGAACAAAGTCACGAGAGACGCGCCACCGGCTGCCATCAGGATTCCGACGACAAACTGCCAGTTAATCGCGGCCAGCCCTGCGGAGGGAGGATGCACGACCATCGAGACGATCGCATTCACTATCGGTGCGCCGGCAAACACGATTGTCATCACCACCGGTGGCGTACCTTTGGCTCCGAAGGCGAGGAGGATCCCGAACGCTCCCAAAGCACCCGCACACCCAGCGATCAGCGACCACCAAGTGCCCTTGCCCGGGAAAGTCCATTCGACTCCGCCCACCTTCAGCACGACCAGGGACCCGATCACTGCCGTCAGCAGATAAGCAACACCTACGAACAGGAACGCCTTGTAGCGTCCGTTCACGGGGTCCTGCATGCCCATCTGTCCTGTGTGCAGCAGAATACCGTAGCATCCCCAGGAAGCAACGGTGATCATCGAAAAGCTCAGCCAGGTCATCCCCCCTGCCAGCTGTTCGTTCGGCATAATCCCTCCTATTTGTCTATCTCGATGAGATACCGATATGTCGTTCGTATACCTTTATTGCATCTTCAGCCATCCTGTCGTCGTTGTAGTATGCACGCACACCAGCTGCACCTTTGGCCGACAGATCCATCCGCAGATCAGGATCGTCGATCAGTCTCAGGATCCCGGTTGCCACATCCGCCGGCTTCAGTGTGTCCACTAGAATCCCACCCTCGGTCTTCGCGATATACTCCGGGTAAGATCCGTGGTTGGGAAGCACGACCGGCACACCACAGGCCATCGACTCGAGCGCAAACAAACCCTTCGCTTCCTGATAGGGCGTTGGCACTGACAGGATATCCAGATCCCTTAGAAACGCGACCTTCTCTTTTCTCGAGAAGTCGTGGGTGTATTCTATCCGGTCCTCGATACCCCAGGATGATGCCTGGCGCTTCACGCCCTCGCAGTAAGTTTCGTCCTTCTTCCCGAGCCATCCAGCCACGTGAAGCGTGAGGTCTCGATCGCTATTCTGCACGAGCTGATAGAATGCTTCGACCAAGATATGTAATCCCTTTTCGGGACAGATGCGCGCCAGATACCCAATGCGGATCTCGTCGAGAGCGTTGCGGGCTCTCGACTCCGGGTAGCCGCGGAGATCGATGCCCAGCGGAACCACGTCAACCTTCTCACGATCGACCTCGACATACGCGGACATCGCACTCGCGCAGTAGTCGGAGGTCGCCACAAAGCCCATCGCTCTGGCGGCGTGTTGGACCATCAGCTCTCGAGCCCGTGTCCTATAGGGCTCGACCAGGGCATCGAGGAAGATATCCTCACCCTGGAACGCAACGATAACCGGGACCCCGAGCGCCTGCTGGATCGGATCTGCGAGCCCCAGGAAAATCGAATTCGTCAGCTGAACAATATCCGGACGGAACTCCCGAAGCCAATGAATCAGCTTGTCAAGCTCTTTTGCTTGAGGGCCCGCCTTCCCCTCAAGCATTGACACGGTCAGACCACCGAGATCTTCTGGGCTCGTCGACGAGGAGAGCTTGCCAAGCCGGTTCAGAAGCCCCGGACGGTCAAGCAGACGGTCGAACAACCACGGCGTGTGTCGAAAAAGAGCCGACTTGTGCTGCAGGTAGACGTTGATCCCACCAAAGAAAACGCGGTCCTCGCTGACATCCTCCTCATCCGTCCGGATCGGCGTATACGTCGGGACCAGCGCGACATCGATCCCGCGGCGAATTAGGGCTCGTGCGAGCGTATTGTCGTGGATGCAGCTGCCGCAGTACATTCCGGCCGCGCCAGCAGCGATGTATGCGAGTCGAAAACTCACGTGCTTTCCCCGAGAACGCGGTCGATATCTGTCTCGTTTACGTTTAGACGGCACCGCCAGACATTACCGATGACGCATACCCGTAGCCGACCTCCTTCTTCCAAGCCAGGGTCAGAGATCCCCCCCCCTTTTCGGCAGTTCAAATCCACGTGCGATTCCGTCCCAAATCGGTCCCCGCCACTCAGGCCATTCGGCATGAACCGAGGCCGTGACTAGGACTGCAGCAGCAAGCCAGAACATCAGACTATTCAAAAAAAAAAAAAAACACGGAGTCGAGGGCGGCCCTAGACTCCGTGCGGTGTTCAAGATTCGATCAGATGTCAGAAGTTCTTCGTCGGAAGCTCACACATCTCGCCCATCGGCTCGAAGATCGGAGTCACATCCTTAGTATACACATCGCCACTCAGGATATCCACGATCCCCTGCTGACATTCGGGGTTCTGCATCAGGAACTTGCCGAAGCTGAAGTCCTTGTCGTAGAACGCGTAAATGAGCTTCCTGATCGACTCCATACCTCCCACGAATTCCTCTAGGAACCGCCCCAGTCGCTCTCCCGACAGGTCATCGGCCCCGAACCCATCGAGCACCGCGTCTGCTGCCATTTCACCCGACTTGAGTGCGAGAAAAATACCAGACGAATAGACCGGATCCAGGAATCCGTAAGCATCTCCGACAAGAACCCACCCATCTCCTGCGACCTGACTCGCACGGTATGAGAAGTCCTTGGTCGTCTGCATCGGCAGGACCTGCTCGGCATTCTTTAGACGGTCCTGCAANGTCTCGCACTTCTCTAGTTCGCGATCAAAGATCCCCTGTGTGTCGAGACTTCGNTTTTCGAACAGGCAATCGATATCTCCGACCACTCCGACACTCACCCGGTTATCCGGCAGCGGGATATACCAGAACCATGCGTTCTTATCGCTGGTCTGAAGGATCAATGTGGCCCCCTCGTCAATCCCTTCGTCACGTTGACCGTTCGCGAAGTGCGTGAAAACCGACGCCTTCTTCAGCTTGGGTTCGTTGTTCGCGATCTTAAGGTGACGCGCGATGAACGCGCTCTGNCCGCTCGCATCTACCACGACCTTGCAAGATACGGTCTCCACACTGCCGTCGGGCATCCGGACCTTCACACCGATCGCGCGATCCCCCTCGAACAAGACTTCGACCACGCTGGCACCCCGGATCACTTCCGCACCCTTCTCAGTCGCGTTGTCTTGGAGCATTTGATCGAATTCGCTGCGCAGAACCTGCCAAGTCACGGCGCTCTCGTGCGGATTCGCTTGGTTGAAGTAGAAAGGTGCNGATCCTCTACCAGAGGCACCGAAGAACTGAACGCTGTATTTCCTGGGGAAAGCAGACTTCGCCAGCTTATCGAGCACGCCAAGACGCTCGAAAGTCCAGTATGTGCCCGGCATCAGGGACTCACCCACTTTGAACGCCGGCTCCTTCGACCGTTCAAACAACTTGACCGACCGGCCGCCGGCCGCGATCAGGGCTGCCGCCGTCGCACCACCCGGGCCGCCGCCAATCACCACCACATCCGTATGCATTCCTTCCGTCACCTCACGACCCTTCCTTCACGCGATGATCACAGAACCGCTTTGCTTTGAGCTCGAACCTCGGAAGCGCCTCGTGTGCCACCACCGTAATCTCGACCCGCAGGCCAAGACGATCTCTGATCGCCTGTTCCACCGCTCTCGCGACAGCCTGACCGTCTCCTTGCGTAACCTCAAGTCGTAGCTGAAGGTCGTCCATCACACCCTTTCGGNGCACATCCGCAGCAAATTCAGCTACTTCCGGAAACTCCCGGATGACATTCTCGATCGCACTCGGGTAGATATTGACCCCTCTGACAATCAGAGCATCGTCGATCCGGCCGCCGACCCCGCCGTCCAGACGCTGGTGTGTCCGACCACACGGACAATCAGTGACAGACAACCTGACGTGGTCTCCAGTTCGATATCGGATCACCGGTGATCCTACTCGTCCTAGGTTGGTAACAACGAGCTCTCCTGCGGTCGCCGCCTCCCCTGTATCCGGGTCAATCACCTCGAAGATAAACTCCTCTTCATTGAGATGGAGCCCCGCCTGAACCGAGCACTCGTATCCCCAAGGACCAACCTCTGTCGCTCCAGCGTGATCAAAAGCCTTCGCTCCCCAAGCCTCTTCGATCAACCGGCGTGTGTTCGGCAGACCAGCGCCCGGCTCCCCTGCGTGTATCGAGACTCGCACGGACGAGCCTTCGAGGTCGATTCCTTCCTCTGCTGCTACTTCAGCGAGCCTCAGTGCGTATGTAGGAGTCGAGCACAGCACTGTCGCCTCGTTCTCGATCATCGAGAGAAGCCGGCGGTGCGAGTCCATGGCCCCGCCAGGTAAGGCCAGCGCACCGAGCTGACGACACCCTTCGAAGGCACTCCAAAAACCGATAAATGGGCCGAAGGAGAATGCGAAAAACACTCTATCCTTCGGGCCGATCCCGGCCCCATCGAATACGGACAGCCACCCCTTCCCGAACCACTCCCAGCCCGCTTGGTCATCCATCCACCGGAGAGGTTGCCCCGTCGTGCCTGACGTCTGATGCAACCGCGTGTAGGACGAAACGGGGTAGGTCAGATTCCGGCCGTATGGCGGATAGCNGCTCTGATCCTCCGACAGCTCGACTTTCGTTGTAAACGGAATCGACGCAAATCTTTCCGGTGTGACCTCCTCCGCAGAATAGATACCGGCGTCTCTGAGCTTCTCGCCGTAGAAGACGTTCTTCTCGAGAAGGAGATCGATTGCAGGTTTTAGCCTGCTGAACTGCCTCTGGACGATCGCATCGGAATCTAGATACGCCTCATCGCNAAATTGATGGGAAGCTAGAGNCACCCGTTATCACCACTTGCGAACGATTCAAGATCCTTGCAGAGCATCAAGTATATCGAGCGTTCTGGTATTTGGGATCGTAGAAGACGGGTAGAATCTGGTCCACCCTAAGCATACCAGGGCGTGACAGACGGACAACACTATCCTCGACGGACAACATCCCCTCGTCGTTTAGACGTCTGAACTGCGGCGCAAAGCTTTCGAGGATGTCGACGCCAAACTTCTGCGCGAAATAGTCAGGGTGGATGTGGCCGAGCTTGAGCTGAAGCACCACCTCCCGCACGAGGCGCTCCTCGTCAGTCGGTCTGAACGCACGATTCAACGGCAGACGGCCCTCTTCCAGATCCTGGAGATACCCATCCCAGTGTGCATTGTTCTGGAAATGAATTCCGCCGACCTGCGAGAAGGATGCCACGCCCGTGCCGATCATGTCGGCACTGTTCCAGAGCGCATCGCGATACACGAAACTCGTATTTCGATCCTTCTTCACTAGTGTGTAGGCGCTTGCGACCTCGTATCCGGCAGCCACAAACGCTTCGATCGCAAAATTGTGCCATGCGCGCTTAGTCTCCCAGTTGGCGACGACCGGCACATCCTCATCCTCACGGATCGTCTTGGAGTAAACCGTGTTGAACGGCAGCTCCATTTGATAGATCGTGACGCTATCTGTATCAAGGTCGATAGTCTTCTCTACGGTCTCCTGCCAGGTCGTCCAAGTCTCTCCGACCATGCCCGAAATCAGGTCGACGTTCACCTGATCGAACGCCTGCTCTTGGATCCACGGATGAGTCCGGTAGACCTCCTCTGTTACGTGAGCGCGGCCATTCTCTCGAAGGATCTCGTCGTTCATGTTCTCGACACCTAGACTCAGCCGATTCACACCGATACCCTTGATCGCCTCGAGTTTCGGCTGACTCAGCGTCCCTGGCTCGCATTCGAAAGCCACCTCTCTCGCAGAATCCCAAGGCATCGCGGCCTTCACACGGTCAACCAGCGCCTCCAGGTGCTTCACGCTGATGTAAGAGGGTGTCCCACCGCCAAAGTAGACAAAATCGAGGACACGCCCCTGNGTTCGCGCGGTCTCCGCATACAACTCGACCTCACGCGCGAGCGCTTCCAGATAGGTATCGATTTGGCGCGCGTTCTTGTCGGTGTAGACGCGGAAGTAGCAAAACTTGCAACGCTTCCTACAAAACGGGATATGGAGATACAAACCCATTGGGGTATCCTGAGCCCCGGCCTTATCGAGTATTTCCGTGACCGCGCCGGTAGACTCGTCCTCCCAAAACGAATACGGCGGATAGTTCGAGACGAAAACGCTGCCAACCTCCGTCGTCTTCCAGTCTGCAGCCGTCGTCGCCGGTTCTGGTATCGTGATGTCTGTTGCCATCAATCTTGCTTCCCAAAACAGTAGAAAATGCCGTCATCACTCCCAATGAACAGCCGTCCGTGTGCTACGCTGGGAGAGGCCGTGAAAGACCCACCTCCCTCAAACATCCAGGTCATCTCGCCGGACTCACGATTGAGTGCTACCAGATTCCCATCTTGTGTTCCGAAGAATACGCGGTTCCCAACCACAACGGGTGAAGAATCGACTCGTGCACCCGCTGCGTAGGTCCACCTTGCCGTGCCCGTCTTCCGATCGAGAGCNTGCACTATCTTGTCTCGGCCTCCGATGTAGAGTGCATCAGCCGTGACTGCCGGTGAACCATAGAAAGGGAAGTGGCGCTCGGAATGCTCATACTGCCATAAAACACCACCATTTTCGACGTCGACGGCGAGGACCTGGTTACCAAAGGTCCCCATATACGCGATCGAACCGATAAACGCCGGACTCGACCCGACGTAGTCTTGAATATCGATCGAAACAGATTCCTTGCCGCTCACAACGTCAACACCACGGACGATTCCGTCGCACCCCGCCACAAACGCCCGCCCATCACGGATCGCGGGTGTCGCGTGCACGTATCCGTCCGTTTCAGTCTTCCACTCAAGCGAGCCGGTCTTCAGCGACAAACAATATAGATGATTGTCATACGAACCAAACACGGCTCTGCCTGCGTGGGTACTCGCAGAAGATTGTATGCCGCCCTCCGTCGTGAACGACCAGATCTCCTTTCCCGTATCCCGGTGCAACGCGCGAAACCTGCCATCCTCGTCACCGAACAGCACCATCGAATCGATCACCGTGGGTGAAGAGGCGATTTCGGTTTCGTAGGTATTCGACCAGACGGGTTTGCCAGTTCGCCAGTCGAGCGCGTGAAAACTGCCATCCAAAGTCGCGAAGTAGAGACGCGTCTCGTCCACGGCCGCAGTAGACTCGATAGGCTCGTCGACCTCGTATGTCCAAAGCATTCCGAGATCGACTGGAAGCGTCGCCTCGGCAACCCCGGTCTGGTCCGCGTTGCCCCGGAAGCTAAGCCACGTCTGTCCGGACACAGGCGTCACAATCAGCCAAGCTGCCAGTGTCATCAGAACCATCAGGTTACAAGGCCGCTTCATACATGTCCCTGCACTCGTGTTCGTCGACCGGCCTTGGGTTGAAGGTCGCCGTCCACTGTTCGGACGCCGCCTTTGCCAAACCCGGTATAGCCTCCGCGCCTACGCCAAGATCGGAAAGACGGCCGGGCAGCCCGAGATCCGAACGAATTTCAACCAATCGCCCGACCAGATCGGCGTGCTCTGCGAGTCCCTTATACAGGTCCCCGTGGGTATGTATGTTGTGCGCCACAACCGTTGGCAGCATCACACCCACAGCCACGCCGTGCGTGGCTCCATACTCGGCTGTCAACGGATTCCCGCACGCGTGGGCCGCTCCAAGCATGGACGCCTCGATCGCCATACCGGCGAGATGCGCACCTAGAAGGACGGCTCCGGGGTCGGCATTCGGGTCTCCGTGCACGAAAGGAACGAGGGCTCGATCGAGACGCCCGAACGCTTCGCGAGCATACATCCGGGACACGGGGCTACGCTTCGTGCACACATAGCTCTCGACGGCGTGAGCCATCGCATCGAATCCCGCTGCGGCTTTGACGGGCTGGGGAGCAGACCCGATCAGGTCCGGGTCTAGGATCACCGACACGAACCGCGCCTTTCGATCCCCGCAGGCCATCTTCACGTGTGCGTCCTGGCTCGAGATCAGCGCATAGGACTGCGCTTCGCTTCCCGTTCCTGCCGTCGTAGGAACACCGATCGATGGCAGCATCTCCTGGTTCGCCTTCCCAAACCCGTGATAGTCTTCGATCCTGCCTCCGTTGGTCAGCAGGAAGTTGATCCCCTTGGCGCAATCCATCGTGCTTCCGCCACCCACGGCCACTATCAACCCGATCTCGTTCCCCGACCGGGCAACGGCCAGACCGCTCTCGATATCGCGAGCCGTCGGATTCTCGCGCACCCGGTCGAAGACGCGCACATCCAATCCCGCGTCGATCAACGAGGACTTTGCCCGCTCGACGATATTAGTTCGGGTCAGTCCCGGATCGGTCACCAGCAGAACGGATCGGCTGGACAACTGCCGGGTTTGCTCGCCGAGCTCGACCAGACGACCGGGGCCGAACAAAACCGAAATGGAGGGATCGAAGTTGAAGGCTGCCAAGCGGCGGGACTAGCTCGCCCTTTGCAGAGCGCGCTGCGTGTAAAGGTGCTCGAACAGATTGCCCTCGTGGGGCTGGTCCCAAGATACGACCTGGGTTCCGAGGGCACCTATATTCAGCCGCTCGATCTTGGGAGAGTCGAGAAGCTTTCTGATGAACCGTTCATCCTCCGTGATGGCAGAAACAACGAGCGAGGGCCCGATCGAATCCAGCAGTTCCTCCTGCGGTACCTCGACCACGCTAGCAAAGGGGAACAAGAATTCCGAGTCGGCCAACGAATGTGATGGATCCTCTGCACGCACGACGGTCGGACGCAGATACGTCAGACCATCGACCTCAAGGAGACGATGGCCCGCGGTCACCTCGTGTGCGCCATCCTGCTTGAGTTGACTGTCGATCATCTGATCGATCATCTCGGCAAACCTCACGTTCAGGAACGCGCAGAGCCCCGCTTCGGGATCGGTCAGGGGGCGAGGCTGGATCTCAGCCAAGCGTTCCGCCAGCCCTTGGGCAATCTCGTCAGCGTGTGCCGGTGTCCAGACGCTCGATACATTGATGCACGACCGTCCGCCATTCGCAGAAACTGAGGACACAATGATATCGAGCGCATCTTCCCATCGATCGGCTGCATCGGATCCGAAGATGATCTTGCTCTGCCCGGGACCGTGAATCTGAACACGCGGGTCGTCCTGCCAGGGGGCAACCGTCGCGCCGCCGCCGAACAACATGGACCGGTCGCACCTCAGAAGAATTTCAGCCGATCCGGCATAGTCGGTTGGGTAGTAGCTGAAAGCTTCCGGCGGTACACCCGCTTCCAGGAACGCCTGTACAATCCGGTAGGGTGTCCAAGGCTCCTCACGACCCGGTTTCAGGACCAGAGGTACTTTCAATGGTATCGAAGGCACCCACAGGGAATGCACCCCAGGCGAGTTACTCGGCAGGATTTCGCCAAGCGCATCTGTCTGACAGATGTAGCTTAGTGTCCGGTCGCTCTGTACCGTCCACCCCTCGTCAATTACGGACAGATCCAAACCTCGTGTCAGGCCGTCGATCACGCGGTTGACGCCAGCCATCACCGACCGAATCTTTTCCATGTTCAGCCTGACCAGCGATTCGGGCATCCCCGAAGTNCCGGAGAGCTGCGTCACATACTGGTCCGGGCTCTGTGTCGTCTCACCGAGTGGAAGCGTTTCGGTGACAAAGTAATCCGCCGCCTTTATACACATCTCGATGAGCGACTCCACGGGAATCTGTGACAGCACCTCCCGGTTTGCCGGAGCATTCAAGAGGTCGCGCGCGATTAGTCCCCTATTCGCCTGACTCAGAGCGACAATCGGCTCATCCGTCTGGATGTGCCGGACCACTTTCTGATTCAGGCTCTCGTACGGCTTTCCCGCCCGCAGAATTGGAAGATGCACCATCGTCAATAGACTCCTACCACAACGGATTCCTGAAGTTCGGAGAAAAGCCTCAGGTTCTCGACACCATCCCACGGGTAGAGATCGATCGGCGCCGCACGCTCTGCTTCGTCTCGTTCGAGGAAACGCGGAACAAAGAACTCTTTCGTCAGTGTCGTCAGCATCACACGTCCCGTCTCACCGTAGCCAACGACCGTATCAGTGTCGTCTGGATCAACGAGACTAATCACGGCCCGTGGGTTCGGCGGATAATACGTGATGTCGTATCCCCCCCCGGGCTTGAAGGGCTTTGAGTGCGCAAGGCCCATCAGCGTATTCCCGTAGGTGGGCACGAAGTCAATGCCAGGAACAAGCTCCTCCCTTGCGAATCGATGGAATTGCGCGTCCATCTCGGTTCCTCCACAGAAGATGCCTTTGATTCCCATCTTCTTGAGTGAAACCTTTTCGCAAAGTGCCTCAAGCAGCTTCGGTGTCGTAAAGACGCATTGCACGTTGTCATTCGCTTTCAGGATCGTGAGAGCCTGATCGATCACGTGCGACTTGTACTGCTCAATCTCCTGCATCGCCCCACG
The DNA here is from genome assembly GCA_002714465.1 of Gemmatimonadota bacterium. The sequence goes on along the minus strand of PAXL01000029.1, from coordinate 26,541 downwards.
ACGTATCAGCCTGTTCACCCAGCGCGGATCCAGATCGACCATGAAGCAAATCCCGCGGCGGATCTGAGCCAGATACTCGACAGCCACCCGAAGCCTGCGCGGCCCGGACGGCCCGAGCATCAACCAGTCGGCTCCCTTCGGGAATCCCTCATCTGACAGGTGATCGCTGAATATCGAGTAGTCGATCCTAAAATCTTCGATGTTCACCCGATACTTCGGCACACCTGTCGACCCACCGGTCTCGAACACCGATACCGGTTTCCCCTCAAGCCCCTTTGGTATCCAGCGCCGAACGGGACCACCACGCAGCCATTCGTCCTGNAATTGGCCAAGAACACGGAGATCGTCATATCCGCCAATTTTGTCTCTCGGGTCGAAGTCAAGCTTACTTGCAAAATCTAGCCAGAAGGGACAACCCGTCTCCCGGCCGAAGTGCCACGCCACGATCTCTCGGACGTGTTCGTCTAGACNAGCCCTCTCCTCTTTCACTTTCAGCTCTAGTCCGTCTTCCAAAGTTACTCCGCCGCGATCGCGAAGAGCCGGTTCCGGCTCGCAATGTACAGAACGCCGTCATCGAAGACAGGGGTCGTGTAGACCGCGCTTCCCATGTTCACCTCGAACAGCAGCTCCAGCTGCTTGCCCGCCTTCAGCACAGCCACGTCACCATCCTCGTCTCCGATAAGCACCTTATCATCCACCACGAGGGGCGATCCCCAGATTGCCGCGAAGGTGTCGTACTTCCACTGCTGCTCACCCGTTTCCAGGTCGAGCCCATAAACGAAGCCACTCAGATCAGCAGCGTAAAGCATACCATCGTAAATAGCGACCGTCGAGATGGTTCGATGGAATTCCTGGTCTCCGATGTGCCACACAGCTCCCATCTCCGTCACGTCACCCGTCCCCGTGGCGTTGATCGCCCACAGATGGCCGATCCCCTCACCATGCTCGGGATCCTGCCCGACAGCGACGAACACCTTGTTGTCATAGAACACTGGTGTTGCGATAATGGCATTTCGCGTCCCTCGTCCGCCCAGCTCCCAGACCGACTCCTTCGGATTGCAGTCAAACTTCCAGACCAGTTTGCCCGTCTCCGCGTCGAGTGCGTAAACCCAGCCGTCACCGCCGGGCATGTAGACCTGGCCCTTTCCGTTCACCTCACCGTAGGTCGGGTTCGCCCACTGTCCGTGTAGGATATTCTCTCCGGGCAGATCGCTTTCCCAGACCAGTTCGCCCGTCTTCTTGTTAAGCGCGATGAAGCTCGGTGCAAAGGGAGAGGGAATCGCCACGTGTCCTTCATCGACACCGTTGCTTGTGATCACGAACAGCAAATCACCTACACCTACGGGCGAACAGGTTGCCAGGTTATGNGGGAAAACGGCCAGCTCTTCGATCATGTCGAGAACCCAGATCACGTCGCCGTCGATCTCAGTAGTCTCTGCCTCATCCATAACCGGTCCGTCATTCTCCCCGTCACGGAATCCTTCCGTGTCGATGCAGACCACCTCGCACTGATTCGAGATGTAATATAGCCGGTCACCTTCGATATACGGGGTCGAGCAGATTCCCTGTTGCGGCCAGTCGTTGACGCGTCCNGCTGGCAGCTTGCTATGGGTCATCTGCCAGAGGAAAGACCCATCGGCCTTGTCGAAGGCCATTATCACGCCTCGGTCCCCGGTCAACTTCGGGTTCTTCTGAGACTGGTTGTTCGTCCCCACAAACACCTTGCCGCCGTGGATCACCGGCCCGGCATAGGTCTGCGCACCGAGCTCGACAGACCACTTGATATTCTTGCCCGAATCCGGATCCCATTTGGCGGGAACTCCTGTACCTCCGACGGCAAGGTTACGCGAAGGCGTGAATCCCCACATCGACTCTTCGACTTCTGCAGGGGATGGTGCCACGACCGAGACGGCGAGCACCGCGACACAGAAGTTTGTTGTCAGCTTTCCGATTGTCATGAGGTCTCCCGCGCGTTACCAGATCTTGATATTGTCGTAATACACGTTCGTCGGTGAATAACCATAGATCCCGTAACTGCCTTCGGTGATCGGAAGCGGATCTTCAGCTCGGATAGACCAGCCAGCGGGTTCGTCTGTCCCGCGTTTCCAGACCTTGCCGAGCACAATTGTCTTGTTGGAGGCCTGCTCAACCTTGAGCTTCATCGTATACCACATATCGGGATCCCAGGCAAAATCGATCGTCTTCGCCATCCGCAGATCCGACGCCCAAGACCTTACTTGCAGTCTCTGGTGGTTCCCGAGAAGGTCGAGCGTGTAGCGGTGGCTGACCACCCCCATGTCGGACCGCACCCGACGTTTTTTGGTTCCCATGAGGTCCACCTGGACCGTGTATCCTGACGCATCGGAAGGTCCAATAAAGACCACCGATCGGTGAAGTGCGCGTGCGGCCGGCGGCTTGACCAGCACCTTCTCACCTTCTAAATCGACCACCTTGAACTTGCCTGCTGCGCCGATCCAGAACGAGGGATAGGTTCCCATCCTAACAGAATCGAAGTTCTCCTCGTATGGGAAATTCGCCACGACTCGCAGCCGGGCCGAGCCTTCGAGCTCGCCGGACTTGAAAGTCACAATCCCGGACTGTCCGTTCACTTCGGAACTCACTGCGATGTGACCGTTGGCACCCGTGGTCCCCCTGATCTCCTTGAGCCCCCAGGTCCCCTGCGTCTGCCACATCTCCTGACCGAGCGCATTGTATAGGTGAGCGGTATAATCGACTCTAGCGCCTGGCAGCACAGTGATTTCAGCTGGCCTAATCTGAACGCTCACGGGTGGTAGGGACGCGTCGAAGGCGGGAGGGGCAATCGATGGCGTTGCGCTCACCTTCGGCGAACCCGAACCGAGCGCGTAGAGCCCTTCCTCTGTAGTGAAGTAGACGCGGCCGTTCGAAACAGCAGGCGAACCGTAGATCTCCGCGTGTGTGTTCCCAACAGAGTTGATCCGCTTTCGGTCGAGGGACTTCGGATCTTCACCCAAAACATCGATGATCTCGAACCCACCATTGACCTCCGTCGCGTAAATCTTGCCGTCCGCCAAAACCGGTGAGCCCTTCCCGACAGTCCCTACACTGTGCTCCCAGATAAGCTTCCCGCTCATCGCATCGAGGCAATGTAGGTTGGCAGAGTTGTCCATGACATACAGTTTGTCGACATCGAGTATCGGTGACGTGTACCCCACCGTTTGACCGTCGTATCGCCAGACCTCGTGTGTCTTCGTCACATCTCCGGAGCCCGTCGCATCGATCGCCACAACGCGCCCGAGGGCGGCCGTATCAAGGTTCTCCTCGCTGTGAGAGGCGTAGACATACTTCTTACCGGCTACGACGGACGCATTCAGACCCCGTTTGCTGAGCTTGAATCCCCAGACCTTCTTGCCTGTTCCCATCTCGAGAGCATACACGGCGCCATCGGCGTTCCCGGCCACGAGAAGCTCCCTGCCGCCGACAGTCATCACGACGGGGGTCGAGTAAGTCGTGTCCTTCGGGGGACCGCCGGGTGTCGAGATCCAGACTACCTTGCCCGTTCCCTTGTCGAAAGAGAAGAACCTGTGCCTGGGAGGCGCCTGGTTGCCCCAACTCGTGTTCAGGTAGCTGACAACGACAAGATCACCATGCACAAAAGGCGTGTTAGTCCGGCCCCCATAGCCTGATATCCTGCCAAANTCCTCCGTCAGCGAGCGGGACCAGACGATACGACCATCCCTGTCATAGCAGATGAACATGCCTTGCACCCCATGTGCATAGACATACCCAGTTTCAGGGTCCCCTGCCAGATTCGCCCAGCCGACCCGGTTAAAAGGGATCGTAGTATGGAAAACGTTGAACTTGTGCTCCCAGACCAGGTAGCCGGTTTCGCCGTCGAAGCAGGCAACGTGTTCCTGCTCAGTGAGATCTTTACCAGTACGGCCGATAACATAAACACGACCGCCCTGAACGATCGGTGTCGATCGACCCACAAAGTCTGCCTTCCAAAGAAGATTCTCCCCGTCGAGCGACCAGTTTGGGACCAAGCCTGTCTCCGCACTGGTTCCGTTATGCGCCGGACCTCTCCAGTGGGGCCAGTCACCTGCNTGGAGCGGCACACTCAAGAACGTGGCAAGGGCCACGACAGGAAGCACTCTGTTTCGCATTAAATCGTCCTGTTTCTGCCCTAGCGGGCGATGGTGTGAAGCCTTTCAACAGAGCCAATACATAAACAAGTTTGAATGCAAGTATATCTGTCAATGTTTAGGAAATCAAGACCCCTAAGCCCCATCAAATGCTGGTATTTACGTTAAATCGCATCGATCCGGGTCGAGCTTCTTCTGTCGGGGATAGACTGTCCGCAGGTCTAAATCTCACGCCTCAAAAAGATGGGGCTGGTCACCAAACCGGATCATCGAACTGATTAAGAATCTGTTTGGAACCCATCGTAATAGCCGCGTCGTCGACATCTTTCTCGGAACGGTCGCCGTCCATCCGATCGGGAAATGTATCCGAATGCTGAGTGGCCCGAACAAAGAGTTTGAGGGTGAGGTGGCTGAGATGGACAATACGTAGGTGGAACGGCCCAAAATCCGGCGTTTTTTCGGCACTTCAAGAGAAAGTATCGAACCCANCAACATCGATCTCGGGGAGAAGGTGGATCTGAAGATCACGCCCATCCGGAATGGCGAGCGGAACGTGAAGTCTCTCGGAAGCTCAAGGGCGCGTCCCGAGAAAGTCGAGGACTATGCTACGTCCAACTGGTCGCTCGGATCGCCCCCTCACCAAGCGACCTCATTGACCCGACTCGGGGCAGGACCGCCGTTGTCGCGAGCCTCTGGATCTCACGGCACCGGATCATCACCTTCCAGAACATCCTGAACTTCCCCTGCCAGTCCGCTTCTTTGACTCGTCCTGCACGGTAAGCCCTNTAGACTTGCCTTTCCGCTTCAACGGCAGATCCCAGCCTCTCGCTGAACTCGGTCAGAGACAGGCCGTCCGACCAAAACCCACCAGCCGTCGCACACAGACGAACGCCGTCGGAATCGCTCAAAACGCAGGCAATAATGTCGATCGGATTCGCTTCAGGGTCCTCGGATACGACACGCAATCGGATCCCGTCATCGAACACCGTATCAGCGGCAGCCTCCCGGAACCCGAACGCCTGGATCGCCGGCACGCTAAGTTCGCTCCAGAAGCGCCACGCACTCAACGTGAGTCGTCTGTGGGAACATATCCACGGGAATCACGCGAGTGATGGAATATCTATGCGCGCTGAGGAGTCGGCAATCTCTCGCCAGCGTCTCNGGATTACAAGACACGTAGATGACCCGGGTCGCTCGAGTCGCCGCGATCCCTTCGACCGCGCGCTTTGCTATCCCGGCTCTTGGCGGGTTCACAACCACGCGATGGTAGCGATCGAGATGTGTCTTCCAGAGCTGTCCGTCACCGACATCTCCGCACACAAATTGACATCTATCTGCCTGCCCATTTCTGGCCGCATTCTCCTTGGCATCGAAAACTGCACGCTCGTCCAGATCGACACCCGTAACCGCACCGACCGCATCCCCAATAAGCACCGACAACGTTCCCACACCGCAGTACAGATCCAGTACGGTGTCCCCCGGCTCCGCGGCAAGCATTTCGATCGCCTTCGTGTAGAGCGTCTCGATCTGGAAGGCGTTCACTTGGCTAAACACCGCCCCCGAGTACCGGAACGACTTACCAAGCAGGTCAATGTGGTGTGTCTCATCCCCGAACACGACGTCATGACGCTTTGGCGGGCCATACCGTGAGCGGGCCCTCCCGACGCTGATCGCGAATCCAGAGACGCCATTGCTTTCCTCTGACAGTTTATCCCGAAGCTTCTCAACGGGTACGTGCTTGTCGTTCGCGACGGAGAGATCCACGACCACACGATCGCTCGAACTCTTGATCTCAAGGTAGCGTAGGACCCCAGCTCGTGTCTCCGGGTTGTATGCCCGGAGTGTTGTCTCCCCCAGCGCATCCCGGACCGACTGCTTCACACGGTTGTATACCTCAGGCACGAGAAGGCACTCATCGATCTCGACGACCGGCGGCAGCTCCCGGGAACGAGCGAGCGGATCCGACCGCTCATACAACCCAATCGCCGGTCCCTGATCGCCGTTCCCAAAGCAGAACGACACCCTGTTCCGATATCGCATCTCTTCAGGCGACGCGATCGGTTCGGCCACTTCGACACGCAACCGTTCCTGCCTGAACGCCTCTTCAACCATCTCTCTCTTCATCGCAACCTGATCGGCATAGGGGAGATCCATCCAGTCACATCCGCCGCAGACACCGAAGTGACGGCAAGCTGGTTCTCGGAGCCCCGGTTTACGACTGATAATTCGGGTTACTCGCGCCCAGGTTCGACCTCGTTCAGAGCGTCGTTTCCCAACCTCGACCCGATCTCCTGGAACGGTATCCCTTACGTAGACACGCCCCCGATCAGTCTCCGCGAAACCTACGCCGCCCGGCGCAATGCCTGTGATCTCGATCTCCAACAACCTTCACCTCAGGAATTCAGGCCATAAAGCTGTGTGGTATGTACTGAATCAATTATCTTTCCCGACGCAAGCAAAGATAGCGATACGGAAAGAGACACGACCCATCATCAATATTGTCGAGGACGACGTCAGACTCGCCCTTGAGGACATCTTCACGAACCAAGACTGGGGAGAGCGACCAGTTTCCCGACCTGATGCTGACGAACATGGCCATCAAAATTCAAGGTCTGATCGCCTAAAGCTCCGTGCGAAAGTGCCGATTAGTTTTATAGATAGGCTCATTTAACCCATCTTAGCCGGCTCATCGGGCACGGTAGCCGGCATTCGATAAGGAGGGTGATACCATGCTGTCACCCATATCCGGGTCGAATGTCCGCGTTGAAGATCGAGATCGTCGGAAGCAATCGGGGCAGCGACGCCAAAAGCGACGCAAAGAGAACCCTGTCGTCCATATTCACGAGAAGGACCGGGGCGACAAAATCGATCTGACCGCTTAGACATCAGATGACGAATCAGGGGACTCACACTGGGGGGGTCCCCTTTTTCTATCTCAAGACCTCGTCGTAGTGTGACTCCAGCGACCGAGCCCGAGACTCGAGCGTGTGGCGGGCTTCGACCGCCTCCCTCCCGGCCTCTGCCCGCTTCTCCGCTTCTTCCGGATCGCTCAGGCTGGCCTGCAGACCTTCGGCAAGCCCATCCACGTCTCGCTCATTCGCCAACCATCCACAGTCGCCATCCTTCATTACAAACGGAATGTCCGCGTGTCTTGTTGACACAATCGGAAGTCCGGAGGCCATGGCTTCCAGGATGCCAACAGGTGCCCCACCTTCGGTATCGCCGTCTGAAGCCGTCAGACTCGGATACAACAGCGTGTTCGCTTTGCCCACCACATCGATACACGCATCGTGTGGCAGGTTGCCCATGAACGTCACCCTATCCTCTAGGCCGGAATCCCTGGCTTGCCGCTCCAACTGCGGACGCAGAGGACCATCACCAATGATCGTAAGGCGGAGATCTGGGTTCAACTCAGACGCCTTCTTGAAGGCATCAATACCGTAGCGGTGGCCTTTCTTCTCCCGCAGCGACGCATACATCAGAATCTCGTTTCCGTCACGCTCGCTCGGCGCCCGATAAGGAAATGCATCCAAATCGATCCCGATCGTCTGGACGCGCACCTTTGATTCTGGGCACCCGATCTTGCACAGATTCGCAGCCATATATGGCCCCTCGGCGAGAAATAAATCACCCTCTGCGAACAGTCTTTTGAATCGGCTTTTCCAGACCGGAATCTTAGGCAGGGCTGATACATCGAACCCGTAGAACGTCGTCACCAGCGGGATCTTCGCGGTCCGTTTCGCCGCCAGACACCGAAATCCTTCTTGACCGAAATGAGCGTGTATCAAGTCGGCGCCGTCCAACCGCGCTCGATCACCATATCTTGGATAGGTGCCTTTCAGCCGGAACACCACCTGATCGCAGAATCGGCGAATCGCGTTTCCTCTGGTGAAATCGACCAGACGCTCGACGGGAAAGCGCTCACGATTCCGGACATACCTAGCATACACGATCGGTCGATACCGGATGTGGCTTCGAATCTGATCGTGTATCCAGAGGGTAGTCGGCTCAAGATACGGGTTGACGCTGTGAATGACTGTTGGCATACACACAGAAACGGCCTGCNGATCAATATCGGCAGGCCGCCTCGTATTCGTTCAGGAAATTGAGTAGTGGTATCTGCTCATATTGGGACTATGCAGGTACCAAGCACGGTTTTTCGGTGAGCCAATTTCACGAAAGGTGAGGCCCATTTTCGTGCAGCTTGATGAGGNGGTAAGCGGCGCTGTCCGGACTGTGTCTTTCAGCGAACTAGCTCTATCAAGTACCGAGGCATACCTCAAAGCCATCTGCCCATCTACTTGAGGGAAACTGAATTCAGGTTCAACTATAGAGATAGCGACCGTTCGAACTTCTGACTGAATTGCTCACAAGGGACATATCAAAAATCTGAAATCCGGTAGGAACTACACACCAGTTACCTTCATACACGAGTCTCGTCAGCCGGTCACGTCGACCAGGTTACCGGGCTGCTGGCTCTGCGGCTGATTCGCCGCTTCCTGCTGCTCACGCAGCTGGGCAGCTTGGTTCCGCGTCGGTTCGTTCAGAGCTGACGCCGCGCTCTCTGGACGTGCGCTCGGTACTTCTCGAGCGGGCGCCTCCGCCCTATGCTGAGCCGCCGCCGAAATTTCGACTCGATCTGTTTGGCGCTTCTCTGAAGGTTTGGGCTGCTGGGGACGCTCGCCCTGTGTTCCGGGACGCGCTACTTCCGGTCGCGCTACCGCTAACGGATTGTCAACACGATTCGCCATGCCGTCCCCTTGCTACTGTCCCTGAAATGCCGCACTACTGAACTAATCGACTGTTGACACCTTCTTGGTGTATCTCTAAACTAACGAATCAGTTACGTCAATCCAACCGGTTTTCTCCCACCTGATTTCTGCCCTGAATGGCCACATCTAAAAACTATCTCGCCTTCGATCTGGGTGCCTCCAGCGGACGCGCCGTAATCGGCCGTTTTAACGGTCGGAAAGTGGATCTGGAGGAAATCCATCGCTTCCCGAACGGGGCCATGGACCTCCCAGGCGGGCTCTACTGGAACGCCGTCGGTCTTTATTCCGAGATCCTGATCGGACTCAGAAAGGCACGCACCGAGGCCGACAGTCTCGAGTCGACAGGACTCGACACTTGGGGTGTCGATTTCGGTCTCCTCGACGCGTCTGGTGAACTCGTCGGCACACCTCACTGCTACAGAGACCCGAGGGTAGACGAGATAATGGGGCGCGCCTTCCAGAAAGTATCGCGCGAGACGATGTTCGAGGCAACGGGCATTCAGTTCTTGGCCTTTAACTCTGTCTTCCAGCTCTACTCGATGGTAGAGGCCAGGTTACCTCAGCTCGATATCGCTAGAACATTCCTAACGATGCCCGACCTGCTGAATTACTGGCTCACAGGCGCGAAGGTCTGCGAATTCTCGAACGCCACGACCACCCAGTGCTATAATCCTCGCCAGAAAGGTTGGGCAACTGATATCCTAGATGAACTTGGGATTCCAACGATGATGTTTCCCGAAATCGTGACACCGGGAACATCTCTNGGATCGATTCGGGATGCCGTGAAGCAAGAAACTGGTATCGATTCACTCAATGTGATTGCCCCTGCTTGCCACGATACGGGATCGGCAGTTGCAGCCGTACCCATGTCTTCTCGNGAGGATGCCCTATACATCTCTCTCGGAACCTGGGCATTGATGGGTGCCGAGATTCTCGAACCTGCAATCAACGAGAAGTCTCTGAGCCACAACTTCACAAACGAAGGCGGGGTCGACGGCACATTCCGCTTCCTCAAGAACATCGCCGGTCTCTGGATCGTGCAGGAATCACAGCGAACCTGGGATCTCGCCGGAAACGAGCTCAGCTTCCACGAGCTCACAGAACGAGCTCGTCGTGCGGAGCCTATCCTCTCGCTGATCGACCCAGACGACGCGGACTTCGTCGCCCCCGGAGACATGCCCTCTAGAGTTCGCGCACACTGTGAGTCCTCCGGGCAGCCCATCCCGGAGGATGAGGGCTCGCTGATTCGATGTGCCCTCGACAGCCTCGCCGTCAAATGTCGCATCACCCATCGCAGCATCGAAGATGTTCTGGGCCATTCCTTCTCGACGGTCCATATCGTCGGTGGCGGCATCCAAAACAAGCTGCTCTGTCAGCTTATCGCCGACGCAACTGGGCTGGAAGTTCAGGCTGGTCCAGTCGAAGCGACGGCACTCGGCAACATCCTCGTCCAAGCCATCGCGAGCGGGGAAATCGGTTCGCTCTCCCAGGCACGCGATGTGGTCCGAGCCTCCACGCCGGTCGAAGTCTACACACCTCAGTCTCCCGACATCTGGGAAGAAGCGCAGGATCGTTTCCTCAGACTCACCACCTGATGCAGCCCCTTACGATCGTCCGCCGTTTGTCGAAGGCTGTCAGAGGACTGTCCTTCCAGCCTCCTGTCTCTCACGTCTACAATCCCCTCGAATACGCGCTTGACGCCCATCGAACCTACCTCGATCGGTATTGCCGATCGGGTATCGATGCCTTACTGATCGGAATGAACCCGGGTCCCTGGGGGATGGTTCAGACGGGCGTACCCTTCGGCGAAGTCGAATTGGTCCGAGACTGGATGGGTATTCAGACAGGTGTCGAGAAGCCGAAACAGGAGCACCCGAAGCGGCTAATCGAGGGGTTTTCGTGCCAACGAAGCGAGGTCAGCGGGCGACGACTGTGGGGGTGGGCGAGAGATCGATTCGGCAGCCCCGAAGCTTTCTTTGACCGCTTCTTCGTGTGGAACTACTGTCCGCTAGCATTCATGGAAGAGTCAGGGCGAAACCGCACACCGGACAAGCTCCCGCCAGACGAACGAAACGCACTCTACGCACCCTGTGACAAGGCCCTCTCCCGAATCGTCGCCAACTGCCGACCAGGCATGATCCTCGGCGTCGGCAAATTCGCCGAATCTCGAGCCAAAGATGTGCTGGGCGACAACATCCCGATCGGAACAGTCCTCCACCCAAGCCCCGCTAGCCCGATCGCAAACCGCGGTTGGTCCGAGCAGGCTGAAAAGCAACTGGCAGATCTAGGCCTCTTGGACTGAGCCTCTGCACGCAGAACTCATCACTCTGCACTCACTCTTAAAAACAACGAGAGCAACTCGTCCTTCCACGCCTGATCCTCTTCTCTCACCACCACTTCCTCACGCAGGTCCTTCATGAACGAGGACACCTTCCTTACTAGTCTCGTCGTCGCACTCTGGGCGGTGAAGCCAAGAGCTGCGATATACCCACTTATCGATACACCCGAATTCTCTCCGGCCTACTCAAAGACACGGTGGTCCCTNTCTGGAACTGGGAGCACCGTCAGGGTTTCTATTGCGCCTGCATCACCCGTTCGAGCATCCGAATCCGAAGTTCAGTCTCTGCGTCCGCATAGTCGTCCAGGCCTGCCAGATTCTTCGACTCCTTTGGATCGTTCTCCAGATCAAACAGTAGATACGGTTTCCCATCGCTGTTCGCGGCCATCTTCCACTTCTCGTCCGTGACCATCATCTCGTGACTGAGCTCGCATAGCGCCTCATCACGAACCCGAGCTGTCTCGTCTACAAGACACGGCTGAAGTGGCTTCGCGAACTGCTTGTAGTCGAGTTCAGCGCCGGCATACTCGGCAAGCGTCGGCCCCACATCGAACCATTCGACGGGTGAATCGCAGACCCGTCCAGCGTCCACACCTGGCGCCTTCACCAGAAGCGGTACTCGAGCCGCGCTTCTCAGAAACACCTCCTTGTATATAAGGCCGTAATCCCCGTTCATCTCGCCATGATCGCTGACCAGTGCGACGACTGTATTGTCCCATTCACCTCGCACCTCGATCGTCGCAAACAGCTTGCCGATCTGCTCGTCGATCAGCGATACGTTCCCGGCGTAATCTGCCCGCATCGATGCGATCTGCTCGTCAGTCAGGCTAGGACGCGACGCCAGCCGGTCGTCGAGCTCGCCATTCGNNCGGTCACCGCCTGACATATCACCNCCAAGTGCCCGCGGCATCGATGCCGGATCATACTTCAACGCGTACGGATCCGGCGTATCCCAAGGCTCATGCGGCCCACCAAAGCTGACCCAGCAAAACCACGGCTTATCACGATCATACTGCTCCAGATACTCGCGGCTCTTCGTCCCCACATAAGTATCGTAGTAGTGTTCGAAACCCAGTGTCGAAGGACGCACTACGTGGGCAACGTTCGAGAATCGCTCATCGTAATCTTCCTTGTAGGCGTCCCATATCCCGAGCCGCTCCCAATCGGCCGTCATGTTCGACAACGTCCTCGCGCACGCGCGCGGACCGACAGTTTCGTCGATGTCGTCCATCCCCTGCGACCGGAGCACGTGCTCTATCGTCCTCAGATCGCCCCCGTGTCCCGAATTCAGATGTGTCTTCCCGAACAGGCTCGTCCTGTATCNCGCATCCCGGATCGCCCGCATCCAGGTATCCGCATCCGGCCCGAGCGAGTATCCCCCATTCTGCCAGATCCCGGTGTTGTGGCAGTAAAGCCCCGTCGCCATCGACCTCCGAGTCGGCACACAAACCGGCGAGTTCGTGATACACCTAGAAAACCGCACACCCTCAGCCGCTATGCGGTCCATGTTGGGCGTCTCCATCCATTCCGTTACACATCCCAGCGCATCCCACCTCTGCTGATCGGTCATGACAAGCAATATGTTCGGCTGACTCATCCTTTTTCTCCTTAGTAAAGCTAGGGCCGAAGAGGTCGCAGAAGGGTCCTTCCTAGGGCTCCGTANAGACCTCGTAATACGCTGTAATCGATTAATAAGAAACAGAAAAAACCACTACACAACCGTACGGTGGTCTTCCCTTAAATGTCCNTCCCGCTATACCGGACACTGTTGCCCGACACACCTGAACAGACTATCATTCCCTCCTTCTACAACTAGCATCTGATTTGTGTGGCTGGCTGGTGCGGTCTCCGCTCCGCCTATCTACCATCTGTTCTCATCTGTACCCATCTGCGTACCTAGCCACAGCTTAAGGAGAGGCGGGTAGTTTCTCCGCACTTGGTCTTCAGATGTCGGAGGGAAAATGGACTACAAGAACCTCGGCAAAGCCGGTGTCAAAGTTTCACGTATCTGTCTGGGAACGATGATGTTCGGCGGTGCCACAAACGAGAAGGATTCGATCGAGATCCTCCATCGAGCAATGGACGACGGGATAAACTTCATCGATACGGCGAACGTCTATAACGATGGAGCATCCGAAATCATCACGGGCAAAGCCGTCAAGGGGAAGCGTGACAAGGTTATCATAGCCACGAAGGTCTGCGGACCCCGCGGCGACGGTCCGAACGACAGCGGCACCAACCGCGTCCACATCTTAAACGAGGTCGAGAACAGCCTCCGCCGACTCGACACCGACTACATCGATGTCTACATGCTCCATCGTAGAGACTACACCACCCCGCTCGAAGAATCGATCGAGGCACTGAACGACCTGGTCCGCCAAGGCAAGGTCCGCTACGCCGGCTGCTCGAACTTCTATGGCTACGAACTTGCCAAGTCCCTCTGGATAGCTGATAAGAACAACCACGCCACGATGTCGGTTGTTCAACCACTCTATAACATCGTGAATCGGGATCCCGAGTTGGAGCTGTTCCCCTGCTGTCAGGAGCACGGTGTAGGCACGATGNTCTATAGCCCGCTTGCAAGGGGCGTGTTGGCCGGCAAGTATCTGCCTGGTCAGGCGCCGCCGGAAGGATCGAGGGCCGCCCGAAAGGATCCGCGAATGATGGTGACGGAATTGAGAGAGGAAAGCTACGAGATCGCCCAGCAGATCAAGCCACTGGCCGACGCGCACGGGAAGTCGATGACCCAGTTCAGCCTGAACTGGGTGCTTGGGAATCCGATCGTCACCTCTGCGATCGTCGGTCCCCGTACGATGGAGCACTATGAGGACAACCTGGGCTGTCTGGGCTGGGAGATCTCAGGAGAGGCACTAGACAAAATCGACGAACTAGTGCCGCCGGGTGAACATACGGGGTGGGGTTTCACAGACCCGCAGTATCCGGTGCAAGGCAGGCCACGCAGCTAGGCAAGATTCACGGTAAGAACACAGAATCTTATCCGTCAGCCCAACTGTGGTCCTGAATCCTTTTCACCACTTTTTCGNGTTGCACAACTCTTTCCTTGAGGTTTGGTGCGGGGCATCAGGACTAAGCCTCAATGAGTAAGAGGGTAGCTTAGGAAGAGGGCCCGCAATAAGGGCACGGCAAGAAGCCTTAGTCCACCCCAGACCAAGACTTCCATTTCGCAATCTCCTTCAGCAGAAATCCCAGGTAGATGAAGAGCAACCCGCCCAAAGTGGGCAAAATGCCGGTTTTCATAACCCACTCGGCCGACGCCTCGCCTTGCCATTCTGGATCCCTAATTGACTGACACATCCCAGCGCGCCCTCCTAAAGCTCTTCGCCCCCCTAGCGATAAGCGGGATCTTCTTCCCTCTCGCGCGCCCGATAGTCAACGCCGCCATCGCCCGTGCCGATAACCCTGAAATCGGGCTGGCAGCCTACTCAGTCGCCTTCAGCCTGACGATTCCGCTCCTTTCACCCCTCTTCGGCCTCCGCCAGATCGTCACCTCGTTGGCCGTTGACCAAGACATGATCCGCAAGCTCGGATCCGTCACCCTTACCCTCGCGGCCTTGGCCACAGTCCCGCTCACAATCGTCGCGATCCCATCCGTCTACCTCTGGGTCGCTCGCAACATCGTTGGCGTCCCCGACGAGATCGCCCTAGTTGGTCCGCCCATAATGCTCGTACTGATCACGGCTCCGATCATCAGCGTCGCGCGTGGCTACTACCAAGGGATCCTCGTCAAATACGGTCAGGCCAATGCGATCGGCTACGGTGCCTTCTTCTACCTGGTTTTCTCCGTAACCATAGCCTTCCCAATGATCATCTGGCTCGGGATGGAGGGTGGTCTCTCGGCGGTTGTCGCCTTCACCGTGGCCAGCGTCGCCTACGCCTTCATCGTCTGGGTTCCCTACCGACGGGTCCTACGTGAGCGCATACCCGAGCGCGACGAGGCCGTGCCCGACGAGGATCGCAACCAACGAGCCATCTACCGCCAGTATTACCCACTCGCCGTCTCCTCGATCCTGATGGCCACAGTCGAGCCCCTGATCCAGACCGCCATCGCCCGCTCACCAGGCTCGCAGACGGCTCTCGCCGCCTATCCGGTCCTTATCTCTCTCACCTGGCTCTCAAGAGTCCACCTGTGGAACGCCCAGCAGCTCGTAATCGCCCGTGTCGAATCGTGGTCGAACTACCTCGATGTCCGCCGCTTCATAACGCTCACAACCCTGATCACCACAGCCATGCTCGGCTGTCTGATGATTCCGGCTGTCTCGGAATGGATCTTTGGCACGCTGATTGGGCTGNGAGGCCCCGTAAAGGATCTCGCGGTCCTCGGGTTCCCGATCGCCTTCACCATCCCGGCCCTGCAGGCCGTTCGCAGCTTCTATTACGGCACCCTGATCACCAAGTCCGGCTCCCAAGGCATCCAGACCGCTGCTTTCGTTAGAATCGTCGTCCTCGTCGCCAGTCTGGCCGCCGGCGTCACCCTGCTCGAGTTCAACGGTCTGATCCTCGCCCTCCTCGCCACCATCCTCGGCGACCTCAGCGAGTGCATCACCCTCCGCTTCTCTGTAAAAAAAATCGACTGGGAGACTTGAGTCTCACCAGCCGCTGCTCGGAAACGCCCCTAGCTCGATTGGAGCACCTCTAGCCTTTCTTTCTGAACTCACGATTCTGCTACTCATCAATCTACCCTTGCCTTTAGTCTTCCTTCTCTGCCCCCTGTTTCTCAGTTCCTCCGCTCGCCTCCTCTGTCCCATTCCTCTCCGTCGCCTTCGGCTTCTTCCCGTTCTTCGCCGCTTCCTTTTCCTCCNTCACCTTCTTCTCCGCCTCCGCCTTCTCAATCTGCTGCTGCACCTCGTGCGCATTCCGCAGGATCGAAGAAATGCTCTTGATCCGCTTCATCTGCCACAACGAAAACAGGATCCCCATTAGGGGAAGCGACAGGTAGGTCCAGTCGACAAACCGCATCGCGCTGAACAGGACCCAGAACAGAATCAGAACCATAGAGGAAAGCAGCGTGTATCCCCACATGTTCGACTGCTTCTGGTAGTGCGAATACAGCTGTCGAATCTGGCCGAGCGGGGTCTTGGCAGTAACCGTTGCTTTCTCCTGCTTCTTTCGCCAAGGAAGTCTCAACGAATCATCCGAGTATATAAATCAGCAACCATCCGCCGANCGCGGCTCCAACTCCCAACCCACCGCCCGCCAACACCTGCATCAGGCTGTGTTCCGAAATCCGTACACGGGACCAAGCAACAAGTAAGGGGACCGGCACAAAGATAATGTATGCCACCGAGACAGTCAGAAGCCCCAAGCACCAGGGAATCACAGCTCCTACCGTGTGCAGACTGACCATCCATCGCCACGTCACTGCCGCCGACACAGCTGCGGCCAAGGCATAAGCAGCAAGCAACACCACCACGTGGGTCGGCGCCGAGAGCCCAGACAGATACAGAGCCCCAAGCGTACACGAGCCGGTCGCCAGAATCAGGGGCACGACCCTCTGGGAGCCGTCCGGCGTGAACAGGGCAGTCCACCGACCTGTCAGAACGGCGACGACTGCGTAGATCGAGGGAATCCCAGGCCCTAGGAACGAAGCCCAAGCGATCGCTCCAAAGTCGGCAGGATCCGGTTGGCCGTCGAGCAAACCGAGGGCGAACAAGCCGAGAATGGCCGGGTTGAGAATCCGTGCCACCCATAGGGCTAGCGTGTCTAAAGGGGATATGTGATCAAACAAGTCCACACAATATAAATAGGGTTCTGAGGCCGCCCCCCACAAAAACAAGGAAATATAGAAAAAGCGACAAAAACCTCTAAAGCAGAATACTTCACAGTCGATAGTTATACGGAGAACTATCAAGAAATACCAAGTATAGCTCTCGGCAGCCAGGGAGGTCCTGACTGTCAAATTGAACCGTAACGAGAGACAAGCAAAGCAAGTCACGCGCGTTTGTGAGAAGGTCAGCCTCGAACGTCGTCAGGCAAGTGCTTTGCAGGATGGGACAAGGTAAAGTTTCGAGTCCTAAGGCACTTCATTAAACACGTGCCCTCGGTTGTTTCTCAATAGCTTCTCGCGCAGTTTCAATGGGACCGCGAGAAGTAAAGGTCGGAAGGGAAGCCGACCAGGAGACTTACAAGGAGGTTTCCGATGCCACTTCGGGTTAACAACAACATCATCGCCTTGAATACTCGGCGACACCTGCTGATCAACAACAGACAGCTGGCGACGCGAGTCGAGAGGCTATCGTCGGGCTTGCGGATAAACCGCGCGGCCGACGACGCAGCAGGTCTCAGCGTCTCGGAGGGAATGCGGGCCGAGGTCAGCGGNTTCAGACAGGCCGTAAGAAACGCAGAGCACGGCACCAACCTCATCCAGACTGCAGAAGGTGCTCTGAACGAAGTCAGCACAATCCTNATCCGGATGCGCGAGCTAGCCGTCCAGTCGGCGTCCTCGACGCTCAACGACAACAACAGAACGGCTCTGAACGCAGAGGTTGTCCAGCTCATAACGGAAATGGATCGGATTGCAAACTCGACGAGCTACAACGGGGTCTCGCTCCTGAATGGCTTCGGTAACGCTGTCAGCGAGACAGTCGCTGCCTCAACGGCTTTGGCCTCGGGCACAACCGGTATCGTTGATGTTTCGATCACAGGAGCTGACGCAGGCAACTATGTCTTCATAGACGATGTCAACAACGACAACCAGATTACTCTGGGCAACGGAGTCGCGACGCAGACCATTGATATCGGTCCCGCGCTGGATGCGGACGGTGCCGCAGCCGGCGTCGTCGCCACTGGCAGCGCAATCGTAGCAAACTTCGACCGACTCGGAATCCAGCTCACTTTGTCAGGCCAGCGCGCGCAGACGCTGCACGCCCCCGCCACCGACGGCTACCGAGACGGTGAGCTTGACGGACTCACTCTGACAATCGATGGTGGAACCGGCGGGTCGTTTCAGATCGGACCGGACCATGGAGCAGTACATCGTCTCGAGGTGAACATCACCGACATGCGCGCCACCGGTGTCAACATGAACTTGGGCGATGTCTCTATCGCAACGCTCGAGTCTTCTAGGTCCGTGATCTCAACAATCGACCTGGCCATTGAACGAACGGCCGCCGTACGAGGTGACCTAGGTGCGATCCAGAACCGGCTCGGTTTCACGATCCGGTCATTGGAGAACGCCGTCGAGAATGTCCAGGCATCAGAGAGTACGATTCGAGACGCAGACGTCGCCGAGGAGGTCTCGGCGTTCACGCGGGCGCAGATCCTGGTCCAATCCAGCACAGCTTTGCTGGCGCAGGCCAACGCAATCCCGCAGAACGCGCTCGCCCTCCTCCAGTAAGTCCAGGCGGAGTAGTAAGCGAAAGCCTGACCATCGGGCGAGGCTTAGCCCCCGATGGTCTCCGACAGGAGAAATCTGTCGGNAGGTGGCAANCCCACCACGGCTGGCGCTTCCGCCGACGCTGGCGTCCCATTCCCAAATATCGGCGGGTTGTTTTCCCGAAGGAGCCACTGGTCCTCACAGGCCAGTGGCTCTTTTTTTTTNGACGGCAATGTCAAGAATCTAATCTCCGTGATGTTGACCTGATTCGGTAGGCANTCAGTTAGGCAACTCCTAATCCAAACAAAAGCNGCGCTTAANGGTGTTCGACGCAGCAAGGAATTCGATTGCGAGTTCAGTCCGGATCGTTCTCGAGGATAACAGAATGGTTACAGAGACAGCTAACGATCACGGGGTTACCCACAACTTGCTTTGTAAGTGGGTCCAGAAGCTTCGTGGTTACCCAGACTAGGCTTTCATCGGGCACGGGAAATGACCCTCCCGAAAAATCCTTAAGAGGTTCTCAAGCGCTAGAACGCTCAACTCAAGGAGTTGATAGCCACCCTAAAAATGCCTTGGTCATCTTCTCGAATCGCCGAAGCCTGATTGATCTCTGCGTTCATCGACCGGCACCGGAAGGGGCGTTGCGTCGAACATCGTGATCCGAAGACAAAATCGACCTTCCATTCAAATCAAGGCATACGTACGCGAGCTCACAATTTCAATACCACCCTCACCGCTTAGACCTCCGGCTCAGCGTGGGCCGAAAAGGTACCTGCTACGACAACACAGTTGTCGCAACCTGNAGGACGAAGCCGCACACGAACAGCACTACCAAACGACTCAAGAAACCAAACCAGAAATCTTCCAGCATATCAGAGTCTTCTACCTAATCGAGTGTATATACCGTCAAGTCAATANGATCTGATTCAATNTTCCACGTTAGGCATTCGATATCCAACGTTGCCTTTTCCCCTCCGCTCTCTGCCTCCGCTTCTTGACACGCAAATGACGAAAACGTATCCTTATTGCACACAACACGTTGTACATCTCTATTCTGATTTTCTGGGTTGAGACGTTCTCTCGACCTTTTTTCTTTACCTTCTTCTCCTTCGATCGAGTCTTCGCGCCTTCTTGTTCCGCTTGGGTTTTAGCTTTCTATGAAACGTTACNTGCCACTCGTCATGCTCGTCGTGCTGGGACAGGCGAGCATCGCGTATCTCCTAGTCAACAAGGTCGTCATCGATCGGCTCGCCGGACCGCAGGTGGAAGAGCTCCAAGAGGTGAAGGTAGACATCGCGATCAGTGAGGAGCCTGAGCGGGTCTACCAGGAAATGGGAGAGNTCCTTATNNACCCGGCCGACGCAGCAACGGATATGGGGCTCAGATTCATCAAGACACACATCAGCCTCGGCGTGTCGCCAGCGAGTGCATACGCACAGCTGGATGCCCAGCAACCAAAGCTTCGTGACGCGGTCATCCGGATCCTGACGGCTAAACCGGTCGAGCAGCTCGACAATCCGGAGGATCGAGAGTTTATTAAAGACGAGATCCGTTTCGCCGTGAACAAAATGCTCTACCGTGGTGAAGTCCTCCAGGTTTACTTCAGCGAATTCATCATTCAGTAGCTCTTGACAGAAGACCCAACCGTATCTGACCCGGTGCGCCCTCAAGGGTGCGTTCCGACTCACCATCGGAACCTGAGCAGCGTGACTCTCCCGGGACACTCGAACGCGACAGAAAGCGAGGCCACGCGATGAAACTGCGCGCGGCACTCTCCCTTCAGCAGATCGGGGCCCTCAAACTACTCGCCCAGAACGTCGCGGGTGACGAGGCCGCCGCTCTCAACCGTCCGGCATTGATGGACCTGCTGTGTAGGCGTCTCGCCTCCTCGACCGTCATCGAGGAGCGTCTGCGCGACCTTGACAAAGAGGGCAGAACACTCGTCCGAAAGCTCGCGATGGAAGGAGGCGAGCTGCCTTACAGCATCGCAGTCCACGAGCTGGGAAGCGGCTTCCACCACCGCTTCGACGACATCCTTAAAGCCCTCACCGTCGCGGGTCTTGTCTTCAGCGACAACGAGTCGCTCAGCAAGGACGATCCTCTAGTCGGGATCCCGGAGACAATCCTCAAGTCCATCCCCGATGCGAACACCACCGACAGGCTCCGGGCGATTATGTCGACTTTCGCGCTCAGCCAGCTCCGGACATTCGCAGAGAACCTCGGCGTCTCGCCTCTCCCGGCCAAGAAACCGTATCTGATAGAAGCTATTCGCGAAGTGCTGACAGATGCGGATAGCCTGAAGGACTATATCGGTTCGCTTCCTGATGACCAGCGAATCCTGCTTGACCACTGTCTATCCCACGACATCCAGACCGTCCGCGAGATCCGCGAGGCGTTGACCGAGGGTGCACTCAGATCGCTCGACGAGATGATCTGGAAGACCCCCCTCTTTATCCGACCTGCCAAGAGCCGCCTCGGTGATGAAGACGAAATCCGTCTGGCTCAGGATCTTCGGGAATCGCTTGGCCATATGGCCAAGAAGCAGGGCGGCAACCTCGAGGGCACACCGGAACAGGGCCTCGCCGAAATTGTCGAGATGCCGGAAGACATCGTCTCCCCCGGCCTACTCGTACCGCAGGATCTGACCACGCTTCTCGGACTGATCGAACGACGTCGACCCCGCACGCTCAAGCACGGTGGCATGCCCAAGGGGGAACTCAAAGAGGCGGGCCGATTCTTCAAAGCTGACGTGGATCCCGGATACTCCGACTTCCTAATGCTCTTCGCCGAGCACGCCGGTCTCGTCAAAAACGTGGCCAACCGCTGGACCGTGAATTTCCGCAAGGTCAGGCTGCTTGAAGACCGCGCGAAACTCACAAACGCGCTCCTCGACTTCTGGAAGACCACCGATCGCTGGAACGAATGGGCAGCCGACCGGACGACCGCCTCACCGAAAAAGACACGGACCGACGAAATGCTCACGCTGCGGAAGGAAGTCCTTCTCGCGCTTGGCAAGTGTCCGATGAACCATTGGGTCGCCTACCCGCAGTTCTACAAGATGTTGCACCGGATCTCGCCCCCCTTTCGGGAGCTCGCTGAGGGCCCCGCATCCGGTCGCGCCCTCGCTTCCCGCGGCACCACTGCGGACGAGATTCTGCGCCGAATACTATCCTCGACGCTCGCGTGGATTGGCCTTGTCGAGATCGGCAACCCGGGCTCCTTCAACCGTCCACTGCACACCGTCGAGGGTGCCTGTTTCAGACTTACGCCGGTGGGCGCGCACATCATCGACTCGAAGAACGCCCCGGCTCCGGAATTCGCGATCCCATTCGACTCGGACGCGACCTTCATCATTCAGCCGAACCTCGAAATCCTCGCGCCGCCCGAGCTGCCCCCGGTAGACTACATACGACTCTGTGGATTGAGCGACCTCGAATCGATCGATGTCGTCAGCCACTTTCTGATACGAAAAGAAGCCTTCCTGGATGCGTTCAACCGATCTAGTTCCGCACGAACCATTCGAAAGTTTCTCGAAAGCCGCAGTGCCACAGGAGTACCAGACATGGTCAAGTCACTGATCTCCGAGTGTGAAGACAAGCACGGAGAAGTCAAGATCAAGCAGGCCGCTGGATATATGGAGGTCGACGACCCTAACCTCCTCGACGAGCTTCTCGCCCAGAAACAGGTTGCAGAGCTTGTTGACGAGCGCCTCAGCGACAAGACGGCGGCCATCTCGGCGACCGTCAAGCCCGATGCCGTGGCCAACACGCTCAGCAAGCTCGGTTATATGCCTGCGCTCGAGACACATGGCGAGGCAACAGACGACGGCGTGGTCCAGCTAAACTTTCGCGCCTCCGATCTGTCGAAGATCGTCGCCTTCCTAGAGTCCGGTGCCGCCTTCCTTAGCGACTATGGCAACGGGGAATCGGGACCGACGACACTCCTTCGTCAGCTCAAACGCAGCCTGCGGCGGTCGCCCTCGGAGCCGCTCGAGAAAGCCCGTCCGAAGTATGACGAAGCCTACCAAGCGGCCATCAACCAGATCCGCGAGTCGGACGGTCGAGCCGTCCGAAACGCCTTTCAGGGAACCAGCCCGGCATCCGATGAGAAAGACATCCGATCGCTCATCGACTACGCGATCGAGAACCGCGTGCTCGTCCGACTGGGGTATGGCGACCGGAACCACCAAGAGCGGATCGTTGAACCCACATCTGAAGACGATCAAATGCTTTACGCCTACTGCCGAAGCCGGAAAGGAGACCGTGTCTTCCGTGTCGACCGGATCGTTCAGGCAGACCTGACGGACGAGGTCTTCTAGACAGGCAGCTTTGCACTGTATACATCACCCACGCACTATTGCTACCGACCTTGTGGTGGCGGTTCGCCCCGACTAACGCAAGACCCGGATCACTGGCCGTCAGCGACGTCTGGGAGGGCTCGGTAGGCCTGGTGGCCTTTTTTTAAAATTAAGGACTTAGGTTTGAAACCGACCTTCTGCCCTCGTAAGTTCGCCTCGGCTACCCTTATCCTGACCGCCCTCTGGCTTATCACCTCTCAAGCCGCTTCACAGCAGACAATCGGCGTCCCGACCCAAGTCTCGCTCCCCTCGGGTTCGGGCACCCTCACGCTCGACTTCACATCCTCCGACTACCAGCTGATCCTGTATTCGGCTCTAAGAGACGAACCCGACACCTCGCGCACGTACGACTTCACTGTCGGCGCAGCCTTTGCCACCCGACCTTCTGTCCGTCTGTTCCAACACGCGTCAGGTGTGCGCACCTCGGTCAAGGCCCGCCTGAGGAGCGAGGAAGCGGAACTGGCAAAACGATTCAGGCTATCGGGCTTTCCCGCTGCGCGAAAGCAGGCAGTCGCCTTCCAAGTCGGATCTGCCCGCACGTTCACGTTCGAATCCTTCGGGAGCGTGAGGACACAGAACGTGTCCGCCACACTCGTCGCCACGAGCTCGCGTGCGGAGGCTTGGGTCGACAACAATACAAGTCTAATCACGACGGCCGAAGCCCAGGCGCAGATCGATCGTTTCAGCGATCACGCCTACCCGATCATCACATCAGCATTCGGCGGCATGTCCGATGTCGACGGGAACGGCAAAGTCATCTTCCTCTATACGGAGCTGGTCGACCAGATCGGCGGCGTAGCCGGGTTCTTCCGTGCGAAATCCCTTTACTCCACTTTCGATGGAGGGGACGGGAACGAAGCGGACATGATGTATATCGGTCTCGATCACGAGGACAGTTTTTTCGAATCCCTGCTCGCACACGAGTTCCAGCACCTCGTCAACTACAATCAACACGTTCGCTTGCGGAATGGTCCATCAGAGATTTCGCCGATAAACGAGGCCTTGTCGCACATCGCGGAAGATCTCGTGGGTCAGCACGTCGAAGGAGGCAACCCCGGAAACGTCAAAACGTATGCGGAGGCGCCGGGACTCTACTCGATCCTTGCGGAAAAGGCACACGACTCCGGGGTTAGAGGGACAGCCTACACCTTTGCCCGATCGATGATGGAATCCTTCGGAGACGACGTCCCCAGGAGGCTGACCCAAACCGACCTTTCCGGCATCGCTAACGTGGAGAATGTGTCTGCAAAGACCTTCGAGGAGGTCTACGAAATGTATCTGTCGCGGATGTTCCTGGCAGGGTCAGGCCTCAACAGCAGGTACGACTATGCCTATCCATTCTTTGTCGACCCGACAACCGGCGGTCGATCCATTCCCGTTCCTGATCATCACGCGCTCTCGCCCGATGCTGTAACGGTCACCGGAAGCACCAAAGCCTACGCCGCCGCGTCGATCCGCCTGATGGGCACGGAAGTATCGACCATCTCGATCGACACGGATGCCAGCGGCCAGTTCCGCGGCCTTCTGATCCCGATCCCAACCCTCTTCCGTCACAACGCCGCACTCAAGACCGACTACTTTACAGGAATCACCTTCGACACTTCGCTGTCCGGGCACTTCACGACGGGCGAGAACGTCAGAATCTCTGGCTCGATCGCGGACCCAGCGACGACCGAGATCCTATTCCGTTTCGACCCCCAAGACACGGCGGCTGACACACTCCGATACAGCGTCGACGGTCTGACCGGGCGGTTCGACCTCCCGGTCGTACTTCCACACGAGGCTGCAGGCCGATACACACTCAGTATCTTTGCCGGAGTACAGGACCAATCACTGCCCTTCTTCGGGCGACTCCCGGGCGTCACCATCGCACGCGGCACCGGTGCAGTCGAGCTACCAATGGACTATTTCTCGGCAATCACGCTAGACGCTACCCTGCCAACCGAACTGACTGCTGGCTCGAACGTGCTGGTATCCGGATTCGTGTCCGATCCTACGACCGTCGACCGTTTGCTCTTTAGGTTCGACCCGCTCAACGGGGGAGACACGGTCAGAATCTTCTCAGACGTCGAGGAGGGACGATTCGACGCGACCTTCTTTGTCCACCCGACACTGAGCGGCACCTTCAGGATCAAAGTTTTCGCCGGTCTTGCTGCGGACCCGACTCTCGGGTTCACCGGCGACTATGGACCGTTTCGGTGGCTCGACTTGGGAGGCGTCTTCTCGATCCCGTCGACCTTCTTCTCCGGCGTCAGCCTCACCAAGGATCTTCCCGGAATCCTGCGCGCAGGAGAAGGCATCACGCTCGCCGGCACCGTCTCGGATCGGTCGGTCACCCAGATCCTCTTCCAATTCGAACCGAGGGGGGGGGCGGTGACAACCTGCGCCACTTCCTCGACGTCTCTGGGGGCAGCTTCGAAAAAGGAATCGTCTTCACACCGGCGGAAAGCGGAGAATACGACGTCGCCGTCTTCACGGGTGAAGCGGGGCAGTCCCTCCCCTTTATAAGCCGATTCTCCTTCATCACCGTCGAGTCCACGGGATCCGAACGAGTGCTACTGCCCGTCAATTACTTCCCCGGGATCACGCTAGATGAGCCTCTTCAGACGGAGTTTTTCTCCGGTCACAAATTCAGAATATCCGGCATCGTGGACCTGTTCTCCGACGGCCAGATCCTGTTCCGCTTCGACCCGGACACCGGTGGCGAACCAACACGCTTCTTCGCTGACGTCAAGGGCGGCCGCTTCACGACGGACATCTCCTTCCAAAACAGCGAGCAGGGCACATTCGAGCTGATCTTATTCGCCGGCTCGGGATCTTCGCTGCCCTTTATCGATGCCTTCTCGGGCGCGGTGGTCCGTCAATCTCAGCCTGCCGCCTCCCCTTCGACCACGTCTCTGTCCTGGACGGGGATCGAAGCGGGGACGTCAGCCACGCAAGGCTTCACCATCCGGAATATCGGCAGCTCAGACCTAATCGTCTCCGGCACGTCATTAGGGACCCCTTTTTCAATAAACCCGACTTCTGCAACCATTCCCGCTGGCAGTGACATGTCGTTTATCGTCTCCTTCGACCCGCAGACGGAAGGCTCGTTCACGGGCAAGCTATCTTTGACGACCAACGACCCGACTAACACGGCCGTCACGATCGAACTGTCTGCGTCAGCCATCGCAAACCAGACTCCCATCCCAGCGCTTGTCCTGAGCACATCGACCATCAGTTTCAACACCGACGTGGGTTCGCCTTCAACGCAATCTGTCACAATCAGCAATCCCGGCTCAGCCGCGCTCGAGGTCAGCTCCATCACCATCGATGGGCCCTTCACGACATCGGTCTCGACTGCCACGATAGGGGCCGGCCAGATGCTCTCCATCGACATTACATTCTCTTCTGAGGATCCGGGGACGTTTTCCGGCCAGATCACATTACAGACAAACCTTCCCCAAAAAACCCATATCACACTGACTGCGACCGCTCTGACGCCGCTCGAGCCGGGTGGGCCCGGCTTGAGTCCCGATGCTGTAGCATTACCGTCGGGCGAGGTGGGTCCGATGGGCCTGGATCTTGATACGACGTTTGGTGATCAGGGTCTTCGTCAGACACCGGAGAACCCG